>JAFLTV010000009.1 GCA_022509105.1 Muribaculaceae bacterium | reverse complement strand
CTAAAATCATGATAATAATTGCAAAAATAAAAAATATAATTGATTATATAAAGGCACCATGCCAAAATGTACAGGCTGCTTCATCGTTTTCAGAATTCGGTTTCAGCCATTTACTTTGGAAAACTTCTTTCAGACTACTCCTCAATCTCAATGTTTATAAATTTGAAAAAATAATAGAATAAATTTTTCGGGGGAATGTAGGTTTTTGTCATTTAATTTTTCGGGGAAATGTAGGTTTCTGTCATTTAAATTTTCGGGGAAATGTAGGTTTTTGCCATTTAAATTTTCGGGGGAATGTAAAATTCATTATTTTTGTCATTAATAATTAGGAAATTATGAAAGGAAAAATATTCAAACGAAAAATCTACTCTAAAATCCTGCAATGGAAAGAAGAAAATAATGGAGGAACCGCCCTTCTTATTGAAGGCGCCAGAAGAGTTGGTAAGTCAACGATTGTGCGTGAATTTGCGGAAAAAGAATATGAATCCTTTATTATAATAGATTTTAATAAAGTAGATAGTGTTATAAAAGATTTATTTAATAATCTTAATGATTTAGATTATCTATTTCTTGTTTTACAGACGGAATACCATGTGTCACTCAAGAAAAGAAAGTCTGTCATTATTTTTGATGAGGTTCAGAAATGTCCCCAAGCCCGGCAGGCTATTAAATACTTAGTGGAAGACGGTAGATATGATTATATTGAAACCGGCTCGCTGATAAGTATAAAACAGCATACTCAAAATATAACTATACCCAGTGAGGAGGATAGAATTTCCATGTATCCTATGGATTTTGAAGAATTTGAATGGGCAATAGGAAATTCAAATCTTATAGAAACACTTAAAATATTTTGGAATCAAAAAAAATCCTTAGGAAATCTCCATCGTTCAATTATGAAAGATTTCAGGCTTTATATGCTCGTAGGTGGTATGCCTCAGGCTGTGGAAGAATATATTGAAACGAATGATTTCAGTAAAGTTGACAAGGTAAAACGAAGGATCCTGAAACTATATGAAGATGATTTTTTAAAAATAGATTCCACAGGGCGCCTTTCTAAGCTTTTCATTTCGATCCCTTCACAACTCTCGCGTAATGCAAGAAGATATTCCATTAATTCAGTAGTGGGGAGGCAGACGGAAGATACAATTTTAGAAATGGTTAAAGCTTTAGCAGATAGTAAAACAGTTAATGTCGCTTATCATAGCGACGATCCGAATGTGGGTATGAATTTGACAAAAAATGATCAGAATTTTAAATTATATATTGCTGACACCGGATTGTTTATCACTTTAATATTCTGGGACAAGGATTTTATTGAGAATATTATTTATCAAAAATTACTTTTAGACAAGTTGTCTGCCAATCTTGGATATGTATATGAAAATTTAGTGTCACAAATGTTAGTTTCAAAAGGTAATGAATTATTTTATTACACATGGAAAAAAGATGACAAACATTATTACGAGATTGATTTTTTAATTTCGTCGGGATTTAAGCTTTGCCCGATAGAAGTTAAGTCTTCTAATGTGAAGTCTCATATTTCATTAGATCTTTTTTATCAAAAATTTTCATCACGCATATACAGAAATTATTTGGTGGCCCCACACGAATATAGTCAGGATGGTGAAGTGACCATAATTCCTCCATATTTTCTACCATTCATTAAATAATTTACCATTAATTTAAAGGGAAATTAAGGATATGAAAAAGCCGGCAATTAAAAATAATTGTCGGCTAATTTTTGGATTTTATCTTCGTCGGGCACCGAGACATTGTGTCCGACCGGTTTTATCAATTCTTTGATAGGATAGAAATCAGGGTTCTCTTTATTTTGAAAATCAGTTGAGCTCATTGTTTCGTCGCCATGGGCGTAAGCTGCATTTTCGATTGCTTCGTCGGAATCTCCTATGCCTTCAAGCATTGCACTTCCATCGATGGCTTCCACATAGAGAAGCTCGGGGTTAACTCTGATCTGAGGGTTGGAATCGAAGCGATCCCAATTATCTATATATTCCTGCACCAGGTCGGTGACAGCTTTTACGAATGTCGATCTTTCCATAATCCTAACTTTTTATATGGTTTATATACCTATAACAAATCAGGATGATTTAGGTTTATCACATATCCATGTCGCCGTATCCGCTGTTGACTTCGGGCTCGCCTTCGTTTCGGTTGTTGTTTCCTTTGCCTTTCATGTTGCCGAAAGAGAACTTGATAGTAAGCCTCACAGTGCGTCCTCCTCTCCAGCGTTCGTTGTATTGAGTGTAGCCCGGTCCATAGGTAGTGCTTTTGAAACGACGTGAATCAAACAGGTCGCGACAGTTGAGGGCGAACGACCAGTTGCCCAAATTCTTTCTCACTCCAACGTCTACACTCCATCCTCCCTGGCGAGACCCTTGGGCGGTCAGCATTTTGGAATTATAGTTTCCGGTGGCCTGGAATGATAAAGACCAAGGCAATTTCACAGAGGCCATAGCTCTGATGCTCCATGCGAAGCTATCTTGTTTGTCGCCTGTGAGGAGCACCGGATTGCCGTTTTCCGTAATGAAATTATATTTCCATGCACTGATATGATTATTGTAAAGGTTGACAGTAGTGGTAAGGTCTAATCTGCCAAAAAGATTGTTTTTACCTACAATTTCCACACCTGAGTTAGTCTGATCAGCTACATTTGCCCATGTTGAATACATAATGTCGCCATCAAGGAAGCTGATACGGTTAGTCATATTGTTTGTGGTGCGCAGATATGCGGAAAGGCTGATCATGTGCCAGGTCCAGCTTTTGATATAATTCAATTCAAAAGAATTGGAATATTGAGGCTGGAGTTCCGGATTACCGTAAGAGATATTCGTTGGGTCGGAAATATCGTGGAATGAATTAAGCTGTCCACCCCATGGACGTTGAAGCCTGCGGGTGTAGTTAATCTGCATTTCATTGTCGTGTGGAAGAGAAAGAGAGAGAAATACAGAGGGAAACAATGCGAAGTTATTCTTTTTGAATTCCGGCACATCCGCTTCAGACTGTCCGAAAGCTAATGAACGAGTGTGAACAGTCCATTGCTCTGCACGCAATCCCGCTGAATAACTGAAACTTTTAACCGTACCTCCCAATGTGGCATAAAGTGCATTTACATCATTGCGATATATAAACCGGTTGTAGAGCAAAGGATTCTGAACTATATCCGCTGACGAAGTGCCGGTGTAGGTATCGGTGGGGGTATTCTCTTTTGAGAAATTACCGTTATATCCCGTTTCAAGTTTTATCCAATCTGTGAATTGATTTGAATAGTCGGCCTTCACTTCCCAGTTTTTATTGTTCATATTCATGTGCTGCTCCTGATAGAGGTCGTCATAATAATACCCGGTTTCAGGATCATAGGAAGTGTAGTCATCAATTTCAAAATTATAAGTCATATCCTGCTCATAGGAATTCCTCTGCTTACCACCCCAGAAATTGAAAGAGCCTGTGATGTCGAGAATATTTGTGGAACTCCATTTATGGGTGTATCCTAATTCGGCATGTGCTGCATTCATGTCGCCTCGATTGTGAGAACGGTTTATATTGCTGAGCCAATTAGAGGGAAGATTAGAGGAGTATTCAGTGGTGGAACGGCTGCGGTTATGCCCGAACATTCCAAAACCGCTCAAGCTTATGTCATCGTTATCTGTAGCGTGGAAAGTGGCTCCCAAACGCAGAAATATGTTGTTGCCGCGGTTAGGGCTTCTGCCTTCGCCCTTAGTGTAAAAATCGTTTTCGTATTCACGATCCATAATAGAGCCGCCCTTGTTTCTTCTCATACGGAAACCCACTCCCGCATAAGCGTCTACTTTACTGCTGTTGTAATTGAAATTAACTCCTGCATTGCCCGCACCGCGTGAATCAAGGCTTAATTCGGCGCTTCCGAAATATCCTGCCCGACGGTCTTTTTTCAATACTATATTGATGATACCCGCAGTTCCTTCCGGGCTATATTTTGCTGAAGGATTCGTGATAACTTCAATCCTGTCGATAGTTTCCGCAGGAATCTGCTCGAGAATCTGTGCGCGATTGTCGGCGGTCAGACCTGATTCTTTACCGTTGATCCAGACAGTTACGGAAGAATTACCACGCAGAGACACTTCACCATCCTGGTCAACCTCTACCGAAGGGATAGATTCCAGGAGCTCTGAAGCAGATGTGCCGGCAGCCGTAACGTTGGCGTCAACAGTAAAGACCTTACGGTCTAATTCAAATCTCATCTGGCTTTTAACACCTTCAACCACAACTTCCTGGAGCATCTTCGTGTCGTCGGCCAGACGTATGTCCTCCACAACAACATCGCCCCCTGATACTTTTACGGGACGTTCCTGATCAACGCTTCCGATGTTGCTTATTTTCAAAATATAAGAACCATCGCTGACATTAGGAAGAATGAAAGAGCCATCTTCGGCAGTAGAAGTACCGATAGCCAATGGTTTGCCATTTCCGGTGAGCAATTGAATGGTGACATAATCCATTGGTTCGCCTGTGGCTTTGTTTAAGACTTTACCTGTAATGTTACCTTTTGCAAAGGCTATCGTCGGCAAGACGACAAGACTTGCTACTAAAAATGATTTGAAATTCATGACTAAAAAGCGATTATCTACTTTTTGATATGCAGACTTCAGAAAGGTTTAATATCAAAAATGATATAAAACAATCTTTAAATTATATTCAGACTAAGTTTTAAGATTAGAATAAGAGGAGATTCAGAAAGTGCCGTAACGAAGCTTGCGATAGAAGTTAAGAAAAGCAGCAGTAATATAAGGCACAACGAAAAGATAACCTATGCCACATGTGAGAACGCTAAGCAGAATCCATCCAAAAAAGCGAAGATTAAGGCAGAAGAATTCCCATTTATGTCCCTTCATCATGTTCCAGCTGAGGTTGAGTGCATCGGTTCCGGAAATGTTTGGATCATCAACCATTATAAAGAATGTCATAGAGAGACCGCATGCAACAATAATTCCGGGCACTATAAGCAGAATCAATCCCAGTCCTACAAATATAGAATATAGCAGACCGGCTACAAATGTGTCGACAAATCTTTCAAACCCTTTGAACAGAAGATTGAGATTGTTTTGCTTCGTGTCTACGTTGCAGGCCATATAAAGATAATAGCCGAAAGTTAAAGGACCGTAAAGAACCAAGCCGATGACAACGGTGTATTCCAGAAGACATAAAATAGCAAGGTAAATAAGAGATCCGATGGCCACATTCATCCAGATTCCGGATAATTGTTGTTTGGCCCTTCTCATTAAGAGAACATTTTCACCCATGGTCAGTTAATTTGTTGGATTTTTATTTAACGATTGATATATTAGGGATTTATTTTATGGAATCATTTTTTAACCGTGCAAAATTACAGAAAATTTTAGTAATAATATGATATTTGTTAACTTCGCGGAATAAAGAAATAAATAAGTTGGTAATAAAAAATCTTAAATTAACCTAATAACCGAAAAACAAACGAACTAACTGAACGATATGAGTGAAAACGAAGCAAATTTGACGACAGGCACGGGCCTACCGGAGAATGCGTTCCGGGAATTAGGTGCAGACGAGGAATATACTCCTGTGCTTCATCCGGCCCATGATCAAAAGGAGGTGACATTTTATTCAGTCACCACGGGCTTGATAATGGCCATAATCTTTTCCGCCGCCGCAGCATATCTGGGTCTGAAAGTGGGCCAGGTGTTTGAAGCGGCCATTCCGATCGCGATTATAGCGGTGGGATTAAGCAATGCCTTAGGCAAGAAGAACTCTTTGGGCCAGAACGTTATAATCCAGAGTATCGGGGCTTGTTCGGGAGTGATAGTTGCCGGAGCTATCTTTACGTTGCCGGCATTGTTTATCCTTCAGGCTACATATCCCGATATCGCGGTGAAATTTTATCAGATATTCCTGTCATCATTATTAGGAGGAATATTGGGAATACTTTTTTTCATTCCCTTCCGCAAATATTTTGTGAAAGATATGCACGGGAAATATCCTTTCCCGGAAGCTACTGCCACAACCCAGGTGTTGATATCGGCCCAGGCTGATTCCAAAGAGGAGGGGAGTCAGGCAAAGACCTTGATTATTGCATCATTAGTGGGCGGTATTTATGATTATATCGTGGCCACTTTCGGATGGTGGGCCGAGACAATTGAATCCACTGCAGCTACATGGGGTCAGACAATGGCTGAAAAAGTAAAATTGGTTTTAAGTTGCAACACGGGTGCCGCGGTTCTTGGTCTTGGTTATATTGTAGGTTTGAAGTATGCCTTTGTTATATTTGCCGGCTCTATTTTTGTATGGTGGATTATCATACCGCTGATGGGAACTTATGGCAGCCCGGAATTTGCAGCCATGGACCCCGACGCATTGTTCAAGAACTATGCGAGAATGATAGGAATCGGCGGTATCGCTATGGCCGGCGTTATCGGCATTATCAAGTCATGGCCTATCATAGCCCAGGCAGTGGGTTTGGCCGGAAGAGAACTTAAAGGAAAATCGTCAGCAGTAAAGGAGATGAGATGGCAAATGGATATTTCCATGAAACATATCGTTTTCTTTATAGCCATAGCGCTTATAGCAGTCTTGCTCTTCTTCTGGTTTGGAGTGATTCATACATTCTGGCAGGCAGCCGTGGCATGGGGAGTTGTTATTCTCATAGCGTTTCTGTTTACGACGGTTGCTGCCAATGCAATTGCAATTGTGGGTTCGAATCCTGTTTCGGGAATGACCCTTATGACTTTGATTATCGCTTCAGCAATCTTTGTGGCAATCGGACTTAGCGGCACATCCGGCATCGTGGCTTCAATGGTGATCGGAGGTGTGGTCTGTACGGCTCTGTCAATGGCCGGAGGTTTCGTAACCGACTTGAAAATCGGATATTGGTTGGGTTCCACACCAAAGAAACAGGAAAGCTGGAAATTCTTGGGCACATTGGTTTCTGCAGCCACTGTGGGTGGAGTAATAATGGTATTAAACCAGGTTTATGGTTTCTCGGGAGACAATGCCCTTGTGGCTCCTCAGGCGAATGCCATGGCAAAAGTGATCGAGCCATTGATGATGGGAGGCGACACTCCATGGATACTTTATATGGTTGGTGCTATTCTGGCATGCATATTAAACTGGCTTGGAGTTCCGGCTTTGGCTTTCTGTCTTGGAATGTTTATTCCGTTATCGCTCAATAGCCCGATGCTTGTCGGAGGTGCAATTGCCTGGTTTGTAAGCAATTCTTCAAAAGATCCGAAGATTAATCAGCTGCGTCAGGATAGAGGTACTCTGATAGCATCCGGTTTGATAGCCGGTGGTGCTTTGTTCGGTGTGTTTGCTGCTATTACAAGATTTTGCGGATTCGAGTATGAAACTCCCGGTGGTCTTGAACTGACTCAGATTTTAGGTTGTGCGGCCTACGCATTGCTGATATGCTACTTTATCTGGGACAGCAAACGAGTAAAAGTAAAAGACTGATGATTTATAAAAAATTATAAAGTCACCAATCTATATAAAACTTTATAAAAATAGAGGATAAAGATAGAAACGATAAACACTATCTTTATCCTCTAAATTTTTTGGTCCTTAATTATTCGCTGTTTATAAATAATTTTAGGAGGGGAATTATTTGTTTATTTCTTGAGGAGGTCTTTCACCTGAACCACTACGTTTTGTGGAGTGAAGCCGAGTTTCTCATCAAGAACTTTATATGGAGCAGAGAAACCGAAGGATTCCAGACCCCAGATGCTTCCGTTTTCACCAACCAAACCTAAAAGATTTACCGGGAGGCCTGCAGTGAGACCGAAACGTTTCACATCCTTAGGCAATACCTCAACCTGATATTCCTGTGGCTGAGAACGGAACAATCCTTCGGAGGGCACGGAGATTACTCTAACCTTTACTCCTTCTTTTCTTAAAATATCGGCAGCTTCTGCAAGAGTGGAAACCTCAGAACCGGAAGCCAGAAGCACAACATCAGGATTTTCATCGGAACCTGCTACGATATATGCACCTTTTTCGGCATCCTTATAATTGTTGCCTTTTGGAAGATCATTGATATTCTGACGAGATAAAATAAGAGCAGTGGGAGTGTAGACATTCTCCATGGCAAGCTTCCATGCTTCTGTGGTTTCCTGTGCATCAGCGGGACGAAGAACCAACACTGAATTACGGCCATGATGGTTTTTCAGTTTCTCCATCAAACGGATTTGAGCCTCCTGTTCCACCGGTTCATGTGTCGGACCATCCTCACCCACGCGGAAAGCATCATGAGTCCAGATGAATTTTACGGGGAGTTCCATGAGCGCGGCCATTCTGACAGCCGGTTTCATATAGTCAGAGAAAACGAAGAATGTGGCACAAGCGGCAATTACGCCACCATGTAGAGCCATACCAATGCAGCAGCAAGACATTGTCAATTCCGCAACACCGGCCTGCAGGAATGCACCTGAGAAATCACCTTTCTTGAAAGCCTGGGTGTTTTTAAGGAAAGATATTGTCTTGTCAGACTCGGAAAGGTCGGCTGAAGAGCAAACCATATTGGGCACCTGTTTTGCAAGTTCGGCAAGCACAGCTCCGGATGCGTTTCTTGTGGCATCATTCTCTTTTTGAACAACTTTACTCCAGTCGATCTTCGGAGCCTTGTTTTCAAACCAGCCGTCGAGTTCCTTAGCCAATTCCGGTTCTTTGGCAGCCCATTTATTCTCTTCTTCTTTTCTTTCGGCTATGATGCCTTTGAGATGATTTGCACGAGCTTCATAAAGACCTTTAACTTCATCAAAGATTTTGAACGGATCATCGGGGTCTCCGCCAAGATTGACAACAGTGTTGCGGAAAGCGTCGCCTCCAAGAGGAGCGCCGTGAGTCTTGCAATTCCTTTCATAGGATGTATTGTCAGCTTTCCTTGCGCCTTTACCCATGATTGTGTGTCCGATGATAAGAGTGGGTCTTTCAGTCTCTTTCAAAGCCTCATTCAATGCAAGGCGGATCTGTTCTACATCATGACCGTCTATTTCAGAGACATTCCAACCCCAGGATCTGTATTTCATGGCTGTGTCTTCTGAAGTAACTTCGCCGGTTTCAGTAGAGAGCTGGATGTCGTTTGAATCGTAATACATGATGAGGTTATCGAGGCCGAGATGCCCTGCCAGACGACCTGCGCCTTGAGATATCTCTTCCTGGATTCCACCATCGGAAATATAGGCGTAAATACGTTCCTTTTCAAAACCGGGGTTACCGGTTCTTGCATGAAGGAATTTGGCAGCTATGGCAGCTCCGACAGCAAAAACATGACCCTGGCCTAACGGACCGGAAGTGTTTTCAATTCCTCTTGCTATGTCAAATTCCGGATGGCCTGTTGTGGGGCTTCCCCATTGTCTTAGATTTTTTAATTCATCGATAGAGAATTTGCCTGTGAGAGCCAATTGGGCATAGAGCATCGGAGCCATGTGGCCCGGATCGAGGTAGAATCTGTCTCTTGTTTTCCAAGAGGGATCTTGAGGATCATAAACCATATATTCACTATAGAGCACGTTGATGAAGTCAGCTCCACCCATTGCTCCTCCGGGATGTCCGGATTTGGCTTTCTCAACCATTGATGCGGCCAGAATCCTGATATTGTCGGCCGCTTTGTTCATTACTTCTTTGCTGTTCATATTTAGTTCAGTCAATATGTTTATATTTTATTGAAAATCAAATTTAATAAAAATTTTGGATAAAGGTAACGGGCCTTTATCCAAAATATTAACCTATTAATCCAGAGACCATTCGAAAATGCCGGCTGAATTGTCATCGGGAAGAATGACTTCCAGTTTCATGCCATCTGTAACCACCGGATCAAAGTTTACGGTGTTGGCAACACCTTTCTCTACTCCGTATTTATCGGCATTTTTCACAGGCTGCCAGTTTCCTTCCGAATCTTTGTAATATATTTTCCAGGATTTCGGCACTCTGCAACCGCCCCAAGGACCGTCGTCATACCAGTAAACAGTTGCGCTTTGCACAGTTTCCGCCTCCGGAAGATCGTAGGATATCCATTCAGTGGAACCCTGCTCGGGCCACCAATGGGTGTAGGGCACAGAACGGTCGTTTTCATCCTTAGGAATAAGACGGTCGTTGAGAGATG
Source organism: Muribaculaceae bacterium (assembly GCA_022509105.1). Taxonomy (GTDB): domain Bacteria; phylum Bacteroidota; class Bacteroidia; order Bacteroidales; family Muribaculaceae; genus Lepagella. The sequence goes on along the minus strand of JAFLTV010000009.1, from coordinate 52,635 downwards.
AAAGGGAGGGGAGACGTTTAGAGGCTTTCACTTTGCTTTTTGAAGCCAGTGTAGGCTGCATTGTGGGACGTGAAGCACTCAATTCCTGAGGCAACCAGACTGCCATGTTGCCGCTGCCTCTATGATTCCATGCATAATAGGGAATCATGGTCAATCTTACATCGTCTGCCACAAGCCGGCCCTTTTCATCATAACCTAAAACCTGTCCGTCGGTTGTGAGTTCAACGATTCCTTCAAGCAATTCCGGATGATCAGATACTTCAAACTGAGGTTTTTGGTTTACGAATATGCTGAGAACATCGAAATTATTATCAGGCCATTCAGCGCAATACACGATCGGACCTCTTTCCACAGCTACACGGCCTCTGTCGGCTTCAACCTTATTGTTAGCCCTCACAATTCGAGGTTCCATGTCAAGATGAAGGCTCACTTCATCGCCCTTCTTCCATTTGCGTTCGATAGTGTAGTAACCGTCGGCTGTCAGTTTTCCATCTGCAGGCTTTCCGTTAACCATTACGGAGTAACCCAATCTTTTCCCATCTGAATAACTGTAAAGATCGCTTGGCACCGGTTTGTTGTTTACCCAATCCGGAATTCTGAGTTTCAATGCAAATTCACCCGCCTTGTTTTTATCAACAGTGACTTTGATATTGCCATCCCAGGGATAGTTTGACGATTGGCTTAAAACCACTTCTTTATTTTTTACATCCAGATCAGCTGTGTTGGAGAGATAGAGATTGACATATACGTCGTCTCCCTTCACGGCATATACATAACCCGGGAGAGAAGGGATGAAGCGAGCTATGTTTGAAGGGCAACAAGCGCAACCAAACCAGGGCTGGCGCTGGTGCTGGCCCATGCTTTCAAGAGGATTGGGATAGAAGAAACTGCCACCGTCAAGAGCCACACCGGAAATAAGGCCGTTATAGAGGGTGCGTTCCAGAACATCGTAATATTTTGAATCCCCGTGTAGGAGGAACAAACGATGGTTGACATAAACATTACCGATAGCGGCGCAAGTTTCACAATAAGCCGACATATTGGGTAATTCGTAATTCTCTCCGAAGGCTTCGCCGTTGCTTGTTGCTCCGATGCCGCCTGTGATGTAATATTTTTTACCTACGATGTTATCCCAGATGCGGTCGATAGCTTTGATATAGGCTGAATCACCGGTGAGTGCGGCTACGTCTGCCATTCCGGCATACATATAGGCAGCTCTCACAGCATGGCCTACAGCTTCATCCTGCTCAATCACAGGTTTGTGTGCCTGACTGTATTCATCTGTGCGAGATGTGTATCCTCTTTTATCGAGAAAATATTTAGCCTGGTCAAGATATTTCTTGTCTCCAGTCACTAAATATAATTTTGCAAGCGCCATTTCAGCAATCTGATGGCCGGGAACGCGTTGCACCTGCCCAGGATTGTCTCCGATTTCACGGCATACGCAATCAGCATATTTGATGGCTATATCCAGGAAGTTTCTTTTTCCTGTGGCTTGATAATGGGCTATGGCTCCCTCTATCATGTGCCCAAGATTATAGAATTCATGACTGAGGTCTTCCACGCTTTCCCAACGCTTCGAGCCGGCCCATTCATGAGGATGTTTCGGATTCATCGTTCTGGAAGTATAGAGATAGCCGTCAGGCTCCTGAGCTGCGGCCACAATCACCAAAACGCTATCAATATAAGCTTCAAGGCGCGGATCGGGATATGTCTGTAAAAGATAGCTGGCTCCTTCAATAGTTTTATAGACGTCTGTATCATCAAATGAGAGTCCTCCCACCGTGATAGTGTCTGAGGGATGTGCGGCCTTTACGAAATTTTCATATCTGCCTGTTTCCTCACATTTGCTGAATGCAAGAGGAATTGTGACTTCACGACTCGCCTTAAGGCGTTGTCCCCAGAAATTGTCGGTTACCTTAACTGAGGTGAACGGAACCGGATTAATCGGATATCCGCTTGTGAGTTTCTTTTCAGCAAAAGTTGGCATAAACATCGATGCCAACATAGCCGAGACAATGAATTTTTTCATTTATAGAGTAGTTTGGTTATTATATGGAAGGTATTCATCATAGAATTTCAGTGAATGGATATATCCCGTGAAAGGCCATTCCTGTTCGGCATTAAGGCCCAAGGTTATGTATTGAACGGGTTTAACCAGGAGTTGTATATCTTTCTCACTCACTAATTTATCATTAATATAGACACGCTCTATGCGACCGTCGAAACAAACATAGATATGTTGCCATTCTCCTTCAAGATTTTTCACATCGGGATATCCTGCATCTTCATACCAGCCGTAATGGTTCATGACTCCGCAACGCGGTTCCGTGCCGTTCACTCCCATTATTTTCTCTAGCTCGTCGTGAGAAGAAGTGAAATCGACATAACATTCATTTAAGTCTATTTCGGGGTTCAAAATTACGGCTTCAAGAGTGTAGGGAGCATTGTCTCTTACAGTTGCCGGCAGCGGGAAGCTTGATCTGTAGGAAGTCTTACCATCGAATTCAAGAGCCTTTTTGCCGTTTATCTCTCTGACTACAGCGGGTCGACCCATAGTTTCGAAGTAACCGTAGACAGCACCTTGATTTTCTATAAAAGGAACCGTGTCGCCGACTTCAAATTTATTAAAATTAATGTTCACCAGATTTCCCTGAAGCTCTCGGGAGGCCACCGGATTTCTCCTTATCTTGCTTACAGAATCAAATTCCTTTTCAAATTCTGTCAAAGGCCAGTTGTAAAACCTTAGATCCGCCAAAGTCAATGGATTTTCACCGGTTTTTAGCGTGATTTTTCCGTCAGTTACCATTTCATCCAACAGCATCTGCCTCCATTCACCATTTTGAAGAACAAGGGCTGTGGCCGTAAACGGAATTGATTTGTCAATCGCTTGATTTTCAAATATAAGAGTAGTCAAGGGAGAGAGGACAATAGCGTCGTGGCCTTGTTGACGGGTTGTCGCCACATTTCCTTCCACAAGATTGAAACTTCCTCCCAATTGACCCTGATTGTTTTCCCATTGTAGGCCATTCCAGTCGTTGCCGGTCAAACCGAGCCATTGCTGAGGAAATTGGTTTTCTATTGAGTCATATATTTTTACATTCCAGAGGGCTCCGTTAAAACCCGCTTTTTCTCCTCCTGTGGAAGTGATTCTTACATAACGGGCTTTTTTATCTCCGAAATCAACCATTGGGCTGCCTGCGAGACGATTCTTTCTTTTATCGGCAAAAACTTCCCAGTTTTTCCCGTCTTCAGAGGTTTCTATCAAATATTGATAAAACTGAGTGCCATATTCCCATTGAGTAAGGATAGTCTTGATACTTTCCTTTTTCCCCAGATCGATTTCAATCCATTCCAGACCCATTCCGGCAGGGCGCCATAGAGTGCCGTTATTGTCATCCACGGCATATTCCGGTTTGAAATCATCATCGTAGTATGATGAGGCTTTAACTTTTTTCCCAAAAGCGAGATTTTTACTTTTTATACTGTTCTTGCCCAGCCCTTTGACTCCTTTATGAGTGGGCACCACTTTCTTGATTTTTCCATCCGGAGTGAATTCCATTTTGTCGATACAAACCTGACGATGAAAACCGCGGTTGGAATGAGGATTGTCATGCCTATGATAAACAATATACCAATCATCGCCCTCCTGAAGAAGAGAGTGGTGGCCGGGACCGTGAACAGTGCCAACGTCATTAGTTTCCAGGATACAACCTTGATATGTATAAGGACCGAGCGGTTTGTCGGAAGTGGCATACTGCACTCGGTAAGTGTGGTCATGGCAAGAACCGGAAGAATACATGAAATAATAAGTTCCGTCTTTTTTGAATACAAAGGGAGCTTCAAAGAAGTCGGTTGCCTCTGTATTGGGAATAAGCCTCGTTTCTGTGAAGCTTTTCATGTCGGGCGTCAATTTACCGGCTCCGCAACCGAAACCGTCGTAAATTCCCCACGTGCCCCAATACATATAAATCGAGCCGTCGTCGTCAACAAAAGTTTGGCCGTCGAGGGTTATCGCATTTGTAACAAATCTGTCGGGCACCAATACCGCCTCGCTCTCTCCCAAAATATTTTGCCAGGGACCTCTTGGCGTTTCACTCACGCCGACATGTATCTGACAAGGCTGGCAATAAACATAATAATATTTATCATCTGTCTGATTATGCAGCACGTCGGGAGCCCATATCCAATGGCTGTCGGGCCAATTCATCGGCATGAGAGTCCAATTGACAAAATCTTTGCTTTGCCAGAGCTGTGCCGGGCCGAAACCGGCTCCGCTGCCATCTGTTGTGGCATAAACATAATAGGTGTCGCCAAACTTCTTTATTGTGGGATCAGCAAAATATCCCGGGATAAAAGGATTCAATGCCCCCGGAGCATTATATGCCACATCCGCAAAAGCGGACGCGGCACTGAGTAACAAAAATCCGCAGATTAAATTTTTCATTGTCTTTTTTTGGAAAAATTAAAGGGGGTCAATCCTGACTGCAAATCCTCCACCGGGTGCCATGTGGATAGATTTCTTACTGCCGGAATCAGCGGTAAAAGTCTCCCATTCATGGTCTTGAGCTTGTCGGTCTGCATTCTTCCCATCTATGACAATCGTAACCTTAAATTTTGAACCCCCAGGAAGAAATGAAAAATCAAGCTCGTAATCTCGGTCATTCCAGTCGGTTTGACCCCCTATAAACCAAACATCATCTTTTTTTCTTAGTGTAACGATATATTCACCCATCACTCCATCAATCACATCAGTCATATCCCATTCAGAAGGAATGGAGGCAATGAAGTCGAGACAATCCTTGTTTTCCAAATAATTTGAAGGAGAATCTGCCAACATTGAAAAAGGAGTGTCGTGAACGATATAATGAGCGATCTGATGCGTTCTTGTTCCCTGACTCATTGGAGTGGAATAGACAGCTTTCCAATCGGATTTCGACCGATTGAGCATAGCGCCCGGAGTGAAGTCTACGGGTCCGGCCATCATTCGGATGAAAGGGAAAGTGACATCATATTCGGGCATATCGACAGAAGGATCACTCCATTTCATCTCCTCCATTCCAAACACACTTTCATAATTCACAATATTAGGATAAGTGCGGTTAAGTCCTGTCGGAGTGTAAAACCCGTGCAAATCAAGCATAAGGTTATGTTTTGCCGTGGCATCGGCTATTCTGTAGGTCATCTCCACTGCTTCCTGGTCGTTGCGGTCGAGGAAATCAACCTTGAAACCGCTTATCCCCATTTCGGAATATTTTCGGCAAGCTTCCTCGAGTTGTGAGTCAAGAACATTGAATACGGTCCATAACCAGAGACCCACTCCTTTTTCACGTGCATACTCAGAAAGCATAGGAAGGTCTATTTCCGGAATCGTAGTCAGCATATCGCCTGATTTCGGGTCATACCATCCTTCATCGAGCACTACATAATCCAAACCATTGTCAGCAGCAAAATCTATAAAGTATTTATAAGTTTCATTGTTAATCCCGGCTTTAAACGGCACATTGCGAAGTCCCCAGTCATTCCACCATTCCCATGCTGCTTTTCCCGGTCTTATCCATGAAATGTCATCCATTCTCGATGGAGAAGCAAGACTATAGACAAGATTATTGACAGGCATTTGAGTGTCAATCTCAGTTATAGCAAAAATTCGCCACGGAAAGGTTTTCTCGCCTTTGGTTTTTGCTATATAATCTTCTGTGGATGTAACGAATTTCTGGACGCGCCAGGGATAATAGTCAAAAGATTTAGGATATTTAGCAAACACACCTTTCAATTTTGAAGAGACGGAATCAGCCTGCAGAAACATTCCGGGATATGATTCGAGATCGCTCTCAAGAATAGTCATTTTTAGGCCGTCGTTATAGTCGACGGTCGCAGGTAAAAATGCAGGAAGAGGCGAGGCTGATGAAATAGGAGTGGGCTTATAGAAATTTTGAAATGCCATAGCAAACGGTTTCTCGGGATTAGTGGAGTGAGAAAGGTAAACTATGGGATCTCCGGGCAAATTCAGTTCAAAAATTTCATCATTTATTATGCTTTCCTTTTTATTTTTAGTCAAATAGCGGTAGGCTACGCCGTCATCATAAACCCTGAATTCTATTTGAATGTTTCCTTTCAGCTCAAGAAGCAGCTCATTATAAATAGTTTCATATTTAGGAGTGTGATGGAATGGGGCTTCTATCATTTCCCTAATATTTTTTTTAATCTTGCTTTTTTTGATTTCACTTTTATAGGATGAACCGGCATCAAAAACGAGACCTATAGGAGATGGCGAGAGCAGTTCCTTCCCGGAATCATAAATAGACATTGAGAGATGTCCGTTCTCATCATTGACATTCAAAGTGATTTTACCGTTTGGAGAATTAATTGATTCCCTCTTTGCGGAAAGTGCAAAGGGAATTATCAGAATCAGGAAGAGAATGGAGCTCTTAATGAAACGGTCAGTTTTCATGGTTAGTCGAGGGTATTTTGTCTTTTTATCCTTAGGATATCCGGTTATTCTCGGGGTGTCGGGCTCATGTGTCAGATCAGAATCCGATAACTGTTGCAAAGATATCACAAAGAATCTAATTAAAAGTAAAAAAGAATCTAAAGGTATTTAAAAATTGTACAAAATACACTCATTTTGATAAAATTAGACGATTTTTCACTTTTCTTGGAAAATTTTTTCATTTACTGAATTTTATAAAAATTAGTTTTGCCGTGCATTTCAAAATTATTAACATTTCTAACATTTTCAGCCTATGAAAAACTCTACAAAAGTTATGGCTTTGGCTGCCATGTTCGGTGGCTTTGCAATGAGTGCAAATGCTCTTAATATAGTCAAGACAATTGATCTTGATTGTGTTCACACTCTCAACACTTCTTACGAGGCAAGTTCTTTTGCTATTGATGTTGCAGAAGTTGCAAACCTCCTTGGGTGCTCCTCTATAGATGAGGCGGCAGTTGTGTCTCTTGATTCAGAAAATCAGGCATTGCCACAAACCGGTAACAACGGCTATTGGTTTAATGCAGAAGGCCATGTTTGCAACTGGGGCGATGAAGCTGCATGGTTTATTGAATATCATGAAGATAACGCATGGGCATTAGGCAATATGCCGAACACGGCACCCGTCACAGGAGAATGTAATATTGGATTTGCTTATAATGAAAATGTTGTTCTTTATAATGTAACGGTTACTCTGGAAGCCCTCGATTATGGCGAAGTGAAAGTGGTTAAGGAAATTGGTCTTGAATATTCAAACAAACCATTGGCAGATTATGCCACGGCAGCTCTTCCTTTCAATGCAGAAGAAGTGAAAGAGGCTTTAGGTTGTGATGTTCTCACTCTTGAAATGGTTATTTCAATGGATGAAGATGGAGAAATCGTGGGCCAGACAGCTAATGCCGGTTATTGGTATGGTTATGAAGGACAAGTGACAGGTTGGGGCGCATCCGCAGCTTGGTTTATCGAAGTTGACGATCCGGGAAATATAAACGGATTTGTAGTCGGCAATTTCCCGGATTGTGAAGAAGCTGAAGCCACCTGCAATATCGGCTTCCTTTATGACAGCAAGATTGTCCTCTTCAATGTTTCAGTAACTATCAATCCGGATGCTGAATATGGCGCAAGCACAGGCATTGAAAGTCTTGTAAATGATAATTCGGAACTTAAGGTTTACAATCTCCAGGGTGTAAGAATCAATGTTAAAGACCTCACATCTTTGAAGGGCATATACATCGTTAACGGAAAGAAAATGGTTTTAAAATAATCTCTAAAATTTAAGTTATTTTTTCAAAGTGGATTTTCTTTATGGAAATCCACTTCCCTTTCTAAACATGCTTAAAATCTAAAGTTTTAGACAATTTTATTACTTATTTAGACATAATTATTACTTACGGTTTTTTAAGACTTCTTAACTTTGCAGACATTATTAACTAACCTACCATGAAACTGACAAGTACAAAGGTAATATTTGCATGTTTTGGAGCTTTTGCAACGCTTTCAGCTTGCTCTAAGGCCGAAGCTTACAAGGCTCCAGATGAGCCCGTGAATGAAGTTGCCTTCACGCAAGTGCACTTCAACGACAGTTTCTGGGCTCCAAGAATCGAAACCAACAGAAAAGTTTCCATTCCCTCGGCTTTTGCTGAATGTGAGAAAAACGGCCGCTTTGACAATTTTGCAATTGCCGGAGGTTTGAAAAAGGGTGAACACCGCGGAGACTTTTCTTTTGACGACACTGATCCGTATAAGATAATCGAGGGAGCTTCCTATGCTTTGGCTGTGGAATATGATCCCAAACTTGATAATTATCTCGACAGTGTGATCAACCTTATTTCAGCCGCGCAAGAACCCGACGGCTATCTGACAACTTGTGTAACCAACAAATGTGAACGCCTTGCTGGATGGTGGGGCACACATCGTTGGGAGAAAATCAATTCTCACGAACTTTACAATTCCGGCCATCTCTATGAAGCTGCTGTGGCGCATTACTTGGCTACAGGAAAACGCAGCCTTCTTGATGTGGCCATAAAGAATGCCGATCTCGTTTGCCAGGTATTCGGACCAAACGAGGGACAGATTCATCGACCTTCCGGACACCCTATCGTGGAAATGGCTCTCGCAAAGCTTTATAAGGTTACAGGTGATGAAAAATATCTTAACACTGCCAAATATTTCGTTGAGGAAACCGGAAGATGCACAGACGGACATAAACCGAGTGAATATTCACAAGACCATAAGCCTATCCTGCAACAAGATGAAATTGTAGGACATGCAGTGAGAGCAGGATATCTTTATTCCGGTGTTGCCGATGTGGCGTCATTAACCAACGACACAGCCTATTTCAAGGCTCTGGAACGTATCTGGGACAATATGGCCGGAAAAAAACTTTATATCACGGGTGGAATCGGAAGCCGTCCTCAAGGTGAAGGTTTCGGACCTAACTATGAATTGAACAACCACACAGCTTATTGCGAGACATGCGCAGCAATTGCCAATGTTTATTGGAACTACAGAATGTTTCTGGCAACAGGCGATGCAAAATATGTGGATGTCTACGAACGTGCTTTATATAATGGAGTACCTTCCGGAGTGTCTCTTTCCGGAGATAAATTTTTCTACGACAATCCATTGGAATCAATGGGTGAACATTCAAGGGAACCTTGGTTCGGGTGCGCTTGCTGTCCGGGAAATGTAACAAGATTCATGGCCAGTGTTCCACAATATGCATATGCCACACAGGGTGATGATATCCTTGTGAATCTTTATGTTCAAAGCGACGCTGAAATACAGACCAATAATAATAAGGTTAAACTGACTCAGACCACCGATTTTCCATGGAAGGGTGATGTCTCTCTTCTTGTGCAACCGGAAAATGAGGGGGAATTTGCCTTGAGACTCAGAATTCCGGGTTGGGTGGAAAATGCTCCCGTGCCTACAGATTTATATAGTTTTGCCTCCGCACCATCAAAAGGTTACGAAATAAAGGTTAATGGCAAATCTGTTAAAGCTATGTCGGGAAACGGCTACGCCACTATCAAAAGAGATTGGAAGAAGGGCGACAAGGTGGAATTATCCTTGCCTATGGAGGTGAGAAGAGTAAAGGCCAATGAAAATGTAGCAGAAAACAAAGGAAGAGTGGCACTTCAAAGAGGTCCTGTCATGTATTGTCTTGAAGGTCAAGACCAGAAAGACAGTATAGTTTTCGATAAATATCTTCCCTATGAGGCGTCGTTCACAGAAAAATTCGAGCCCGAGCTTTTAAATGGTGTCATGACTCTGAAAGCAACCGGCAAGAAGAAACATCTTGACGGTTCCACTTCTGAAGCAGAGCTGACCGCTATTCCTTATTGCACATGGAATAATCGCGGGGCAGACAATATGGAAGTATGGATTGCCGATTCAGAGAATTCTGCAGTTCCCACTCCCGAACCAACTTTGGCAAGCAAAGCACAGATGTATTCAGAACCCACGCAGCCCAATTCCGACAAACCTGCTGCAACTTCCAACCTGAGTTATGCTTGGGGCTACAACGACCTTTGGGAACCTAAATCAAGTGCAGATAACTCAAAGCCATATCATTATTGGTGGCTCAGAGAAGGCACTCCCGAAAATATCTGCTATCGTTTCGATCAACCCACGAAGGTCAGCAATGTAGACATTTATTGGCTTGCTTTCGATCATTATGACGTTGATTATGATGCGCCCGAAAGCTGGGAACTTTATTACAAGACCCCGGATGACAAATGGGCACCCGTGAAGGCTAAAAATCCTTACGGCGTCGAACTCGACAAATATAATCATGTGGAATTTGAACCCGTCACCACAACCGACCTCAAAGTGCTTGCCAAATTAAAAGAGGGCAAGAGCGGAGGCGTTATTGAATGGAAAGTAAATTAATCAACTAAACTTTATAAATTAAAAACTAATCTTAACATTTATGAAACAGCGAAAAACTTTACCGAGCTTCAGCTCCATACTGAAGATTGCGGTATTCGCATGCCTTGGTTTTGCCATCAGCATACCACAGGCATTCGCAGAACCGGCTCCGGCAGCCGCGCCACAACAGGCTACGGCTATCTCCGGTACGGTTGAAGATCCCGATGGCGAACCGCTAATCGGCGCTACAATCTTAGTGAAAGGTAGTACAACCGGTACTGCCACTGATATCGACGGTAATTTCACTATTAATGCCGCTCCCGGTCAGGAATTGATAATCTCTTATGTAGGTTATAAATCTCTTACCGTGAAAGTGCCTATCGGTGAAACAAACCTTGGCAAAATTATTCTTTCTTCAGATTCCCAGCTTCTTGATGACGTTGTTGTAATCGGTTACGGTACGGCAAGAAAAGGCGACCTTACATCAGCAGTCGCATCCATTAAGTCTGAAGACTTCTCACAAGGTAAAATCGGAGACGCAGCTGACCTTATCAAGGGTAAAGTGGCCGGTTTGACTATTATCAAATCTTCCGGTGCTCCGGGTGCCACTTCTGAAATACGCCTCCGTGGTATCACATCCGCAGGTTACGGTTCCACTCAGCCTTTGATTCTTGTAGACGGTATCGAAGGCGATATGAACACTGTAGCTCCTGAAAACATTGCTTCTATCGACGTTTTGAAAGATGCATCTGCCGCTGCCATCTATGGTACTCGTGGTGCTAATGGTGTTATCCTTATTACTACAAAATCAGGTCAAAGAGCTGACACTTCATATTTTACAGCTACTTATTCCGACTATTTCTCATGGTCAGACTGGTCGAAGAAAGCTAAATTCATGGACACAACCGACGTTCTTTACGGTCGCACTGCTCAAAGCTACATGGGTTATGACACAGACTGGCTCAAAGCCATCACAAGAAAGACCGGTTTCACTCAGAACCATGCATTCCAGATCAGCGGAGGTAGCAAATCTGCAACTTATGCTGCAAGTTTGGCTTACAATAAGGAACTTGGTATAATCAAAAACACTGACAACGAAAACTTCCGTATGCAGATGGATTATACTCAGTATCTTTGGAATGATATTCTCCGTTTCAACTTCAATGTATTGACAACCCGTCAGAAATATTCTGCTGCAAACGGCAACGCTGCTTACGCTTACCGCCAGGCAATCATTCATAACCCTTCTGAGCCGGTCTATAATCCCGATGGAAGCTACTATGAAGATTTCTCACAATATCAATACTACAACCCGCTTGAGATATTGAACGAAGTTACCGGAAGCACAACCAATCGTTTCATCCAGACAGTAGGCAATGTCACAGTTGAACCTATCAAAGGATGGCAGACCAAACTTTTGCTCTCATGGAGTGAAAACAGAAGTCTTTCAGAGTCTTTCACTTCTCCGGATTACTACACATTAGCTCAACAGACCGACTATAACGGTTATGCATATAAAGGAGAAGGATCATATATTTCCAAAAACCTTGAAGTAACCACTAAATATTTCAAGAACTTCGGCGGCAAACACAGATTTGACGCTCTCTTGGGTTACAGCTATATTGAAAATGAATCTGAAGGTTTCAGCGCCGGCAACGGTAACTTCTCAACACTTGCTTACCTTTGGAACAATCTTGGCAACGGTTCATTCCTTACAGAAGAAGACCGCCACGCATCAATGAGTTCAAGCCGCGAAATGGATAAGCTTATCTCATTCTTCGGACGTATCAGCTACGGTTTCGATGAAAGATACAACATCCTCGCTTCTGTCCGTCATGAAGGAAGCACTCAGTTTGGTAAAAACAATAAATGGGCAACTTTCCCCTCTGTTTCCGTAGGTTGGAACATCATGAACGAAGAATTCATGAGCCCGGCCGGATCATGGCTTGACAATCTCCGTCTCCGCGTAGGTTTCGGTGTCACCGGTATTACTCCTAACCAAAACTACATCTCTCAATATCTTTATAACTATGCAGGATGGGGAGATATCCTAAGCCCGGAAGGTGAATGGATCAAGACTCTTGAGGTTACTCAGAACTATAATCCCAACCTCAAATGGCAAACTACCAAAGAATGGAACTTCGGTGTTGACTTCGGATTCCTGAACAACCGTCTGCGTGGTAATGTAGACTTCTATATCAAGACCACTGACGACCTTCTCTATGACTACGTAGTACCCGTTCCACCGAACATGTATTCAATGACTACCTATAACGTTGGTTCTATCCGCAATATCGGTGTGGAATTGGCAATCACGGGAGTGCCAATCGAAACTAAAGACTTCTATTGGTCATCAACTCTCACTCTGGCCCACAATAAAGACAAACTTCTCAAATTGAGCAGCGACCTTTATGAAACAGATAACTTCCAGGAAATGGGAGGTATCAGCGATCCTATCTCAGTTGCCACTCACTGTATGGAGGTAGGCAGCAGCTTCGGCGACTTCTGGGGCTTGAAATTCCGTGGTTATGACAAAGACGGTTTCGCTCTCGTAGAGGCACGTGATGATGATGGAAACTGGGTTTTGAAACCTTTCAATGCAAACCTTAACACCGAATCCAACCGTCAGAGACTTGGCAGCGGTGCTCCTAAAGTGATCCTCGGTTGGGGTAACACTTTGAGATGGAAAAACTTCGACCTTTCTCTCCAGTTCACCGGTCAGTTCGGTTATAAGATTCTCAACACAATGAGAGCTTTCTATGAAAACAACAGTATAGCTTACAACCGTCTGAAATCAGCTCAAAACTGGTATCATGCAATCGACCGCGAAGGAAATCCTCTTTACAACGCTGACGGAAGCGCCCTCATGGTGCAAAAGTCAAACTCCATGGGACAGGGTTTCTGGAGTGAATTCCTCGAGCCGGGCGACTTCTTCAAATTGCAGAACGTCACTTTGGGTTACACTATCCCGTTCAAAGGAAAAATCACAAACTTCATCAAAGACCTCAGAGTTTATTTCTCAGCCAACAACTTGTTCTATATCACGAAATATTCCGGCATAGACCCGGAGGTTAGCAACTGGTTTATGGCTCCGGGTATTGATGACCGCGATAAATATCCTACTACCCGCACATATACTTGTGGTTTATCATTCGAATTCTAAACTCGTCAAGACTAACAACATGAAAAGAATTATAAGAAAATCTATCATTGGTCTCGCAGCCGCAGGATTGTTTGCGGCCGGAGGTTGCACCAACCTTGACGAGACTATATTTTCACAATTGAACGACACCAACATCGACCTTTCCAATCCGGATGATCTGGCAAGTATCCTTGGTGCTGCTGTTGCTCAATACCGTTATTTCATTATCGGCGACTGGTTCCCCTTGGGACAGCTTGTTGAAGAAACCACCGACCAATATGTTGTTCCGGCCCGTGTTGCTTTCGGTTGGGGCGACGCTTATATCAACCTTCATAAGCATGACTGGGGCACAGAAGTAGGCCAGATTCAGGCTCCCTACGATCGTGCTTACCAAGGTATCGTTTATACTAACCTGGTGTGCGACCAGCTTGCTGATGCTCAGACAGAAAGCGAAAAAGCAAGCCTGGCACAGGCTAAATTCTTCCGTGGTATGTTCTACTATCATCTGATGGATAACTACGGCAATGTGCCTTTGCTGATTACACAGCAAGTGGAACAAGGATATCTGCCTGAACAAGTGGGTGTTGAAAATCTTTACAACTGGCTTGTAGAGGAATTCCAATGGATTAAGGAAAATATCAATGAAGGCGGTTACGGCTGGGGAAATAAGGCAGCCGCCACTATGACTCTTGCAAAACTTTACCTTAACAAGAACGTTTACCTCGGCACAAGCGGCACAGACGGCTACGAAGCTTGCCTCAAAGAGGTTAACGATATCATCGATATGGGCAAATATTCATTGGCTGCAAATTATCTCGATCCCTTTAAGGTTGACATCAGCCAATGTCCGGAAGTTATCTTCTACATTCCGCAGGATAACACACACGCTGTTCACTACGGCTGGAACGCATTCTGTTTCTCAGAGCCAATGCGCGAAGTATGGGAGACAAGTTGCGCAGCCTATAATGCATCAGCAGGTATTCCCCAATGGCTCGACACATACGATCCGGACGACAAGAGATTCACAGATACATGGCTTGGCGGCGAACTCCGCAAGGCAGTGAAGAACTCCGACGGTTCCTACACTCCGAATGCCGGCGATCCTATCTATTATAGCACTCACGACTGGACAGGAACAGGTATTCTTACTTTGAACTATAACCTCCATTCAGTAGACCGTCCCGGTTGCTTCCTCCAGGAAGGCTATCGCATGAACAAATATGAAATGCAATTAGGCAACTCATTTGGAGCAGCAGCCACGGATCAGGTTGTATACCGTTATGCCGACGTTCTTATGATGAAAGCGGAATGTTTACTCCGTCTGGGTCGTGACGAACAGACAGCAGCCGACCTGGTTTCTCAGGTGCGTCGTCGTTCATTCCCCAACAATCCGTCGAAGGCCACAAGGTCTGTTCTGGATCTTAAAGGGGGTTCATGCTATGTATATGGTCATGATGAATATCAGACAGATCAGGATGGAGAGCTCGGTTGCGTAGACTGGACTAACCACATCCGCACAATCGAAGGTGGTTCCGATATCGAATTAGGCGGTCTCCTCGATGATCTCGGTTGGGAATTTGTGTGTGAATTCCATCGTCTCCAGGATCTCCGTAGATTTAAAATGGCTGACGGTCGTTCCGTATTCACCGGAAAATCATGGTTCTGCAAAGACGCTACCAACGACACTCATTATGAAGTGTTCAATATCCCGTCTGAATCTATGAAAGCTAATATTAAGCTCGTTCAAAATCCGGGTTATTAATTAATTTCAATACCAAACAGCAATGAAAAAATTAAAATATATATTCTTATTGCCGGTGCTGGTGTTTGCGATGGGAATCGGATTTCAGTCGTGTAGCGACAACACTGATTTTTCCAGGCCGCATATCCTGACCGACAGCGAAATGGCGGAATTATTGCGCCAGAAACAAGTCCGCGACTCTTTGATGCAGGTGATCAATGCAGACTCTATTGTTGTCACCACTGTAAATCTGATTGCAAGCCAATCTTCATACGATGGCGTTAGATTGGAGCTTGATTATCAGGCGGCAGCACAGACTTTCGGTCTCTCAGACGCAGAGATAATCCAATCAATCCAAAATCTTTGGCAGGATGACGACTATGTAGCCGGTTATCCTGAACTGACTGCATTCGCAATCGAAAACACCACCCATAATGATAACTTCGGACCGCAGACACAGGCCGGAGGCTATGTAGGATGGGGACACTGGTGGAACTCTAAGGGAGATGTTTGCGAATGGAATTATACAAACAATGATGAGGCGGTTTATACCTCGATATATGCTGATCTGGAAAAAGGTGTTGTTTACTGTGATTTAGGTCAGTATCCCGGCCAGCTCTATGATGGTGAGCATATCAATGTCATGGAGGGTCTTCGCTATACGGATGCCAATGAAGTTAACTATAGAATAGTTTATGTATTCGATATCTTTGTGGGAGAACTTGGAGAGATCGAAGGTGATGTTGTGGCAACCAAAGATTTTGCAGGAAATATTGAATATAACTCTAACTATGAAACTACCGACATTGAAGTTGATATCGATGAAATAGTAAGCTTGCTTGGTGCTCCCTCATGGGACGCTATCACCTGGGTTGCCCTTAATCCGGATGGATCCTACTATCAGGAAATGGATGCATCTGACGGTAGAGGCAATGGCGGCTTCTGGTTCGGTCAAGACGGATATAAAGGCTCATGGGGTGATGAAGCTTCAGTATTTATGTGTTTCCCGACAGATGAATATGTTGCTGCATTCTCAGCTGCACCAATGCCGGGCGTATTTACAGAAGGTAGTGTTGCAACAATCCATTGTGCCGCCACATACGAAGGCACCGGCAAGATTGTGGAATTCAATGTGACCATTACAGTCGGAGCTGCAGCGTCTATGGATGGTGATGTGGCCTATACAAAGAGCTATAACGTTACACAAATGTTCCGCACAGATTACAGCTATTGCCTGCTTCCAATCGAAGCTTCAGCTATTTGCAATGCTTTAGGCATTTCAAATCTCAGCGAGGCTAAGGTTGTTTCTTATGATGCTGAAGGAAACGTGACCCGCGATTACACAGCAGGCGGTGTTGGAGGTTTCTGGTTTGCTGTTGACGGCTCTGTAGGTTCATGGGGCGACGGACTTCTCTTCATCGAATATTATGGCGGAAACGACCCGGAAGCTGAAGAATACAATAATTTCCGCGTGGGTATGCATCCGGAACTGTTCGAGCATGGATATGAAGATGGAACTGTAGTGCCTGTTAAGATAGGTTTCTTCGGCAACGACAAGCTTGCTATGATCACAATGAACTGGCAAACCGGTGCATCCGACGAAGGTTTCGCAATAGCTACAGACTGGAATCAGACAATAAATGCTGCAACAAATGTATTGAACATCACTGTTGATATGGATTGTCCTATCAATAATGATTATGAAGGCGGCATGTTTGAATTCGATATGGATAAGGTTATGTCTGATTTAGGCATTTCCTCCATGGGCCAGGTTAGAACTTTCGCTCAACTTCCTGACGGCACTGCCGTTTACCAGGGCGACGATCCGGCTTATTGGTTTGGAGCTGAAGGCCAGCTTGACGGTTGGGGCGCTAATGGCAGAGTTTTCATAGCATATTACGGTTATGATGAAGAATGGCCGGAAGATGAATACACTCTTTACGTAGGTCTTATGCCGGAATGGGATGGCGAACCCACATGTCAGGTAGGCGACGTTTACAAACCGGTCTATGGTCTGTATGCAAACAATAAGAAGGTGACATTCTCCTTCAATATCACGGTTACTGCGAATGACGATGAACCGGAGGCAGCATCTGTTCTCACTCGTTCATTTCCTTCAAAACCGAGTTACAAGTATCTTAAAAAAATAGCTCACAGAAATCGTTAACAACATGAAACTCATAAAAAAGATATTATTCGGAACATTAATGGTTGTAGGGTTAGGCTTTGGCCTAACCGCCTGCAACGACGATGATGTGACCTACAACGGTGATCTCATCGGTTATGATGCCAATCTTCCGACTACCTTTACACTTGAAGGAACTCAGGGTAAAGACACTCTCAATTTCAGTTGCCGTTCCATCTGGAATCTCGAACTTGAAAATGAAAACGATGCCAACTGGCTTTCATTCTCAACTAAGTCGGGTTCCGGCGGCTATGTAAGCATTATAATTACAGCCAAGGACAACTCAACGGGTATCGCTCGTACGGCCAATTTCAAAATCAGGGCCTTGGAACAGGAAAAATCCTTCTCTGTTTATCAATATGCCGCGGATGTGATCATTCTCGAACCAAGCGACGTGCCTAACTATGACAAGTTCTTCGTGAATTCAGAACATGGCAAGAATATTCTTCGCTCGGATGCAAAATTCAACTTCTGCAATTACGCAGAGAGTGAACACTTCTTCGTGTTCTGGGATATCAATTACTTTGGCAATGATCCCGGCAATCCTGAACTCGGCAATAATGCCGTCAATATCGATGATCTTCTTGAAAAGGCAGAAAAGTTCTTCGACACCAATATAACCAAACTTGGCATGGCTGACCTTGGCCAGGGAAAGAGCTACCTTGATCTTTACAAGATGCAGATATATATCCTCGACCCGACTCCGGAATGGTGGGTAGCAACCGGGTCAGGATATGACGATACAATTGGAGCACTTTGGGTGACTCCGTCGACAATGCAGCCCGTAGGTTCTACTATCGGACATGAAATCGGTCACTCATTCCAATATCAGGTTTATGCTGATAAAGTTCTCCAGGGAGAACCCCATGATTTCTCAACCGGATTCCGTTATAATCCTTGGAACGGTCAGGGCAACGGCTATTGGGAACAGTGTGCTCAATGGCAAAGCTATATCGATTATCCGGATGAACAGTTCACAACTTATAACTATACTGAATGGCTGAATAACCACCATCGTCATTTCCATCATGAATGGATGCGTTATGCTTCTTACTGGTTGCAGACCTATTGGGTTGAAAAACATGGCATCGAAGCATTCGCCAATATATGGAAAAACAGCAGGTATCCGGAAGATGCAATCGAGGCTTACACTCGTTTGTATAATGACGGCGACTGGCAGAAGACTCGTGAAGAACTGTTTGACTATGCCATGAAGATGGCCACATTCGATATGGAAACTCTCCCGGCCATCAAGAAGAACTATGTCAGCGGTCAGTATAAAGAGAACCTTGTTAAAAATGACAACGGTAAGTTCCAGATTGCTTATTCTTCATGCCCCGGTTCAACAGGTTTCAATATCATAGCGTTGACAGTTCCGGCTAATGGAGGAGAAGTGACAGTTAACTTCGAAGGACTGCCATACGGTGCTCCCTTACATTCTTCGGATGCCGGCATGGCAATCGTAAATGATAAGGCTCAATCAGTAGCAACTTATAATAAGGCTGCTGTCGGCAGCGAGTCAAACATGGGCTGGCGTTACGGTTTTGTGGCTTATGGCAACGGAACACGCACTTACAGTGAGGTTGGTAAGGATGCCAACGGATCACTTACTTTCAATGTGCCTGCAAACACAGAAGTTCTTTACCTTGTGGTTCAAGGTTCTCCGGAGGAATATATCGGCTGCGGCTGGGATGAAAATGAACTCACCGACGCTCAGTTCCCCTATGCATTTACTATAAGCGGAGCACAAGTGGAAGGATATGAAGAGATGGATATAGATTATGACAAGCCGATGCAGGATGTTACAATCTCTTACAACTTCAGCGTTCCTTACACACAGGCAACTTATGGTATGGGCTCATTCAATGGTGCCAATAATAAAGATCTCGTACAGGCATTCCATCTGCAGCCGGCTGAACTTGCAGGATTATTTGCCGGTTCAGGTCAACCGACAGAAGGAAAGATTAAATTGCGCTTGAAACAACCTGACGGAACATTCGTTTACAACAGCAACACCAATGCAAGCGGATGGTGGGTTGACAAAGAAGGCTACAGTGTAGGCTGGGGTTCAAACGCATTCAGCTATATAGAATTTAACGATCTCAACGATGTTGGTTGGGGTATGATGCCTTACGAAGATCAGTATGAACCCGGAATGGTCGGCACACAGACCCCGCAGCTTGTCTATCTTAAAGACGGCAAGGAATATGTTGCTACCTGGGAAATAACAATAACATTGACTGAATAATATTTCATTAATCTTATTGTTGATTAATAAATCGGTGGATCGTTGCCGGTCCACCGATTACCAATAAATTAGCCTGACAAATCATGAAAAAAATTTATATTTTAGCAGTTTCTTTAGCTTTACTTACATGGGGTTGTGCAGAAGACAGCATAGAAGAACCCACACCACCGCAGGAAATAGAAACTCCGGATGATAAAGAACCGGAAGAAGAGGAGCCGGAAGAGGAGGAACCGGAAGGAGAGCCCGAAGATACGCGCGATATGGAATTCCGCGTTCATCATATTTATATTGAAACAGAAAATCACGCCAAGATTGAATCGAAGGAAAATTATGTGAATTGCACTGTTTCAATGGAAAGTGACAACGTAGACTGGAATTTTGAAGATATTTCGGCAGGAATCCGCGGACGAGGAAACTCCACATGGGAATGGTATCCTAAGAAGCCTTACCGTATAAAATTTGACAAGAAACAATCTGTTTTGGGTCTTGGGAAGGCAAAAAGCTGGGTGTTATTGGCTGAATACCGCGATCCGACCGACCTAATGAATGCTTATGTTTTTGAAATGGGTCAGACCATGAATATGCCCTACACAAATCATAACCGTTATGTGTGGTTGCATTTGAACGGCCAGGAAATGGGCCTTTATCATCTCACAGAACAGGTGCAGCAAGGTGAAAACCGTGTCAATATAGATGAAAAAGAGGGATATCTCTTAAGCCTCGATGCTGACGACGGGCCTTACTACTCCAATGAACCGGATAATTTCTGGTCGATTACCTATGATATGCCGGTTTGTGTGAAAAATCCTGAAAATCAGTCACCGGCTCAGCTGGAAGCAATTCGTGAAGAATTCAACAGACTTGAACAGACAATTAAGAGAGGCACATACGCAGAAGTAGAAGAAATTCTGGATGTTACATCCATGGCTGATTTCCTTTTGATACAGGAATTAGTATATAACGTTGAACTGGATGCTCCGCGTTCTATGTACATCCATAAGGGTGTAGGAGAAAAATGGACTT
Organism: Muribaculaceae bacterium; assembly: GCA_022509105.1. Classification (GTDB taxonomy): domain Bacteria; phylum Bacteroidota; class Bacteroidia; order Bacteroidales; family Muribaculaceae; genus Lepagella. Next base: position 31,933 of record JAFLTV010000009.1, on the reverse strand, counting down.
TAGGGCCCTTATGGGATTTTGACGGAGGTTTCGACTTCGACTGGAGTGACATGTACACAGGCCATAGATATTTTGCCAATCCACGGGAATTGGTTATGGGAACAAATCCTTATACTCGAGAAAATGCACGATATAATCCACCGAGGTTCTTTACGGATCTTTTCCGTCATCCCGAATTTATAGCAATTTATAAAACAGAATGGAAGAAAATCAAGAATAACCATGAACTTGTCTGGAACAAAACAGCGGAATATGTTTCAGACTATTGGTGGCAATTGGAAGAGGATATGTGGCCTATCCGCACTCAATATAAGGGACAGATAACCTCGATGAAAAACTGGCTTAACAACCGCATAATCTATCTCGATTCCTTTATCCCGAATTTATAGGAGATAAGAAAACAAAAAACCAACAAAAAGACTAAAATCATGAAACAGCTCATTTTTCTTCTAATCTCAGTTCTTTCCGCCGGATATATTTCGGGTGAAGTGATGGATCAAAAGAAAATCTATATACCGAAGCCGTCAGTTGCCCATGACACTTCCGGATTTGACGAAGATATCGAATTCGGATGGGATGCAGAAAAATGGGATAAAAGCAGGATGGTCTCGACAGACAACATTGTGCTTTTCTGGGCACCTGCTTTCGGTGACAATATCGCTACGGCTCCTGATTTTATTCAACAGACAGAAAAAGGAGAAACAGTTCGCCATAATATGAAAGTAGACCTTCCAAATCTGCTTTCGAAATTAGAGAATTTCTATGGTTTCTTTCAGGATTCCCTCCAATTTACAAAGCCGGGCTCAAAGGCTAATGACTACAAGATGATGGTGATGCTCGATTATTCCTTAGAGGGGACAGCTTTCGGAGGGGATTATGACCAAGAGATCGGTACATTGTGGATAGCTCCCAACAGAGTGCAGGATGAAAGGCTTAATTGCATTGCTCATGAACTCGGACATTCTTTCCAGAGTCAAATCATCTGCGACGGAGAAGGCGAGGCTTGGGGTGGAAACGGTTTCTTCGAGATGACTTCGCAATGGATGCTCTGGCAGGTGAATCCCGAATGGCAAAAGGATGAGAATTATCACTTGCAGGCATTTTCCGATCTAACTCATAAAGCTTTTCTGCATCTTGACAATATATATCATTCTCCTTATGTGATTGAATTATGGGGCGAAAAGCATGGCCGACCTTTCATCGCTGAATTGTTTCGCCAGGGAAAAAAGGGTGAAGATCCTGCCATGACCTATATGAGACTTAACAATCTTTCCCAGAAAGATTTCAACGACGAGATGTTTAAAAACTATGCTCGTCTCGTGAACTGGGATATAGATCGCGTTCGTGATTACACAAGGGGTTACACTGATATCTGGCACACGGAATTCAATGATCCGGAAAAGGGTTGGCAAAGAATATCTCAGAAGAACGCTCCTGAAAACTATGGCTTTAATGTCATCCCTTTGGAAGTGCCCGCACCCGGCAAGAATTTAACGGTTGAGTTCAAAGGAGAAGCAGGGGCTCCCGGATATGTTTCCAAGAATCCTGAAAAAGCCGGCTGGCGTTATGGCTTTGTAGCAGTAGATAAAAATGGAAAGGAGATATACGGAGAAATGCAAGACAAGGCTAAAGGGAAAGTCACATTCAAAACACCGAAATCCGGAGATATAGAAAAACTATGGCTTGTGGTTATGGGAGCGCCTACGGAACATTGGCAAAATGTTGACGGTCCGGATAATCCCGGTGACGCTCAATGGCCATATTCCATAAAAATCAACCGATAAGAATTTTTTACAAATCAGAAATTCTGTTATCTTCGTTATCTTTTTTACTTTAATTGAGAAAACTTCTTCAAATATTAATACTTTTATTAGTTCCTTTAATTTCTTCAGCAGAATTAAGGGGGCCTGACTTCAATTTTGTCCATATCAGCACGGAAAACGGGCTTCCTTCGAATCGTGTCAGAGATATTGTGCAGGATGCCGATGGCTTCATGTGGTTTGCGACAGACGGAGGTCTGGTCAGATATGACGGCAGACATACAAAAGTTTTTGAACCCTTAAATCCCCAAAAACCGGAAGAGGATGTTTATGTAATGACTTTAGCTCCTTACAAAGAGGGGCTTCTTGTCGGCACAGACAAAGGTCTTTACGGCTACGACCCCTATAAAGAAAAATTAGCCCTTCTGCCTGTTATTGATAATGAAAAGGAATATCTCAGCGGCAATATTCTGAGCCTCGCAGTGGATCAGGATGACACTGTATGGGTCTCGGTTGAAAAAGAGGGTATTTATAAAATTACTTCCGACGGAAAATTAGCTAAAAATTACACATTCTCCGAGACTGCCAATTATATTTCAAAAATATATATAGATGATTTAAACACCATCTGGGCTGTCTGCAATTATGGCGAGGGTTATATATTTAAATTTGACCGGAGGGAATCTCAGTTCAGACAATTCCTTCTTACAGTCGACGGAGTAAAAAGAAATTTTAGCGGGTCGACATTAATGAAAGACGACCGGGGCCAATATTGGCTGGGCACCTGGGACGAAGGCCTTGTGAGGTTTAACGGCACAAGCGGAGAAGGAAAAAGATTCTGTCATAATGATGTTGTGCCTTTATGGCATGTCCATTCTATCACCCAATATTCGCCGGACCTTCTTTTGGTAGGATCTGACAGCGGCCTTATGCTTCTTGATTTAATGAGCGGAGACTGTTGTGTGTATCTTCAAGACGAGCTCAATCCCGAAAGCATGAGCGGACGTTTCGTATACCCGATAACAAAGGATTCTGATGGCGGAATTTGGATCGGCACATTCTATAGAGGTATTAATTATCTGGGCAAAGTCTCATCCAGATTCCATAGCTGGCACCATTCATTATACACGAACTCTGTTGCCGGAAACGTTGTTTCAAGATTATGTGAAGACCAAAACGGCAATATATGGATAGGCACAGCCGACGGGGGTTTATGTCAATATAATCCTCAGACACGTAATTTCCGCCGATATTCCTTGACGGACCATAAAGAGGCAGATAATATCAATGCCCTTTGTAGCGATGGCAACCGTCTTTGGGTAGGGATGTATACCGATGGTGCGGGATATGTGGATATTAATTCCGGAAAATGGACACAAATACCGGTGGAAGGCGAAAAACGGACAAGTTGTTATGCAATTCTTCGTGATGCTTCAGGAAAAATATGGATGGGCGCGACTCAGAATCTGACTCTTTTTAATCCTGAGAAAAATCTTTTTGAAAAAGTATGCGATTTGAAGGCCTGGATCACAGATATTGATCAAGATAGCAATGGAGCTCTCTGGCTTGCGACTCAGGGTAAGGGACTGTTTAAATATAATCCTTTCACAAGGGAACTGGTTAGATTCAAAAACACAGGAGAGAAAAATTCTTTGCCTCATAATCATATCAACAGTATAAAGATTATAGAGGGCAATCAGATTTTCATTTCCACTCCCAAGGGAGTTTGCAAATATAATTCAGCAGAGAATAATTTTCTTCCGTTGGAAGGTTATCCCGAAGGAGTACCGGCTAATTCTTTGGAAAAATCGGGAGATGATATCTGGGTGTCATCAAACAATGGTATGATCCTCCTGAAAAGTGACGGCAACTGGAGAAATTTCGACGTTTCCGACGGTTTGGGTGAGAATCAGTTTCTTCCGGGCTCATCACTGACTGCTTCCGACGGCAGATTATATTTCGGAAACGTAAACGGTTTCTCAGCTATTGATCCCCTTGCCGTCAGTTCAAATTCAAGAGTGCCGAATCTGAAATTTACGTCACTCAATCTGATCAATAACCCTATTGAAGTAGGTGATAAACCTCTTCCATCCTCCCTTAATTCGATAGACAAGTTGGAACTTGACAATTCCGACCATACATTCACTGTTTTCTTTTCAGCCCTTTCTTACGACAACCCCCAGGCCAACAGATATAAATACAAACTTGAAGGTTTCGATAAATCATGGCATGAAAGCGATGGTGTCAACGGGGCTTCTTATTCCAATCTGCCTCCCGGAACTTACACTCTAAAAGTTGTCGGTGCAAATAGCGACGGAGTGTGGAATGAAGATGGAATAAGTCTGAAAATAGTTGTCAAACCCGTGTGGTATCTCTCAACCTTGATGAAGCTTCTCTATCTTCTTGTTGCTTTGACAATATTGATTCTCTTTGTAAGATTTATTCTCTGGAAACTTGAGAGAAGCCATTTAAAGGAACTTGAAAAAATATCCGACAATCAGGAGAAAGAGATGTTCCGTTCGAAGCTTAACTTCTTCACAGTGGTTGCTCATGAGATCCGAACCCCGGTTTCTTTGATTATCGGGCCGCTGGAGAAAGTTATGGCTTCCGGAGAGAAATTTAACGATGCCATCAAGGCCGACCTCCAGGTGATTGACAGAAATGCCAAACGTCTCCTTTCTTTAGTGAATCAGCTTCTGGATTATAAGAAAGTTGAAGATAATGCATTGCCAATCGGTTTCCGCCATGAAAACATTATTGCTCAGCTTGAAAGTATTGTCAACAGGTTCAGGCCCTCTATGGAGCATAAGGGTATAACATTGGAAACAGATTTCCCCGACAGCAATCTCGAAGTGGATGTAGACCCTGAGGCCATTACGAAGCTTGTGAGCAATCTTCTGAACAACGCAATGAAATTCACAAAAGATCTCATTGAGGTTAAATGTGAAAAGATGGCTGATGGCAATAAGTTTATGATTTCTGTCAAAGATAATGGAATCGGTATTTCAAAAGAGAATCAGGAGAAGATTTTCAATCCGTTTTTCCAGGTTCTGGACAATATAAATGAAACCAAAGGTGGCACAGGTCTTGGCCTCTCTATTGTAAAAAGTGTGATTGATGCTCATGGCGGAGAGATAAAGCTTGAAAGCAATCCGGGACATGGATCGATATTCACAGTCATTCTTCCGGTGAGACAGGATAATGTTTTGCCGACACTAAGTGTGGATGAAATCAGCGCCCAGCAAAGAGGTGAAATAATGTCGCCTTCAGACGATGAGCCGGCAGCTCAGGAAGACCCGGTGCTTTTGGTTGTCGATGACAATAAGGAGATGGTGGATTTCATATCTTCTCATTTTGAAAGGAATTATGAAATCATGACAGCCTCCAACGGGCTTGAGGCTTTAGAGAAAATGGATCAAAAGCCTGTTTCCCTGATCATCTGCGACTGGATGATGCCGGAGATGGATGGTGAGGAATTCCTGCGTAAAATCAGGAATGATGAAAACTACAGTCACATACCCTTCGTGATGCTCACAGCCAAGACTGACAATGCTTCAAAAATCACTTCTATGAAATCCGGAGCCGACGCATACGTTGAAAAACCATTTTCAATCAACTATCTCGATGCCCGGATAGCCAACTTGCTCGATATGCGTGCTCTTCTGAGGAAGAAATATTCCCGGATGCCTCTTGAGCCTATAACAACTATAGCTCAAACTGAGGTGGACAACGAGTTGCTGAAGAAGCTCCAGTCTCTTATAGAAGAGAATTTCTCAAATCCGGATCTGAATGTTGATTTTATAGCCGAGCGTCTTGCAATCAGCCGCAGCGGATTATACGCCAAGATCAGGAGTCTTGCGGATGTGACTCCTAACGAACTTATTCAGATCACACGTCTTAAAAAAGCAGCCGAGTTGTTGGCTGAAAATAAATACAGAGTTAATGAAATCTGCTATATGGTTGGATTCAACAGCAGCAGTTATTTCTCACGTTGTTTTCAAAAACAGTTTGGCATGAAACCGGGTGAATTTGCCGCAAAACATAAATGATTATGAAAAAGATCCTTTTGCTATCCATGGTTCTGGGATGTGGAATAAGTCTGCAGGCTTCAGAATTCAATGAAAATTTCAACGACAGCACCCTCCGCATCGACTATATCCTCGGAGGAAATCCGGAGGGAAGCTATATTTATCTTCAAGGTCAGACAAAACAGGCCGGATGGGCAGGCAGAACCTCGCGACTTAAAGAGATTCCTGTCAGCGGAAACGGAGATATAACCGTTATTGATCCAGTTACCGGTGACACCCTTTACAATAATTGCTTTTCCACTCTCTTCCAGGAATGGATATACACTCCGGAGGCAAAAACAGCTTCCAAAAGCTTTGAGAATTCCTTCTTAGTGCCATTGCCTAAAAAAGATGCGGATATCAGGCTGACTTTAAGAAACAACCGTAATGAGGTGATAGCCTCTCATAATCATCGCTATCGGAAGGACGACGAGCTTGTCAGAGATATAAAACATGCCCCTCTTCCTCATAAATATATTCACAAGGGAGGAGAGCCCGGTGAAGCCATAGACCTCGCTATTTTAGCCGAAGGTTACACCGCAGAAGAAATGGATTCCTTCCTGGAAGCTGCAGAACGGGTTAGCAATGACATACTCAGCTATGAACCCTTCGCCTCAAACAAGGATAAATTCAATATTGTGGCCGTTATGACCCCCTCTGAAGAATCCGGAGTGAGCGTTCCATTGAAAGACGAATGGAAAGACACGAGATACGGTTCTCATTACAGCACTTTCTATTCCGGACGCTATCTCACTTCTCCGAGAGTCTGGAGAATGCATCAGGACCTTGAAGGGCTTCCTTACGAATGGATACTTATGCTGGTTAATACAACCGAGTATGGTGGCGGCGGCATCTTCAACAGCTATCAGATAGCAGCAGCTAATAATGAACTCACCCCGGTGGTAGCCGTTCATGAATTCGGACACAGTTTTGCGGGACTGGCTGATGAATACAATTATGAAGATAATGAAGACCAGACCTACGTTGACGGTGTTGAACCATGGGAAAAGAATATAACGACTTTGGCCGATTTCGATTCCAAATGGAAAAGCAAAGTCAGCCCCGACACTCCTATACCCACGCCATGGACAGAGCAGGCGCGTGAAGAGAGCCTTCAGCTCAACAATTCCATGCAAACGGTAGGAGCTTATGAGGGAGCCGGCTATAGAAAGACGGGGGTTTATCGTCCTGTTGAAACCTGCAGAATGAGAGATAATTATTATCCGGAATTTTGTGTGGTGTGTGAAGAGGCGATTCGGGAAATCATTGATTTTTACACTAACTAAATAATAGATTATCAGAGCATTATATTTTATATGTTTTATAACATGTAAAATTATTTTGCACAAAAAATATTAAGTGTTAATTTAACACTCAAAACATGAAGAAGACGCATTTCACTAACGAATAACTAACTTGACAAAAACATATCATGAAAAGATTATTACCTTATGTCGCAATTGCATCGCTTGTTGTCGCCACAGCATGCGGCAGCCAAAAGAATGATGTGCAATTGACAAAATCGGGGCTTAATCCTGAAAATTTCAAGGCTGAATATCAAGGCCAGCCGACAGCTCTCTACACATTGGTGAATTCCGAAGGTGCGGAAGCCTGCATTACAAACTTTGGAGGACGGCTTGTTTCTCTTATGGTGCCGGACAAAGACGGCAACCTGAGAGATGTTGTGCTCGGGTTTGACAGTGTTCAAAGTTATTTCCCTGAAAACAACCTCACAGATTTCGGGGCTTCTATCGGCAGATATGCCAACCGCATCAATCAAGGGAAATTTGTTATTGACGGCGACACAATCCAATTGCCGCAAAACAATTTCGGACATAGCCTGCATGGCGGAGGCGAAATGGGTTCCTTGGGTTGGCAATACAGAGTCTATAAAGCCAACCAGCCTAATGATTCCACTCTTGTGCTTACTCTGGTTTCTCCCGACGGAGACAATAATTTCCCTGGAGAGGTTACGGCACAGGTGACTTATACACTTAAAAATGATAATGTTTTGGATATTCAATATACAGGCACTACCAACAAGCCTACTATCTTGAATATGACAAATCATTCCTATTTCAATTTAGGAGGCAATCCTGCGCAGCCTATCACAGGCAATCTCATTATGGTGAATGCTGACGGCTACACCCCGGTTGATTCCACTTATATGACCACAGGGGAGATAGCCACAGTGGAGGGAACTCCTTTCGATTTCCGCACTCAGAAAACTCTTGGCGAAAACATCAAGAATTTCGACAATCAGCAGATTAAGAACGGCAACGGTTACGACCATAATTTCGTGTTGAATACCAAGGGAGATATCAATGTTCCGGCTGTTGAGCTTTACAGCCTGGAAAGCGGCATTTTATTGACCATGTATACAACAGAGCCGGGAGTGCAGGTTTATACCGGAAACTTCCTCGACGGAACCTTGACAGGAAAGAACGGAACCGTTTACAATCAGCATGCGGGAGTTTGTCTTGAAAGCCAACATTATCCCGATTCTCCCAACAAACCGGAGTGGCCGTCAACAAGACTGAACCCGGGAGAAACATACAGCACTCACACGATATATAAATTCACAACCAAATAAAGATATAGATTATGGCAGTTTTAGACTGGATTGTGATAGGCCTGTTCTGTGTAGGCCTTATAGGCATCATCTGGTGGGTGGTGCGCCAGAAACAAAACAATGCGGCCGACTATTTCCTTGGTGGTAAGGATGCCACATGGATTGTAATCGGTGCCTCGATTTTCGCATCCAACATCGGTTCCGAACACTTGATCGGTCTGGCGGGAGCCGGAGCATCAAGCGGTATGGCAATGGCCCACTGGGAGATTCAGGGTTGGATGATTCTTATTTTGGGATGGGTCTTTGTGCCTTTCTATTCGCGCTCAATGGTGTATACGATGCCGGAGTTTCTCGAAAAAAGATACAACCCGGCTTCGAGAACCATTCTTTCGTTCATATCCTTGATCAGCTATGTGCTGACAAAAGTTGCGGTTACGGTTTATGCCGGAGGTCTTGTTTTCCAACAGGTGTTTGGCATTGACTCTATCTGGGGTATAGATTTCTTCTGGATCGCCGCTATCGGTCTTGTTGTAGTGACTGCTCTCTACACAATCTTCGGAGGTATGAAATCTGTGTTGTATACATCGGTTGTTCAGACTCCGATTCTTCTGCTGGGTTCTCTGATCATTCTCGTTCTCGGTCTCAAAGCTCTCGGAGGCTGGGATCAGATGATGGAAATATGCAAGATGCAGACAGTTAACGAATATGGCGACACGATGGTGAACCTTATTCGTGATAACCGTGACCCTGACTATCCATGGCTCGGAGCTCTTATCGGTTCGGCTGTAATCGGTTTCTGGTATTGGTGTACCGACCAGTTCATCGTTCAGCGTGTATTGTCAGGTAAGAATGAAAAAGAATCCAGAAGAGGTACAATCTTCGGAGCCTATCTGAAGCTTCTTCCGGTGTTCCTGTTCCTGATTCCGGGTATGATTGCGTTTGCTCTTTCTAACAAAGGTGTCGTTATAAATGGAGAAGTTTTCCATCTTTCAACACCTGACGCAGCATTCCCGACTTTGGTGGCAAGATTGTTGCCTGCCGGCGTCAAAGGTCTTATCGTCTGTGGTATCCTTGCTGCGTTGATGAGCTCGCTTGCATCTCTATTCAACTCATCTGCAGCCCTCTTCACCATCGACTTCTATCAAAGGTTCAAACCCAACACCAGCGAAAAGAAGCTTGTGGCCATCGGTCAGGCAGCTACAGTTGTGATCGTTCTCCTTGGTATCCTTTGGATTCCTGTGATGCGCTCTGTGGGAGATGTGCTCTATAACTATCTGCAGGATGTGCAATCTGTATTGGCACCGGGTATCGCGGCCGCCTTCCTTATGGGTATCGTCTGGAAACGCACTTCAGCCCAGGGTGGTCTCTGGGGACTTATCGCAGGGCTTGTAGTGGGCATCACTCGTCTGGGCGCGAAGATTTACTATAGTAATATGCCGGTGTTGCCAACCGAACATCACAGCTGGTTCCAGTATCTCTTCTATGATTGCAACTGGCTCTTCTTCTGCGGATGGATGCTGATGTTCTGTCTGGCTGTTGTCTTTGTGGTTTCTCTTTTCACCAAAGCTCCGGATGAAAATAAAATCAGAGGTTTGGTATTTGGCACATCAACTGCAGAACAGAGACTTGCCACTCGTCAGAGCTGGAATGCCTGGGATATAATCAACACCTGCATTGTAATCGGTATAACAGTTTGTTTCTATATTTATTTCTGGTAAGAATAAATAATGGAAAAAATCCACTATAGAGATATCCCGAGATTTCATGTGGCAGTGGATTGCATGATATTCTCGGTGATATCGGGGCGGCTTCATATTCTTCTTGTGGAGAGGGATTTTGAGCCTGAAAAAGGGAAATGGTCGCTGATAGGTGGTTTTGTGACTGAAGGAGAGAGCGTAGACAACGCAGCCAAGCGTGTGTTATATCAGCTCACAGGAATACACAACGCCTATATCCGGCAGATCGGCACCTTTGGCGAGGTTGAAAGAGACCCCGGGGCAAGAGTTATCTCAGTGGCTTATTTCGCTCTTCTGAATATAGAAAATATCGAAATTAAGAATACTCCGGGAAGAGTGAAATGGGTGGATATAGATGAATTGCCGCCATTGAGCTTCGACCATCCGGAGATGATCAGAAAGGCATTGGAGGTGATGCGCGAAAAGATTCTCACCGAGTCTCTGGCCTTCAACCTGTTGCCGGAACTGTTTACTCTCACGCAATTGCAATCGCTTGTTGAGAGCCTCATGGGCAGAAAGCTTGATAAACGTAACTTCAGGAAGAGAGTTATGGAGCTTCCGGGCCTGTTCCCCACGGATTTAATCGATAAAGAGAATTCCAAAAGGGGCGCTAAATTATATAGATTCGAATTTAAACCTTTGAAATATTTATCCTGAAAACCTATGCTTGAAAAATTAAAAGAGGAGGTTTGCAAGGCAAATCTGGAACTTGTGGGTCATGGTCTGGTGATTTTCACGTGGGGAAATGTCTCCGGAATAGATCGTGAGAAAGGCCTGGTGGTGATAAAACCGTCTGGTGTGAGCTATGATGATATGAAACCTGAAGACATGGTTGTGGTGGATCTCGCCACAGGAGAGCGTGTTGAAGGAACTTTAAAGCCATCATCCGACACTCCGACACATCTGGCTCTCTACAGGGCTTTCCCGGAAATCGGGGGAGTGGTTCATACACATTCCACCTATGCCACAGCATGGGCTCAAGCCGGAAAAGAGATTCCCAATATCGGCACTACTCATGCAGACTATTTCCATGAAGCAATCCCGTGCACACGTTTCATGACCGAAGAGGAAGTGAAGGGAGGCTATGAGCTTGAAACCGGAAACGTGATTGTGGAAAGGTTTAAGGATATGAATCCCATGCATACTCCGGGAGTGCTTGTAACTAACCACGGACCCTTTACCTGGGGAAAAACTCCTCATGAAGCGGTGCATAACGCTGTCGTGTTGGAACAAGTGGCCAAGATGGCATATATCGCGTTTACAGTGAATCCGGATTTGAAAATGAATCCATTGCTTGTAGAAAAACATTTCAACCGCAAGCATGGACCGAATGCCTACTATGGCCAATAAAAGACGGAGAAGTCATTTTCCGGCTAAATTCTTAAAATCAATAAAAAATTCATTAAAACTAATATACCATGTACGAAAATTATGAATTCTGGTGGGTCACCGGCGCCCAGCTTCTTTATGGAGGCGATGCCGTAGTGAAAGTAGACGCTCATTCTAAAGAGATGGTCGACGGTTTGAATAAATCCGGAAATCTTCCTGTAAAAGTGGTTTATAAAGGCACAGCCAACTCTTCAAAAGAGGTTAGCGACATCATGCTGGCAGCCAACAATGATCCGAAATGTGCCGGTGTTATCACATGGATGCACACTTTCTCACCCGCAAAGATGTGGATAAGGGGTTTGCAGCAGCTCAACAAACCGTTGCTCCACTTCCACACTCAATATAATAAAGAGATTCCATGGGATGATATGGACATGGATTTCATGAACCTCAACCAGAGCGCTCACGGCGACCGTGAATTCGGTCATATCTGCTCAAGAATGCGACTTCGCCGCAAGGTGGTTGTAGGCCATTGGACAGATCCCGTTGCTCAACATAGAATTGCAGTTTGGCAGAGAGTTTCCGTGGCTTGGGCTGATGCGCAGGATATGCTTATTCTTCGATTCGGCGACCAGATGAATAATGTGGCTGTGACAGACGGCGACAAGGTAGAAGCGGAACAACGCCTCGGCTATCATGTTGACTACGCTCCGGTCAGCGAGCTTATGGAATACTATAAAAAGGTGAAAGATGAAGACGTTGATGCTCTTGTCAAGACTTATTTCAACGAATATGTAGTGGCCGACGACTTGAAAGATCCCAAAACTGAAGGCTATCAGAAAATATGGAACTCAGCAAAGGCAGAGCTCGCTCTCAGAGCTATCCTTAAAGAGAAGGGTGCAAAGGGTTTCACAACTAATTTCGACGATCTCGGCACTCATGACATCAATGACCCGAACTTTGTGGGGTTCGATCAGATTCCGGGTCTCGCTTCCCAAAGACTCATGGCCGAAGGCTATGGATTCGGAGCCGAAGGCGACTGGAAGAGCGCTGCGCTCTACAGAACTGTCTGGGTGATGTCGGAAGGTAAGGCTTGCTCATTCCTCGAGGATTACACTCTCAACTTCGATGGAGAGAACAGTTCTATACTTCAGGCCCACATGCTCGAGGTTTGTCCTCTGATTGCTGAGGAAAAACCGAAGCTTGAAGTTCATTTCCTTGGAATCGGTATCCGCAAGAGTCTCACAGCGCGTCTTGTGTTCACATCAATTCCGAAACCGGGCGTAACTGCAACAGTGGTTGATCTCGGCAACAGATTCCGTCTGATTGTAAACGACGTGATGTGCATCAAGTCAAAACCGCTTCCCAAGCTTCCGGTAGCTTCTGCTCTCTGGGTTCCGATGCCTAACTTTGAAACAGGAGCGGCAGCTTGGATTCTTGCAGGCGGAACCCACCACTCATGTTTCTCTTATGTAGTCACTCCGGAATATTGGGAAGACTATGCTGAAATCGCCGGTATCGAGATGGCTCATATCAATGCCCACACCACCATACCGGAATTCAAGAACTTGCTCCGTTGGAACGAAGTTTACTACATGCTGAATAAATCACTCTGTTAATCTTTCAGGATATGAGTGAAAAAGCAAAACAAACAATAGAAGAGGGTAAAGCCATTCTCGGTATAGAGTTTGGCTCTACCCGTATCAAAGCTGTCTTGATTGATGAAGACAATAATCCTATAGCCCAGGGTTCACACGAATGGGAAAACCGGTTTGTGAATAATCTCTGGACTTATAGCCTTGAAGATATTTGGCATGGTATCCAGGATTGTTATGCATCTCTCAAAAAAGATGTGAATGAAAAATACGGAGTCGATATCAAGAAACTTGGCGCCGTCGGCATCAGTGCCATGATGCACGGATACATGCCATTTGACAAGAATGGTAAAATGCTTGCAGAATTCCGTACATGGAGAAATACCAACACCGGAGAAGCTGCGGCAATACTGTCAAAACTTTTTAATTATAACATACCTCTCCGCTGGAGCATTTCACATCTTTATCAGGCCATTTTAAATAATGAGCCCCATGTTAAGGATGTTGCCTTCCTGACTACTCTTGCAGGATATGCCCACTGGCAGCTCACCGGAAAGAAAGTTATCGGCATTGGCGACGGTTCAGGCATGATTCCCGTGAGTCCCGTCACCAAGAATTATGATTCCGCAATGGTTGAAAAGTTTGATGCGGTTTTGAAGGAAAAAGGCTTGGCATACAAACTTGAGGATATACTTCCGAAGATTCTTTTAGCGGGTGAAGATGCAGGAAAGCTGACAGAGGAAGGTGCAAAAATCCTGGACCCGTCCGGAGAACTGGAAGCCGGAATTCCCTTCTGTCCTCCCGAAGGAGACGCTGGCACTGGAATGGTGGCCACAAATGCCGTGAAACCACGCACCGGTAATGTTTCTGCAGGCACTTCTTCTTTCTCCATGATAGTTGTGGAGAAGGAGCTCAGCAAACCATACGAAATTATCGACATGGTCACTACTCCTGACGGAAGTCTCGTTGCTATGGTGCATTGCAACAATTGCACTTCCGATCTTAATGCCTGGGTGGGCATTTTCAGGGAATATACCCAACTGATGGGCTATGAGGCTGACATGAATGAAATATATGGAAAGCTTTACAACCATGCTCTCAAAGGAGACCCCGACTGTGGAGGCCTCATAAGTTATAATTATTTCTCAGGAGAGCCTATCACAGGCATGAATGAGGGAAGACCATTGTTTGTGAGATCGGTTAACAATAACTTCACGCTTGCCAATTTCATCCGCACAAATCTTAACAGTGCCGTGGCATGTCTTAAAATAGGAAACGATATCCTTTTTGATGAAGAGAAGATAAAGGTTGACAGAATCACAGGTCATGGAGGTTTCTTTAAAACAAAAGGAGTGGGCCAGAGAATTCTTGCGGCAGCCCTTAATTCTCCAATCTCCGTTATGGAGACTGCAGGAGAGGGAGGTGCCTGGGGAATGGCATTGCTTGCCGGCTACCTTATAAAGAACACGGAAAAGCTCAGCCTTGCGGATTATCTTGAAAATAAAGTATTTGCAGGCAACACCGGCACAAGTATCGATCCATTGCCGGAAGATGTGGCCGGCTTTAATGCTTATATCCTGGAATATAAGGCTTGTCTGCCTGTTGAAGAAAGTGCTGTGGCTAATAAAAAATAATCGACCATTATGAGAAAAACAATATTACCCGCTGCTGCTTTAGCGGCATTGTTAAGTTCCTGCACTTATACCACCCCCGATGGCGTGCAGCATGTTTCTATAATGTTCTGGTTTTTTGTAGCCGGAATCTCGATTAGCTTTATCCTGATTCTTTGGCTTATATTTAGAAAATATAAGAAGAAAAAATAGTCTTAACCTTAAAGATAAAAACTTATCTTTTATCATAATCACGAATTGACATATCAGATATGAATAACGCAATCATAAATTTTCCCGAACCTCAAAACGAACCTGTAAAGGCTTATTTGGCAGGTTCTCCCGAACGGGAGGCTCTTGACGCCGAATTAAACAGACAGTTTAACACGGAAGTGGAGATTCCTGTCATAATCGGTGGAAAGGAAATTTACACCGGCGACACCGGAAAGGTGGTATGTCCGCATGACCATAAACATGTGTTGGCAACATACCATAAAGCCGGAGAAAAAGAAGTTGAAATGGCTATAGAGGCAGCCATGGAAGCTCATAAAATATGGAGTAAGACACCATGGACCACACGTGCTGCCATAGCCCTCAAGATGGCGGAACTTCTGGCCACCAAATATCGTCCTGTTTTGAATGCGGCAACAATGCTCGGTCAAAGCAAGAATATCTACCAGGCTGAAATTGACAGTGCTTGTGAAACCATAGATTTCTTCCGCTTTAACGTGCATTTTGCTTCCAAGATCTATGGCATGCAACCTAAAAACGGAGTCGGAAACATTAATCATACAGAGTTCCGTCCGCTTGAAGGGTTTGTGCTTGCTGTGACTCCGTTCAACTTCACATCAATCGCTTCAAATCTTTGCATGACTCCGGTGCTTATGGGTAATGTGTGTCTGTGGAAACCGTCGACAACCGCAACATTGTCTAACTACTACCTGATGAAGCTTTATAAAGAAGCGGGACTTCCCGACGGCGTCATTAACTTCCTGCCCGGAAGCGGCGCGATGATCGGAAAGGTTGCCACATCTTCAAAGTATTTCTCAGGAATACATTTCACAGGTAGCACCACAACCTTCAATTCCTTATGGCGCCAGGCAGGTGAAAATCTTGGCAAATATATCGGCTATCCGAGAATCGTAGGTGAAACAGGAGGTAAAGACTTCATATTCGTTCATCCTTCGGCAGATGATGTAAAAGCCGTGGCTACGGCAGCTTTCTGCGGTGCATTCGAATTCCAAGGTCAGAAATGTTCGGCAGCCTCCAGAATGTATGTGCCAAAGAGCCTTTGGCCCGAGGTGCTGGAATGGATCAAGAAATTTGCTTCGGAGGTGAAAATGGGTGGAGTGATGGATCCGCATAACTTCATCAATGCAGTTATCGACGAAGCTTCCTGGGATAATATCAACAGCTATCTCGATTATGCTGAAAAATCAAGCGACGCAGAAATTGTTGTTGGCGGAAAACGTGATAAAACAGTGGGTTATTTTGTGGAGCCTACCGTGATAGTTACAACCAATCCTCATTTCAAGACTATGGAAGAGGAGATTTTCGCACCTGTTTTAACCGTTTATCCCTATGATGACGACAAGGTTGATGAAACAGTGGAACTTTGCGACACTACCTCGCCTTACGGACTGACAGGAGCCGTGTTTGGCAAAGACCGTCTTGCAGTGGAAAAAATCTCCGACGATTTGAGATATGCGGCCGGTAACTTCTATATCAACGACAAACCGACCGGTGCTGTGGTTGGAAATCAGCCATTCGGTGGCGCACGCGCCTCGGGCACAGACGACAAAGCGGGTGGTGAATTCAACCTTATCCGCTGGGTCATCCCGAGAGTTGTGAAGGAAACTTTGGTTTCTCCTACAGATTATCGTTATTCCTACATGAAATAACTTATGAAAAGAATCCTCCTCGCTTTGGCAATTTTGGGTTGCATGACTCTCTCTTGCCATCGAAACAATACAGAAAAAGAAAATCTCGAAGAAACAGATTTTGTAAAAGCCATGGGAATACCGGAGTGTGTGATCACCACACCTCCGGATTCCTTAGGGCTTGACCCTTGGTATGCCAAATATGTTGATGTCAATGGCATACCTCTTTGTTCATCATGGCGATGTCCGGACAGCGCCCTTGTTGCCGGCTATCAAACTCTCTATGCAATGACTTCCATGCTTTCTCCCGAAGTTATGGATGCGCTTAGAAAGCACGGCACACGCGTCACCATGATGGCTCGCTATGAAGGCACCACCGACGTGCCGGAACATCGTTATCTCGCTAACGACACATCACTCAACTGGGATGTCAGGGCAAGAGGACTCGAGGGCACTATGGAAATTCCGGTGACTTCTTGTGCGGAGGAGAATGTGCTCGCTTATCAAATCGATAAGTATCATGCCGAAGACATCCTTATCCATGAATTCGCACATTCCATTCATCTTATCGGTATCTCTCAAGTGGATCCCGGCATTAACGACAGATTGCAGGCCCTCCTTGACAATGCCATTAAAAAAGGACTCTGGACCAATACTTACCGTACGACAGATATTATAGAATATTTTGCAGAAGGAGTGCAAGACTGGTTTAATGTGAACGCCGAAATGGATCATCCCGACGGCAAGCATAATTATGTCAACACTCGTGAAGAATTAAAAGAACGCGATCCTGATCTTTATAATCTTATAGCACAATATTTTCCGGCTACGGATCAACAGATCTCACGCCACAAGTATGTCAATCAATTCACAAAAGAAAACAGCCGAACAGATTAGACTATGTTTAGCAAAGAGACTTATATAAAACGCCGCGCCTCGCTTTGCAAAGAAGTGGAGGACGGCATTTGCATTTTCTTAGGCAATAATCTCGTGGGCATGAATTATGCCGATAATGAATATCCTTTTCGCCAAGACAGCACATTCTTATATTTCTGGGGCCTTGATTATCCCGGTCTGGCTGCAATTTTAGATTGCGACAGCGGCGATGAATTCATTTTCGGCGATGAGCTCACTATAGATGATATAGTATGGACCGGCGATATGCCGACTCTTAAGGAGAATGCATTGAGAGTGGGAGTGACAAAAACAGCTCCATTAAAAGATTTCAAAGCTTACATAGATAAAGCTCGCCAACAGAACCACACCGTAAGGTTCCTTCCTCCTTATCGTGGAGAACATAATATCCGGTTGCTGGATCTTTTAGATATCAAGCCTTCGGAACAAACGGCCCGGGCTGATAAGAAATTTATTCGCGCGGTTGTGAATATGCGGATTCATAAGACTCCGGAAGAAATCGCAGCAATAGAGGAAGCTGTGGATATCTCCACCTTAATGCATCTTAAGGCTTACCGCATGGCCCGACCCGGGGTGCATGAATCGGAAATAGCAGCCGCAGTTTTGCAGGAGGCCTGTTGCCGACCCGGCACCTCACTTGCTTTCCCTACCATTGCGACCACGGCAGGTCACGTGCTCCACAATCATGGTTTTGTTCATACCCTGAAGGAGGGAGAAATATTCCTTCTTGATGCCGGCGCTGAAAATTCTCTCCATTATGCAGGAGATCTTTCCTCAAGCATGCCCGTGAGCGAAAGATTCAGCGAGCAACAGGAATTGATATATAACATTCATCTCCGCAGTTTTGAAGCGGCTGTAAAGGAACTCCGCCCGGGCAACCCATATCGCAATGCTCATCTCGCTGCGGCAGAAACCGTGGTGGAAGGATTGAAAGATCTCGGCCTTTTTAAGGGAAACCCGCGTGATATCGCCGAAAGCGGAGCATACGCAATCGTTTTCCCCTGTGGCACAGGCCACATGATGGGTCTTGATGTGCACGATATGGAAAATCTTGGGGAGCAATTCGTGGGATATGCAGACGGGGAGAAGAAAAGCACACAGTTCGGATTCAAATCTCTGAGATTATCCAGAAAACTCGAGCCCGGATTTGTGTTCACCGTAGAACCGGGAATATATTTCATACCTCAATTGATCGACCTTTGGAAGGCTGAAGGCAAATTCAAGGAATTTATAAATTATGATAAATTCGAATCCTGGAAAAATTTCACAGGCTTGCGCAATGAATTAGACTATCTGATAACGGAAGATGGCGCCCGAATGCTTGGAACAATCAAGAAACCGATGACTTTGGAAGAAGTATATAACGCAAAACAATCATGAAAAATTTCACAATAAAACACCCCGGGAATGAAGGGGGTATGAATCAGAGGATCAAGCGTTTACGTAAGGAGAGTATTGAGACTCCGGCAACTCTCTCCATTGAACGTGCTCTTATTGAAACAGAGTTTTATAAGGAAAACTATGGAAAGTATCCTATAGCTGTTTTGCGTGCAAAGAATTTTTATGAAATCTGTGCTAAAAAGACTTTATATATAGGGCCCGATGAGCTGATAGTTGGAGAAAGAGGACCGAAACCGAAAGCAGTGCCCACTTTCCCCGAGCTGACATGCCATTCTGTGGAAGACCTCCATGTGCTTGACACCCGTGAACTCCAGACATATAATATTTCTCAGGAGGATATCGACACCTATGAGCGGGAAGTGATTCCCTATTGGAAAGGAAAGACCCAAAGAGAAAGAATTTTCAACCATGTCTCCAAAGAATGGGAAGAGGCGTATCATGCCGGTGTTTTCACAGAATTCATGGAACAACGTGCGGCAGGGCATACGGCCATGGATGGCAAAATGTATCATGAAGGTCTTCTTGATGTCAAGAAGAGAATTCAAAAAGCAATTGCAGACCTTGACTTCATCAACGATCCGGAGGCCACAGACAAGCAGCAGGAGCTCGAAGCAATGGCAATATCATGCGATGCGGCGATTCTTCTGGCTGAACGACATGCAGATCTTGCCGAGAAGATGGCAGCAGAATGTGACGACCCTCAGAGAAAGTCCGAGCTCGAGAAGATAGCAGAAGTGTGCCGTTGGGTTCCGGCTCATGCCCCACGAGATTTCCAGGAAGCTATCCAGATGTATTGGTTTGTGCATCTCGGCACAGTGACAGAACTCAACGGATGGGATTCCATGAACCCGGGACACATCGACCAACATCTTTATCCTTTCTATAAAAAAGGTTTGGAAGATGGAACTTTAACCTACGACAAAGCCAAGGAATTGCTAAGCTGCCTTTGGATTAAGTTCAATAATCAGCCGGCACCTCCAAAAGTGGGCATAACTGCTCGTGAGTCAGGCACATATAACGATTTTACGAATATCAATATCGGCGGTATAGATAAAAACGGCGATTCCGGCGTCAACGAACTTTCCTATATGATACTTGAAATCCAGGAAGAACTGCATGAGCTTCAACCCGGACTTTCAATCCATATTGCAGAGAACACTCCAGATGAATTCCTGAAGGAGGGTGTGAAAGTGATCAGGCAAGGCCATGGCTATCCTTCCGTTTTCAACCCGGATACCTATGTGAAGGAACTTGTGCGTCAAGGGAAATCATTGGAGGATGCCCGAGAAGGAGGTTGCTCGGGATGTATCGAGGTCGGTGCATTCGGGAAAGAGGCCTATCTCCTTACAGGCTATCTCAACACCCCGAAAATCCTTGAAATAACCCTTAATAACGGAGTTGATCCCTTGACAGGGAAGAAAATAGGTCTGGAAACGGGAGATCCACGCAACTTCAAGACTTTTGAAGAGCTTTATGACGCATGGCATAAACAGATGACATATTTTGTAGAGTTAAAGCTTGCTGTCAACAACTACATCGAACGGATGTTCTCCTTATATGCCCCCGCTACGTTCCTGAGCCTATATATTGACGACTGCATTGCCAACGGTAAGGATTATTATAGCGGTGGGGCCAGATATAACACCACATATATACAGTGCACCGGTCTCGGAACAATAACCGACTGTTTCTCAACGTTAAAAAAACATGTGTTTGAGGATAAGCGATACACGATGGATCAGGTGTTGAAAGCAGTGGAAAAAGACTGGAAGGGAGAAGAACCGATGCGTCTTTACATACGTAATCACACCCCCTTCTTTGGAAATGACGACCAATATGCTGACGATATCGCTGTGAGGGTCTATGACGACCTTGTGAAAGCCATCGAAGGAAGGCCTAATACGCGTGGAGGAAAGACACAGCTCAATATGCTTTCAACAACGTGTCATAACTATTTCGGTCAGATGTGCGGTGCTTCAGTCAACGGCCGTTTTGCTCATTTTGCCATAAGCGACGGCACTTCGCCGGCTCATGGTTCAGACACAAAAGGTCCGACATGCGTGATTCGCTCACTTGGAAAATTAGACCAGACCAAGAGCGGTGGCACACTTCTGAATGTAAGGTTTATCCCGGCGCTTCTCAGAAGAGATCAGGATCTGGAAAAATTCAGCCAGCTGATTCGGGAATATTTCCGCCTCGGAGGCCATCATATACAATTTAATATCGTTGACACTGAAACTCTCAAGAAGGCACAGTTGAATCCTGATGAATTCAGGGATCTCCTCGTAAGAGTTGCCGGTTACTCGGACTATTTCAACGATATGACAGCCCAACTTCAAAATGAAATTATTGCACGCACTGAAAATGAGGAAGTTTAATCTTACGATTGCTCTTATATCTTGTGGCATTTTTGCCGCTATGGGAGCTGAAATAAAGAGTCCGTCCGGAAATATCGTTGTTATTACGGATGTGACCGAAAGGGGAGAGCCGATATACTCCGTCACATTGAATGGAGACAAGATAATCGAGAATGCCCGACTGGGACTTGTGACTGATTTTACGGATCTTTCCACAGGATTGAAGGAGACCGGAATTGAAACCGGAGTGGATACCCGCAATTACAGTCAGGACAAAATTAAAAGAAAGGATATCTCTGTTAATGCCACAACTGCGAAAGTTTCTTATGAAGGCGACAAAAAGAGGAAACTTGATATAGAATGGCACGTGGCTGATGACGGAGTGGCCTACAGGCTCGGAGTTCCCCGTCAGAGGGAACGTGGTTCCATGAGAGTGTTGGAAGAAAAGAATTCCTTTAACTTTCCGGAATCGACCACAAAATTTGTTACGTCGCAATCCGACCCTATGATAGGATGGAAGCGCACAAAACCCAGCTATGAGGAATTCTATCTGATAGATGTGCCTTTGTCTGAGCCTTCGGAATATGGACATGGATTCACTTTCCCGGCGCTCTTCAAGACTCCTGAAAACAATTGGGTGCTTGTCACAGAAACCGGAGTAGACGGTTATTATTGTGGTTCCCATCTCAGTGATTATAACAAAGACGGTTTCTCCATAGCTTTCCCTATGCAGGAGGAAAACAACGGTAACGGTATGTCGACACCCGCTGTTGCCCTCCCGGGTTATTCTCCCTGGCGTGTCATGGCGATCGGCGACAATCTGTCGACTATAGTCGAGACCACTCTGCCTTGGGATCTTGTGGAACCTAAATATGAGGTGGATTTTGAGGTGAAACCCGGAAAAGGCACATGGAGCTGGATTCTTTGGCAAGACGACAGCATCAACTATGAAGATCAAGTGAAATTCATTGACTTTGCCGCGGAAATGGGCTATGAGAATGTGCTTGTCGACAATTGGTGGGACAGGAATATCGGCAGAGAAGGCATTGCAAAATTAAACAGATATGCAAAAGACAAAGGAGTCAATCTGATCATGTGGTTTTCTTCTTCCGGAGATTGGAATGACATTGAACAGGGTCCTATAAATCTTATGGACAGGCCAATAGTTAGGAAAGAAACCATGAAATGGCTGAAGGATAATGATATCCATGCCATCAAGGTTGATTTCTTCGGAGGAGACAAGCAAGAGACCATCCGCCTTTATGAGGATATTCTCAGCGACGCTGCCGACCATGACATACAGGTTATCTTCCATGGCTGCACGCTTCCACGCGGATGGGAAAGGATGTATCCGAATTTTGTAGGTGCTGAGGCTGTGCTTGCTTCTGAAAATATGATTTTCACCCAGGAATTTTGTGACCGCGAGGCAGAATTGCTGACTCTGCATCCCTTCATAAGAAATTCAGCGGCAATAATGGAGTATGGCGGCACTTTCCTCAATAAGAGGATGAGTCGGGATAATGCCGGAGGCAATATCCGTAGAACATCCGATGCTTTCCAGCTTGCCACTGCTATCTTGAATCAGAATCCGGTGCAAAATTTTGCTCTTGCACCAAATAATCTGACAGACGCTCCAGAAGTTGCCATCAATTTCATGAAGGAGGTGCCCACAACATGGGATGATACAAAATATATTGCCGGATATCCGGGGAAATATGTGGTTTTGGCGAGAAAACACGGCGACAATTGGTATATTGCAGGAATAAGCAATGAAAAAACTCCGCTTGAGCTTGAATTGAATCTCCCGATGTTGAAAGAAGGGTCGACCGTGGAGATGATAAATGATGACAAAAAAGGAGAACCTGTTAAGACTGCACTCAAAATAAAGAATCCCGGTAAGGTAAAGATAAAACTGAATCCGTTGTCAGGCTTTATTATCAAAGGATAAGAATCAGGAACGAAAGCCGACGCTTTTTATGGCTTTTATATTCGATATCAAGAGATATGCCATCCATGATGGTCCGGGAATCCGGACCACTATTTTCTTAAAGGGTTGCCCTCTTCGGTGTGTATGGTGTCATAATCCGGAGAGCTGGCAGCCTTCACCTCAAAGGCTTTATAAGAAAAACAAATGTATCGGATGCGGAATCTGCATTTCTACATGTGAGAATGAAGCCTTGCAACTCACTCCTGAAGGATTGACATCCACAGGTAATAAATGTCTTAAATGTGGTAAATGTGCAGAGGAATGTCCCTCCATGGCTCTTGAAATTTGTGGCAGACAATGGAATCTTGATGACCTTCTGCAGGAAATTGAAAAAGAGAGAAGCATAATGGAGCATGGCAAAGGGGGAGTGACCATAAGCGGAGGTGAACCCTTGATGCATCCTGAATTTACCCTGAATTTATTAAGAATTTTAGGTGAGAAAGGTTTTCATCGGGCATTAGACACGACGCTTTTTGCGCCGAGAGAGGTAGTGGCGAAAGTGGCCCCGGAATGTGAGGTTTTTCTTGTTGATTTAAAAAGTATGGATTCAGAAATCCATAAAAAATTCACAGGGGTTTCAAATGAGGTGATTCTGGAAAACATTAAGTTTATTTCGAGCCTTAACCATCCATATTATATTCGTATTCCATTGATTTCGGGAGTAAATGCTGATGAAATAAACAGAGAGTCTACATCAAGATTCCTGTCATCTCTGGACAGGCTTCCTGAAAGAGTTGATCTGCTTTCATATCACGATATCGGCAAAGGGAAACATGAAAGAATCGGTTCGGTTTATAATCCCGACAATTATAAAATGACAGCTCCCACGCCGGAAGTTATCGAAAAATGGAAAGAAGAATTAGAATCCAAAGGCCTGCAAGTATCCCTCGGCGCCTAAAAACCAATTAATTTCACGGCCTTAGAGATTATTGGTAGTATCCTTTTAGAAATTATTATCAGGGAATTAATAGATTTAATAGACAATAAAAATCTTTCCTGTATTTGAATCTATTAGGGGGAGAGCCAGTTGAGGCTAATTATCTGTTGAATATCGGAGGAGGAGGGGATATGATCCACCAAGATTGCTCCTCTGCTGTAAGTTGCCAACTCAACTTTCCCATCATTTTCTGATCCTTTTTCTATTTCATAACTTGTAGAAACCTGATATTGCTCCAAGTCAGAGGCATATCCCCATCTATATTTGCTCGATATTATTTTACCAAACTGCAAATCATAAAAAATAATCAAAGAATATTGTGAGAAATCGATATCCTTATCAAGGAATTCTTCGTTGCCGAATATTTCGTCATCGGGAAGCTCGGTTATTGAATTTACTATAAAAACTTGTTGTTTATAGGGTGTCAAATCCTGAATTTCAGAGAAATGGATTTCTTTCATCACCGGTTTAAAGGTTTCTATAACCGGTAAAGGAATATATACAGGATTCATATCATTCTTATTACATGATGAAACACCGGTTAAAATGACGATTAAACACAATATCAAATATTTAATCTTTTTCATACGGTCTGTTATCTTTATTTTTATTAAACCTCTGTTTATTATAAGCCGTATTAATTCTAAAGAGATAAATTGCTATAGTAATAACAAAAAAGATGGCAAATAACCCTGCACTCCCTCTCATTATAAGAATTGCATTCCAGGAAAGAGTTTCGAACCAGATCAGCATAATTATGAATAAGGCAAAACAAACTATACCAAAGAATAAAGCTAAATATTTCAATTTTCTATATGCCGGCAATTGAGCGATTTTATTCACCTCTTCTTTTTCCCTATATATTTTTTCTAAGAAATTTGACATAAATCAGGAGATGGGATTATTAAAGATTTATTTTTATTATTTTCTTTTATCGATTTTGTTAAACTCTATTTTCAGATAATTTTGAGTTGATAAAATTAGCCATTTTATCCGGATTTTTCACAACTGAAACCTCTCTTAAATTATTTTTTTATTAAAAATTGCCTTGCCTCCTAAATTAAGAGGCAAAGCAACTTTAAGAAAGTGTGAGAAAACGTTGATATGTCGATAATGTTATCTTCCTCCTGTGGTTGATTTATCAACATTGGCATCAGAATTTATAAGTTTTTGCACACCGCGTTTCTGACGTCCCCATTGGAGGTTATAGCTTATCTGAATGTAAGGCATTCTCATATCCATGCGAGTGTGTTGCTCGTTTTTATACCATTTGCTCAGAGATTTGCTTCCTCGGTCGTATTTGCCAAAAGGCATTATGCAACCTATTCCGAACTGCCACTTATTCCAGTTATATTGAAGTTCAATTATGTTGAAGTCCTCTCCCCAGGAAATTTTTTCACCCCAAAGGTCTCGTTGGGCATACCTATATTGAGCGCTCAGAACAAATCCCCAATGGTGTAAAGCCAATATTCCCTGACCGCTCCAAGCATTGTGTCGCAGGTTATAACCGGTGCCTCGCATGTGTTCCATACGATATTGGATATAAGCACTCAACATCAGCCAGTCTTTTACAATATCGACTCTCGGAGCAAGGAAGAAGGAAAGGTTTTGAAGTCCGCCCGAACTATTCTCATAAGTTGTGATGAGTTTATCATTATCCCAATATAAAAGAGGTGTAATTGCATCGGGTGAAGTGTAGGCCCGAATCCCAAAAGAACCGGAAACCTTAGGGAAATTGAAACCATACATGAAGGTCAACATATAGGAGCTTGAAGTTTTGAGATCCTGATTGCCGACTCTCCATTGAAATCCGTCGATTTGTTGAGGCACGATATTTGTCTCGGCAAGAGAGGGGGCGGATTGCCAGGATGTGAAACTTAATCTGAAATTATGGTTCTGATTCAAAGAATAAGTAATTGTGGCCTGGGGTCTGGGACTCCATGAATGGTTTCCTTGATTAGTTTCTTTAAACAGGAAATCGGTGTATTGAAGACCCATCCCGGCTGTGGCTGTCCATCTGCCGAAGCGATGAAAATATTCTGCGAAAAAAAAGACTTTATCCTGTCGCTGATGGAAAATCCGGTCATCAAGATTCTCATATTGAGAACGGTTGCGGTTTGCAGTGTAAGACGCTCCCGCACTGAATTTTCCGTTACCCCATTTCTTGATATAATCGGCTTCAATTGAATAAAGCTGGTTTCTGTCTTTGATATTGGTATAAATGTCGGTTAATTTTTCTGAAGGTAAATAATCCGTAAAAGGTTCCTCTATATATTCCGACCATGATCTTCCTGAATAATAGGAAGCTTGAAAGTCAACCACAAGAGTCTGGTTTCTACGGAAATGTTGTTGAAGATACATGGAGAGAGATGGTGTGTATCCATCTGAGCCTGTTGCATCTTTTAGCCGTATTTGTTCTTCAATGTCACTTACGGATAGGAGCCCGAGATATTCAGTAGAGCTTGGAAAGGTGTGATGGAAATTGAAATCGACCACAAAAATTGTCGTGTCTGGTTTCACATAATTATAGGAAATATGGGCTGCCCCGGTTGAATCATCAAAATGACCTCCCAACGGTTTCTCTGTCCTTGTTAGTGACCGGCCGTCAGGGAAAGTGAAAAGTTCATAATAATCTCTATGAATCTTTACATTATATGCAGGATTGTATTGCAGACCGATTTCCCATTGCGACCTTCCGTTGTTTAATTTTATATTTCCGTTATAATTACCGAATTTTGCGTTTAGTGCCGGCATTGCCCTAAGCATTAATGATCCGCCAAGAGAAGGATTGGTCACAATTACATTCAATACATAATTGGCTCCATTGTAAATAAGACTCGGGTTTTCCATCCATTCTACCTTCTTGATCGTTTCGGGAAGCAGGGCTCTGACTTGGTCAATAGTCGCTTGCCTTCCATTGATGCGAACCTGAACTGATTGACCGGTTGCAGTTATAGAACCCAATGCATCGTTGACAAACATAGAGGGAATCATAAGATTAGTAATCAGTTGCATGCCGTTTTTGGAATTGTCAACAGCACTTTTCGAAGGATAATAAACATCCATATCAGCTTTTCTGATTACTTTCGGAGCTTCGATAACAATTTCATTTAATTGTTTGACATCAATGCTATCTGAACTTTCCTCTTGAGAAAAAGCTGACAAAGATATTAAAGAAAAAAGAAGTGTTATAAGATATTTATTTTTCATGCAGCAAAGTTGATTAATAAAAATCTCTTTAGACTTAAACAAAGTTTATTCCAAGTATTAAAAAGGAAATTTTAAATCAATTTTATTATTTTGATTTTAATTTCTTTCTTAATTTTTGTTCCCGGCCTATTTTATAATTCCCAATAGCCGTAGCTCGCCTTGTTTCTATTCTGTTGGAAATGGGTTCTATATACTCCATATATTTTCTATAGTCCGGTCTTAAATTAAATGATGATCGGATTCCCGGGGCAGGAAGACTCATTTTATCAGTAAGTTTATTACGGTTCTGAAATATTGTAATCTGAGCTATGGGCGTGTCTCCGTAGTCGTAGCAATCAACTATCAGAAGCTGCTTTTTCTTTTTGTTGAAATAGGTATATGTGTACATCTCCTCCGGCTTTCGGTTCCATCGCTCTATATCTCCTTCATAGATCCACATGGTATAAGGTTTGTCATCACTTAAAGGAGATGAAATCGAAGAGGGTCTTAATGGAGGCATTTCGGAATTTAGCTTTATAAACAATGATTGCATCTCCGGTGCATAAAACAGTATTTCCGAATTGTCTATGTTTGCTGTTGCCAGTATGTCTCCAAGAAATTTATCCATTCCGGGATATTTGGCCAATGAATCTTTAGATGATACAATCACCAATGGATCGGGAATCAGAACGTTGCCGAATGTAAATCTGAAAGTTGTGTCTTTGTCAATAATCTGTCCGTAATGACTGCTTATATGCCATTCACGGTCTGCGAAAATCAAATTTCTTGAAGATGAGCAACCCGTTACAAGGAAAGTTACAGCTATAAAAAATAAGTACAACAGTTTTATTTTATTCATGAAACTACATTTTTTGTTTACATCACAAATTTAAGATGTGTTTCAATTCAATAGTCTTAGTTGAACCTCCTTTAGTCTTAGTTAGTCTTAGTTCGGGAATAATTTTATAAGATAATCCTTAAATTTGTGACATGAAAAGATTCCGGATAATAATGATTGTTTCCCTTGGTTGTCTTGCAGCCCTGATAACCGGTAATATATTTTATCTACACAGACTATATGACTCATTAAAAGAGCAGACTTTACAGACTGTTTCGGAATGTGTCAGAAGAGCCGACATCCTGGAAATAATAAATCGCATGAACAGTTCTGACAAATACGGGAAAGATGATTCTTTTATCAGAATGAGTCTTTTGGTAGAGGGTACAAAAAATGAAGAGGGAAGTTATGATTATCCGAATATTATGGAAAATATCGGACAGACCATGAGTTCATATTTTCATTTGACAGAGCAATTGGATACACTTTTCCCTCCAAGAAGTTATATGGTGCTTGACAGTTTATTTAGAAAAGAGCTTAGTAGCATCGGATTAAATCCTGAGGTGGCCACTATAAAACCTGTTGGGAATTACTCTGAGAGTGGATATAAAAATCTTTGGTCAATCGATTTTGCAATTTCTGAAGAGAGAGAACCAATTTTAAAAGCGTATATCTCTCCTTTAAACAGTCATATTTTAAACCAGATGTCTGGTATTATCATTACTTCATCGGCAATATTGCTGATCATGATTTTTCTTATCTGGTATCTTTTGAATTGGGTTAGCAAACTGCGTACGATCGAGCAGATGAAAGATGATTTCACACATAATATGACCCATGAGCTAAAAACTCCGGTTGCTGTCGCTTATTCCGCTGCTGATTCACTTTTAAGATATTATGATCCGACAGATGAAACGAGAAACAAACAGTTCCTTAAAATTATTCTCCAACGATTGAATTATCTTTCAGGTATGATAGAGAACATTCTATCCATGAGTATGGAACGTTTCAAATCTATAAAATTAAACCCGGAAAATTTTGAACTCAAACCATTGGTTGAAGAAATTTCGGATATGATAAAGTTGAAAAGTGATAAACAGATAAACATAAAGTTAAATATTCCGGAGAAATTGACCGTCAAAGCTGATACGCTTCATTTCGCAAACATTTTAAGTAACCTTCTGGATAATTCAGTAAAATATTCAGGAGAAATGGTAGAAATTACTCTGACAGCAAATTCAAATTCAATCACTGTTTCAGATAATGGAATAGGAATAAAAAAGGAAAATATACCATATATTTATGATAAATTCTATCGGGTTACTTCCGGAGACCTATATGAAGTAGGAGGATATGGTCTGGGGTTATTTTATGTCAAACAAATTGTACAATTACATGGGTGGCAAATAAGTGTAAATAGCCAGCCGGGTAAAGGAACTTCTTTTACAATTAATTTCAAAAATTATGAACAAAGATAAGATTTTGCTTGTAGAAGATGATTCAACACTTTCATTCATCATACAAGAAGCCTTGAAGAGAGAAGGGTTTGAAGTTGCGACAGCTTCGAACGGGGATTCGGGGTTAAGATCCTTTCAGGAATTCCAGCCTGATATAATTATTGCCGATGTGATGATGCCTAAAATGGATGGTTTTGAAATGGTGCGTCAGATCAGACTTAAAGCTCCATCAATTCCGGTGCTTTTTCTTACTGCCCGTACTTCTCTGGAAGATGTTGTCAAAGGGTTTGAGTTAGGGGCAAATGATTATATTAGAAAACCATTTCAAATACTGGAACTTGTTGTTCGAATCAAGGCGTTACTGAAAAGATTTACCGATAACAAATCGGAGGATGAAATTATTAATCTCGGAGATGCAAATTTAGATTTTGCCTCCCAAAAACTCACGTTTGTAGATTATAAAGTTGAGTTGTCTCACATTGAAGCGGTTATTCTGTATGAAATGTTTAGTCATCCTAATGAAGTTGTCGAAGCAAAGACTCTGATGTTCCGTATCTGGCAAAACGATGATTATAATAATCTGAACAGGTTACATGGGTTCGTTTACAAGCTAAGGAAACACCTTGAAAAATCTAAAAATTTGCAACTATTAAATATCAGAGGAATCGGATATAAATTATCTGTATCCATCTGACATTGTGATTCATTAAACACTTAGGAATTATTTGAGTCTTACTTTATTTTCAGGTATAAAGAAATCTACAACTCAGTCTATAATTATATTATACAACTAAACCTATAAGTTGCAAAAGTCGTTGTTATTTTATAACTTTGTATTCCATTAATAACTATGAGATGAAATTTGTAAGGATAATCGAAGGCTATGACCATCTTTGGGCAGTCAAAGAAACGGACAAAGCAACTGATGAGCTGACACAGTTATTCAGAGACTGGACAAACGGTGAATACCTGTTTGACTTCTTTATGGAAAACATGGAAGACCTTAAAGAATATTTCCATATAGAAAGAATTGATGAAGCTGTCAATGACACCTTTGAAGATGCTGATGTCCTCCAGGAATTAGTGCTGGAATTTCCTTACACCGAGAATCTTGATGAACTTTTCACGCCTCTTGCAATGTCAGATACCGTAAACCGAGAGTTGAGTCGGGAAAAAGCAAGGAACTGGGAAAGGAACAGACATGCAAGCTGGTTAAGGATATATGCAATTCGCCTTGAACCGAATGTTTATGTGGTTACAGGTGGTGCAATTAAACTTACTCCCACAATGCAGGATCGGGAACATACAATGATTCAGCTTGAAAAATTAAACCGTCTAAAGAACTATCTGAAGGCAAATGGAGTATTTGACAGGGACAGTTTTGTAGAATTAACAAATGAAGATTAATATGGCAAGCAAGGCAATAGATTTTTTAGAATCACATAAGAGTGAGACACCATCCCAATTCATGGAAGATGTGAAATGGAGAAAAGAGAATGAAAGTTGGTTGCGTTGGTCACGCCAGCTTGCAACTACCCTGATGGGATATATGCAGGAACATAAAATGAAACGTGCCGACCTTGCTCACAAGTTGAATGTAAGTCCTCAATATGTGAGCAGACTTTTGTCAGGCACTGAAAACCTAAGTTTCAAGAGCATCGCCAACATAGAAGAAAAACTTGGGATTTCCTGTATAACGATATGTCCTGCATAAAAAGCCAATATGATTTGAAAGACTTCAGATGCCCAATTCTATATTGACTCCCATTTATCCTTTATGATCGGATTTTTGAATTGATGAAATTAGCCATTTCTTTCGGATTCTAGAATTATTAGTCTATAAATTATCTTACCTACCAACTGTTTTAGATTGATCTGCATTTACATTTACATCTATTTATTTATTGGTCCCACGTTTTTGACGACTCAATTGCAAATTATAGCTTATCGAGAAATAACACATTGCATACTCATCATATCATATTATGTTATACCTACAAAATGTTCTTTTCGTACTTATTTTTTATTCTATGATAACTTTAGAATCTCATTTTTTCCTCATTTCCGGCACCTTTACCGGAATATTTGGATTTATCATAATTAAATTTATAACTAATACTCAATTCAACCGATCTTGTATTTATAATTCTTTCCATATAGGTTTTCATAGCGCCGCTGTAAGTTGTAAACCTGTTTTTTCGTGCTGTGTTAAGAATGTCATTTAATGCCAGGGATACTTCCCAATGAAATCCGAAACTCTTTGACGCCCCAAGATTTATCTGCCATGTTGAACCCATTTTCAC
>JAFLTV010000008.1 GCA_022509105.1 Muribaculaceae bacterium | reverse complement strand
TCTTTATCCAATGTTGGAGATTTAAGGTCATTTATGACTATCATCTTTATATGACAAACTGATTTCTTGACAACCTTATTTTTATCTGATATCATTGGTTCTTCACTTTCAGCGATAACCAACACTTTCGCCTTTCTTTGAGAACCACGACCACGTTTCAATTTCTCATTTTTCTTGTCTTTCTCAAGAGAAATAGTGAAGAAAGCATCATCCAACTCAATGGAACCATTTAGTTTATACCTACTGTCCCTTTTTCCCATAATCCCCCTTATTTTGTGCATCATTTCCCACACGGTCTGATAACAACTTATACCCAATTGTCTTTGTAATTCTAATGCTGAAAATGATTTCTTTGTAGATGTAATCAAATGTATGGCGAGAAACCAAGTCATCAGAGGAAGTTTGGATGAGTGCATCATGGTATTCGCCTTTAAACCTGTCCTGTGACCACATTCCTTGCATTGCCACTGGTTCCTGTAAGATTTCCAATAATGGTGAATGCAACCACATTTGGAACAAACAATCCCCTCACTCTCCCTTTTGGACTTGAAATATTGAATGCAGGTTTTCTCATTGGGAAATCTTTTATGAAAATCTATTAGGTTCGTAACATTCTTTGTATTACTATTTTACATATACAAAGATAACCGATTTCACTGATATTTCCTCAATCCATTTCATCCATTTGAAAGGTGGATTTGGGACTATTGTAGATACTCATATTAAAGAATATTTGCTAAAAGGATATAGTGTTAATCAGAAATATTTAGACCTTGAAAATCGTATTGACAGAAAACTCTATAATCAGCAAAAACAGATAGACACATTAGCTGACAAAGTAGATTTTGTTATCAATTCTTCCATAAAGCCAAAGGAAGTAATTCTTTTTGAGGGACAAATATGGGATGCATATAGTTTCGCCACTGATGTTATAAAAGAAGCGAGAGAGAGGGTTATATTGATTGATAATTACGTAGATAATACTGTCCTGACGCAACTAGACAATCGTGGAGATGGAGTGAAGGCAATAGTTATTACAGGAAAAGTTTCACCACAATTAAAATTGGATATTGAGAGGCACAATCAGCAATATCCGGTCATCGAAGTAAAAAAGGTACAGGGAGTGCATGACCGTTTCCTAATTATTGATAATCAAACCTATCATCTTGGAGCCTCATTAAAAGATTTAGGTAAAAAATTGTTTGCTTTCATAAAAATGGAAACTTCTCCTGATTATATTCTTGATAATATAAGGTTTGAGGATATCTGAAAAGAATAGAAGATTTCTTTACAGTTGAAAATATAGTTAAGTATATAGAAGACTTGGATTGTTCTAATGCAGACGAGTATATCCGTTCTGCAGCGACATTTTCTCGTTCTTCATATCAGAATGTCTATATAATAGATTATTTTTGGCAAATTTTCCTTTCCGTATCTCCAAATCCCCTTTTATTTTTCTATTTACGAACAATAGACGTATTTCAAAAACATGAAACTTTACATAAAATAATTGGAAAAACGGCAAAATCAGCTAAATTAGCATTGGAAAAACGGCAAAATCAGCTAAATTAGCATTGGAAAAACGGCAAAACTATGATTAAGCGTCATATTTTCAAAGATATAGTTCGTTTTTATAACGAATCTAACAAAGCCCTTCTAATTACCGGTGCAAGACAAGTGGGCAAAACCTATACCATTAGGCAATTTGGAGAAAGCGGTTGTATTGTGTAATGACAATATTAGGGTTGAAGACAAAGTTATTTATGCTCCTATCTATATGATAATGTTTATCCGGAAATCCTCTTTTTCTACTGATATAATCCTTAAACCTGATCTCACCGGTTTAACCTCATAAATATTAAAGGTAAAACTAAATAAACCCGAAACTTATATTGGCATCTTCCAATCCCTCTCCCGGGTCTTTATGTTTGTTATAGTAAAATACTGTTCCCCAAAAAGGGTTAGGAATTCAAAAGAATGAGTTTGTTGATTTCCGGAATGTTTTCTGCAAATTTCCATCCCGACATTCCGGGCGACCAACAGAAAGTCTGTTTCCCTATGACTCCGTTTTTCAAAAGTCTTTCCATCTCTTTTTCATCCAACGGACCGGCCACTTTCTCATCATGCACGATATAATATTTCTTCAGGAATGATGCTTCTGCCGAATTCTGTTCAACAGAAGGATAGTTGATGCCCGGATTGATTCCTACGCCGGGGATGGCGGTCTGTGAAATTACATGATTCATGGTATTCATCATCTGGGTGGCGATGCCGAGCCCAAGTCCGAATTCCATAAGTTTATCTAATGAACTGAAATCTGTAGCCATAATTTCTTATCAAAAATATCAGTTTTGTTGTTCAACTCGATTTTATCGCCTGCCTGCCTTTTCAAAGTCTGCCAATTAAGGCACAGGAGGCATTCCCGGAGGAGGTGGCGGAGTCTGCGGCATTGCCTGAGCACCGAAAACCACCATCAACTCAGGCACATTGCCGGCCTGTTCCCAATTAAGCATCCCTTGCTTCCAGACATAGGTTGTTGGCGTGAGGTTGCCGTTCTGCACAAGGAGCTGTAGTTGTGGAACAGTGAACGGACCACTGGTCTGGCCATTGACAGCAATCATCCATGTGTCGCCACCCGGTGGCGGAGGAGGCACAGCTCCTGCATTCATCTGTCCGTTCATGGCATTGCCCATGTTGTTCATCATTCCGGCCATCTGACCTCCGACGGCGCCTCCGACGCCCATCCCGGCCATCAGTCCCGCAATATTCATCCCGCCATTTCCTCCGCTGCCATCTATACTCGACATTTGTCCGAGGTTGGCTGCTGCCGTTTCCAAAACATCTGCCTGACGGTTTAAAGCATGAGCTCCGATAAACTGGCTTTCCGTCTGAAGCCTTTGGGCTCTTTGGGTCTCTTCTCTCTGCACCCGCAAAGATTCCTCCATGTTTATGGCATTGATTCTCTGCGTGTCTTCAAGGTTTTTCAGACTCGCTTCCGTCTGCGCATTTATCAATCTTTCCTGCTGGTCGATGGTGGCGCTTCTCAATTGATGCCATCCCTCGCTCTCTTTGTCTATCTCTATTCTCGAAAGGTCAAGGCGCCTTAGATTCACTCCGAAATCATTTTCAAAATCCAAAGCGAGTTTGTCTTTGACTATGCGGTTGATCTCATCAATCTTACGGTCGATCTGCACTAAAGGATAGCCATAGTCCATCGGAGCATTTGCAATAGTGTCTTTCACTCTTCGGATCACAGCGTCTTTCACTTGACGTTGAAAATCCTCGAGTGAGAAATTCTGCATCCTGTTGAGCTTAATGAATTCTCGGTAATCCGTGATATTGAAAGTGATGGTGCCTCCTGCTGCTACAGGAACCACAAAATCCAGAAACCGGGGATCAGCCACTTCAAAATAGGGCACTGCGAATTTTATCTGGACATTCTTGGCAAGATTTATAAAATAGATGTCAGCTTGAAACGGTGATTCCCCTCCGTAAGCCATCCCGATAATACTTGTGAGCACCGGGAAGTTGGAGGTTTCTATCGTCTTGTCGCAAGGACCGAGTATAAAGTCTTCTAACGTGCCGTTTTGTTGCTGATATACAAACACCGCAAGCTCGCCATCCTTCACACGCAGACTGCTGCCCCATCTTATGGCATTCTCGCGCGAAGTGGAATTTAGCTCCTGGCCATCCGGACGCCATTTCCACACCAAATAATCCTGAAGGTCGCAGCGGATTACATTCATGAGTCCGCCCCCTTTTCCTCTACCGAATAATCCCATTGCCTTTGATGTTTATTTTTTAAAAAATCCCCCTTTTGAGTCTTTCAATATCTCCTTGAAATGCACATCATCAGCAAAAAATAATTTTGCCTTGTTTATACATTCCTTATATTTTGTTTTGTAGGCTCGTGTGGTCCGTGGGCCTACATCTCCTTGATTTAAAAATCCTATTTCTGTCATTGGCTGCAGAAACATTATGAATTCCAGCAAGTCATCCTTAGTGTTAGGCACCGGAAAATTTGTGATGGCTCTGGCTCGAGCCTCATCCCTTCTTTCTTCCTCAAAAATATCGCCGCCCAACAGACCGAACAAACCCCCAGTCTTGAATTCCCTTTTGTCGATTTCATCAATGATCATGCCCAATTTCTGGCGTGAAGAGTTGCCCTCAATTCCACGAAAAATATAGTCACATTCAGTGCATTTCACAGTTCCGGCTTCCACTACAGCTCCACATTTCGGACATTTGTTCATCACCCCGTATTTGATTGAGGCAGGCTTCACAGAAGGCGGTTGAGGATTATTCAATCCGGGCACAGGAGGAGGCACGACTGCGGCTTTCTTCTTCGCGAGCCTGCCGTTGACCACTATCTCCAGTTCATCGAGGTCTACACCTTCAGCCATGGCTCGTTTGTTCATTACGGCCCATTCCTTATCAGTGATCACTCCGTCGGCCAAGACAGCATCTATCAATTCTTCAAGTTCCTTGGAATACATCCGAAATTATATTTTGTGTTGGATATCTTATAGCATGAAAAATGTAATCGTCTCAGATAATTTGCAGGAAATGGAGTTCATCCATGATTTCGCGTCCTGAAAGATTGCGTTTTCGAGAGATGATATGAGCGAATTCATCAATCACGGGATGAAGACGCGGATTGCGGAAAATCCTCATGGCTCTGTTCAAAGCATGATTGTAAAGCTGTTTAATCTCATCGTCTTCCAGCTCACAAGTGTCTTTACCCTCCATCTCCACCTGGGAATAAATTTCATTTAAAATATCTTCGGGTGCCTCTTCTTTAAGTCTCACAAGAGAGCGGGCCAATATATTTGAAATCACCATAGAGGTGGTGAGATGAAAATTTTCGATGAGATTATCCCATGTAGATTTAGGTGAGATTGAGGGAGAGCCGGCGAAATAATAAGCATGTGAAAATTCCACCATAGGCCCGTTGGCATCGAGGTTCACCATAGCAATCCTGTCGATAGCCCTGAGATTTGCCATGGCAATCATCATTCCGGCCAAACCGTAGGCTCTGTCATCTTCATTGAGATATTCAAGTGAAAGGGTGTGCTTGCTCATAAATCAAGGATATTCTAAAAATAAAATATAGGTCGGGACTGACAGCCAGCCTCCGACCTCCTTGTTTGGTTAGTTAAAATAAGTAGTCCATAGCAGAGTCGAACTGCTCTTTAGAGAATGAAAATCTCTCGTCCTAACCGATAGACGAATGGACCGTTTTTGATATCGGAAATCTAAGTAGATCTCAGATATCCTCTGTTTTGATTAAGCCAGTTTGTTGATATAATGCTCAAGACCGCTGCACAAGTTTGCAGCTTTATTCTTGGAGATGATATTTTTTCTGCCCAATCTTTGAAGAAGCGCGCTCACCTTGTTGTAGGCTTCCTGAGCTTCCTCTTTATTTGTCATCTTACGAATTTTTCTAACAGCGTTACGGGCTGTTTTTGCCCAATAGCGGTTTTCAAGTCTTCTCTTTTCCGCTTGACGGATTCTTTTAAGAGATGATTTATGATTTGCCATTTTCTAATTTTCTTCTTTTTGATTTTGTAGCCCATAGCAGAGTCGAACTGCTCTTTAGAGAATGAAAATCTCTCGTCCTAACCGATAGACGAATGGGCCTTTTTACAACGGCATTTTCTCAAAATCGCCTTGAATTGCGTTGCAAAGTTATAATTAATAAATTAAATATGCAAAATTTCCTTAAAAAAAATCTCTGCTTTTTGTTTATTCCTTTTTATTTGACCATTCTTTTCGTTTTTATCCCGCTTTTTATGATAATAATTGTATCTTTGCAATAATCATGATTATCCTCAACCCTGCTTTTATAAAGGAGAGGTTGCAGGATTTCTCTTAAAGCCCTGCTTATGAGCAACGACAACGGAAACACTCAGATTGCATCTCGAAAAAAAGGAATGGGCCTGATGGGCCTTATTGCCATTGTTTTCGGATCAATGGTGGGAGGCGGCATTTTTAATATCGCACAAAACATGGCATCGGCCGCCGGGCTTGGAGCCGTAATCATCGCATGGCTGATCACCGGATTCGGCATGGTGTTTTTAGTTTTGACCTTCAAGATTCTTTCCGACCGCTGTCCCGACCTTAATGAAGGAATATATCAATATGCCCAGAAAGGTTTCGGAAACTATGTCGGTTTCAACATAGCATGGGGCTACTGGCTCTGCGTCGCCCTCGGAAACGTGGCTTTTGCCGTGATGCTCAACGATGCATTCGGGGCATTCTTCCCTATTTTTTTGAAACATAGCTGGCCTACCCTTATTTTTTGCATTTCTCTGGTGTGGATCATGTTCTATATCGTGATTCATGGAGTCATGACAGCGACATTCATCAACACTGTGATGACCATACTCAAGCTTTCAGCCATCATTATTATAGTGGCGCTGCTTTTCTTCTATCTGAGAGCAGAAATGTTTACGCTTGATTTCTGGGGTGAACAATATTCTAAAGGATTCAAGCCTTTAGGAAGCATCGGCAACCAGATTATGGGCACCATGCTCGTCACGATGTTTTGCTTTGTGGGAGTGGAGGGCGCAGTTATGCTCTCAAGTTATGCCCGCAATCATAAGGATGTGGGGCGAGCATCAGTGATCGGATTCTATCTGGCCCTTATCATTTATGCTTTGATATCCATTCTATGCTTCGGAGTAAGGACCCAGCCTGAACTGGCACAAATGAAAGATCCCTCCGTGGCTTATGTTATGAAAGCCATTTGCGGCGACTGGGCATATTATTTTGTTATATGCACGGTTATCCTTTCTCTGCTCTCGGCCTTCATCGCCTGGACCCTCCTTTGTGCGCAGACACCATTTGGAGCGTCGAGAGTGCATATCCTCCCCGAGTTCTTTCAGAAGACCAACAAACATGATGTGCCGGTTTACGGCCTGGGAGCGGCCACAATATTCATGAGCCTGTTCATAGTGCTGGTTTGCACGGCTCCGAATGTATATATGGCGGCCTTGAATCTCACCACAATCATGGTGCTTCCGGCTTATGCCTTAAGCGGAGCATATCTTTGGAAGGTGAGCTATAACCCCTCTTCAATGCAAGGCATGCTCTCTCGAACCGAGATTATTAAATACAGGATTATCGGAATAATCTGCACCATTTATTGTCTTTGGTGTATATATGCCGGAGGGGTGTTGCTTTTCATGACATCTTCCATTCTTTATCTTATAGGCTTCTTTTTCTATTATCACACCAACCGGCAGAATTCTCAAAGAGAAGGAAAGAAGCTCACACTCCTCACAACTCCGGAAAAAATTCTTTTCATCCTTATAATATTGGCGTCTGCGGCCTCAATCGTTTTGCTGATTCTGGGCAAGATTGACCTCAGCTCTTAACTCCTTTTCTTTTTAAAATTTTTGAGTCCTCAATAATTATGTGAAATTCAATAATTTCAAACAAAATAAAGAATCAACGGAAAATTTTTTATCAATAAAATAGTTTGTTTTTAAATATTTATTAATATATTTGTAAATACTTACGACAAACATTAAGTTTAAGGTATTAAATATTTAACAGCAAACATTAAGTTTAAAGTTTTGAGTATTAAGGCTGTAATTAGGTTTAAAAGTATTAATCATTAACAACAAACATTTAGAAAAAAACTGTAAAACAGTAGACAATCGAATATTAACCTTTAAATTGAGAAAATTATGATCGAAGAAAAAGGAACCCGTTATCCGACATTCGGATTCATCACCGGTGGCACAGGCGCATTCAATGATGGTATTCCACCGCAGCCTTACGAAACTTTCGCCTATGACCTCGCTCTCCAGATGGGCCGTATCGAAGACTTCAACGTAATCGAATACACTTCAGTTCTTCCCCCGGAATGTAGAGGAAACCTCGTTACAGTTACTCCGGAAATGAACCAGAAATTCCCCGATGTTCCCTATCGTCCGGACCTCCCCACTCAGTTCAAACATGGCGCAGTGCTCGAAACTATCAAAGCCGGAGCAGGTGCTAACTATGGCGAACACAAAGCTATCGCTACAGGTGTCGGTATCGTTTGGGCAAAGAAAGATGGCAAATTCGTAGGCGGTTATGCTGCTGAATATGTTCAGTACTTCGATGCTAAGATTGATGATGAGATCGCAAAAGCTTCTGCTGAAATGTGGCTCACAAAATCTCTCAACCATGAGCTCGCAATCCGCGGCATGGAACAAGACGGAGAAAAAGAGATGTATCACAACTATCTGAACATCCCGGCTGACAACCCGTTCGGATATTGCTTCACAGCTATCGGCTTCCTGAACTTCGGATACGCTCCTCTTGCTAAATAAATAAAGTAATATTTGCAACCCTACAGAGCGCCCCGGTCCCGACTGGTAGATTCCAATCCGGGTCGGGGTGCCGACATTTTTAGCCTTTGTCCCATTCCGAAAAATATGTTGGGTCCGGGCTTGTTTAACTAAACTTATTCAATATGGCTGATAATTCAACTAACTCAACCTCCTCAGCCCCTTCCACGGCACCGGCAGCACCGGCAGCGGCATCCTCTGCTCCGGCCTCCGGCACCTCAACAGATTCCGGGTCCTCATCTTCTTCCGGGTCTACTTCCATCACCCATAAGTTGGGTTTGATGGGGCTTACGGCTATCGTTTTCAGCTCTATGATCGGTGGCGGTATATTCAATATCGCGCAAAACATGGCTGAAGCCGCCGGACTCGGAGCTGTGATCATTTCATGGATCATCACCGGCTTCGGCATCCTTTTCCTGGTGCTTACCTTCAAGGCGCTTGCCGACCGCAAACCTGAACTCAACGCCGGTATCTATCAGTATGCTCAACAAGGATTCGGAAACTATGTCGGGTTCAACATTGCCTGGGGTTATTGGCTCTGCGTGGCCCTCGGAAACGTGGCCTATGCCGTGATGCTCAACGACTCCTTCGGAGCCTTCTGGCCGGTGTTTCTCAAGCATGGATGGCCAACGATCATCTTCGGACTTGTGCTTATATGGGGCATGTTCTTCCTGGTGGTGCGTGGCTTGCAGACAGCATCGGGAGTCAACAATATCATGACATTCATTAAATTCGGTGCATTGATTCTTATCATCATCTTGCTCTGCATCTATTTCAAGGCCGGAGTATTTACAAAAGACTTCTGGGGCCACATGAATATAGACGGCTTCAAGAATCTGGGCGGGATAGGAACTCAGATTGAGAGTACGATGTTGGTGACCATGTGGTGTTTCATAGGTATTGAGGGCGCCGTAATGATGTCGTCGAGAGCAAAGCGCTCCTCGGATGTGGGCAAAGCTTCTATCTTGGGATTCTATCTTGCGCTTATTCTCTATGCAATGGTCTCCATCCTTTGCTTCGGCGTAATGACCCAACCTGAAATGGCAAACCTCGACGACCCCTCGGTGGCTTACGTGCTCCGCAAAGTGTGTGGCGACTGGGCATACTATTTCGTTGTGGTAACAGTAATCCTTTCGCTTCTTTCATCATGGGTGGCCTGGACTCTGGTTTGTGCTCAGACTCCTTACGGAGCGGCTTCGGTGCAGATTCTTCCCAAACAGTTCCTGCGCCTTAACAAGAAAGAGATGCCGGCCTACGGACTTGTGGCTTCAAGTATCTTCATGAGCATTTTCATGGTGCTGGTTTGCACAGCTCCGAATGTGTATATGGCGGCTCTCAACCTCACGACGGTGATGGTACTACCTGCTTATTTCTTCAGCGGGCTCTATCTATGGAAAGTGAGCGTGGTTAAAGATGCCTTGGGCCCGAATATCAAGAAGGGCGAATTGCGGAAATATCTATGCATCGGCATTATAGCCACATTCTATTGCGCATGGTGTCTCTATGCCGGCAATCTGCTGTTGCTTCTTGTGACATCAATCTTCTATCTGCCAGGCACCTACTTCTATTTCCAGACACGCAGGCAGCTATCGCCTACCCACAAGCTTACTTCAAAACAGCTTTTCAAGCCCTATGAATGGTGGATATTTATCGGATTGATCTGCTGCACGGTGGCTTCCATTATCCTGCTGATCCTGCATAAGGTTGATCTCAGCAGTTAAAACTTTAAGAAGAGCGCGGCCCGGTTTCCGACAAAAACGGAGCCGCTTCTTATTCATTTCTTAAATTAGGCGTCATTATGAACAAAGCAATATTTCTAACCATTTTGGCCGGTGTCGCCAATATCGGTTTTGCCCAAAACCATCCGGCAAAGTCGAATGAATCTCAAGAGATTCACACCATAGGCTTCACACCGGCTGACTCGGCTGCAGTCTACAAGGCTTTTGTCGAGAATGCTCCCAAGCGGTTTCAGATAGCCGGAGCTCCACGTTTTGCAATCATCGGCAAAGACGAGAAGTTCTATCTCGGAATCGGAGGAACGGCTAAAGGAGTGGTAGGGTTTGACTTTCCCAACCCTATAAGCAATGAGGTGTATTTCACCACCTCCAGCATCCCTATGAGCCAGGCTGCCGGCAACGGGGGTCATTTCTGGATCAACGGACAGCAAACCAATGTATATCTGAATGCTGTGGCGCTTCCGGGAACCGACAACCAACTCGGATTCTATTTCAACTTCGACCTTTGCGGCAACAATTACAGCCCTGTGATTCAATATGCCTATCTCACCTACCGCGGCTTTCTTGTGGGATATAACACGTCGTTATTCTACGACGGTAACGCCTGCGGACCCGGCATCGACAAGGAGGGACCGAACTCTTTGACCTGGGCGCTCAATTCAGTAGTGGATTACACCCATGCATTCAAAAACGGCATCACGCTTGCTATCGGAGCGGAAATAGGCACGTATAGCTACACCACCAACAAATACACTCAACAGGTGTCGCAACGTTTGCCCGATATCCCCGCATATATCCAATATAACTTCAACAACAATCCGAATTCCTACGTGAGATTCTCAGCTTTGGCAAGATTCCTGCAATATCGCAATCTGGAAGTTGACAAAAACAAGACCGTTGGAGGATGGGGCATCAAGGCGAGCGGCACTGTGCCTATCGGTCAGAAATGGCAAACCTATTTCCAGTTAGGCTACGGAAAAGGCATAACCGGCTATTTTGAAGACCTTAACGGTATGAATCTCGACCTGACTCCCAATCCCACGATTGATGGCAAGCTCAATGCCGTGCCAAGCTGGGGCGGATATTTCGGGCTGCAATACAACTGGAACAGCAACTGGTATTCATCCGTGTGCTACAGTCATTTGCGCAACTATGCCAAGAAATATTCTTCGGCCGACAGTCCCACTGTGGATTGGAGCAGTCAATACCGTTATGCCCAATACATGGCACTCAACACCTTCTACAACATAAACGCCATGTTGACCTGGGGTATAGAATGGGACTGGGGTCGCCGCGCCGACATGAACGGGCTCTCAAAGCATGACAACCGAATCCAGTCAATGCTTCAATTCAATTTCTAACAGAATTGTATCCTGATAAAAGCCTTCGAGGTAAATGCCCTTCAACGGGCATCTGCCTCGTAGTCTTTTTGGCAGACTCCTTATACGAAGACAAAATAAGTGAACATGGAGCCGACAAAAGATTATATACCTATGGGCCGGATTTGCCGGTCAAAATTTTATTAACCATAATAAAGGAGAGAATGATATGAAGAAATTGCCACCGATCGAGAAAGTGTTTGAAGCTTGGACTGCCCTTGCCGACCACAGAATAAAATTAGAGGGGAATGAAGCCCGTGTTTCTTCTTCTGATGGAGAGAAAAGCTATAGCGTAAAATTTGCCGGCGAGCAGTATTCATCCGATGATAACGCAACCTTCTGGCAAGGTTATGCCGGATATCCAGTGATTGCACTACTGATGATTCAAGGAAGATTGCCCTATGATGAGGAGGAGGCGAGGTTATGGAAAAATATCAACTGGACTCAATTGAACAAACAGCATAAGAACAGATATGCCGAGGCTGTTGCTCAGGTGGCAGGCGAGCGTGACATAGATTTGAAAAAATCCTATGAACGTGCTGAGGAAGTGTTGAAAGCCTTGTCTTCACTTCCCATTGAAATAAAAAGAAAAATTAAATGATTAATATTTATCCCGGATTTTAG
Source organism: Muribaculaceae bacterium (assembly GCA_022509105.1). Taxonomy (GTDB): domain Bacteria; phylum Bacteroidota; class Bacteroidia; order Bacteroidales; family Muribaculaceae; genus Lepagella. The sequence continues at coordinate 56,344 of JAFLTV010000008.1, read as the reverse complement.
ATCCGTCTTCCCATCGGTGGTCTTTTGGAAACGGCTTGCCGTTCCAGGCCTTTTGATTGGTTGTTGGAAGGGGAGCTTCTGTCCAGAATGGATGAGTGGAAGGAAGGCCCAAAGGAAGGAATGCCAAGGAGGTCATATAGAGGCTGCCGTTGTTGGTATACCAATCTGAAATATTGGGTTGTTCTCCGGCAAACCCGATAGTCAGGAAACCCTCATCATTAAAGTTCTTTTTCCCGTCAAACATATTGTGCATCACTGATGTCAATCCATTTCTGGCTTGTCCGGGAGTGATACCGGCAGGCAGCTTATCATACCAGGCCATAAGGGCAAGTGGCTGGAGAGCGGCCATACGGTAAGGGATTGATCTTCCGAAAACGGGGAAAGTGCCTTCAGGGGAAATGAAGCGTTCAAGAACAATGCTATGTTTCTGGGCCCTCTTCAGCCCTTTTTTATAATAAGCCGGATAATCTATCCGGTTTTGTGCTCCCGCGTCTGCCATGGCTTTTAAGGTCTCAAGATACATCGGATGAAAAACATAGCTGCTGTAATAATCGAATGCAAAGTCCGGACCATCTGCATACCATCCGTCGCCTACATACCATTCATCGGTTTTCCTGATTGCCGAATTGACACGGTATTCATCATATTCCGCACCCGCCTTAGCCAAAAAAGATTCTATAATAGAGGAAAAGAGAAGCCAGTTGGTGTAAGGAGGGTCTATTTTCCTCATCCCTTGAAATCTTTGAATATATCTTTCTTTAGTGGCATCATCAAGAGGCATCCAAAGAGAGTCATATCCTCTCAGGAAACTTTCTGCAATATATGCCGCATCGACAAGGGCCTGCCCCTGCCCTTCCCATAAAAGAAAATCAGGACTCTCCGGGTCTACTGCATTTGCATAGCTTTTTAAAGCAAGCTGACGCAGCTGCTTGCGCTGTTTCCCTTCAGGAGTGTTGTCATCCGGCAAGGATAACCAGGGAGCAATACCGGCCATCAATCTCCCGAAGGTTTCCATGTATGCCACTTTGCAGTCCCTATTATCCCAGACCGGGCTGAACTCCAGTTTCATGTTCTTCTGGAGTTTGCCTTCGGCCATGTTGCTCAAGACCGGATAAGCCATCTGATAAGCCAGATCGGTCCAATACTTTCTATCTGGGTTTATCTCTTTTTCAAGTTTTTTTACATATTCGGAAGCGGCAAGAAGAAAAGCCCCTGTTCCGAAATCAGATGTTGAGTTAGCATTTACGACCTGCCCCGGGATTGCTTTCTCTCCAATAGGCTGCACATAACCGATGGTAAAGTCAGGTTGTAAGGCTATATCTTGCAGATAATCCCAACCTTTTTGAGCCGCTTTCTCATATTTCTCGCCTTCCAATAATCCATTGTTGAGCCCCCAAAGCAGTCCGTATGTGAAAAAAGCCGTCCCGCTTGTTTCATATCCGGGAGCCTGTTGTTGATCAAGCATGCTTCTGCTCCAATATCCCTTGGGTTGCTGTGCAGCCACAACTGCTTCAGCCATTTCTTTAAATCTGTTTTCAAAGAAATCTCTTTGCGAATAATCCTCAGGATAATCCTGAAGCACTTTGGCAAGCCCTGCAAGCACCCAGCCGTCACCTCGGGCCCAGAAGTCTTTCAACCCTTTCTCTGTCTTATGTTTTGGAAAGGTATATTTGGCGTCCCGATAATAAAGGTTAGCTTCAGGATCATACATTATACTGTCACTGAACTGAATATATTCGTAGAGTTTGTCGAGATATTTCTGATTGCCGGTGATTTTATATAGCTTCGTCATCACCGGCATAACCATATAAAGCCCGTCGGCCCACCACCAATAGTCATTCTGCGGTGTAGACATCTCATACTCCATCACTTCTTTAGCTCTGGCAATCCGTTTATCCTCAGGTAATATATTGTAAAGGTCGGCATACGTTTGGAAACATATCTGCCAGTCGCCGAACAACACATGATCGTCGGTTTCTCCGTAATCATATTTCCATGTGGATTTATCATTGCTTTTTGCTCCCTTCCATTGATTATGGTTCGCCCATTTTTCGGAATATTCAAGCCATTCAGGAAGACCAATAAGTTTGTAAGCCTCCATATTGCCTGTGTGGTAAGCGGCGGCGTGCCAAAAGGCGGTTGTGTCAGGATTATGAGTTGACTGCCACTTGTTGTTGACTTTTTTGATAATTTCCCTAACTTCCGTTGCTTTTTGAGCATTATCTTTTGCGAGGGCATTTCCATTGCAGGCCAACAGCCAGACTGAAACAACAAGGAGAATCTGATTAAAAAATTTCATGTGGTGTATGTTAAGTTTATTCATTCAAAATATGGTTCTAAAATATAGACGAAGGAAGAAGTTTCAGATGAGTCAGAGATCTTTTCTCCATCTCCCTGATGAGTGGTTTGAACGAAAATATTAAGAATATTTCGGTCATTCCATAAATTGATATCATAAGTCGGTTCCCAGGCATCGACAGAAAAATCAGTGAGATCAACAATTTCCCAGTTGCCATCCTGAAGGTCGGTGGTAAAGGCCATACTGACTTTTGAGCCTCTTTCTTCGTCTCTGAAAAGATAGAAGGCAGATCTGCCGTCGCTTATTATTTTCGGTCGGCTTATGGGAATCATTTTAGTTCCGCCTCCCGAGAGCGTGAACGGGGTTTTACGTTTCCCGATAGTGGTCATCATCCACTCTTCGCCATTATGGCGCACCAGCCTATACTGTGGCACTTCGCTATTTTCATCCCGCCAATAAGTGGCAATCAGAGGATTTCCGTCTATATCGGCAGACATCCCTGTTTGATTTATCAGCTCTGAGTTTTGATGAATATTCCAGGCTATTTCTGCAGTTTCAAGCGTGATGGGCAAGTTGTAGGGAGTGCCGTCACTCTTTTGCCATGTTTTGCCTCCATCTATCGATTTAGCGTAGCAAAGATCATGATTAGTTTCTACGAGCCAGCTCTCTCTCCACACCCAGGAGAGATGGATTGTGCCCTTAGCATCCACAAATATTTGCCAGTAGGCATTTCTTGCATCCTCTCCGTCAATCAAGACATCCTGGAGTCTTTCCCATTTTTTTGCTTTGACATCATATCTGTTCAATATCAGATTGCCTCTGCCCGACTCCCCGCTCCTATAAGCGAAAAGAAGATCTCCCTCCGGCAAGGTATAAAATTCCGGATATGTAACATCCTGTTCATTTCTACCTGTCATAGGTTCAAGTTCTCCAAACTCAAGAGAGCCGGCCTCAACCGATTTGGTATATTTCAAAGGGTCTCCATGATGGTCGAATGAAAGATGAAGAAACCCTTCGCCGTCAATTCCCAGGCTGATTACATTGTGAGCATCTTTTACATTCCCCATATATTGTGTGGTCTTTACTTCCCACACCGAATCTCCGGTCTCTCTTTTAGCCACAACTATATTTCCATCTTTATCATAGAAAGAAGTAAATTGATTGTTGCCATGAGTTACTACCGAACTACCTCTAAACACAGCGGTATTGACAGAAGTTCGGGCATAACCTTCGCCAACTTCTGTCAGTTTACTTGAAAGATTGTTTACCCCGGGTGTTTCTACATTATCGCGGGAAAGTTTAGGAAGAACCTGAGCGTTTGTTGAAATCATTGCGAAAGTTGCAACAGTAATTAAAAAGAGGCTCTTCATGATTTATGGTTAATAAAAGTGGCAATCAGTCAAGGTTATGCAGATACAAAGATAACTAATGAAAAGAATAATACAAAATACAATTAATAAGTCAGCTCACCTAAACAAACAAAATATCCTTAAAGTTAAATTTTGAATAAGAATAGTGAATCCATAAGAAATTAATATTCACTTTTGAGTGAATTATCGAAAAGAATTTACATCTTTGTGATATAAATCCGGATCAATGAAGAAAGCCCAATTAAAAACAATCGAACAAAACGATAATGTATGTCTCTATTCTATTTGCTTCAATGGAATGTTGCAGCATTATCAATAGATTCTCGAAAACTAAGGCTATATTGTCTAAGGATTTCAGATCAGATAATGATATTAGGTAATGGAGGGGTCAAAACTACCAGAACATATCAAGAAGATGAAGAATTAAGCGGGTATGTTATGGATCTACAAAGGTTTGATGAGCTTCTAAAACAGGCTTAACAAAATGGAACTATTACGATAGAGAAAAATATGATAGTAGGAATCGAAAACAAGACATTTGAATTATGAAGACTAATCCACTGTTTAGAGAATGTCTGTCAAAGGTATCAGACAAATCAAGGGCTGAATTCAACCTCTCATTTGAGATAGCAACCCGTATTGACGATATTCTTAAAAGAAAAGGAATGACACAAAAAGAATTGGCTGCTAAAATGGGTAAACGAGAGTCAGAAATATCCAAATGGCTAACAGGCAGACATAACTTTACCACCAACACAATAGCCGGAATTTCTTATGCTTTGGGTGAACCAATAATCCTAATTGCAAGATAAAAAATTTTGTAATGTGATGAAAAATGCAATATCTTTGCAATACAAAATAATAAAATAGAATATGCAGGAGGCGAATATTTCAATAAGATTAGACAAGACACTAAAAGAAAGATTCTGCAATTTATGTGGAGCATTAGGTCTTTCCACAACAAGTGCTATTACACTATTCATTAGGGCTTCCCTCCGGGAAAGGAAAATACCTTTCGAGATTGCCGTGGATGAAAACCAGGAATGGAGCGATAAAGCGATAGAAAATTTTGAATCTATGAGACAATCAGTCGCAAATGCAGGAATGCAGGATTTAAGCCTTGATGAAATCAATAAAATCATAAAAGAGGTGCGTAATGAAGGACGCAAATAAAATTTATGCTGTAATAGATACAAATGTTATTGTGTCTGCATTGATGAATTCTAATAAAAACTCCAATCCAAATCAAGTTATTCATGCCATTAATATAGGCCATATAACGCCCATCTATAATGATGAAATAGAATCAGAATATGTAAGGGTCTTACATTATCCCAAATTAAGAATATCTCAAGAACAAATAAATACTTTTATCTCTACAATAAGAAAATTTGGTATTAAGGTTAATAGAACAAAAGTTGCCGATGAAATATTTCCGGATCCGGATGATATAGTTTTTTATGAAGTAAGAATGAGTGTTGATGATTCATATCTTGTGACAGGGAATTTAAAACATTTTCCAATAAAGCCATTTGTAGTGACTCCAACACAGATAGTGGAGATTTTAAAAGAACGAAATCTGATATAAGATTAGATTCCTTATAATAGTTATTGAATAGGCAATTTTGATTAAAAAATACGAGACGTGTGTTTTCAGTCGGGAAGTTTGGAATGAAATCAAGGGGAGAGAAGCCGGGAGAAGGCAGTGTCTGCATCAGCAATCCCGGCAAGTGAGGCTCGGGAATACCAATAGGCCGGGGAAGAAAGTTTCTCTTCGTCAATAGACAATGGAAGACCTTCAGGATAAAGGTCCTCAATCAATTCGGGAGTAATAAGATCAGGGAAAATCTCTAATGTTTCTGCCAAAACATATTGTGCCGAGGGATCACCGCCCATAGCACCTCTAATAAAATATTCCAAAGATTTATCGTGGTTGTATGCCACCCCGTAGCTTCTTGAATAAGCATCGCCCAAGAGGGTCATAGCTTTTGCATTGCCGACTTCGGCAGCGTTTTGAAAGAGATCTACAGCCACCACCGGCGCGCCGGTATTGTAGTAATGCAGTCCCAGGTTCAAGGCCGAATCAGCTGAGAGTTTTTTCCATTGATAGCCCATCATTGCCAACAATCGGTATTCAGCATCTGATACTCTGTCATGGATGGCTTTTTCATAGAGTTCAATAGCTTTCAAAGTGTCAGGCTCCACGCCTAACCCTTCTTTATAAAGGTCGGCAAGCTGTGTTAAAGAAGTGGGGACTCCCCCCTCGGCAGCTTTTGAGAGCCATTGGAAGGCCTTAGAATAATCCCTGGGAATTTCAGGAGCTTTTGAATATAGGTAACCCAGATTTCCCGCCGCTTTAAGATCACCCTGTTCAGCGGCCCTCGTAATCCAGTAAAGGGCTGAATCCACGTCTTGTTTTGTCACCTCTCCATTGTAGTAGAGAAAGCCCAAATAATTTTGAGCCGGCAGAAAGCCCTTTTCTGCAGCCTGACGATAATAGAAAAGACTCTGCTTTATGTCAGCCGCCACGCTATCATTCCCTGTTTCATATTTCATCGCCGTTTCATAGAGCTCCCGGCCCGAATCTTCAGATTGAGCCAAGGCAGCCAAAGACAGCAAAGAAATCAGACAGAGAAAGAATTTTTTCATCTCTTCGGAGTGAGGGTTACAAGGGGAACGAGCATTTCCTCCATGGATATGCCGCCATGCTGGAAAGTGCCCGTGTAATACTGCACGTAGTAGTTATAATTGTTCGGATAAGAGAAGAAATCCTCATTACATGCATAAATAAACTTACTTGAAATATTCGGAGAGGGCAATCTGAATCTCTTCGGATCGGCCATTTCATACACCTGCTTAGGATTGTAGTTCAGATTTTTACCCACCTTATATCTGAGGTTGGTATTTGTGTTTCTGTCGCCAATAACCTTGACAGGGTTGTCTACCCGTATTGTGCCATGGTCGGTGGTTACGATAACCTTAAATCCTAATTCTGAAAGTCTTCGGAATATATCGAGGGAGGAAGAATGTCTGAACCATGATTCAGTCAGAGAGCGGTAGGCAGCATCGGAATTAGCGAGTTCCCTAATCATCTTGGATTCTGTACGGGCATGGCTAAGCATATCGATGAAATTCAACACCACGACATTGAGAGGCACATCATTCAACTTTTTCATCTGGCTCAGGAATTTCTCGCCGGCTGACGAATCGTTTAGCTTGTTGTAGGTGAAATTTTCCTTACGCCTGAAACGCTCTAACTGAGTGCGGATAAGCTCCTCTTCATGCACATTCAGACCCTCGTCTTCATCTTCTTCCACCCAAAGCTTCGGGTATAACTTGGAAATCTGAAGAGGCATCAGTCCGGCAAAAATGGCATTTCTGGCATATTGTGTAGATGTGGGCAGAATGGCCGAATATAATTCTTCAGAAGAATCAAACCATTCGGAAAGCAAGGGTTGCAAGACTCTCCACTGGTCGAGCCGGAAATTGTCTATAAGGATAAAGCAGACCTTTTCGCCTGAATCAAGCAGAGGAAACACTTTCTTTTTGAAAATCTCAGGACTCATCAGAGGACGCTCGTCTGTAGTGACCCATTTTTCATAATTCTTTCTTACGAATTTACAGAAATTGCTGTTGGCATCTTTCTTTTGCATCAAAACCATTTCAGCCATGGGCGTATCGGCAAGCTTGAGCTCCCAATAAACGATCTGCTTATAGACATCCATCCATTCCTGAATTGAGGCTGCGCTGTTAATAAGCGAAGATATATGAGTGAATTCCTGCTGATAGCCCGATGTGGTCTGGGCAGCCACAAGCTCCCGGCCTCCAAGATTCTTTTTAAGCGAAAGGAGAATCTGATTAGGATTCACAGGCTTTATGAGATAGTCGGCTATACTGTTACCGATTGCCTGGTTCATAATGTTTTCCTCCTCAGATTTTGTAATCATGATTACAGGCACATCGGGATGGGCACGATTGATGCGGTCGAGAGTTTCCAATCCGGAAAGACCCGGCATATTCTCATCGAGCAAAACAAGACTGAAGGCCTCATTATCGAGCGCCTCAAGGGCATCGACTCCGTTGGAAACGGTTGTTACGTCGTATCCTTTGTTTTTAAGAAACAAAATATGTGGTTTCAAGAGGTCGATCTCATCGTCGGCCCATAAGATTTTATGCATAATCTATAATTTTACTATTGTGAGTTTTCCGAATCCTCCTCTGTTTCATAGTCCTCATTATCTTCTGAAAGCTCTTCGGATTCGGCTTCAGGTTCATCCTCTGTTTGGGATTCCTCTTCTTCTATCTGTGCATCCGAATCATCATCGGAAATATCATCTTCTTCAGAGGAGAGCAAATCCTCATCATCCTCTTCCTCATTCTGAAGAATCTCTTCTGCCTCTTCAGGATCTCCTTCAGCCTCCTCGATTGCTTTTTCCACTTCCTCGATATCCATATTCTCTTTGAATCGGAAGTATTCCTCAAAAGATCTGCCCTCTTTGAGGAGGAGTTCGAAATTGGGTTTGCTGATTATAATGGGGGTCACATCTTCCGGAAGATTGAGATCTGCCTTCTCCATCACGGAACGATAACTTTCCACCTCCTTCACATTTGAGAAACCTTTGATTATAAGCAGCCCGATATTAGAGAAACTCATTGGCTCCAGGTCGAAGTCTTTCACCAGGAATGAGGAGAAATTGAATCTCGCAATTTCATAAAGCACCTGATTCGGGTTAATCTCATCTTTAGGGAAAGCGAGCACGAGATATTGCGGAGAATTGGGATCTCTTTCAAAATTAGCTGGCTGCCCGTCGGAAGCTGTTTCCTCGCCTCCGGAATCAGAAAGGCGTATTTCCCAAAGCAAGCCCCTCGAATTGGAAGTTCCGGCATGAAGCTGTCTGCCCTCCTTAAGTCCCTTGAGAATCGAAGAAGCCATATCAGTCATATCTGTGTTAGGCCAACGTTTCAATAGATCGGTCAGCTGCTCCTTGAATTGCTCGTTGTCACCTTCCGTGAGATATGACAGCGCATTGATAAACACAAATTTCGGCAATATGGGAGATAAGGGATAATCCTTTTCCATTTCAGCTGTAAGTTCATGCACTGTTGCATTATCATCGGCCAGATATGCTGCATAAGCCCTTTCATAAATTGATTCCTGAATTTCATGCATTTTCCTCAATTTATTGAAATATTCGGGGTCACGCATAGCCTGTCCATAGGGAGAATCCGGGAATTCGTTTATAATTTTGGCTCTCCATTGTTCGGCTGCTGCACGGTCGTCGTCTCTGACTGCCATCAGATATAAATTATAATACGTATCCAGACGATAACCGTTTTCGGGATAACGTGTGTTGAGCTCATTGAATTCATATCTTGCCGCGGAATAATCCATAAGCTTGTCTTTCAGGATTACACCCATATTAAACAAGCCTTCCTGAATCACATCGTTTGCGATATCGATTTCCTCTTCTGTCTTAGGAATCTGTTTTAGATAATATTCCACGAAATGTGGATCGTTTTCATGGTTTTTGAGTTCAAGTTCTTCAGCAGAAATAGAATCATTGGGAAGACCTCCGAGAGATTCATCATCCTCTTCGTTTTCCTCCGGTTCATCGAAAGAGAATGTGGTTTTGTTTTTTCTTCGCCAGTCGTCTTCAAGTCTACGTGAACCCCATTTGCGCTGGAATTCCGATTTGCCGGCGTTTTTTGTCATGGTGTTATAGAAATACCAGGATTTGTCGGAGTTAAACTGCATACCTGCCGGGCTGCTCTGAGAATTGTTTAAACCTCTGTCGGGTTGTTTGGCTTGGAATTCAGCCCTTTTTGCTTCCTCTTCTGCCTCCTTTTCCTGTTTTTTAAGCTCGTCCACGAGCTTCTGAGCCACAGCCTTCTGTTCTTCAGGCGAAAGTTTTGACAGTTTGATTAAAGAATCTTGCAACTGCACATTCTCGGCATAAACCGCGAGCTCGTCGAGCACATCGCTGCGGCGCTTCAAGACAGCATAGTCGGGATAGCTCTCCGGCAGCTGCGGCACAGACTCCGAATAACAGGGCTGAGCCTCCACATATTTCCGTTCCGCAAAATAGATATTTCCTAAAGCAAGTTGCGCCATAGCCTTGTCAATGCCGTTTCGAGTGGAACTCTTCACAGCCTGCTGATAATTCTTTACGGCATTAACAGTGTCTTTTCTGGAAAGATACAGATTCCCGATTGCATAATAAATCTGGTCGAGAAATTCTCGGTTGCGTTCATATCGGGTCATGGCTTTAAGAGAATTCACCTCCTTTTTTATGTCGGAACCGGTATAGACCTCGCTCTGTTTGATGCGCGCATTAAATTTTGTGCGATAAGGAGTGGATGGGCCGCTCCCGGCCTTTTTGAAAGCTTCGTATGCATTTTGGCGGTCGCCGATCTGGGCATAGACCTGTCCGAGAAGAAACCAGAGCCTGTTTTTCTGTGATCCGGAGGAAGCCGAAGCTGCCGCTCTAAGGTAGGATGTTGATTCTTTGAAATTATCCGTGCGTATCAGATAATCGGCCTCAACGATATTATAAAGAAGGCGCAAGGATTTATTTGTGATATCCTTTTCAGATATGAGACGCAACACATTTTCTGCCTCATAATCCCAGTCAAGCGCGCAATAAGACCTTGCCTGCCAGAGCCGGGCTTCCGTCACTACATTCGGAAGCCAGGTGAAATGTTTTGAGATATAAAGAAAAGTTGAAGCCGCCCCGGGGAAGTCGCCGCTGTAAAACTGAGATTTAGCCATCGTGAGCCACGCATTGTGAAGGAAAGGGTTGAACTCCTCACGGGCCCTGAATTCCTTCTCTTTTTTGCTTGAATTTCTTTTAGCCGGCTTGCGGGTGATTGAATGAAGCTGTATGGCCTTCTGCATTTTTTCAATAGAGCGTTTGAAATCTCCTGTTGGCTGCGGCATCTTTGAATCGGCGTATGCTTCGGCCGGGTGAGTGAGAAGGCGCCTTGTGTAATCATCTTCATATTTCTCCTCCATGAGCTGCAATTGCTCCTTAAAATGCTCCGAACCGTTGAAATATACGTTATATCGGGTGTTAAACGCATGCCAGTTGCGGGATGCGGCAGTATTTTTCTTAGTCGAACAGGAGCTGCCGAAAATAAGAAGCAAAAAAGAGATTGCCACCAGATGAAAAACATTGGTGGTATTCCATTTAAAACCATTTGCAGCAAAGGCTCTTCTCACAGCTAAATAACGAAGGAAAAAGACTGTTATTGCTAATTTTTGGTTAACTTTGCAATATGAAGGATTTCACAGAAGCCGACATAGAAGCCATCGAGCAAATGGTGGAAGAGGGCAACAGCGAGGCGGCTGCGCGAGAAGTAAGCGAACTTCACGCGGCCGATATCGCTGAACTCTTTCAGAAACTCAACCTCCGGGAGGCGGAATGGCTTTTCAATCTCATTGGCGACAATGAGAAGCAGGCCGACGTGCTTATGGAGCTCGACGAAGACGACCGCAAGAAGCTCCTCGAAGGGATGGAACCCGAACAGATCGGCCATTTCATCGACCTTCTCGACACCGACGATGCCGTAGACCTTATCCAGGAGCTTGACGAAGAAGACCGGGAGGAGGTGATCCAGCATATTGACGACGTGGAACAGGCCGGCGATATCGTAGACCTGCTTCAATATGACGAAGACACGGCCGGCGGTTTGATGGGCACGGAGATGATTGTGGTCAACGAAAATCTCTCGATGCCCGACTGCCTTAAGGAAATGCGGCGCCAGGCTGAGGAGCTCGACGATATCTATAATGTCTATGTCGTAGACGACGACAACCGCCTGGAAGGGGTCTTGCCTCTTCAGAAGATGATCACGCATCCTTCAGTGTCAAAAATCAAGCATGTGATGGACACTGACCCCCATTCCGTAAAGACCGACATGCCGATAGATGAAGTGGCCCTCGAATTTGAGAAATACGACCTTGTGGCCATGCCGGTGGTAGACAGTATCGGACGCCTTGTCGGGCAGATAACCGTAGACGACGTTATGGATGAAGTGCGCGAACAAAGCGAACGCGACTTCCAGCTTGCCTCCGGTATCTCCTCGGATGTAGACGTGTCAGACTCGGTGTTTGCGCAGACAAAGGCCCGCATACCATGGCTGCTTATCGGAATTGTGGGAGGTATTATAAACTCTCTGATACTCGGAGGCTTCGAGGCGCAGATTGCGGCGATAACGGCTCTTGCCATTTTTATACCCTTGATCGGAGGCACCGGTGGAAACGTTGGAGTGCAGGCTTCCGCCATAGTGGTGCAAGGTCTTGCCAACGGTCGACTCGACTTGAAAAATTCGGCCACACAGATAGGCCGGGAGGTGCTTGTGGCTCTCATGAATGCAGTGGTGATTTCCGGTGTGGTGTTCCTTTATATTTTCTTTACACAGCCTCCCGGAGTGAAATACACAGTTTCCCTGGCAGTAGCCATATCTCTTTTTGCTGTTGTGATCTTCGCTACGGTATTTGGCACATTGGTGCCTCTCACACTGGAAAGGCTCCATATAAATCCGGCCCTGGCCACAGGCCCCTTTATCCAGATTACAAACGATGTGGTAGGCCTTCTGATATATGTCGGCACTTCCACATGGACGATGTCTATTTTCGGCATTTGATCCCTTCGTCAGTTTTCAACCGGAAAAGGATATTTTTCATAATAATTAATAAAAAAGACTCTTAACTTATACATCCGATATGGCAAAAATAGCCGAGACCCCGCTTATGCTCCAGTATCTGGAGATGAAGAAAAAACATCCTGATGCCATACTGTTGTTTCGGGTGGGCGATTTCTATGAAACTTTCTCGGAAGATGCCATCGCGGCAAGTGAGATTTTAGGAATTACACTCACCAGGAGGGCCAACGGAAAAGCACAAAGCGTGGAGCTTGCCGGCTTCCCCCATCATGCTTTGGATTCTTATCTTCCCAAGCTTGTGAGAGCCGGAAGAAGAGTTGCCATTTGCGAGCAGCTGGAAGACCCGAAACTCACCAAGAAATTGGTGAAAAGAGGCATCACAGAACTTGTCACTCCCGGGGTCAACACCTCGCCGGGAGCTTTAGACAGCAAGGAAAACAATTTCTTGGGAGCCCTATATCACGAAAAGAACAAAGCCGGAGCTGCCTTCCTGGATATATCCACCGGTGAATTTCTGGCAGCAGAGGGTTCTATTGAGGCTGTAGACAGGCTGATTTCTAAGATTTCTCCTAAAGAGATGTTGAGAATGAGAGGAAGCAGGAATTTCTTTTCCGAAAATTTCTCATACAAGGGCAGCGTTTTTGAGCTTGACGACTGGGTTTATACCCGTCAGGCCGGAGAGGAACGGCTGCTGAAACAATTTTCAACTTCCTCTTTGAAAGGCTTCGGCATAACTGAAATGCCTTTAGCCATAATAGCTGCCGGAAGCATCCTCCATTATCTTGACATCACAGGCCACACCCGCACATCCCATATCACGGGATTGAGCCGGATCGACGGGTGGAAATACATGCATCTTGACAATTTCACGATAAGAAATCTTGAGATCATCTCAACCACGAGCGGCGAGGGGAAAAGCCTTCTGAATATAATCGACAGGACCCTCTCTCCTATGGGTGGCCGCACTCTTAAAACCTGGCTGCTCTTTCCTCTGCTTGACCCCAAGGAGATCAACAGGCGACTTGACTTCACCGGATATTTTGTAAAGAATGACGAGGCCAGAGAAAGGGCACGAAAAGAAGTGAAACGTGTGGGAGATCTTGCACGGCTCACGGGTAGAGTATCCTCCGGCAAGATATTGCCGAGGGAATTGCTGCAACTGTCGGAAAGTGTGAAAGGCACAATGCAATTAAAACAGATTCTGAATGAAGATCCGACAGAATCCGTAGCAGAAATTGCATCACAGATGGCCGACATTTCAGACGTGGCTCTCTGGATAGATTCCGTGATAGACCCGGACACCACCAATAGCTTCGGAAAAACGAGAGTGATCAAAGAGGGAGTGGATGAAGAACTCGACTCTTTAAGGCAGCTTCGCGACCATAGCAACGAAATGCTCTATGAAATCCAGACACGGGAGGTGGAATCAACCGGCATCACTTCACTCAAGATAAGCTTCAACAATGTTTTCGGCTATTATTTGGAAGTGAGAAACACTCATAAAGACAAAGTGCCTGAACATTGGATAAGGAAGCAGACTCTTGTTAACGCCGAGAGATATGTCACTCCGGAACTCAAGCAGCTTGAAGAAAGGATACTTAGCGCCGATGATAAGATCACACAGATTGAAGGAAGGATTTTTCGAGAACTTCTTCAAAAGATAGAGACACGATTCGTTGACATGAATGCCAACTCTATAACTGTCGGCATAGCCGATTGTCTCTTAGGATTTGCTGACGTGGCGGCCGATTATGGCTATGTCAGGCCCGTTGTTGACGATTCCACAATGATAGAAATTGTGGAGGGGCGCCATCCGGTGATTGAACGCACGCTTCCTCCGGGAGAATCCTATATTTCCAATTCTGTAACCCTTGATTCATCATTGGAATCAAAAGATCGGCAAGGCTGTCAGATAATGATGATAACCGGGCCCAACATGAGTGGTAAATCCGCCTTGTTACGCCAGACCGCCCTCATAGTGCTTCTGGCGCAAGCGGGGAGTTTTGTGCCGGCCAAGTCTGCACACATTGGAATCGTAGATAAGATTTTCACACGCGTGGGAGCATCAGACAATATCTCATCCGGAGAATCCACATTTATGGTTGAAATGAACGAAGCGGCATCCATACTCAACAACATGAGCACAAGGTCGCTCATCCTCTTTGATGAATTGGGGCGCGGAACATCAACCTACGACGGCATCTCGATTGCCTGGTCGATCGTTGAACATATTCATGAAAACGGACGCTGCTACCCGAAAACTCTCTTCGCTACCCATTACCATGAATTGAACGAGATGGAAGGGCGTTTTCCCAGAATCGTCAATTATAATGTCTCGGTAAAAGAGATTGACGGGAAAGTGGTGTTTCTTCGCAAACTGGAAAAGGGAGGCTCGGAACATAGTTTCGGAATCCATGTGGCTCAACTCGCCGGAATGCCACGTTCCATAGTGAAGAGAGCTAATCAGGTGCTCTCCCAGCTGGAAAAGGGAAACAAAGAGATTAACAAGGAAACTGTGGGAGCCGTGAAAGGGAACGCAGCAGATATAAAAGGAGCCGCAGATGCTGTGCAAATGAGTTTCTTTCAGCTTGACGACCCTCTCCTTTCACAAATACGCGACCGGCTTCTCGATATCAATGTTGAAAGGCTCACCCCTCTGCAGGCCCTCAATATCCTTAATGACCTTCAAGGGCTCCTCACCGGAAAGTAAGAGCTCGTTTCTCATTTTTCTTGGAGACAACCGCCCTTACACTAATATTAGAAAATTAAAAAGGCTCCGACAAAGGAGCCTCTATTTGTTGCATTAATAAAGATTGTTTACCGTTCGTGGTGTCTAACAGGAACCTCTTTAGGTCTTACTGATACTGACACCGGCATATTAATCATAGCCCAAATTGCCGATAACATTAAGACACCTATAATAACATAACTTTGCCAAGACATGTCATGGTGTAATGCCATTGTGAGGATTCCTCCTACTAAGATTGCTGCACCAATAATAAATATTGCCAAGGCTAACGGGCTGTTTTTAATAATCTGTTTCATAGCTGTAATTTTTTTATGGTTGTTATTTTGATATTATAATGTTTGAAATCTCAAAAAGTTCATTGAAAAATGTCGTTGAAATGATTTTTTAACTGCTTTTCCCGTTTTTAACAAAATTTGATATACCGACATATAAAAAGAGGTGAAAAACGGAATCGTTTTTCGCCTCTTCTCTATGATAATTAAGGTGCTTTTATTTCTTTACAAATACGTAGTATTCACCGGCTTTCAAGGCTGCCGGCATTTCAGCATCCTTGTCGGTGAAATAATCTTTCATTTCGTTGAGCTCCGGCTTCTTGTCGGAAGAGAATTCAAGATTGATCTGGTCTTTGCCTAAATTCACCATTGTGATCACGCAAGAAGCGTTGTCGGGACTCTGACGGCTGAATACGTAAAGATCCGGGCTTGAAACCGGATAAACCACTACCGGTCCGCCTTCGATGCCGGCTGTCAGAGCGGCCTGAGTATGTTTCAGGTTGTTGAGCTTCTGATAGAATGTGAAGAATTCGTTGCGTGGTTCCCAATTCGGAGCCTCATCTTTTTCAAAGAATTTGAAAGCACGGTTCATGCCTGTTTCCTGGCCCGTGTACAGAAGTGGCATTCCCGGCAAAGTGTAAGATAAAACTGCAAAGGCATCAGTGAGATTGCCAAGACGTTCAAACTCTGTTCCTTCCCATGAATTGAGGTCATGATTTGTGATCATGTTCATAAGATAGGTGTCTTTCGGGAATTCAGCCGCCTGTTTGTCGAGAAAAGTGGTGATATCGCAAGCATGCTTTTCATCAAATTTCCTTACTTCTCCATTCTCTCCTTTGAATGAATATTGTCCGGAAGTAGCTGCTATTTCATTAAAGAGGTCTTTCATCGGCCAGTTGTAACCCATATCGAATGCAATCTCCTGTAGTGCCGGCACGGTAGCCTCGGCAAGCATGAAGAGTTCGGGTCTCACAGCCTGCAGCTGCGGACGGGCTTCGTTCCAGAAATCAGTGGGGACATGTTCAGCCACGTCGCAACGGAAACCGTCGACCCCGACATCTGTAAGCCAGAACTTCATAGCGTCAATCATTGCCTTACGGGTCTCGGGATTGCTGTAGTCAAGAACGTAAACATCTGTCCAGTCATACATTCCCACCATATTTCCCAGAGAGTCCTTCTTATAATAATCAGGATGTTCTGTCACCCATGCATTGTCGCGGCCTGTATGGTTGGGCACCCAGTCGATAATCACTTTCAATCCCATATCCTGAGCTTTCTTCACCATCGACTTGAAATCGTCTAATGTCCCGAATTCCGGATTGAATTCCTTGTAATTTTTCACAGCATAATAGCTGCCCAATTTTCCTTTACGGTCTTTCTCACTGATAGGGTTTATAGGCATCATCCAGAGGATATCAACGCCAAGTTCCTTTAGACGGGGAAGGTGTTGGGCAAAAGCATTTACAGTGCCTTCAGGTGTGAACTGTCGAAGGTTCACTTCGTAAATCACGGCGTTACGGCTCCATCCCGGATGAATCACCTGAGTGTAGGTGGAGTCGCGCATTTCCATTGCCGAGTCTTCAGTGGCTTGTTTTTTACCACCACAAGCTCCCAAGAGCAGCAGGCCGATAAGGCCAAATGACGGAATCAGTCTTTTCATTTTGTTTGAGTTTTGGGTATTAATAGGTTAAGGCTACAAATATAGTGATTATAAATAAAATCACTTTAAAAAATGTGCATCTTTTTCTTTTAAATATCAGTCAAATCTTCTATTTCCAGCGTTTATGGCTCCAAAGCCAATATGCAGGCTGCCGTTCGATTGTTTTTTGGAATTCTCTCCAGAATTGTCTGCAAAGGGGGTAAGGTTGCGATTCGTCTTGGGGAATGAGCTTGCGGAATTCTATTTTGTATTTGCCTCTCCCCTCGATATGCATGTCAAGATAAAAGAAATCAGCACCTGTTTTCGCTCCTATCTCTTCAGGGCCATAGATAAACCATGTCTTATGATTGAGGAATTCGATCCAATTGTCGTCATGTTTATATCCTGTGAAAGCATCCGCAATGAAACCGCAAACCCAGGGTTGATTTCTTTTGTCGAGGAGAGTGCGAGCGGTCTTTTTCATGGGGAGGATATGCGCACCCCATCTGCTTCTCAATTTCACGAATATATCATTCCAGACCGGATTGCTCAGGGGATGATATATTGATGCCTGATAAGCCAATAGTGAAAAATAACGGCCGATTTCCTGCACCCATTCCCAGTTGCCGTAATGGCCCATGAGAATCACGGCCGACTTCCCTTTCTCTATAGAATTGTTGATTTCCTCATAATTCACCACCTCCACCCTTTTCTTCATCTCTTTGTCTGAGATGTGAAGGAGCTTGAGTGTCTCTATAATTTGATCGCTGAGAAAACGATAAAACTCTCTTTCTATCTTTTTTATTTCCTTAAGAGATTTATCCGGAAAAGAAGTGGTCAGATTGTTCCTCACCACCTTCTTTCTGTAGCCGGCTACATATTGCAGAATTACAGCAATAAAATCTGCAATGAGATATAAAAAGCCTAAAGGAAGGATGGCTATAGACTTCAGAACAAAAAGCAAAAACCCTTTTTTCATAATCTGTATAAAAGGTCGGAAATGTGAAAGTAGTTACAAAATTAATTAAATTTGCAGACAATTTCTCAATCTGTCAGCTTGAGAGCCGTTCAATCTGACAGCCATATGAAACCAATAAAAAAGTGTAGATAGATTTTGTTACAACCAAGGTGCTCATAGACGACACGGAATGGCAAAAACTTACGCAAAATATTCCGGAAAAAATCTTCATCTGAGATTTATCAATTTAGAAAAATAATATTTAAAGAAATTTTTTAATGAAGCCAGCTTCAGGATACTATATCTCCAAGAATTATAATAATCCATTCACGGCTTCCTCTAAGGCTAAACTTGACGCGGAAGTAATCCTTAAAGAATATGGATATCTAAACTTGGGTTTATCCCCTTCCACTATTAATAACTATTTAGGAACATTCAGGACATTTGTATCCAATCTTATAGGAATTATAAGAATGCCTGTAGGAAAAATTGTATTGTTCCAATTTCCTCAACACAATCTCGGATGGAAATTTAAACTTGCTAAGTTAAAAAGGAATAAAACTGTAATATTGATCCATGACATTAATTATTTACGATTCAAGAGGAAAAATGATTTAAAATATCTCAAACATGCAGATTATTTGATTTGCCATAACAACAAGATGAAAGAATGGCTTGTCAAGGAGGGAATAAACAAGGAGGGCCGGATATCATGTCTTGAATTATTCGATTATATAGCCAAACCTACGGTTTCTGAAATACCCATACCCGAGTTTGATAAAAAAAATATAAGAATAGCTTTCGTGGGGAACTTAGCAAAAAGTGCTTTCTTAAATCAATGTCATTTTGACTTTATTAAATTAAAGCTGTTCGGAATTAAAGGAGATAATCTAAATTTTGGGAAGGGAGTTGAATATTCAGGTTGTTATCATCCTGAAGATTTACACAAACATCTGGATTCTAATTTCGGATTGATATGGGATGGTGATTCCACTGAAAATAATGATGGTATATTGGGTGAATATCTTCGATATATCTCGCCACACAAATTGTCTATGTATCTTTCTGCAGGATTGCCTGTCATAGTTTCAGAAGAATCTGCTGTGGCTGATTTTGTTAAAGACCACAAAATTGGTATAACAATCAATTCCTTGCAGGAAATAGAATCAAAACTATTGTCCTTATCGGAAGAAGACTATCATCATATTAAAAACAATGTCTCGCCAATTCGAAAGAAGGTGCTCGAAGGTTATTTTTTAAAGAAAGCCCTGAAAGAAATGTCAACTAAAATTTCGGAAGATTAATCTGTGTTATGGCTATTTATTATGATTACCTGATAGTAGGATCCGGACTTTTTGGATCCGCTTACGCATACCTTGCAACAAAAAAAGCCGGTAAGAAATGTTTGGTGATTGATAAACGTCCTCATCCGGGAGGAAATTTATATTGTGAAAATATTGATGGTATTAATGTTCATAAATATGGTGCCCATATATTTCATACATCAGAAAAGAAGGTTTGGGATTTTGTCAATAATATAGTACCATTCAACAGATTTACCAATAGACCTATAGCTATAACAGATGATGGGAAAATATATAACCTTCCTTTCAATATGAATACCTTTTATCAGTTGTGGGGAGTTGCTCGTCCTGAAGAAGCATTATCTATAATTGAAGAACAAAGAAAAGATGCTAAAAATCTACTTTTAAAGAGTGGGATAGATGAGCCAAGAAATCTGGAGGAACAGGCTTTATTGTTGGTAGGGAAGGATATTTATGAAACGCTTATAAAGGAATATACTGAAAAACAATGGGGTCGTTCTTGTGTGAAGCTTCCTCCTTTTATCATAAAAAGATTGCCGGTGAGATTTACATTTGATAACAATTATTTTAATGATAAATACCAAGGGATACCGATAGGGGGATACAACAGATTGATTTCCGGATTATTGGATGGTAGTGATGTAAAAGTGGATTGTAATTTCTTTGATAATAGGAATTATTGGGAAAAAATTGCAAAAAATATAGTCTTTACGGGCAAGATTGACGAATTTTATGAATATAAATTCGGAAAACTTGAATACCGGACTTTAAGATTTGAAACTGAAATTCTAAATCACCCTAATTATCAGGGAAATGCAGTGGTGAATTACTCTTCATTAAAAAAACCTTTCACCAGAATTATAGAACATAAGCATTTCGAATTTTTTGGCAATGAGATATATGATATTTCCAAGACTGTGATATCCCGGGAATATCCCTCCGAATATAAAGAAGGATTGGAGCCTTTTTATCCAATTAATGATGAAAAAAATGAGATGCTTTATCAGAAATATAAATTATTGGCGGATCAGGAAGAAAAAGTGATTTTTGGAGGAAGGCTTGCCGAATATAAGTATTATGATATGGCGCCTCTGATTTCAAAAGTCTTAAGCTTATTTTCATAAATAAGGAACACACTCATAACCAATCTTCTGCTTTCTATCCTGCAAAACTCCATAAAACGTTAATGGAGTTTCTCCGGTCTGGCTCCAATAGTGGGAATTACCTTCATGTATTAACTCAACCTCTAAACTTCCTGAATCAGCCCCTTTAATTCAGCGATTGTGCTCAATAAAATTTATTCTCTTTAGTTTTAGCTGACAGCAATAAATTTTTATTCTTCCAATAACCATTGCCACACCGGAATAACCTCAATCTTTATTTCATCGTTTAAGACTATTTCATCCTTTTCATCTCTGGTAATTATCAACATTTTATTTAAAGGATACTTTTCATGGAGTAGTTTTAATCCCTTCACTTCCCTCTCAATAACACTTGATTCTCGCAAAGAATAAGCCACCTGAATACCCAATCCTTGTGAAGGTATATAGAAATCTACCTCTTCATTCATCTTGAAATAATAAAGATCTTTTTCAAATTTTCTATAAAGATGTATGGCGCAAATGTTTTCAAGTAAAGAGGTTTCGGCATTCAACAAGAAAATATTCAACAAACCGTTATCCACGAAATAATGTTTCTTTACAGTTTCTTTCTCCACAAATTTAGACCTATAGTTTTCTATGGAAAAAATCATACAAGACTCTCTCATGAATTTCACATAGTCTAAAACAGAAGCCGGTGAAGAAGAGAGGCCGGTGGCTTTGATAAGATTTGAAATTCTACCATAAGATACCGGTTGTTTGACATTTTCTGCCAATCGTTTAACAGTCATTCTTAACCCTTCTTCATTTCTGACATTATTTCTCACCACCATATCACTGAAATAAATACGGTCAAAAAGAGTATTAAGCCAGCCACGCTTATCTTGATATTTCAAGATTTCCGGGAAACCTCCATATATAAAATATTCAGCGAAAATTCTATTAATCTCATCTGCGGTTTTTCCATATTGCCAATGTTTCTTTAATTCAATGTCGGAGGCTCTTAGATATTCTTCAAACGAATATGGAAAAACCATATTAGTAAAGTATCGGCCACCTAACACAGTTGCAACCTCCCGACTTAACATTTTGGCATTACTGCCGGTTATATAAACTCTATATTTTTCATTAGCTAATCTTCTGGCAAAGTGTTCCCAGCCCTCTATATTCTGAATTTCATCAAAAAATAATATTGGAGTATGGCTAAAAAGACTTCTATATGCTTCTATGATGGAATTTAGTTCGGAAACTTCCATTTTGAACAGTCGTTCATCATCAAAATTTATAAAAGCAATCTCCTCTATAGAATGACCTTCTTCCAGAATCTGCAAAATTCTTTGATAAAGCAGAAATGATTTTCCCGCTTGCCTTACGCCCGTCAGCACATAATTTCCGTTTCTTTCAAATGTAAAATCTCGCCTGACTAATTTTATTTGGGGAATCATTCGTTGATTTTCAAGTAATATTTCCCTCAATATACCTTTATCCATCTTTAATTTTTTCTCAAAGATAATATAAAGTTAAGTATCAGCAAACATTTTAACCAAAATTTGTTTTATATCACTGAACAAAAATGATAAATTCTGTTTTCTGACGGCATAAAACTTTTATATATCATTAAACTCTACCGACTGAGGTCCTTCTCTTATTCCCAATTGTTGTAATTGCCCATAAAAATCACAGCCCACCTCCCATTCTCTATAGAATTGTTGATTCCTTCATAATTAACCACTATCATTCTTCTCTTGGTTTCTTTGTCTGATATTTGAAGAAGCTTGTGGGTCTCTTCGATCCGGTCGCTTACGAAACGGTAAAATTCTCCTTCTATCTTTTTTATTTTTCTTAAGAGGCTTATCCGGGATAAAAATTAATTAAATTTGCATACAGATTCTCAATCCGTCAGTTTGAGACCCGCTCAACCTGACAGCCATATTAAACAAATGGAAAAAAGGGATGAAATAGATTTTGTTGTAACCTGGGTTAATATGGATGACCCGGAGTGGCAAAAAACATTCGCAAAATATTCCGGAAAACCGGATATAGAAAGAAACGGAGTTTCAGATGCCCGCTTCAGGGATTCCGGGTTCCTTAGATATTGGTTTCGCGGCGTTGAGAAATTTGCCCCCTGGGTCAGGAAAATCCATTTTATAACAACAGGGCAAGTGCCCGAGTGGCTCGACACCGCCAATCCGAAGCTTAACCTTGTGGCCCACAAAGATTTTATTCCTGAAAAATTCCTACCCACTTTCAATTCAACTGTAATTGAAAGATACATGTATCGAATCCCGGGGCTGTCCGACAGATTTGTCTATTTCAATGATGATTTCTATATCATCCGTCCCACTCCTCCCCAACGCTTTTTTCAAAACGGGC
This sequence comes from Muribaculaceae bacterium, assembly GCA_022509105.1. Classification (GTDB taxonomy): domain Bacteria; phylum Bacteroidota; class Bacteroidia; order Bacteroidales; family Muribaculaceae; genus Lepagella. The sequence continues at coordinate 33,595 of JAFLTV010000008.1, read as the reverse complement.
TGCCTTGCGATATAGCTGTCTTCCAATATAATCCGGGATGGTCGCAATGGTATAAGAAACTCAAAAATAATATCCGGCTCATAAATCGGAATTTTGATAAAAAAGAAGTGATGGATAAATGGAGAGATAAATGGTTTTCTCCTCTTTATGGCAGCAAAGTCAGGATGAACCGTGTTCTAAGGCCTTATGGCAAATTCATCACCTTAAGAGTGCCTCATAACGCACAGCCATATTTGAAATCAACCTTTGATGAAGTATGGAAGGCCGAAGGCGAAGAACTGACACGCACTTCAAACTTTAGATTCAGGGATTCCAAAGATTATTCTCCGGAACTGTTCCGCACATGGCAGATATGCGAAGGGAATTTCACTCCCTATAACACCTACAACGACACCAAGATGTTTCCTCTGATGGTGAGGCCCAAACAGGCTATAAAAGCTATACGCACCCAAGAATACTCTCTTATCTGCCTTAATGACAATGTCAATATAAAAAACTATGAACAACTGATGGAAGAGATCCGGGCTGCCTTTGAATCCGTTCTTCCTGAAAAATCAAGTTTTGAAGCAGAATAATCATCCTAACCATAGTAAAAAACACACACTTGGGCTGAATATCGCAGAATAATTAGCCCAAACGTATGTAAAAAATATACGCTTGGGCCGAATATGGCAGAATAATCAGCCCAAACGTATGTAAAAATACACACTTGGGCCGAATATCGCGGAATAATTAGCCCAGATGCATGTAAAAATATACATTTGGGCCGAATATCGCGGAACAATTAGCCCAAACGTATGTAAAAATATACACTTGGGCCGAATATCGCGGAATAATTAGCCCAAACGTATGTAAAAATATACACTTGGGCTGAATATCGCGGAATAATTAGTAGAATAACAATATTTTTGGTATCTTTGACGTGATTATTCATATCAGAGCTCAGAGTATGGAGGCAAATAAAAACTTTTTTGTAGGCAGGCAAACTCAGCTTAAAGAATTAAGAGATGTGCTTAGTTCAAACAATCCCGAATTTGTGGTTGTATATGGAAGGAGGAGAGTTGGCAAAACGCTTTTGATAAGAGAAGCTGCCTGCAATGATTTTACATTCTATTTCACTGCCTCAGACAATATTCCCAAATCAAGACAGCTGTCCAATTTTGCTGACGAGCTCGCCAGACAATTTAATCAAACCTCTCCTTTATCTTTTACCTCCTGGTTTGAAGCCTTTTCAAAATTAGGTGATTTTATTGAAGGGTTGCCAAAGAAGCAAAATAAAATAATTTTTTTGGATGAAGTGCCTTGGGCGGACACTCCGAAATCTTACTTCCTTCAGGCGTTAGAAAATTTCTGGAATGTGAGATGTGCTTTCCATCCGGATATTAAATTGATTGTATGTGGTTCAGCCACTTCTTGGATACTTAATAAAATTATTGGCAATAGAGGTGGACTATACGGCCGCATAACTCACAGGTTCAAAATAGAGCCGTTCAATCTTTACGAATCATCGTTATATTTCAAAGAGAAGGGATTCAATTATTCAAAGAAAGATATTGCAGAAATTTATATGATAATGGGAGGAATTCCTTACTATTTTTCGTTGATGAAAAAAGATTTGACCCCGATTAAAAACATCGACCGGCTCTTTTTCTCACCTGATGCGCCTTTGGTAAAAGAATTCAATTATCTTTATTCCTCTATATATAAAAAACCGGACTTATATCTAAACGTTGTGAAACATCTGGCAGCGATAGGAAAAGGGATGACGCGTCAGCAATTAATCAAGAAGCTTAATATCACCGGAAACGGAGGCTTTACCAATGTTTTAAGGGAATTGGAGGAATGTGGCTTCATAAGGTCATATTTGCCATTTGAAATCAGCCACAGAAAAAAGACTGATAAAAATAGTCCTTACACACTCTACCAGTTGATAGATCTGTTTTCATTATTTTATTTGAGGTTTATCAAAGAAAATAAATATTATAATGAAAACTTCTGGACGATGAATTTAAGAACCCCGGCTTTAAATACATGGAGAGGTATTTCCTTTGAGAAATTATGTCTGTGGCATATACCCCAGATAAAGGAGGCGTTAGGAATATCAGGAGTAGATGCACGTCTTTGTTCATGGATCGGGGCTTTTGATGGAGAAAAAGCTCAGATAGATCTGTTGATTGACCGGAAAGATAATGTGGTAAATATTTGCGAAATGAAATATTCTGCCGAGGAATTTATAATCACAAAAAAATATTATCAGGAATTCAATCACAAACTAAATATATTTCTCGAGGCGACAAAAACACGTAAAAATCCTATTGTTACATTCATTACAGCTAATGGAATTAAAAATAATCCTTATGTTGATCTGGCTCAAAAACAGATAGAACTTTCACAATTATTTAAATTCTGAAATCATGAACAAAGCATTGGCTGAGATAATAGCTGGCATGATTCCCCATAAGATGACACGCAACCGATGGCGTGGCATCTTGCGCTACGGTCTGAGGAATGCCCGGGAACTTAAAAAAGAAATCAGACACTCCGCAAAGAAGCCGGAACATTACTTGAGTGTCTGTGTCATAGCCAAAGACGAAGGCCCTTATTTCAAAGAATGGCTCGACTGGCATATCTCCCTAGGTGTCGATAAGTTTTACGTTTATGACAATGAAAGCACCGACAATACTAAAGAGTTGCTTAAACCTTATATTGAGAAAGGGATAGTTGACTATACCTATTTTCCAGGCTATCGGAGGCAGATAGCTGCTTATGACGATTGCATTGCCCGTCATCGTTTTGACACTCGATGGCTCGCTTATATAGATATGGATGAATTTATAGTGCCGCTTAAGCATAAAAGCATCCCTGAGTTTCTGAAAGATAAAGAAGGGGCTCCTGTTGTCGAGATTAATTGGTTGGTTTATGGCAGCGGAGGCGCCGTGAAGAAGGAACCCGGCACCATGATGGAAAGATTCCGTCATCATTCCCTTAGCGATCATCCCCTGAACAGGCATGTCAAGAGCATCCTCGACCCGCTCCGGGTTTACGGCATGATCGGTTGCCATGAAGCCGCCCGTATCAACGGAAAGGCCGTAGACACTCATGGCAACAGAATAAAAATTTCATGGAAAGACCGGAAACCGCAACACGACGTGATCAGAATCAATCATTATGCCGTCAGGTCTTATGAAGAATTTCTCGAGAAACAAAACCGCGGAAGGGCAAGCGGAAGAGCACGAAACGTAGCTGATGAATATTTCAGGCGATATGATTTGAACGATATCAAAGATGACGCGGAGAATTCATAATATCATAATGGATAAGAAGTTTCACAGAAAAATATTCCCAAAAGAGCTTTGGACTAAAAGTTTCACTTTCTGGTGGGTGGTTTCACTTGCCACGGTGTTGCTGTTTGATATCTTATGGATGTCACAGACCACTTTCCGACCTTTCTCCTATATTGTGTTTTGGCCTATTCTGTTGCTTAACGCCACATTATTGGCCTTTCCTACTTTATTTTCCAAAAACGGACTTGTAAATGCCTTGGTGTTGTTAGTGGTCGACGTCATCTTTATTGCCAATCTCATGTATTGCCGCACATATTTCAACGCCATTCCAATACACAGTTATGGGCTGGCGAGCAATCTTGCAGATTTCACGGCAAGTGTCACAGACTCTTTCAAATGGTATTATCTCTCCCTCCCTTTCCTCACTATTATGGCTTATGGGATCTATCTTATCCGGATTGATGGTAAGAGTAAAGTTCAAAAGATTCTTCCCTATATTGCCACCGTGTGCGGATTGGCATTTTTATCCTGGATTGCCGACGCATGGCGCGGGGGAGCTTCAAATCAGATAGACAAAATGCGGGCAACAGCCTATGAAGTCACAAGTATTGCTCCCGTTTATTCAATTCCCGGTTTTTTAGTTTATGACTATTTTAAGTCTACAGAGAAATTATCTCCGGAAGAGGAAAAGGAAGTATCCGATTGGCTCGCTCAACATCAAAGGCTGACCGGAAACGCCCCTGTCGACTCTATGACTATGAGAAAGAGGCCTGAAAACCTGATCATGATTTTTTGCGAATCCTTGGAAAGTTGGCCCATAGAAACTATTGTTGAAGGTAAGGAACTAACCCCGAATCTGAATGCTTTGTTAAAAGATTCCACCACATTTTATGCTCCTCATGTTGTTTCGCAAGTGGGCCACGGACGTTCCATAGATGCCCAGTTGCTGATTTTGAGCGGAATGTTGCCTATGCTGAACACGGTCTATGCCTATGAAGCCGTTGGCAATAAATTCTTCACTCTGCCCAAGGCTATGAAGGAGGAAGGAGCTGCCACTTATCTGCTCACATGCGACAAACCATACGTATGGAATCAATATCAGGTTTCAAAAGCTTTCGGAATTGATTCGCTTATCCATGCCGCTGATTTTGTTAAGAATGAAACTGTGGGAGGTGCCCACCGTTTGAGCGACGGAAGTTTCATGAGGCAGAGCGTGGAGAAACTGAAAAAAGGAGAAATATGGAAAGAGGGGGAGAAAGTATTTGCTTTATGGGTTACGTTCTCGGGCCATTATCCTTTCAAATTGCCTGAGAAGCTGAAACAAATAAAATTTGACGGCGATTATCCGGAAATTGTGAAAAACTATATGATGACAGCTCATTACACCGATAGCTCCTTGATTACGCTTATAGACTACCTTAAGAGCAGAAGCGACTGGGAAGACACGATGGTGGTCATAACCGGAGATCACGAGGGACTGGCATCCGACCGGAAAGTGGCGGTTGAAAACCCGGAAAGCAGGAAATTTGTGGATGCCGTTCAACATACCCCCCTGATAATCCTTAATTCCCCGATTGCCGGAAGATATGACGGCGAAATGGGTGAAATTGATATTTATCCGTCTTTGCTTGAACTCATGGGGCTTGATTCATATTCATGGAAAGGAATGGGACAATCAATTTTTTCATCGGGATTTCCGGGAGTGGCAATTGGAAGTGAAGGCAATATCGAGGGGCCGACAAAGGAAATTTCTCCTCAAAGAATGGATGATTTAAAAAATGCAAGGAAAATAAGCGATCTGATCCTGCGTTTTGACCTTTTGAATAAAGAAAACTGAGAAATATGGGAAAAGGAAAAGAAAAGAAAGAGGAGCTTATAGTGTCTATGACATCCTTTCCGGCAGCCATAAGTTATGCCGTCGAGGCCGTAAAGTCATTGCTTGATAGCCGGCTTCAGCCCGACAAGATTGTTCTTTATCTCACCTTTTCTCAGTTTGGAGAGGATGGTTTGCCTTCTGATTTGTTAAAACTCGCTGAAGAAAATCCTATTTTTGAGATAAGGGATTATCCCGAGGATATCCGGAGTTACCGTAAACTTATTCCGGCTTTGGGAGACTTCCCGGAAGCTGTGATAGTCACTGTGGACGACGATGTGGTTTATCATCCCGATATGTTGTCGCAATTAATCGAACTCCACGGTCGTTTTCCCGAAGATATCATAGCCCATAGGGCTAAAAAAATCATATTGGATGCCCCTTATAAAAAATGGAAGAAATATAGGTGGTATCATTTCTTGGGAAAGAGAATTCACCGCGATTTCATAAACCTTCAGACCGGAGTTGCCGGAGTCTTGTATCCTCCCGGGTCATTGAAAAAAGAGATGATTGAGACCTCATTATTCAGGGAACTGGCTCCCACCACAGATGATATCTGGTTTTGGGCCGCGGCTGTTGCAAACGACAGGGCTATAATTCCTGTGCCCTTTGGGAAAAACAAACCCAAAGGCCTTCCAAAACCCAAATCTCTTTCTCTTAAGACATCCAATTTTAAAGGAAAGACAGACAACAATCTTCTCGCCTTGCAAAGAATCTTAAAAAGATTCCCGGAAATAGAAAACAAGCTCCGATGAACCGTTTCCGGATCTGCAGAAGCTTATAAGAAATTAAGTCTTAATCCGTTAATAATAGAGATAAAGTTTCGCTAACCATACAAGACATGAAACCATGTTAAGGAAAGTCAGAATAATTTTAGCATTAATATTTTTTATAGGAGCCGCTTTGCTGTTTCTTGATTTCACGGGAACGGTCCACGCCTATCTCGGCTGGATAGCAAAGGTTCAGTTTCTGCCTGCAGTTTTAGCTGTCAATATAGGGGTGGTGGCTCTGCTTGTCGGATTAACCCTTTTATTTGGCCGAGTCTATTGTTCTGTGATATGCCCCTTGGGAGTTATGCAGGATATTTTCGCCAAATTCGGGAAATGGAGCAAGAAAAACCGGTATTCCTATTCTCCGGCATTGAATATCTGGCGTTATACGCTTCTGGGCGTGATGATAGTGGCCATAATCCTGGGCATCGGTTCGGTTGTAGGTGTCCTGGCGCCCTACAGCTCTTTCGGAAGGATAGTCCACAGTCTGGGAGCGCCTTTATGGCAATGGGGCAACAATATTCTCGCAGATTATGCTGAAAAGAGAGAAAGTTATGCTTTTTATTCCACTGAAATATGGATGAGGAGCATTGCAGTCTTCGCTACAGCCGTCATCACTTTGATTGTGCTTGCAATTTTGGCATGGAGAAACGGAAGGACTTATTGCAATTCCATTTGTCCCGTGGGCACTACTCTGGGATTCCTTTCAAGATTTTCTTTATTCAGACCCACTATTGAACTGTCGAAATGCAACAGTTGCGGACTGTGTGCCAGAAACTGTAAGTCGGCATGTATCGACAGCAAAGCCCATAAAATAGACTATTCCCGTTGTGTAAGCTGCATGGATTGTATCGGTAAATGTCATAAGGAGGCTATAAAATTCACTTATAAGAGAGAGAAGGCCTTGGAAACCATTCCGGCAGTAGAGCCGATAAAAAATGAGGTTAACGATTCCTCAAGAAGGAATTTCCTCGGGTTGATGGCCTTTATAGGAGGATCAGCTTTGATTGAAGCGGCCGAAAAGACTGTCGACGGAGGTTTGGCTGTAATTGAAGATAAGAAAATACCCGACCGTAAGACCCATATTTCGCCTCCCGGATCAAAAAGTCATATTAACATAGCATCAAGATGCACAGGCTGTCAGCTTTGCGTGTCAGTCTGTCCCAATCATGTTTTGAGACCCTCGGGAAATCTTGAGAATTTCATGCATCCCGTGGCTTCGTTTGAAAGAGGTTATTGCCGTCCGGAATGCACCAGATGTTCTGAAGTATGCCCCACGGGAGCCATACAGAAGATAGATCTGGCAGAGAAATCCTCCATTCAGATTGGAAGGGCCCAATGGGTTAAAGAGAATTGTGTCCCGCTGACAGATGGCGTCTCCTGCGGCAACTGTGAAAGGCATTGTCCGGTGGGAGCCATTCAGATGATTGCCACTGTGCCGGGAAACGAAGAATCTTTGAAGATTCCGGCTGTGGATACAGAAAAATGCATTGGTTGCGGAGCCTGTGAAAATCTTTGCCCTTCACGACCTTTCAGTGCAATTTATGTGGAAGGAAACGAAAGGCATAGGATTGTGTAAACCTTTATGTCCGGTTCTTCCACAGATTCAAAAATTCAAAAGAAAATGAAGAAAAAAATCATAGATAGAAGAGGATTTCTCAAAAGCTTGGGATTGGGAATGACAGCCACGGGTCTCTCTTTGGCGGGATGCGCGCCAAAAGAAAACAATAAAGGCGGCTCTGCAACTGAGGGAAACCTCGAAATCGGCGAAATGACTTATCGGGTCAATCCCAATAACGGGGATAAGGTGTCACTGTTAGGCTACGGCTGCATGAGATGGCCCTTCAAGGAAACCAAGGAAGGAGAACCTGAAGAGATAGATCAGGAAGCCGTAAACCGTCTTGTGGATTATGCAATAGAGCATGGAGTGAATTATTTCGACACATCGCCTGCCTATTGCAGGGGAATGTCGGAAGCGGCGACAGGCATTGCGCTGAGCAGGCATCCGCGCGACAAATATTTCATCGCAACAAAACTGTCAAATTTTTCACCCCAGACCTGGAGCCGTGAAGAATCTTTGAAACTGTATCATGACTCTTTCAAGAATCTAAAGGTAGACTATATCGATTATCTTCTGCTTCATGGAGTTGGAATGGGCGAAGACGCAATGAAGGAATATGAACAGAGATATGTCGACAACGGAATTCTCGATTTTCTGTTGAAGGAAAGAGAAGCAGGCAGAATTAGGAATCTTGGATTCTCTTATCATGGAGACATCAAAGTTTTTGATTATCTGCTTGCAAACCACGACAAATACAAATGGGATTTTGTTCAGATCCAGCATAATTATCTTGACTGGCACCACGCCCGGGAGATAAATCCGCGTAACACTGATTCCGAATATCTCTATGGTGAATTGGAAAAACGAAACATTCCGGCCGTGATAATGGAGCCTCTTCTTGGAGGAAGGCTTTCCAATGTGCCGGATCATATTGTTGCCAGGCTAAAGGAAAAGGAGCCGGAAAGAAGCGTGGCTTCCTGGGCCTTCCGTTATGCCGGCACCTTCCCCGGCATTCTGACAGTCTTAAGCGGCATGACCTACATGGAGCATCTTGAAGACAATCTTTTGTCTTATTGTCCGTTGAAACCTTTGAACGACGACGAGATCCGCTATCTTTATGACACGGCCGACCTGATGGTGGAATATCCCACAATCGCATGCAATGATTGTAAATATTGCATGCCGTGTCCCTACGGAATAGATATCCCGGCGATTCTTTTGCACTATAATAAATGTGTAAATCAGGGCAATATACCCCAAGACGCTCAGGCATCAAACTATCGCGAAGCGCGACAGGCCTTCCTTGTGGGTTATGACAGGAGCGTGCCCAAACTTCGCCAGGCAAGCCATTGCATAGGGTGCCGGCAATGTGAGCCTCATTGCCCGCAGAATATAAAGATACCGGAAAAACTTCACGCTATCGACGCCTTTGTAGAGAAAATTAAACAGAATAAAATAAACAACTTAACATAACAGTAGAAAATATGATACTTGACTTTATCGGTGGACTCGGATTTCAGGAAATCCTTCTTATAGCTCTTGTGGTCCTCTTATTTTTCGGTGGTAAAAAGATTCCTGAGATGATGAAGGGTTTGGGAAAAGGAGTGAAAGCTTTTAAAGACGGAATGAAAGAAGTTGAAAACGACGTTAAGATAGAAGCTAACGAGGAAAATAAAGAATGAGCAATAAGAATGAAACCGGAACTTTCTGGGATCATCTTGATGAATTGAGAAACATACTGATAAAGATTGCACTTGTGGCGATCTTATTCGGCATTGTGGCTTTTGTTTTTAAAGACCTGCTTTTTCAAATAGTCTTCGCTCCCAAGAAAGAAGATTTCATCACCTATAGATTTCTTGATAAAATAGGGGGAATATTCTCGGAAGGGATCACAGACAGATTTGATATCAGCCTCATAAACACGGAGCTTGCCCAACAGTTTGTCATCCACATGAAAACGGCATTCTGCTTCGGAATTTTATGTGCTTCTCCTTATATTCTATATCAATTATTCCGGTTTGTTTCTCCGGCCCTTTATGAAGACGAAAGGAGATATGCCGTTCAGGTGGTGGGTAGCGGTTATTTTATGTTTCTGCTGGGAGTTCTTTTAGGATACTTCCTTATTTTCCCTTTGACCTTCCGCTTTCTGGGCTCATATCAGGTTGCCTCGGAAGTGACAAATATGATATCCCTTGATTCCTATATGTCAACTCTGGTGTTGATATGCATGGCAATGGGAGTAGTGTTTGAGCTTCCGGTTATAAGCTGGTTGTTTGCCAAACTGGGAATGTTGAATGCGTCATTCATGAAAAGATATCGCAAACATTCGATTGTTGTGATACTTATAATAGCAGCCGTCATAACGCCCACAAGCGATGTTTTCACGCTTTTAGCCGTATCTTTCCCGATGTATCTGCTCTATGAAGCAAGCATTTTCATAGTATCCGCCACAGAAAGAAAAAAATCTCTCCCCTCCCCCTCCTCTCAATATCCTGATTTCATCGCCTGATAATCCGGCTTTTTCATAGAAAATCCCCCTTTTGTATATAAACTTTATAAGGAGGAAATGAAAAAAGTGAATTTTTAAAGCATTGTCTGAATAATTATGGAGTATCAGCAAATCAAATAAGTGTTCTCCTTCCCATTAATCCCAGCTAATTAACTTTAATATTATAAGTGAGAGAAGATGGATAGCGGGAATCAGTGGGGTTATTCTTCAGGGGAAGTTTGAGGAGTCGGCTCGGTTTTGGCCGGCTCGGTTTTGGCCGGCTCTTTTTTTGGAGCATCCTGAACCGGTGTCTCCGGTTTGGCTTCCGGTTGTTCTTGCGTTTCTTTAGTTTCTGTCGGGACAACCTTCTCTTCTTCTGTCGTCACTTTCTTTTCTGAAATTTTTTGTACATCATTTTCCTTCTCCTTATCCTTTTCATTGGAGGATACTTTCTTCTCGTTTGTAGCGCTTGCCGGAGCTGTGAGTGGCGCCACTGTCTGCCCGTCTTCAAGATTCAGGAAACGATTGACCCGGTTGAATGTATTGGAATTGCAGACATTGAAAATCCCGAATATAAAGGCTATGTCTGTGATGCCGTTTTCTGTCACATATTTCTTGATATTGCGGTTGAAATATCTGAAATCCACGATATGTATATCTGAGAAAGAATAGAAAAGATAACCGGGTACGGCATTCCCGTAGGAATCTTTAATAATGAGGAGGCGTCGACCGTTCTCAGTAGCGGTTTTCACATGCACTGTGCATTGGTCAGTGCCCATGAAAGTGCAATAAGCATTTCCGTTGCCGTCTTTGAAGGTTTTGAAAAATTCACTTTCATAGGGGCCATGTGTGCTTGTGATCTGAAATTTTTCGTTTGCCTTATAAGTGATGAAGGAAGCCTTATAGTCAATGTTATTGGGAGTGTAATAAATGAAATCTTCAGGCGAATTCTTGACATTAATATCCTTGGAATAACCATACATAGAACCTACATATCCATGAATCACATGCTTGTCGTAAGAATCAAGATTCTTGAAAGGCAGATTTGCGGTCTGTGCAAATGCTTTTGCGGCATAATAAGCTCCCAGAGGCGCCCAATGATGGTCGGTGCGTGAAAAGATATCCTCTGCCTTATGAGCATCCAAAGCCGCATGGACATCTACATATTTCACACGTGGCGCTATGCCCTCTTTCACATGTTGCAGCGTAGGGGTTTGAGGCTTGTTGCGAGTCACCTTCGAAGGCATATAGAATTCACCCGACGTGTTGGCAATCACAACAAAAATATTGGCGTTAGGGAAAGCAGCTGCATAATTATTTACTGTGGAAATATATACATTTCCGGATTCCGCCCCCCCACCATAAGCCATCATAGCCCGGGCATTGGGAGCAGTACCCGCCACGACAACTCCTGAATTTCCGATTTTAGCATTCTCAGCTATCAGATTATCCGCGTCATGCTCCTCAGTTTCGGCGAAATCATCGTAAACCTCTTCAGGAGCTGCGTCGATGATTTCATCGGCAGTGGCTACAAAGCTGATTACGTCTTCATCGTCGCGGAAGCTATATTTCATGACATTCCTGAGATTCATGCTTAAAGTCAGGAAATCGTCTCTGAATGGCTGTGTATTGCTAAACCAATTGGAAATGCCTTCTGTGTAACCGGCCGGATTATCCCTGTATTCTTCAAAGTCGGGAAATGATTCAAGATCTCTTTTTTCAAGCTCTGAAAAAGTGGGCCGCGGGAAAAATATGAAAATCACAAAAAGGGCTATGAAAAAACCTCCCGTAAAGGAAAGATACATCAGATTCGCACCCTTTTGATTGGCTGCGATTTCCGAAGATGATTTCTCATTTATTCCTATCTCAGAAGCGGGATTAACAGAAGCCTGTGTGTCCATCATTAACTTTGTCTTTTTTGTCTGTAAACCTCTTTCGCCTTTTTGTCAGAACCTTGTGTAAAGAAAAGCATTATTAGTGGCGCCTATGAGCAAAACCACCGACATGCCCAAAATCAAAATTGAGATCAGTGTTTTTGTAAAACCGAATCCATAGCCGCAATAAAAGAGATTGCCGGCAGGATATTGTTCCATCTTTTTTCTGAAGAAGGAACGAACCGGGAGGCAAAGGACAAGGGCTGCTACCCATATCCAGAAATTATCAAGAACAGCACTCTCCACTTCGAATGGGATTCCGGAAGTTTCATTCAATCCGAAAAAACCACGATAGAATTGGCCTAAACGTCCGATATCATCAAAATAGAAAATCGACCATCCTACTATTATTATGAAAATGCTATAAATATGAGAAAGCAAACGAGGCACTCTCCATTTGAGAATAGTGTATTTCTCAATGAGGACTATTAGTCCGAAATAAAGTCCCCAGAGGATAAAATTCCAGCTTGCACCATGCCACATGCCTGTGAGAAACCATACAGTCATGATATTTAGAATCTGACGTTTTTTATTGCCTCCCATCGGAATATATAGGTAATCTCTGAAAAAGCTCCCGAGGCTCATGTGCCATCTGCGCCAGAAATCTGTCATCGACGTGCATACATAGGGATGGTTGAAATTTTCCGGAAAATGGAATCCTACGCTTCTGCCAAGCCCTATTGCCATATCGGAGTATCCGGAGAAATCGAAATAGATCTGAAGGCTGAAAGCGATAATACCAACCCAGGCCGAGAAAGCATCGATATTCTCGAGGTTGCCGCCAATAAGCTGCGTCGCAATCTCTCCAAGTATATTGGCGAGTATAACCTTCTTTCCAAGGCCGATTATAAAGCGATAGACACCGTCAGAAACATCCTGCATGCTCACTGATCTATTGTTGATTTCATCAGCCACTGTGCCGTATCTCACAATTGGGCCGGCTATAAGCTGCGGGAACATGGCGATGTAGAGAAGGAGATCAAAAATATTCTTTTGCACAGGAGATTCGCGCCGGTAGACATCCACGAGATAGGAAATTGACTGGAAAATATAGAAACTTATTCCAATCGGAAGTGCAATCTCGGGAGAATCTACAGGCAACCCTATGTTTTGAAGAATTCCGGCAAAAAATCCCAGATATTTGAAACTTCCTAAAATCCCCAGATTTATCGCAACGCCAATGATAAGACTTATCTTGCTCCCTTTTCCGGATTCGAATTTATTGATGAGCAGCCCGAAAATATAATTGACAATCACTGAGAAGAGCATCAATAAGATATAGACCGGCTCACCCCATGAATAAAACAGCAAAGAGAAAATTATGAGAGAAACGTTTCTCCACAACATTCTTCTTTTTACGGATTCCTTTTTCCTTTCAAAACTGCGGACCCTTAGTTTGTCAATAATTCCTCCTAAAATATAGGTGAGTATGAAAAAGGGAATGAAAACAAATAAAAACAATAAATCTGAAAAAACCATTATCTACCACCTGTGGGTTTATTTCTATAATTCTAACTGCAAAATTAATGTATTGTTGCATGAGAAAAAAATTTTTAAATTTGCGTAGACAAAAAGAGTGGCAAAACGTTATATGAATAAAGATTCATTTAAAAACTTAAAAACAAAGAAATTATGAGCAAATATATAGTAAGTGTCGGGGATTCCGATAAATATGCAGTAGACTATGCCGGAAATAAAAAAGAATTCATGGATTCCGACGTTTATAAAGAAATTAAAGAAAAGATAGAAGACTATCTTCAAAAAGAATTTCCAGCAGGAGGATTTTCGGCAGTTGATGTAATCAAAGTAGAAGAAGGAGCCGGGGAATATGAGCCGCTTACGGCAGACAATTTCCGGACACTCCTTGACTCAGCAAAACGTCAGGCTGAAGTATTGAGCCGCACCAACGAGCAAAACCTAAACGCTCCCTTTGACCAGGACTAAATGCACAAATATGATTTTCTTGTAATCGGCGGAGGAATCGCCGGTATGAGTTTTGCACTCAAGGCAGCCGGGAAATGCACGGTGGCTTTGATATGCAAAACCACGCTTGCTGAGGCCAACACCTTTTATGCACAAGGAGGAGTGGCAAGCGTTACGAATCTCGAAGTAGACGATTTCGACAAACATATTCACGACACGATGGTGGCGGGAGACTGGCTTTCCGATCCGGACGCTGTCGAAAAAGTGGTGAAAAACGCTCCCGGACAGATAAAGGAATTAATAAAATGGGGAGTGGATTTCGATAAAAATGAGGATGGCTCTTTCGATCTTCATCGTGAGGGAGGTCATTCGGAATTCCGAATCCTTCACCATGCAGACAATACGGGAGCCGAAATTCAGGAAAGTCTGGTAAGGAAACTCCGTGAAAACCCTAACGTCGATATTTACGAAAATCACTTTGCTCTCGAAATAATCACTCAACACCATTTGGGGAAAATAGTGACCCGACGCACTCCGGATATCACGTGCTACGGGGCCTATGTGCTTAATGAAGAGACAGGTAAGGTTGAGAAATTCCTTGCAAAGGTGACAGTCATGGCCACAGGAGGAGTAGGAGCTGTCTATACCACCACAACCAATCCGCTGATTGCAACAGGCGACGGAATTGCGATGGTGTATAGAGCCAAAGGCACTGTGAAAGATATGGAATTCATCCAATTTCATCCCACTGCCCTTTATCACCCGGGCGACCGTCCCTCTTTCCTGATAACGGAAGCTATGAGGGGATACGGTGCCGTTTTGAAAGACCATGAGGGAAAGGAATTCATGCATAAGTATGATCCGAGACTCTCCCTGGCCCCGCGCGACATAGTGGCCCGTGCCATCGACTCCGAAATGAAACAGGCCGGCACAGACCATGTCTATCTTGACGTGTCTCATAAAGATCCCGAGGAAACCAAACGCCATTTCCCTAATATCTATGAGAAATGCCTCTCATTAGGAATCGACATAACTAAAGAAATGATACCTGTGGCTCCGGCTGCCCATTATCTCTGCGGCGGAATAAAGGTAGACCTTAATGGAGAATCCTCCATCAAGAGGCTTTATGCAATCGGAGAATGCAGCTGTACGGGGCTTCACGGAGGCAATCGCCTTGCAAGCAATTCACTGATAGAAGCAGTGGTGTATGCCGATTCTGCTGCCAAACATGCCCTGAGTGTGATCGACGGTTATGAATTCCGAAACGATGTGCCTGATTGGAACGATGAGGGAACCGTGCATCCCGAGGAGATGGTGCTCATAACGCAATCGGAAAAGGAAGTGAATCAGATTATGGGCTATTACGTGGGAATTGTCAGAAGCGACCTTCGGCTTGACCGGGCATGGAACCGTCTTGACATACTATACGAAGAGACGGAGAAATTATACCGGCAAAGCAAACCGAGCCGAGAACTCTGTGAACTGCGCAATATAATAAATGTGGCTTATCTAATCATGCGTCAGGCGCGGGAACGAAAAGAGAGCCGGGGCCTTCATTATTCAGCCGATTATCCTCCGACGGAGCATCACGGCCAGTAAACCTCAAAAGACTCAAAATGAAAAAAACTATAATATGCATATTTTCGGGCCTTCTTTTGGCGACAGCGGCAGTTGTGGCCCAATCCACATCGCCCGGACATGATGTAAGCGTGAGCAGAAATCTTTCCACATTCAATGCAATAGTGAAAGAATTGGAGCTGAACTACGTTGATTCCGTACGCCCGGATGAGGCTTTTGAAGCAGCCATAGAAGCTTATCTATCCACTGTTGATCCATATACAGAATACTATAGCGCCGACGACCGCACAGAATTAACGAAGATAACCACAGGGCAATATGATTATGGCGGCATAGGCAGCTATATAATGCAAAGAGACGGATCCTCTTATATCTCCGGACCTATGGAGGGGGCTCCGGCAGCTATGGCCGGTCTTCGTTCGGGCGACAAGATTATCAGAGTGGATTCCGTCGACACTTCCAATATGGGTTCTTCGGAAGTTACGAAACTTCTGCGCGGACTCGCCGGCACCCCGGTGCAGATCACGGTGAAACGACCCTTTGTAGCCGATTCTATTCTCACCTTCGATATCATCAGAGGTAAACTAACTGACCCATCCGTGCCATATTGGGGAGTGGTGGATGGCAACACCGGTTATATACAGCTCACTAAGTTCTTGGCCGATAGCGGTCAGGATGTGGCGGCAGCCCTTAAAGAATTCAAGGCAAATCCCGATGTGAAGCAGATTGTTATCGACCTTCGCGGAAATGGAGGCGGATTGCTCGAACAAGCCGTGGATATCCTGGGCAATTTCCTGCCGAAAGGCACTGAAGTGTTGCGAACACGCGGAAAAGACAAGTCAACTGAAAAAATATACAAGACCACAAAGACTCCTTTGTTTCCTGACATACCTTTGGCCATACTGATTGACGGAGGTTCGGCATCAGCTTCGGAAATTACGGCCGGAGCTCTTCAGGATCTTGACCGGGCTGTGCTTATCGGATCAAGAAGTTTCGGCAAAGGCCTTGTACAGTCTACCCGGCCACTTCCCTTCGACGGACTTCTGAAAGTGACCGTAGCCAAATATTATATACCTTCGGGGCGACTTATCCAGGCCTTGGATTACTCTCACAGAAATCCTGACGGATCTGTTGCCCGCACTCCCGATTCTCTCACAAATGTTTACCACACTTTAAACGGGCGCGAAGTGAGAGATGGCGGAGGCCTGATTCCTGACATCACAATCGATTGGGGAAAAGTGAGCCCACTGTTATATAATCTTGTCACTGACAATAAGATTTTCGACTACGCCACAAAATATGCCAACACCCACGACTCGATTGAAAATGCCTGGAATTTTGATATTACAGATGAAATATATGAGGATTTCAAAAACAACATAGATCCGGCTTCTCTCAAATATGACAAGATACTCGACCAGCTTCTCAAACAATTGCAGGAAACTGCGGAAGCTGAAGGATATCTCACAGAGGAAGCTCAATCGGCAATAGACTCCCTGTCACCATTGCTTTCGAATAATGTATACCAGGATCTAGATAATAAACGGTCGGAGATTGCTCAGTATCTTGGAGAAGAGATAGCCTCAAGATACTACTATGACAACGGGCGGCTGATTCAGTCTCTCAAAACAGACAAGGCTTTGCAAGAAGCTATCAAGATACTTTCAGATCAACAGGCACTGAACGATATGCTTGGCAAAAACAAGAAAGGGAAGTGAAACTCATAGAGGCACAACAACTTTTTGCCACGGATAACCGTGTAGGCGCCGTAAGCTCGGTGATAAACGACAAGAAGATACGCCGCATATCCCTTCATGGGCTCCACGGGAGCGCGGCAGCGATGTTGTTTGCCTCTCTACCGGAACGAAAGACCCCCTATATCATAGTGGCAGACGATATGGACGCCGCAGGATATATTTATCATGACCTTTGCCAGATTGCAGGTCCGGATAAAGTGGCGGTTTTCCCCAGCGGTTTCCGGCGAGATATAAAATACGGGCAGCCCGACCCTCCATCACAGATTTTGCGTACTGAAACCCTGGATGCCTGGTATGCGGGAAATCATCCCCTCTGGGTAGTGACGGCCCCGGAGGCTCTTGCGGAAAAAGTGCCGGCACGTGACGATCTTTCCAAATCCACTCTTTCCATCAAAACCGGGGAAATCATGGAGATGGACAACGTGAAAATAAGGCTTCGCGAACTCGGCTTTAAGGAAGTTGACTATGTTTACGAACCGGGTCAGTTTGCCGTTCGCGGTTCCATTCTCGACATCTATTCCTTCAGCGGCGAGCTTCCATATCGCGTAGACTTCTTCGACGATGAAATAGATTCAATACGTATTTTCAATGTCGAAACCCAGCTTTCCGAGAAAAAAGTGAATTCATTCACAATCGTGCCCTCAAATATAGTTGACAGTGAAAACGAGGGAGTGAGCCTGCTTGAATTTGCCGGAAAGGAGACAGTGGTAGTAGCTCAGTCATTCTCCTGGCTACGCGATCGTGTGGCCGCAATCTGTTCCGAGACTATGTCGGAAGCTGTGGCTATAACGGGAGAAGGCGATGAAAAAGCTCTTGAAAAAAGGGTGAACCCGATCAATTTTTTTGCTGCTCTTGAATCTCTAAAACAAGTGGAATTCGGCAACGGCGCCGGCGATGCAAATTCTTATAACGCCGATGCAACTATAACCTTCTCTACTTCACTGCAGGCCCTCTATCATAAAAATTTTGACCTTATCGCCTCATCATTCGGCGATTTCTTAGAAAAGGGATATAAGATACTTATACTAAGCGATACGCCTTACCAGAACGAGCGATTGAAGGCTATTTTCGAAGACCGTGGCGACAATATTCAGTTCACTCCTGTAGACAAAACCATACATGAAGGCTTTGCCGACCACGACACAAAAATTTGTTTCTTCACCGACCATCAGATCTTCGACCGCTTTCATAAATATAATCTAAAGAGCGACCGGGCCAAAGGTGGCAAATTAGCCCTTTCACTCAAAGAACTCAGCCAGATAGAGACCGGCGATTATATCGTGCATGTTGACCATGGCATCGCACGCTTCGGAGGTCTGATCAAAACCGATGTTAACGGACGTCCGCAGGAGATGCTGAAGTTATATTTCCAGAACGACGACTTGGTGTTGGTGAGCATTCATGCCCTCCATAAGCTTTCGAAATATCGCGGTAAGGAAGGAGTGCCTCCCAAAATAAGCAAATTGGGATCGGGAGCATGGGAAAGATTGAAAGAGAAGACCAAGAACAAGGTGAAAGACATCGCCCGCGATCTCATCAAGCTTTATGCAGAGAGAAGACAGCAAAAGGGATTCTCTTATTCTCCGGATTCATATCTTCAGCATGAATTGGAGGCAAGCTTCATTTATGAAGACACTCCCGATCAGATAAAAGCGATGACCGACGTAAAAGGGGATATGGAATCAGACCGGCCTATGGACCGCCTTATCTGCGGAGATGTAGGTTTCGGGAAAACAGAAATAGCGATCCGTGCGGCCTTCAAAGCAGCAGCCGACAGCAAACAGACGGCTGTGCTTGTGCCTACGACAGTGCTTGCAATGCAACATTACCATACTTTCTCCGAACGTCTTAAAGATCTTCCGGTCAGGGTTGAATTCATCTCGCGTGCAAAGAAGCCGAAAGAAATAAAGCAGATACTTGCAGACCTTGCTGAAGGGAAAATCGATATATTGGTAGGCACCCACAAACTGATAGGGAAAGATGTGAAATTCAAGGATCTGGGCCTTCTGATTGTGGATGAGGAGCAGAAATTCGGAGTAGCCGTAAAAGAGAAGCTACGCCAGCTCAAGACCAATGTAGACACCCTCACCATGAGCGCTACGCCCATTCCGCGCACTCTTCAGTTCTCTTTGATGGGCGCCCGCGATCTTTCTTCTTTGAATACTCCGCCGGCCAATCGCAGGCCTATAGATACAAATGTTTCCTCCTTCGATGATGATGTTATCAAAGAGGCCGTGGAATTCGAACTTAGCCGTAACGGCCAGATTTTCTTTATATCCAACAGGATTGAAAATCTCGCAACAATAGAAAGCGCTCTGCGTCGGCTTGTGCCGGGAGTAAGGGTTGTGACAGCCCACGGCCAGATGCCTCCGGAAAAAATAGAGAAAGCCATCCTTGACTTCGCGGCCCATGATTATGATGTGCTTCTTTCTACAACAATAGTGGAAAACGGCATCGACATGCCGAATGTAAACACCATTCTTATAAACAATGCCCACACATTCGGGCTCAGCGAGCTTCATCAGCTGAGAGGCCGCGTAGGAAGAAGCAACCGGAAAGCTTTCTGCTATCTGCTGGTGCCTCCCGGCAATCCCTTGACACCGGTGGCGCGCAGGCGTCTGCAAGCTATTGAAAATTTCAGCGACCTGGGGAGCGGTATTCATATCGCAATGCAGGATCTCGACATCAGAGGGGCCGGAAATCTATTGGGAGCGGAACAAAGTGGTTTCATAGCCGACTTAGGCTACGAAACCTATCAGAAGATTCTGAAGGAATCAGTGCTTGAGTTGAAAACGGAGGAATTCTCCGAAGAATTTGAAGATGTGGCTGTGAAAGGGGATGAAGAGTTTGTTGCCGACTGCACCATTGACAGCGATCTGGAACTCCGACTCCCTCCCGAATATGTGCCTCAGGAAAGTGAACGCATCAGCCTATATCAGCAGCTTGACAACATGGAGAAGCCGGAGCAGACTGAACAATTCCGGGCTCATCTGAAAGACCGTTTCGGCACCATTCCGGAAATATCAGAGGAGCTGATCAAAGTAGTGCCATTGCGGATGGCTGCACGCAGGCTCGGCATCGAACGCCTTGTCTTGAAAGAAGGGAAAATGCGTCTTTTCTTTGTCGGAGCCGACAATAAAGCTTATTATAACAGCCCGGCATTTGGAAAAGTGCTATCCTATTTGACCAAGAATCCGCTTCGTTGCGAACTCAAGGAAGTGAAAGGCAAAAATTCAATTCGAATTTCCGATGTTTCATCCGTGAGCGAAGCGCTCGACATACTGACCCAAATGCTATCATCAAACCCTGTCTGAATCATTAGCCTTTCGGGGTTTTAGAATAATCTATCCCTTTAAATCAGAATCTATAAAATATTGATTCCATGAAAATATACTGCAAGAATACCGACGAATATCTGTCGATGCTTGGTGGAGAAAAAGTTATCGATCTTATTCCCCGTCTTAAAGAAGAACTTCCCTTCCGCCCAATTTGTGCCTATGTCAACAATAAGACCGAAGACCTCTGTTTCCCCCTGTTTTCACCCAAGCAAGTGGAATTCCTTTCGGATGAATCAGCCACCGGAAAAAGAGTCTATGTGCGTTCGCTCTGCATGATGCTTTATAAGGCGGTCACAGAAGTCTTGCCCGGAACCACTCTCCGAATCGATCATTCAATTGCCGGCGGTCATTATTGCAGAATCACAAAAGATGACAAAACCCTGGAATTGACTAAAGATACTATCGTAGACCTCAAAAACCATTTGCAAGGCCTTATTGATTCGGACATACCTTTCAAGCGTCACGAACGCCTCACAAAAGATGTGATCGATATGTATCGCGACCAGGGGCTACATGCAAAAGTAACCCTTCTGGAAACTCTACATGAACTTTACACCACATACTATAAGTTAGGAAATATTGCCGATGGTTTCTATGGGCCTCTGGCGCCGTCAACCGGATTTATAAAAGAATTTGATCTCCGGCTATACAAGGATGGATTCATGCTTTTCCCTTACAATGCCGAAAAGACATCGGAAATGCTTCAAAAGAATCCTCCCCAGGAAAAGATGTATAAGGCTTTCACCGACCAGCTCCGCTTCAACTATATGATAAGGGTAAGAAATGTCGGTGAGCTTAACAGAGCAGTCCAGGAGAAACGCACGGCCGGACTTATAAACGTGGCCGAGGCCATGCATGAAAAGCTTATCGGAAGAATCAGTGATGAAATAGCCGACCGAAGAAAGGAGGGGGCAGCAGGTATCGTGCTCGTTGCCGGGCCATCTTCCTCCGGTAAAACCACATCCACAAAACGCCTTGCAATCCAGCTTGCCACAAATCTCATTTCTCCGAAAATGATCTCTCTGGATGATTATTTCGTGAACCGAGAAAACACTCCCAAAGATGAAACCGGCGACTATGACTTCGAGTCTCTTTATGCCCTCGATCTCGAACGCCTCAACTCCGACCTTAAAAAACTTTTAGCCGGGGAAGAGGTCAATATCCCCACTTATTCTTTTGAATTAGGCAGACGAGTGGAGAAAGATAAGAGAATGAGGCTTGAAAAAGACGATGTCTTGATAATGGAGGGGATCCATGGACTAAACCCGGAATTGACCCATGCTATCCATACCGACGATATTTTCAAAGTGTATGTGTCTGCTCTCACCACCCTTAAAATCGACAACCATAACTGGATATCCACGAGCGATAACCGTCTGCTAAGGAGGATTGTGAGAGATTACAAATATCGTGGCACATCTGCCTTGGAATCGATCCGCAGATGGCCAAGCGTAAGGAGAGGTGAGGAGAAATGGATATTCCCCTTCAGTGAAAATGCCGATGCCACTTTCAATTCTTCTCTTATTTTCGAATTAGGAGTAATGAAGGAATTTGCCTTGCCGTTGCTTAGGGAAGTGCCACGCGACAATGTGGCATATTCACAGGCCTTCAGGCTTATGAAATTGTTGAGTTATTTTGAATCGATTCCAACAAATCAAATTCCCTCAACATCTCTGCTGAGGGAATTCTTAGGAGGCTCTTCTTTCCGTTATTAAGAATCTTGATTCCGGAAATAAGTTATTTTTTAGCTTCGATTTCTGTATTCTGCTGCTTCAGAAGGTCTCTGATCTCTGTAAGCAGCTTTTCTTCAGGTGTGGGTTCCGGATCGGGTTCGGGCTCCGGAGCCGGTTCCGGTTTCTCCCATTTCTCTTTAAACTTGATTGTGACCCTTATCGCTACAAATATCGAGAAAGCTATGATGAAGAAATCCACGATATTCATAATGAAAGTGCCGTAATTGATCGTGAGGTCTTCAACGGCCACATCGCCGGCTGCGGCAGCTTCGTGGCCATGCTTAATCACCAATTTCATGTCTTCATATCCCGTGCCACCCGTACATAAGGATATTATCGGCATGATTATATCATTAACCAATGATGACACGATTTTACCGAAAGCGCCGCCGACGATTACACCGACAGCCATATCTATCACATTACCTTTCAGCGCGAAAGCTTTAAAATCTTCAAGAAATTTTCCCATTAGTTTTATTTAGTTAGCTGGTTTCTTACTTTTCCCCAAAAGGGCTTATTTTCCGAATAAACTGAAATTCAATGCAAAACTAACAAATTTTTTGTTTAAAATCGTAATAAGCGTTAAAAACATTATTATTGCCGTTAATAAATATTGCCTAATGAGCAATTATTAAAATTATTTTGTCATTTGTCTTGAATTAAGCGGTTTTTTCTGTAATTTTGCAATGTCTCCGAAAAAGAGTTCCGGGGGCTTATGGCCTAAACAGACTGATTTCATAATTTTAACACTATATTTCTAACAAACATTTTAAGAAATGACAAAAATTGGTATCAATGGCTTCGGCCGTATCGGACGTTTCGTTTTCCGTGCTTCAACAAAAAGAGATGACATCGAAGTAGTAGCAATCAACGACCTTCTCCCGGTTGACTACATGGCTTACATGCTTACTTATGACACAATGCATGGCCGTTTCGATGGCACTGTTGACTATGACATGGAAAAAAGCCTTCTTATCGTTAACGGTAAGCCTATCCGCGTGACTGCTTGCAAGAATCCTGCTGAAATCGGTTGGGGAGCTGTTGACGCTGAATACGTAGTTGAATCTACAGGTCTTTTCCTCACTAAGGAAAAAGCTCAGGCTCACATCGAAGCCGGTGCTAAATATGTTGTTATGTCTGCTCCTTCAAAAGACGACACCCCGATGTTTGTTGTTGGTGTTAACGCTGACAAATACAAAGGCGAACAATTCGTTTCAAACGCTTCCTGCACCACCAACTGCTTGGCTCCTATCGCCAAAGTGCTAAACGATAAATTCGGTCTCGTTGAAGGTCTTATGACAACTGTTCACTCAACAACAGCTACTCAGAAAACTGTTGACGGTCCTTCTATGAAAGACTGGAGAGGCGGCCGCGCTGCTTCCGGCAACATCATCCCTTCAACCACAGGTGCTGCTAAAGCTGTAGGTAAAGTTATTCCTGAACTCAACGGCAAGCTGACCGGTATCTCAATGCGTGTTCCGACTCTAGACGTATCTGTAGTAGACCTTACTTGTAACCTTGAAAAACCGGCTACAAAAGAACAGATCTGCAACGCTATGAAAGAAGCTGCAGAAGGCGAACTCAAAGGTGTGCTCGGTTACACTGAAGATGCAGTGGTTAGCTCAGACTTCCTCGGATGTCCGCTCACTTCTATCTTCGACGCTAACGCCGGTGTTTATCTAACTGACAAATTTGTGAAAGTTATTTCTTGGTATGACAATGAAATCGGTTACTCTAACAAAGTGCTCGACCTCATCGCTATCATGAAAAAATACAACGGATAATCTTCTGACCGAAATCTAAAATTCCATATACGTTGGAGCGATGCTGAAACGGCATCGCTCTTTTTTTCCTTTCTGTTTCTTCTTTACTCCGTATTTTTTCTATACTTTAAATTTCAATTTAAAATGATTATCTTTGCGATATCATAGTCCCTTAACTCTCCGGATTTGCAATTCTTTGAACTGATAAACGATTGGCTTTGGACCTACCTCATGGTCGGGGTATTGCTGGGGGCTGCTCTTTTCTTTACTATCTACACTCGAGGAGTGCAGTTCAGAATGATTCCCCAGATGGTGAAACTGCTCTTCAACTCGGGCAAATCTCATGAAAATCCACTTGATCCTACGCCTAAAAAGAAAACAATCAGCTCGTTTCAGGCATTCACGGTCTCTATAGCCGGACGTGTGGGTACCGGCAACATTGCCGGAGTGGCGATAGCAATCACTATCGGAGGGCCCGGAGCTGTGTTCTGGATGTGGATGGTGGCTTTGCTCGGGGGCGCCAATGCTTTTGTGGAATCAACCCTCGCACAGGTTTTTAAGGTCAGGGAAACTTTCGCTTTCCGTGGCGGTCCGGCATATTATATCCTGAAAGGTCTTAAAAAAAGATGGTGGGCCATGATTTTTGCAGTGTTAATCACAATCACTTTCGGACTCGCCAACAACACTGTGCAGATAAACACAATTGCAGCGGCTACGCGTAATGCTTTCGGTTTTGATCCCTTTATCACCGGCATTGTCACCACAATAATAGTCTCTTTCATTATATGGGGAGGAATAAAAAGAATCTCACGTGTCAGCGAGATTATTGTGCCTGTGATGGCCCTCGCGTATATTGGAGTTGCGACTTATATCATCATCGCCAACATCCGGCTTTTCCCAAATGTTATAGCTCTGATCATCGAGAATGCTTTCGGCTGGGGTCCGGCTCTTGGAGGAGGTGTTGGGAGCGCCATATTGCTTGGTGTGAAACGTGGTCTTT
Organism: Muribaculaceae bacterium; assembly: GCA_022509105.1. Lineage (GTDB taxonomy): Bacteria > Bacteroidota > Bacteroidia > Bacteroidales > Muribaculaceae > Lepagella. The sequence continues at coordinate 8,593 of JAFLTV010000008.1, read as the reverse complement.
TCAGCAATGAAGCGGGCGAAGGATCGACGCCAAACGTGGCGGCAACGGCCGAAGTGAGCCATCCCGTGAAACAAGGTTTGATTCAAGCCTTGGGTGTTTACACCGACACTATCTTGATCTGTAGCGCCACTGCTTTCATTATCCTATGCACCGGGATGTTTGATTCGGGTCTCACAGGTGTGGAATTGACGCAGGCTTCGCTTGAAGCGCAGATAGGTCCGGTGGCAAAATGGTTTGTGGCTGTCGCGGTTTATCTGTTTGCCTTCACAACCATCATCGCCAACTATTATTATAGCGAAACCAATCTGGAATTCATAAATAAAAGCAAGTCGCTGCTGACTATGTTTCGCATTTCAATGATAGTGCTGTTGCTGGTGGGCTCTGTGGCTTCTCTTGATTTTGTTTGGGTCTTTTCCGATATCTCAATGGGATTGATGACACTTTGCAACATCATAGCTATTCTCTGTCTTGGGAAAGTAGCCCTGAAATGCCTCAACGACTATAACCGTCAATTAAGGGAGGGTAAAGACCCACAGTTTACTTGGAAAAATCTTCCGGAATACAAAGATGACCTAAAAGATTCATGGCCTTCAGAGTAAGAATCCATACCAATTAATCTGAGGAAGGGCTTTTAGGAAATAAACCCCTATTCTCAAAAAATAACTGAAACCAATATTAGAGGAGATTTTGACGTTTATTTTATAAGAGACCGAATTATTCTTAATTTTGCATACAAACCATATAATAATACTTTCAATGACCAATAAAAATTTTAAAAAGATACTCATAGGAGCGTCGCTGATGCTTGCTTTGCCGGCATTTTCCCAGGAGGCTGCCCTATGGCTGCGAGATGCAAAAATAAGTCCTGACGGCAGTAAAATAGCCTTCACTTATAAAGGCGATATATGGACAGTGCCCGTAGCCGGCGGGAATGCCACGAGAATCACTTCCGCTCCCTCCTACGAAGATCATCCTATATGGAGTCCCGACGGTCAAACAATTGCCTTCAGCAGCGACCGTAACGGAAATTTCGATGTCTTCACTGTAAGCGTGAACGGCGGAGAGGCTAAACGGCTGACTTATAATTATGCCAATGAAATACCGGAGGCCTTCACTCCCGACGGAGAAAATATCCTCTTTTCGGCAGCCATTCAGGATTCGGATGCCAGCGTGCTTTTCCCGACTTCACGCATGACTGAGCTCTATTCCATACCTGCAGCAGGAGGAAATCCTAAGCAAGTGGCAGGCATTCCCGTGCAATATCCTTTCTTTTCTCCCTCTGACCCTGAGACTGTATATTTCCAGGATGTGAGAGGTTTTGAAGATGAATGGCGTAAACATCACACTTCCTCAGTGACCCGCGATATATGGAAATGGAACATGGCTGACGGAAGTTTCCAAAACATTACGGATCGACCCGGTGAAGATAGAAACCCGGTGGTTTCTCCCGATAGCAAAACCCTCTATTATCTTAAAGAGGAACCGGGAAAGACCCTGAACGTATTCGCACAACCCATCGATGGCGGCTCCGGGCAATATGTCACCTCATTTAACGAGCATCCCGTCAGATTCCTTTCAATTGCCAATAACGGAATGCTTGCTTACACCTTTGACGGAGAGATCTATACTCAACAACCCGGTAAGGAACCTCAGAAACTGACAGTATTTGCTGTTTCCGACCAATATACTCCCCTCACGAAACTACCCGTGAGAACAATTTCAGAGGCAGTAGCGTCTCCCGATGGTAAAATGATTGCTTTCATTTCCCGCGGCGATGTGTTTGTAACCTCAGCCGACTATTCTACTACCAAGCAGATCACCAACACTCCGCAAGCTGAATCACAACTCGACTGGAGCCCTGACGGAAAGAAGCTAATCTATACTTCCGAACGCGATGGATTCTGGAATATTTACAACGCTGAAATGGGACGCGGCGATGACAGTAATTTCGCCAATGCCACCCTTATAGTCGAGACTCCTGTTTTTGACGCCTCAGAGAAGATCGAGCGCACATATCCTCATTATAGTCCCGACGGAAACAAATTGGCTTATATCCAAGACCGCAACAAATTGATGGTGAAGGATCTTAAGACAGGAGAAACCAGGCAACTTCTAAACGGCAAAACCCATCTCTCAAGAGAGGGAGGATATGATTACCAATGGAGCCCCGACGGAAATTGGATTGTAACCGAAGGTATACTTCATAACCACGACCCGTATTCCGACATCTTTATAGTTAACACTGATAACGCTGAACTTATCCCCATCACTGAAACCGGATATTTCGATGAGTCTCCGCGTTTTGCCCTTGATGGTGAAGCCGTGGTGTTTAAATCAGACCGTTACGGTATGAGAAATCATGCCTCCTGGGGATCGCTCGAAGACATGATGATGGTGTTTCTGACTCAGGATGCCTACGATCGCTTCTTGCTTTCTGAAGAAGATTACAAACTCCTCAAAGAGACAGAAAAATCAAATAAGAAAGAGGAGCCGGAAGCAAAGGAAAAGGATAATAAGAAAAAGAAAAAAGACAATAAAAAAGACGAAGAAAAAGAAGCTGATAAAAAGAAAAGCCTTGAAATCGACCGTAAGAACCTGCAAGACAGAATCGTCAGGCTCACTCCGGCATCCTCAGCTCTTAACGACGGTTACCTGACTTCGGATGGCGAGACTCTCTTCTATATATCATCTTCCAACGGAGACACCGGCCTTTGGAAAATCGCTTTACGTGATTATAAAAATGAATTGGTCAGAAATTTAGATGCTGAAGAGGCTGTGTTTGTCATCGGTGGCAGCCCGGATAATAACCTGCTCATATCCCGGAATTCTATCAAAAAAATAGACGATAACGGTAAGCTCACCAATGTAAGCTTTGAGGGGAAACAGAGTCTCGATGCGGCCAAGGAACACGAATATATGTTTGATCATGTCAAGACTCAGGAACGGGAACGTTTCTACACTAAAGATATGCATGGTGTAGATTGGGAAAACCTCACGGAACACTATCGCAAATTCCTTCCTCACATTGCTGACAATTATGAATTTGCCGAAATGTTGAGCGAGCTTCTCGGTGAACTCAATGTCTCCCACACCGGAGGTCGTTATTACGGATCTACGGATCCGAACGCCACTCCCACCGGCTCTCTCGGACTTCTTTATGACATGGCTACCGTGAACCCCGACGGACTCGTTGTTACAGAGATCATAGACGGGGGCCCGATGGATAAATCCTGGTCAAAGATTGCAGCAGGCGATGTGGTAACGGAAATCAATGGCCAGAGTTTGGCCACTGATAATCGCACTGCGCTCTTCAATGATATAGCAGGGAAGAAAACCTTGGTGAAATATCGCAAACCCAATGGCATGATTGAAGAAGAGGTCGTGATTCCGATATCCCGTGGTAAAGAGCAGTCTTTGCTTTATGACCGTTGGGTGAAAAATCGTGCTGCAGATGTGGAGAAATGGAGTAACGGACGTTTAGGCTACGTGCATATTGCCTCTATGGACGACGATAGCTTCCGCAAAGTATATGCAGATGTCTTGGGCAAATACAACGACAAGGAGGGTATCGTGATTGATATCCGTTGGAACGGTGGCGGACGCTTGCATGAGGATATTGAAGTGCTTTTCAGCGGATCAAAATATTTCACTCAAGTAATCCGTGGCGAAGAAGCCTGCGACATGCCTTCACGACGCTGGAACAAGCCTTCCATAATGCTGATGAGCGAAGCCTGTTACAGTAATGCCCACGGCACTCCTTGGGTCTATAAACATTCAGGTATCGGCAAACTTGTAGGAGCTCCTGTTCCGGGCACTATGACTTCCGTCAACTGGGTACGCATGCAAGATCCTTCGATGGTGTTCGGCATACCGGTAACCGGTTATCTCCTGCCTGACGGTTCATATCTGGAGAATTCTCAACTGGAGCCGGATATCTATGTAGTTAATTCTCCGGAAGCCGTGGTAAACGGGGAAGACACCCAACTGAAAACTGCTGTGGAAGAATTGCTCAAATCCCTCTGACACTTGTTTTGCAGCAATAATAGATAAACGGGTTATGAGTCTTCAGGAATTCTTCTTCAATAGGATATTTGAAGGTTTTTTGGAGAAAAATTTGGAAGAGGTTAAATAAATTCTTAACTTTGCAGAGCAAAAAGAGCGGGGTGTAGCTCAGCCCGGTTTAGAGTACGCGTCTGGGGGGCGTGTGGTCGCAAGTTCGAATCTTGTCACCCCGACTTAAAAACGGATTGAAAATCTTCTGATTTCCAATCCGTTGCTTTTTTAGTTTTATTTTTTTATGATTTGTCGCGCATAAAGATCTGGATGGGTGTCCCGTGGAAATCCCATTTCTCGCGGATTTTGTTTTCAAGAAAGCGCCGATATGGTTCCTTTACCCATTGTGGCAGATTGCAGAAGAAAACAAACGTGGGTATTACAGAATCTTTAAGCATCGTCACATATTTGATCTTTACAAATTTTCCTTTGTTGGATGGTGGCGGAGTCTGAGCTATCTGTTCAAGCATATATGTGTTGAGCTGCGATGTGGGTATAATCCTCTTTCGGTTTTCAAATACCTGAATGGCAGTTTCCAACACTCTGAAGATTCTTTGTTTCGTCATTGCAGATGTAAAAAGGATCGGGAAATCAGTGAAAGGTGCGAAACGGCCTCGGATTGCCTCCTCATAACGTTTCTGCACTTCGGCTGAACGGTCTTCAATAAGATCCCATTTGTTTACGCATACCACCAATCCTTTCTTGTTGCGCTGAATCAATGAGAAAATATTAGCATCCTGAGCTTCTATTCCTCGAGTTGCGTCAATCATCAGGATACATACATCGCTTGCTTCAATTGCACGTATAGAACGGATTACGCTATAATATTCAATATCCTCGTTAACTTTCTGTTTTTTTCGGATTCCGGCAGTGTCAACCAGATAAAAGTCAAATCCAAATTTATTGTAGCGATGATAAATAGAATCGCGTGTAGTGCCGGCTATATCCGTAACAATATGCCGTTCCTCCCCTATGAATGCATTTATAAGAGAAGATTTGCCTGCATTAGGACGTCCTACTATGGCAAATTTAGCTACGTTGTCTTCCGGTTGGTCGTCGGCTTTCGGTTCCGGCATATCAGCTATTATCTTGTCGAGCAGATCTCCGGTGCCGCTACCATTGGCAGAGGAGACTTCCACGGGTTCGCCGAGTCCTAAGGAATAGAATTCCGGGATATTATAACGGGCTTCTGTCTTGTCTTCCTTATTGGCCACAAGAATCACAGGCTTTTTCGAGCGGCGCAGAATCTGGGCAACTTTGTCGTCAAGATCTGTAACACCATTTGAGGCATCCACCACAAAGAGGATCACATCAGCCTCCTCGATGGCAATTTCTACCTGTTTATTGATTTCGGATTCAAACACATCATCTGAATTCACGACCCAACCGCCTGTATCTACGATTGAAAATTCCTGACCACACCAATCCACTTTTCCATACTGGCGGTCGCGAGTTGTTCCGGCCGTGTCGTCTACAATGGCATGGCGAGTTTGGGTCAATCTATTGAAAAGGGTTGACTTCCCTACATTCGGTCGGCCAACTATTGCTACTAACCTTCCCATATTCCTTTTTCAGTTTTTAATTTTTATAACTGTTATCTTCAAGTCATCTAAACATCATTCAATATACCCGAAGGCGCGAAGTTTATTCTCACGGTTTCTCCAGTCTTTTTCAACTTTCACAAAAATATCGAGATAGACACGCTTGCCGAAAAATCTCTCCATATCCTGACGTGCTTCAATGCCCACTTTCTTTATCTTCTCGCCACCCTTACCGATTATGATTCCTTTCTGGGTGTCGCGTTCCACATAGATCACTGTCATAATATGGATGGCACTCTCCTTTTCATCGAATTTTTCAACCACTACTTCCGCGCTATAAGGTATCTCCTTTTCATAGTGCAGAAGGAGCTTCTCGCGGATTATTTCTGTCACGAAGAAACGTGCCGGCTTGTCGGTCAAAGCGTCTTTTCCAAAGAATGGAGGATTAACGGGGAGAAGTTCCACAATGCGTTTCTTCAGATTGTCGACATTGAAATGTTCCGTTGCGCTTGTTGGAAATATTTCCGCCTTTGGCAATCGTTCGTGCCATTTGGCCACAAGTTCCTGGAGCTCCGTGTCTCCCTTTAACAAATCAATTTTATTTATCACGAGCAATAGCGGAATATCCTCTTTTGCAACCTTGTCGAGGAAATCCTTGTTCTTCTCGGGATCTTCGACTACGTCGGTTACGTAAAGAATTATATCGGCATCTGTCAAAGCCCCTTCGGAAAATCCCAGCATAGATTCCTGAAGCTTGTATTTAGGCTTAAGCACACCGGGAGTGTCGGAATATACAATCTGATATTCAGGAGTGTTGACAATACCCATTATACGATGGCGTGTTGTCTGTGCCTTGGAGGTGATGATTGAGATCCTCTCTCCCACAAGATCATTCATCAATGTGGATTTACCCACATTCGGGTTTCCTACTATATTTACAAAACCGGCCTTATGTTCTGTAGGTAATATTTTAATTTCTTCTTCCATAATTTTGTTTTTTGTGTTGAATGTTTTTCACAACCCTTTAAATCTATTTTCTTCGATTTAAAAAACCGCAGGTTTTAAAGTTGTTGCTATTAATCTAACACAAAAAACGCCCGGGATGTTCAAATTCTATGGGTTTGTCATCGTTTTGTTACAAGACATCGAGCAAAGTTTGCCATCTCCGTTATAAAAAAAGGTATGGCGAAAAGATTTTTTGAAAAATCTCTAAGTCTATTCTCGGATTATTCCCAGACTAAATAAGACACATTGAGAGCAGGATTCTCTACTCTTTCCCCAAAGTATTTTATTTCTCCGTTCTCAGTTTTGGCAAATCCATAAGTAGTGGAGCCTACAAGATAGATAGCATTCTGTACCCCCATTTCAGTCAGAATCCGGGCAAATTCATTGAGAGTCATCTTGTCATGGGTCATCACAACCACTATCTTCCCGTTTAATTCAGCCAAAGCCTTCCTATATGAAGATAGCTGAAGCCGGTTTTCAACCATCTGGCCACCCACTACGAGAGGGAACTGCCTGAAGAAATAGCCATCTGATTCAATAGCCTGTTCGAGATAAGGAGTTGAATCGGCCACTCCCAGGATTATCTTCCCATTAATTATGGCACAAAAGCCGGCTTTCGACTGACCGCGACTCAGCAACTTTCCCTCATAGACAAAAGCTCCGACAATTCCACCGTTGTCAGCACGCACATCAGCGGCTTGAACCACAAAGGCAGCATTGATTGTATCGTTAAGAGTTTCCGCCCCCAACCTTAACACCGGAGTGAGATTCTCAGGATAATATAAAGTTAGACGGTTATTATTTATTACAGTGTCTTTTATCTCCACATAGCCGTCTCCTTTTGCAAGGAAGTTAGAGTTGGAGTTCACTTTATAATAATATTGGGAGTCATAAATTTCCGGCTCCATATCATATTGAGTGAGACTTCTAACGTCTTTGCTCACTTCCCACCAGAAAAAGACCGCAAGCGCTCCTAAAAACAATATTATAGAAATCCAAAGCCAGGGCCGTTTCCACCATACTTTGTGATAGGGGCCACTTGTTGCCAATTCGGTCATGTAAGCATTAGGGGCAACCTTCCTTATTTTAGGCTTTTCTATATTGGATTTGGATTCCGGATTTATAATCCGGATTTCATCGTCGTTTAAGTCGGGTTTATTTTTAATCTGGCTCATGACAAGTCTCCTTTTCTATAAATTCTTTCAAAACTTTCAAAGCTTCACGAGATGCCGAGAGCTCATGGTGGAAGTCGCGGCAATCAGATAGGGTAAGCCGTTGTCTGGACGGGGCTATCTGCGTTATGAAATCCCGATTTATGATAAGGCTCTTGCCGATACGGACGAAACGGTTGTCTTCAATCCTTTCAGATATACGTTTTTCCATTTGTCCCAACTGTATGGTGAGCACATATTTGCTTCCGTTTGCCATTACAATTGAAGAATAGTTACCATCAGCAACTATGTAAACCACTGAATCAGCGGGAACGCTGACAAGTTCGGAAGCAGAGGAGAAAATCAGTTTTTTGCTCATGAAATTATTGCAAAGATAAATAAATAAGAGAAAGTGGAATCAAAAATGATATACTTTTGTATGAATCATCTTTTCGGATGTATGAAATTTCAAAAAATGTACCAATTTTCCTAACTCACAATTATTTTTCAAAAATTTTTTATAGTTCCTCCCCGGTTTTACACTCTGATTTCATATAGAATCTAAAATATCAGAATATAACTACTTGTTGCCTTTATAAATTGAATTCGATATAAAAACTCAGGAACTCGAGAGTGTTTATAAAAATAAAAAAAGGTGTCCATAACAGAATTTGCATCTGTCATGAACACCTTCGGTATATGCTGAGTTTGTTTCCCTCTTCAAACGCATAAAATTAGTGTATAGCTTTTCTTTCGGGAAAAGCCCTACCGCTTCGGAGACCCTGTCATTAATGAGCCTTGCACGCACCAGCAGCCCCTTCCGGGACAGGGAAGCCTCACCAA
>JAFLTV010000079.1 GCA_022509105.1 Muribaculaceae bacterium | reverse complement strand
TGAATATGAAAAATATATAGACAACATGCTTTCTTTAGAGGATGTTGTGGAGAGCGCCTGGTCTTCCGGATATTTCGAAGGTAAAGCCGAAGGACGAGCAGAAGGCAGAGCGGAAGTACGAGCGGAAAGAGAAAAGATCAAAATTTGGGAAAGGGCAGAAATCATGATAAAGGATGGAATGACTTTGAATTTGGTTGCTAAATACACCAATCTTCCCTTAGAAGACCTGAAAAATAAATTCCCCGAAAAGAATTAGTTTTTATGCTTGCAATTCAATAATGCAGTCAATGCTCCGGTTTATTATCCTGATTATAAAGTTGAGATTAACAGTGGAGCTCAGTTCCTTTTCTCCATTACCTATATGAATATGCCCCAAGAAATCGGGGAAAATGACACCGGAAATGAAGAATTGCCACAAGAAATGGAGGAAAATGTCACCGGAAATGAAGAATTGCCCAAGAAATCGGGGGAAATGTCACCGGAAATGAAGAATTGTCCTAAGAAAGCTGGGTGACTCGTCCTGAAATCTGTAAACAGATTTCAGGACGAGTCATCTTGTTTCGGCTCTAACGACACATTTTGTGCATTAAGCGTATAAAAAAAGAGGAAACACGATAAGAATGTTAAGATTCGGTTTGCCATTACATTGATTTTTATCAATTTGTAGAATTCAATATCGCCACGGCCTGCTCATTACCCAATTCGGCGGCATTCTTAAGCCATTGCATGGCTGTAGCCTGATCAGGTTCCGTGCCTATGCCTTCACTGAAGCATTTATAAAGATTAAACATGGCAGCATTGTCTCCTCCTTCAGCAGCCCTGTTAAACCATTCAAACGCTTCTTTTTCCGATTTGGCAAGCTTGAGGTCTCCTCTGTAATAAATTATTCCCAAGTTAGTCTGGGCAGGTGCATAACCGGCTTCTGCACTCTTTGTGTAAAGGGCCACTGCTTTATCCCTGTCGAAAGGCACACCTATACCGTGGGCATAATTATAACCCATGGAAAATTCAGCGGGTGCATAATTCTGTTCGGCAGCCTTTTTCATGAGTTGAATTCCTTCAGATTCTGATTTTAAGACTCCGTCACCATAATAATAGCATTTGCCGAGCCACCACTGGCCTGCAGGGTCATTCTTACCTTCAGCTTTTTTGAACATGTCTATGGCCTTAGCATGATTTCTGGGAATTCCGAATCCTTCATAATAACACATGCCCATACCTGCCATTCCGGCTGAATTGTTGCCATTGGCCGCTTTCTCGAAGAGAGCGAAAGCCTTTTCCGGATCTCTGTCAGTGCCGGCTCCATTATAAAGAGAATAGGCAAGGGAAACCGTAGCATCAAGATTACCCATTTCATCAGCCTGACGGTATTTTTCCACGGCCCCGGTCAAGTCCCGTTTTGTGCCTATACCTTTCTCCAGAAGTTTGCCTGATGCATAAATCCCTGTAGGATTTCCTTGAGCTTCGGCATATCTCACATAAGAAATAATAGAGTCTTTCGGCAGATTAAAATTTCCTTCCATTGCCCATAAAGCCAAAATAGCTTTTGCCTCTGAAGAACCTTCAGCAGCACTTTTTTCCATGAGTTCGCGTCCCTTGACACGGTCTCCAATCACACCAAGTCCTGACATATAACACTTAGCCAGTTCCATCGTGGCATCTGCATTACCTTTTTCTGATGCATCTTTAAAAAATCCGAATGCTTTCTTTTCAGATTCCTTCACTCCAAGACCTTTGGCATAACATCTTCCAAGCCATAATTCACCATCGGATGAACCCTCGGAAGCAGCTTCTTGAAAGAATTCCACAGCTTTGTTATAATCTCCTGCTTGGTATGCCTTTTGGCCTTCAGTAACTATCTCTGAAGGATTTTTGCCGCAACCTTGTATAATCAGAGAAACGACAAAAGAATATATAATGAATATTTTAGTGATTTTCATCTATGTTTCAAATTATTTTACTCCCAATCTTTTCAAAGCTTTTTGAGCATCTTCATCACCCTGATCTGCTGATTTCCTATACCATTCAATGGCTTTCTGTAGATTTTTAGTTGTACCTCGACCATATTCATAGCAAAGAGCTACATCATATTGACCCACCTCATCTCCGGCTTCAGCTCCCTTAAGATACCATTCAAAAGCTTTATCCCAAGATTGTTTCACTCCTTTACCCTTTTCATAATAATACCCTAAATTAACCATTGCATCGCTACTGCCTTGTTCGGCCGCTCTTTGTAGCCATTGCATTCCCTCAGCTTGTTTTTCCTTATTACCATAAGAGGTATCCATAATTTCTCTACCTAAATTTTGCATGGCATCAACATTCCCGGCTTCTGCCGCTTTCCTATACCAGTTTATGGCATTGAGATCGTTGCCATTACCGTCTTCCGCTAAAATTTTTTTGTCTCTGTAAAGACCACCCAGGTATCTCATACCAAGAGTCGAACCCTCCTCTATAGATTCTCTGATTAGTTGCTCCCCTTTTGTTATGTTAGGATTTACTCCTAAGTATCCATATGCATAAGTCAGACCCAAAATCGCTTTACCATCCGGAGAACCACCTTCTGCAGATTGTGAATAAAGTTCAAGAGCTTTGGTCTCATCTTTACTGATTCCACCATCTCCAAATTCATAAGCACTTCCTAAATACGCCATAGCATCATAATTCCCTGCTTCTACGGCCTCTTGGAGATAAGCCACTCCCTTTTCCTGGTTTACCTCAGCACTATTATAACCAGCAAGATACAGCCATCCCGCTATTGCCTGGGCTTGTGGATAACCGGCATCTGCCGACATCGTGTAATACTTTATGGCATTTGAGAAATTTTGCACAGTGCCTTTCCCTTGGTCGTAGGCTTGTCCCACAAAATATGGCGCAACTGAGTCTCCAAGTTCTGTTGCCTGCATGAAATATTCCAATGCTTTTTTCGGAGTCCCGGTTTCATTTAAATTTTCTGAATTGATTATACCGAGCATTCTGTTTGCTACAGCAGCATGAGCCGGATCTTTCTCTATGGCCTTGTTGAAAAGTTCTTCTGCCTTGGCATAATCCTTCTGCTCAAACGCCTCTTCTCCCTTTTTGGTAAGAGACTCCACATTATCGCATGCGGCAAATACTAATGCAAATGCAAGAGATAAGAAAATCGTTTTCTTCATAGACAGATTGTTAAATTGATGTTTATAATTTCTATACGAATCACATTATTAGATGAAGAATCTTTATTTTCTATTGAGGCTGTCTAACAATAAAAAGTTAGGCAGTCTCCTTTTTTGCATAAATTTCAGATGTTCAAGCCGCAAAGTAATGTAATTGCGGCAGAA
>JAFLTV010000078.1 GCA_022509105.1 Muribaculaceae bacterium | reverse complement strand
GAGTCTGTACCATTCGGTGCTCATCCTACAGCTTGAGGCCCTGGAACTGCCCATCAGAGTCGAATGAGCACGCCGCAGAAGCCTACATTATAAATTTTTATATTAATATCTGACAACAACTGCAAATAAAATAACTTTATATCAAAGAATTATAAAATTATGCTTTTGTCACTTGTTTGTTATTATTAGCGTTATTTGCACTTATTTTCTTTCTAATTGGTGCTTATTTGGTTCCCATAAAAGTAACAAAATTGAAAAAGATTTTGTATCTTTGTACTCGAATTCAAATCTGATGTTACTTTATGAAGACCTCCTCCGAGAAAGCAAAGAAGTCCCCCATTAAAATTCGTTTCAAAGAATTAGCCGACGGGTGCAAGTCAATCTACCTTGATATTTATTTCAATGGTAAACGCAAATATGAATTTCTGAAACTATATATACATCCGGGTAAAGACGAAGATACTGTTCTTGCCAATGCCGAAGCCATGAAGATGGCAGAAGAAATTCGGTTGGCCCGTCTGCAGGAATTAAATCCTTCAAAAAAAGTTGTTCAACTTGAAACTCCAAAACCGGAGGTTAAATCTGATGAAAAGGTTGAAAAGGCTCGCACCCGTGCAAAGCGCACCACAAGGGAGCCTGTGACCCTTCGAGAGAAGGTGCTTAAGGATGGTCGTAAATCCCTTTATCTCGATATATATTATAAGGGTGAACGCGAGTATCAATTCTTAAAAATGTATCTCTACGATGGTGAGGATGAAGCCAATCAAATAGTAATGAGACAAGCGTTAGCCATTAAAGATAAAAAGCTTGCCGAGATTACCGCAAACGAGGACACCGCTGAAAGTGAAAATGACAATAAGAAAAAAAGAGTAAAGTTTCGAGTAATGTTGGCCTGGCGTCTGCTTGTCAATGGAGATAAATCATATTATCTTGCCATTCAACAAGGCGACAATTATGAGCATCGTACTTGCGAACCCTTATATCTTTATGTGCCTAAAGATGCATCTGAAGCCGAAGCAAAACGCATCAAGGCTAAAGCTAAGGCCGTAAAAAGAGAAAGAGAGGAAGAACTGCGTAACGGCACTTATTACCAAAGACCCAGTGCTCGTGAGTATCTGAATAGTAAAGAAAAAGAACCCAAGAAAAGCTTCCTCGGAGATACGGAATACTACAAAGAGTTTAAAGCCAAACGTAAAGCCGAAGCCGAAATTTCTGCAGTATCCACTGAATTAAAGCGTAACACCAAATCTAAAGAACCTGTCAGAATACGTTTCAAAGATCTTGCCAATGGAAGCAAGTCTATCTACCTTGCCATAAATGTCAACGGTAAACGAACCTATGATTATCTCAAACTATATCTTGTGCCGGAGACGGATGCAACCGCCAAAGCTCAAAATAGGCAGACAATGGAAGCTGCTTATGCAATCAAGGCTCAACGTATTCTGCAAATAACAAGTGGAGCTGCAGGGATTAAAAAAGAAATTTGCTCCAAAATGCGACTTGTGGATTGGTTGAAAATTTATTGTGACCGACAAATTCAAAAAGGAAGGAAAGCGGCAGAAAGATGGGTCCGGACAACAATGGGTATCGTGGAAGGATATCCTGGCGGCAAGGACGCAACGTTAGCCGACATGGATAAACTATGGCTCACCGACTTTATGCTTTATCTGATGAATGACTATGTGACATACAAAAGCACCAAAGCTTCCAAAGGGACCGTGGACAATTATCTCCGGTGTCTGAAAGCAGCTTTCAATGTGGCAGTCGAAGAAGAAGTCATGCCATCCAATCCGATGCTTGAGGTTGACCGCTCGCACCTAAAGGGTGTCACTCAACCCCGTGAATTTCTTACGGTGGATGAGGTAAAAAGGATGATTGAAACTCCTTGCAGTAAACCTCATTTAAAAGCTGCCTTTCTATTTTCATGTTTCTGTGGTCTCCGTGTCAGTGATGTCCGGGCCCTGCAGTGGAAGCATCTTATTTACGATGGAGATAAGGCACATCTGCAAATAACCCAGTTCAAAACCAAACGCCCGTTGTTCTTGCCTTTGAACAACCAAGCTTTACGTTGGATGCCTGAAAGAGGTAACGCCTCGGAAGAAGACTACATCTTCCCTCCCATTTCAAAGGATATGAGACCTATAGACAAGTGGGCTAAAGCTGCGGGGATTAAAAAGCACGTTACATTCCATGTAAGTCGTCATACTTTTGCAACTCTTGAATTGACATTAGGAGCAGACCTATATGTGACAAGTAAACTTTTAGGCCATACCAATATCAAAACGACACAGATTTACGCCAAAATTGTTAATAGCAAGAAAGAGGAAGCTGTTTCCTTATTGGATAGTGCTTTTGAATGAAATTTTCAACTAAAATATTATACAATCATGAACGTTAAGAACTTACCGTTCTCTCTTTTTGACAGAGAACAACCCTGCAAAGCAGGTAGCCGGCTCGGAGTCAGACTCTGAGCCTTCCTTGCAGAGCCTTTTCAACGAGGCTTATAGTGCATATCGTACTGAAGTAATCGGCAAAGGGATTCTATACGACCGCTTTGCCGATGATTTTATTAACGGCCATAAATATTTTATAGCCGGTAATGTCGAACAAGCTAACCAACAGAATCAGAACCTGAACATCATCGGCACCCTAATTCTTCACAGAAAAGATCTTGTCGAGAAATATTTCTCCGCTGACCAATTCGATACGTCCGATTTTAATGCTATGCTGAATGAATTTAATACTACTAACTCTAAGCAACCTGTTCAGCATAAAGACACAACTCTGGTTACAAATAATTTCGGAGCCTCTTTCTCTCCATCGCAAATTGCAATTCTTACATCCATTGCCAACGACTGTAATATATTCAAAGGAAGAGTTACTGAAGATGTCATGGCAGCACTGTTTTCACCAAATCCCGATGTCCGTCTCATAGCACATAACAACAGAAAACTTGTTATCTTCTTCGACACCCTGGCCGAAGACAATCTGATAAATCGAAATTGGCAGAAAACAATAGCTGACTCCGGGATTATCGCTTCTTCTTCCGATACTCCCTTCTCTCAGCCGAAACTTTCCTCTGCATTAAACGGTGCAAAATCTGAAACAAATGCAGGATTTGACACAATAAGGAAAAGAGTCAAAGAAGTAGCAAATACGAAATAAATAACGAGGAATTACAACATCTGAAAAGAAATTCCTTTAGAACTTCCTTTAGATTTGCCATATCTAAAGGCAAATATTTGATTTTCATTATTTTGCACAATTATCTTTGCATCGCCTTCTCGATAAACGAGTCGGCGGTGCACCTTTTTAATCACTCAAAACTTAAATATGCAATCACAAAATAATGAAATCCGAATATTGGAAAGCCTCTCCAATTTGGAGAAGAAATTCAGTGCTCTGGAGAAAAAATATGAAGAGCTTGACCAAAGAGTCAAAGTTATCGAGGATAGCATCCCCGGCAAAGAAGTTTTGACTCTTGAAGAAGCGTCTCAATATCTTGGACAATCTATGAGCCAAATGTATAAAATGACTCGTACATGTACTTTCCCTCACTACAAACCTATGGGTAAGTTCATCTATGTTAATCGAAACGAGATGATAGCATGGGCGCAAAAGAATCCGATTAAAACAAAAGAGGCTCACGAACTTGACGCCGTGGCCTATGTTAGTTCAAAACCATTAAAAAATATTTGCTGATATGACTGTAAAAGAAAGACTCTTCCAACTTATGGAAGAAATAGGAAGCGAGTTCAATTCACGAGGTGTAACTACTATTATGTGCCTTGACACAGATGAAAATGTGCCGGCTGCAATACTCGGATACAGAGGTAAGTTCGGTTACGGTAAATTTGCTCTTGTAGCACTTAATGAAAAAGCAGCCCAATCACTGATGGAAGTAGCGTGGGATGCAGCACATAATCCGAAATATCGAAATGGAAGTAATAGCGAACAATGACATCAAGCACCGTGAATCGGAGTGC
>JAFLTV010000077.1 GCA_022509105.1 Muribaculaceae bacterium | reverse complement strand
ATCTTCGATGCTGCTTGTCTGGGGTTGCTTCAACTTGAGACTCGCCGAGTCTCTCTCCTTTTTACATGGCTCCTCCATCCTCCACAATCTATAACCCACCAACCACAACCTCCAACCTAATAGGTTCGCCGAAGGTGAGTAGAGGTCTATAGGCCTCTTCACTCCCCACCATCCCTTTTTCCCCAATTCCAAGACTCTCCAACTTCCTTCTAAACTTCACAACTTCAAGACTTCAGGACTTCACAACTCGAAAAAGGAGACAACCGCGTAGTGGTTGAAGATGAACAACCCCAGACAAGTAATCCTGGAAGGATAACGCAGTCTGCGGGATCAAGAAATCCATCACTACCCTAATCCAACCTCGGGGAGGTTGAACAAAAACTCCACAACTTCAAACCTCCACACCTCTCCAAAATTGAAAATCTTGGGAATTTTATATTGAAAATCTTGGGAATTTCTCCTAAAGATCTTATGAATGATTTGGAATCTTTCGGACTATTTTTTGAAGACTTCGCGATTAGAGATCTTCGTGTTTATGCGAATTATCTTGGTGGTGAAGTAAAGCATTATAGAGACAACACAGGTTTGGAATGTGATGCAATTATAATATTGGAAGATGGCAGATGGGGGCAATTGAGACACTCATCCTCGGGCTTCAGCCCGAGGTTATGAAGATATGCTGCCTCCGGCAGCTCTCTTCTAAAACTTTCCAACTCCCCAACTTCACAACATTATAATCCTGAGAAAATAGAAAGAAAAAATTTTTTGTTTGGAATAAAATATTTGCTAATTTTGCAAGTTGATATTCCAAGCATGAAAAACAAAGCAAACAAACTAACAACAATATGAGAAAACATCTATTTCTAATGGCATCGTTGGCTTTAGGAATGGCAGCCTGTACTGATGCCGACCTTAAAAATGAACAGGGCCGAGAGCCGGAGGGAAAACCGGAAGAGGTGAAATCTAATCTTACAACCGTAAATCTGGCTACTTTCGGAGCTGACCAAAGCAGAGTTAAATATGAGGGTGGTACTCGTGCCGAGGAAGAAGAACTGAAACCCGGAGATTTAAAATTGGTTGCAACGATTGATAACCCCCATCCGAGCGTTGTTTTCAGTAATTCCACTACAGGAGACAGCAGGATTATGTCTGCCACTTCCGTTTTTCGTAACACAGATGGAAAATATTATGTGACCTATCATGTTCAAGGTAACAATTACAATACGGACTTAGACAAATCTATCGGTGGTGCAATTCAGGTTTTCGAAATCAAGGATGGAGAAGTGAAATTGGAAGAAGGATTCCGTGCTGCAGATCCAGATAAAGAAGACTATGACTTCAACCATATTTACTTTGATAATAGAGGGGGCCGTATAATTGTGGTGGGACATAATTGGAGTGTGCCATCGTCATATCAGGGTGATCTTCCTTATACGGGTGAAAACACAAGAGCGATAATCGGTGTCTTTGATCCGGTTAAAAGAACCCTTACTTATGATAAAGTAACCAGTTCAATTGAAGTCAGAGACAATGATGGAAAACTTATAGACCATGAAGATGCGGGCGACGTCAATTGCGTGGTAAGAATATATGATCAATATTATCTTGCAACTCGTAAGGGAATCGCAGTTCTTAATGCTAAGGATGATGAATTGTTTACATCTGTTCTCAACGAGGATAAGACCAGATATTTCATACCTACTAAAGGTTCATGCAAATTTGTAAATGATGATCCTCATGATTATACAAGAATGCAATTCCTTTATCTTTCGGAAGAGAAACCGAATATAAAAAATCAGAAAAGTGAGGCTAAAATAGTAGAATTTAAGGTGGCCACAGAAGGTGAAAATAAATTCTTAGGATTAATAAATGAAGATACTCATCTGACTGTCTATGATTCCAAGGATATGGATTTGACTACATATGAACAGCAATTCACATTACCCGCTTATATTTCTCCGATAGATGGTAAAAATACAATTTGTGCTTTTGACAATGCCGAGAAGCTATATGTATCTTTAGGTACCGGTGGCTTATACTATAAACAATACACTCATTGGGGACCCCGTGAATTAATGACCGGAGTAATGACATTCAATAATCGCCCTGTAAATTGTGTTTATGCAGAAGCTCCGTCAGGGGAATCATTCCATGGTGGTTATGTTTACGTTGCAAACGGCGCGAGACTTACAATCCTTGACAGGGCTACTATGGAAGAAGTGGCAAGCTACACATTGTCAGCCAAAGATAAAATAGATGAGAATGAAGCTTCAGCAAATTATATTAGTGTTGAGGTAGGCAAATCTTATCCTTTGACTCATTATGGAATTGTAGGAAGTGTTAAGGAGAGGATCATCACAGTTGCTTATGGACAGGCCGGTGTAAGAATATTCAGATTTATACCTACTCCATCTTCAGCTTATCCAGCACCTCCAGAAGGATAAAGCTTGTTAATTAAGAAAAAAAGGGTTTCGGCTTATGTCGAAACCCTTTCTTTTGAGTTGTCTCGCTTAATCCCCCTCCAAGCGAGACGACCGTCACTACTTCCGCCTCACCGACTCCACAACTCCACAACTCCATGACTTCAATGGAAATAGAAATGAATAAAAATTTTTGTTTGGAATAAAATATTTACTAATTTTGCATACTATACTGATGCAAACGATTAATACACATCATATTTTTATGAAGAAACATTTGTTTTTATTAACCTCCCTGGCTTTGGGGATGGCAGCATGTACGGACGCTGACCTTAAGAACGAACAGGGACAAAATCCGGAGGGGAATCCGGAAGAAGTTAAATCTAATCTTACTACCGTAAATCTGGCTACTTTCGGAGGAGATCCGAGCCGTGTGTCTTATGCGGGTACGCGTGCGGAGGGTGATGAAGACGCCACACCCAAAACTCTCGAACTCATAGCAACCATAGCGAATCCCTACACTGACAAAGTTTATGATTATGTAAACCCGGAGGAGGGAACTCGTCTTATGTCTGCCACTTCTATTTATCATGATGAAATGAATGATAAATATTATATCACCTATCATGTGCAAGGAAACAATTACAACACAGATCTAACCACTTCTACAGGAGGTGCCCTCCAAGCATTTTATATAGGCGCTAATGGAGAAGTGAATTTAGAAAAGGGCTTCCGTCCTGAAAAACCGACAGAAGAGGATTTTGATTTCAACCATATTTATTTTGACAACACAAGTAACAGGATTATTGCTGTTGGTCATAATATGAAAAACAACAATTATAAGAACACAAATGCCATTATTGGTGTGTTTGATCCCGCTGCCGGTACATATACCTATGCTACTGTCAAAACAGATGAAAAGGAATATAAAGATGGTAAATCACTTGGATATAAAGATGCCGGTGATGTTAATTGCATAGTTCGTACAAATGATGCTCAAAGTTTTAATGGCGTATATTATGGTTGGGACATTTATTTAGTCGCAACACGTAAAGGTATGGCTGTATTGCATGCTGATGAGGCTAACCTATTCCAACCATATCTCAAAAATGGAGTAAACTATTTCATAAATACTCCCGGGTCTTCCAAATATATTGCACCTTCTGGATCAAGCTCATGTTACGGACTTCTTTATCTTGCTGACTCTCATACTGGAGATGTGCAAGCCGAAATGAGAAGCAAAGCTAATGTTTTAAAGTTCAAAGTTAATACATACCCGGAAGTTGATTTATTAACAGGCTGGGGTGATTGGGAAACGGCTGAAATGATTGTGCCGGGACAAAATATTCTCGATTATCCTTATCAAGTAGAACTACCGGAAGAAATAACCCCTATTGACGGAAAAAATACGCTCGTTTTATTAGGAGGAAACATAGATGGAATGGAATACTATGCAGCTCTTGGAACAACTGGATTGTATTGCAATAACGGAATAGACGGATATAATGACGTTAAGAAATTTGATAACCGTCCGGTTAACTGTGTGGCCGTTGATAATAAGGTAAATGAAAGTGGATATAGCAATAAAGGTTATCTTTATGTAGCCAATGGCAGCAAACTAACTATTCTCGATCGTAAAACTTTGGCAGAAGTAGTTTCCTATAATATGCCTTCAAAAGATGAAACGGGTAAACCTATTGAATCTTCAGCCAATTTTATTCATGTTGACAAGAAAGAGAATGGAGAACGTATTGTAACGGTAGCCTTTGGTCAGGCAGGAGTGAAAATATTCAAATTTACACCTCCAACAAAATAATATTGCTAAATGATATTGAAAAAGACCGCTCTGGACAGAATTCCGGGCGGTCTTTTTCATTCAGCTCGTCAACTCCACAACTTCAAGACTTCACAACTTTCCACCTCTATGAAGGCACTCAATGAAAGACTCAATGAAGATTCAAAGTAAAAAACACTTGTGTTTATCATTGGGAGTTAGAAAAAAATCATTAACTTTGCAGTCGCAAGTAAAAAGTATTATTTATTACTGACCGGGACTGGTAGCTCAGCTGGATAGAGCAACAGCCTTCTAAGCTGTGGGTCGCGG
>JAFLTV010000076.1 GCA_022509105.1 Muribaculaceae bacterium | reverse complement strand
AAGGGTACAACGGTTTTCGAGACCGTCCCGTTCGACCACTCCGGCATCTTTCCTATGGTCGTTTTTGATAGCGGTGCAAATTTAATGCAAATTTTTTATTTTTCAATACCCAAAGACTATCATTCCTATGTTTTCCAACATGTTTAAGAACTGTTTTCTTTTTTATTATTAACTTTAATTTCAGTTTTCTGTTAAATTAATAAGAGACTCCAAATAATATCATAATAAAAATAGAAATGGAAGAAGAAAGATTCATACCCTCATCTCAACTGATTATTAATGATGATAATTCAGCGTTTCATATCCATTTAAAGCCCGAACAACTTCGCGATAAAATAATTCTCGTCGGCGACCCGGGTCGTGTGTCAATGGTGGCTTCATACTTCGACAGTATCGACTATGATGTCAGTTCAAGAGAATTCCATGCCATAGCAGGTAAATATAAGGGTAAAGACCTTATGTGTATCTCTCATGGAATCGGGGCTGACAATATCGAAATTGTGATTACAGAACTTGATGCCCTTGCCAACATCGATTTCGCAACACGTAAGGTCAAAAAGCAGAAAAGAACTCTGGAACTGGTGAGAATCGGCACCTCCGGCTCTCTGCAATATGATCTTAAATTAGGTGATTATGTAATTGCCGAACGGGGGATGGGTTTCGACGGAATCCTTAACTTCTATAAAGACAGAGACAAAGTCTGCGACCTTAAATTTGAGAAGGAATTCTGCGAATTTGTGAAATGGGATAAACTTTGGGCTGCACCCTATGTTGTGGAAGCAGATAAAGATCTTGTTGAAAGGATTGGTCGCGATGATATGCTGAGGGGTAATACAATAGCCTCAGTCGGCTTTTATGCTCCACAGGGCAGGGAAGTGAGATTGAAACTAAAAGACCCGGAATTAATCAACAAGATAGAGGAATTCCGTTATGAGGGAAGGCCCATAACAAACTTTGAAATGGAATCTGCGTGCCTTCAAGGAATGGCAAAACTATTAGGCCACAAGGCGATGACAGTATGCTGCATTATCGCTCAAAGGCGCGAGGAAGATGCCAATACCGATTATAAACCGGCTGTGGAACGGCTTGTCACTACAGTTCTTGACAGAATTTAATCCGGTTCTAAAGATAAGTAGGGAACAGTGTCAGGAAATTGAATAGCGGTTGCCCGGATGTCGGATTATTATGCCGTCGAATTCAAGTTCTCCTAACAGTGATAAAACTTTGGCAGCATTAAGCCCTGATTGATAGCAGACTTTATCAACCGTTAGAGGTTGATCGCTAAATTTAAGAATCTCATAAATCTTTTTGATCTCTCCGTCGAGTTCGGGAAACAGATTTCTCTGCTGCGGAGAGACCTTTATGTTCAAAGGAGTCCATCCCGTTGCTTCGATAATATCAGCTGCGCAACTCAAAAGAGTAGCCTTCTGTTTTCTTATCAAAAGGTTGCAGCCGCCACTAAGCTCATCATTAATTTTCCCCGGCAAAGCCATAACCTCTCTGGAATAAGAGAAAGCAAAATTTGCGGTTGACATAGCGCCCCCTTTTATAGCGCTTTCTATAACAAGAGTCACATCCGAGAGAGCGGCTACTATTCGGTTTCGTGCCAGGAAATGCTGACGATAAGGACTGACCCCGAAAGGATATTCAGAAATTATGGCTCCTCCTTTCCTGATAATTTCCTTTGCAAGATTTCGATGTGTGGCCGGATATATCATATTCAGACCGTGGGCCACAACAGCCACAGTTGGAAGATTGCACGCCAAAGCCTTTTTATGAGCCGTTGCATCAATGCCATAGGCCAGACCGCTTACAATCAATGCCGAATCGAAATATCCGGCTATATCTTCTATTATTTTTCCGCAGCTGTCTATCCCATAAGGAGAGGGGCGTCGGGTGCCGACAACAGCACATACCTCTTCGGCATCAAGATCCGCTTCCCCTAATTTATACAGCACTATGGGAGCATCCTCTATTTCTGTCAAACGTTCGGGATAATTATTGTCAAGTAGAAACAGAGGAGTGATATTATGTTGAGATACTTTTGAAAGTTCGTTGCGGGCCTGTGCCAAAGCCTCCTCCCGGGCTAATTTGTCGAAAGAATGATCCGGCTTTATGCCTAATTTTGATATAAGATCCTTGCCCGACAAATTAAAGAACTCTTCCGGAGAAATATCTTTTGATGCCATTAATCTGACTAAATTTGCATCAACTTTCTTAAGGAAGGATAATCCAAGCTTATAGACAAGATCTTTCTCCACTTAAAATCTTTATTTTATATAATTTGCGAAAATTTTTGCAAGTTCATCTCCACGCGACAGTTTGCCATCTTTCAAAACAACAACCGTGACTACCGCTTCGGCCACAACTTCTCCGTTAGGTTTTATAATATCCTGGTTGAAGATAAACCTTGGTCCTTTTCTTTCAAGATGAATGCAGCTCATAAAGCTCTCACCCCCACGGAGCGAAGTGAGATATTCAATCTCTATTTTCCTGACAACCGCATCAATGCCGCTATTATGCATTTCTATAAAAGAGAGCCCCACATCCGCGCAAAATTTATGGCGTGTATGCTCCATATAATGAAGATAGTTGGCATTGTTCACAATCTGCTCGCAGTCAAGTTCATAATCCCTGACCTCCATCTCCATTATGAAGCAATATTTCTTATTGTCTTTTAGGATTCTCATATTCTATCTCAACTATTTTTTGCTCTTTGCAATAAGGTTTCAAAGTTTCTGTAATAGATTTAAAATCTTCCTGAGAATAAAAGGAAGACACGGGCATCCACAGCCATCCCTTGCGAGGGGCATTAAAAAATACAATCAGATAAGAAGGCCCCACGCTGATTCTGTCAACGTAATTATATTCCAGTCTTTGCGACTTGATAGCGCCTTGCTGATCATCTTCATTATCATTCCCGAGAAATTCTATTTCCAAAGCATCCTCTTCAAAATGAATCTTATGAGGAAGAGTGTTATAGGCAGTCGTGGGAAGCATACCGTAGATGAGAAACAACAGAAACATTCCCATTGGAATTATGATAAATATCCAGATCAATGCGACAATAAAAAATCGGAAATCGAAAATAAATGCCGAAACTCCCAACAAAAAGGCGACAATCAGAGAGACTGCAATCATACCGATTCCATATTCCATAAGCAGAATTGAAATCAATTTCTTAGGAGATAGCCGTATTTCTTTAGTGTCAATCTTCACCTCTTCTTTGTTTACGAGTCAGCCTGTAGGTTTCAAGATTTTTCGGCACTAAAGTCTGGATGTAGCCGGTGCCCTCGTCATTAATCAGGACTTCCATGTCGATATATTTGTTGCCGTTGCCTTTAGTGAAGGGAAACACTTCTTCTTTTCGGGCTTTCACGATGTCGCCTTGCGGAGAATGACCTTTCGGACCGCATCCGGTGAGCTCTTCGGCAACGCCATCCTGTTCACAAAAGACTGGGAAAATTTCCGCACAAGGAGGGTAGCCTAATCCCGACCACATGATATAATCTTTTATTATCTCATCAGGCATAATCTCAGACCCTTCTTCGAGAGGTCTGCAACCTTCCACTACAACGGTGGCCGTTGAGGTAAAACGTGGAATGAAATCCTGGTCTATAACCCATTTTTCGCCGGTTTCGGCAAAATCCTTCTTGAGAAGGTCGTGATAAAAAGATTTGCTCAAAACTTCCGTAAGCACTTCCGGCGTTATGTTTTTAGCCTTGATATATGGTTCAAGCAGATGATTGGCATTTGCTTCCCGAATAAACCCGTAGCCTTCATTCTGGCGTCCGGAATGGCTGTAATTAGTGCGTACTATCACATGATCGGGAGCATCGGCAAGATAATAAGGGGTAAAGGTGTAATTGTTGGTTTCGAAATAGGCCCCGTTGCCGTAAGCGTCTATGACCCCGAAATTTGCTTCTACTCCCAAAGGCTTTGGAAGGCTTTCCAAAAGAGCCGCAAAGTCTTCCACAGTCTTGCATTTTTTCAAAGCTTTCGCCATTATGAAGCCCTCCTTATCCATTTTCTTGGAAGAAAGATCGTCATTCTTAATATTGTAAGAGGCTGTATTCATAATGCCGAAGCCATATTCGTTCATGCCGATCCAAGCCTCATTTAGTTTGGAATCTTTTGCATTGAAGAGGGCAACATAAGAGTAATTGTCTTTATCACCCTCCACATATTCTATCTTATTGTCGGTGGTGCTCGTGTCTCGGTTCTTCCATAGCAAAGGACGCCCGTAAGGGTTCATATCCGCTCCTATTATTGCCGAAGTGCAGGCTTCGGAAACAATATTAACAATGGAAATCAAACAAATTATAGAAAAGATACGTTTCATCATAAATCTCTATTATTGATACAAAGTTAATAAAAATTTATTAAAGACTATGGCAATACCTCAAGACCCTTTCATGCTCTTGAGTTTCATAAATATGAAGCTTCGAGACGGCGACTTTGACTCATTTGAAGAATTGTGTGATTCATTAGGAACAGACCCCTCCGAAATCAAGGAAAAATTGGCAGAGGCCGGGTTTGAATATATTCCTGAAATAAAGCAATTCCGATGAGAATTGACGTTTTTTATGTTAACTAATGTTGAATATATTTAAAAGAATAAATAAAGTCAACAATTGGACGCTTTTGGCGTTATTTGTGTATAAAGCAGTATGAAAGTGTTTAAAGTTTCGTGAGAAAGTTTAAATGCGAGAAAGTTTAGTTAGATATGTTTATAGTGGA
>JAFLTV010000075.1 GCA_022509105.1 Muribaculaceae bacterium | reverse complement strand
TTCTTGTTTCAACCCAATCTTGCCTCCCCCGGAGTTTTCATTCTGCGATTGCCCATTCCCTGATGTTACGGGTTGCGGAAGAAAAATCTATCCCGATTTTAATCGTTTTTCTTCTGTCGCCGCCATAAGGAAGGGCATATCCTTTTCGTTCGATCTGTTGCAATGCCATTTGGGCTGACCCGTCGAGTTTGAGCTCAAATATGTAGATATATTTACCGGTCTTGATTATTATGTCGCTTCTTCCGAATGATGTGGCTTTTTCGGCTTCTATATCCATGCCCATGACTCTGAAGGTGAGATAAAGTGCATTCTGAAAATATTTTTCAGACATCACTGGTATAACCGTATATGGTATACCACTGAAAAAAATTATAAGTCCTTCTATGAACTCTTCTGTTTTCCCCTCATTAAGAAGTTGCTTGAGATAGGCGGCTTCTGTGCCTGATTTTATCTTGTCTTTTCCTATATAAGCCCCAAGGAGAGTTGAAATAAATCCTGACTCTACTTCAAGATTCGGAAGTCCGAGTTTATATAATCTTCGTTCTTTGTCATATCCCTTGATGGTGAGATAGCCTGTTTGATACAATAGAGCCACCGGAGATGAGAAAGTAGTATCTTCCATTGCCAATGAAGCCATATCAGTGGTATCTTGAAACACTATAGAAAGGTCTTCATTGCTCTCTTTGAGTTTCTTAACTAAAAACTCGGGCGTAGCTGTAAGGAGCCAATAACTTCCTATGCGCCCTTCTTCAAGTGCATGAAAAAGACTGAATGGATTGTAAATATCGGGCGATTGCTCTGAGAAATGATAACCATCATAGTATTTCTTCAATATTTCATAAGCTTCTCCCGGACTTTGGCTATTTTCTCTTGCGAAATTTTCTACTCCCGGAGTAAGTCGCTCATGAATCTCTTTTTCCGTGATCCCGCAAATGGCTGAAAATCTGTTGTGGAATGTGATATCCAACAGGTTGTTTATACCGCTGAATACTGTCATCTTTGAAAAGCGACTCACTCCTGTCAACATTCCGAATCTAATATATTCATCCTGGTCTTTCAGGTTTGCATAGATAGATTT
The DNA here is from genome assembly GCA_022509105.1 of Muribaculaceae bacterium. Classification (GTDB taxonomy): domain Bacteria; phylum Bacteroidota; class Bacteroidia; order Bacteroidales; family Muribaculaceae; genus Lepagella. The sequence goes on along the minus strand of JAFLTV010000075.1, from coordinate 4,250 downwards.
TAACAGATCATGATTTTTTTTATGAATATCATTCTTTGCAAGAGTGTTGATGAGGGGATTGTCATATTCGTCTATTAATATAACTACTCTCATGCCTCTTTTTTGGAATGCTGTTGTGATTATTCTGGAGAATCTGGCGCCTAACGATGACTGGATTTCTTCAACTCCGTATTCATTTTCTATCCGCTGGAATTGTTCATTCAAGGTTGCCACCAACGATTCATGGGAATCCGGTTCTATTGTGGAAAGTTTTATATGTATTACGGGATATTTCTTCCAATCCTTTTCAAGATCCATAATCTTCAATCCCTTAAAAAGATCTTTTCTCCCTTCAAAATAATATCGAAGGGTTGAGAGAAGAAGGCTCTTGCCGAAACGACGTGGGCGAGACAAGAAAATATATTTGCCCGTATTGACAAGATTATAGATATCAGCTGTTTTATCTATATAGATATAGCCGTCTTCTCGGATACCGGCAAAATCTTGTAGGCCTATAGGATACTTTTGTCTTAACATTTCGTCTGATCGCTTGGCAGTTTCAGTCCTATTTCTTTCTCTCCTTGAATAATGACTGGAGTTATCTCTTTTTGGAAATGAAGGGGCTATTTTTGTAACCGGCTGAAAAATTTAGGGCACGTTTATCGACCCCTTGGGATGGCATGAGTGCTTTATCCCGAGAGTTTCTTTCTAATGGCAAAGGTAAAGAATTTTTTCAACAACAGAAAATTAACACTCCAAACTTTCCTCCCAAGTTGAATTGCAATATAGCTATCCGGAATCGCTCTCTTTTTGCACGCGCGTGAGAACTTCCAATTCTTTTTTAGTAATGGAACAAAACTTATAGAATTTGTAATCTTGCAAAATTACAAACCCTATATCCTTAACTCAAGGTTGTACTTCAGTTAACGCTTAGGTAGAGAATCACGGACAAAGAAAATTATTAATCCTGAAATCTTGTACTTAAGGTGTAATCCAGTAAAAATATATAATTATACCATATGTGAAGATCTAACTATTCTGAACCATATCTTTAAAAAATCAGCTGCCTGAAAATCTTGCGATCTCCAGGCAGCCTTCTTTATTCAGACGATAACTGTTAAGATATCATTGATACCTCAATTAATTAGCTCCTAAGTTACCTACATAGCTGAGAGTGTTAGTTGATGTATAGTAAGTGAATTGATAATATACATTTTCACTTGACAATACATTAACTGTAGCTCCATCACTTAAACCGCTACCCGGAGTGATAGTTATGTTACCAAGCTTGTTGCTTCCCTTCTGAGGTTGTGCAATATCTAATGCACTGAGGTCAACATACACTGTCTGAGCATTGTTAGAGTCAGAACTGATGACAACTGTTGCTGATCCGAAATAAGGTTTCGGAGCATCCAAAGTAGTTGTAGTAGAAGGAATTACACTACCTATTGTTGCAGCAGTTGAACCTCCGGAAACTTGTAATTGAGCTGTTCCTGCTACCGAGCCATAAGAAAGAGGAGCAGATGGAGTTCCATTAGTTGCCCATGTGAATGTAGCTTCGTTAATTCTACCGAACCAGTTTTGCTGGAGTTGTACGTAGAGACCACCGACAGCGCTATTAGATGCAACTGATGCATTTACGGTCATGTTGTTAACAGTTACAATGTTAGTACCATCTGTAGGAAGAATTGAAATAGCTGCAATTAGTGCATCTGGATTTGCATTTTCACCTACATTTTCAATTGTGATGCCATCAACAACAACGTTGTTTACGATTGAACCACGACCAATCAAAGTGAAGTTATCTTTGTTTGCAGCTGCAGTAGTTCCATCAGTTGTACCATTGATATACACATTACTTATTGTAAAGTTAGTTTTTGAACCGTTGACTGTCTTAGTAAAGCCTGAGTTTGGTGTATTGTTACCCATTGCCCACCAGTATTGATGAACTTCTTTACCTTCGGAGTTAGTATAAGTACCCATAAGGTTCAGGTCGTATGTTCCGAATGTGAATGTTTGGCCGCTTGTTGCATTTTGAACTACCCAAGCAAGGTCTTCTGCATACATTCCGGTTCCATCTAAAGTTTTAGTTCCTGTCCAGTAGCTTGTAGTAGCGTCTACAACTGAATATCCGAAGTTAGATGGATTGAGAACCTTATCCATCAACTTGATAGCGTTGGTTTGGTCAGCTACTGTACATACCGGGTTAGCAAGAGCTTGGCCATAAACTGTGATGGTGTTGAAGTTATCGATTCCATAGCCTTCAGCTGTGAAGTCGAAATTTTGGTTCAACATGAGGTTGTTGGCAAATGCCGGTATAGTTTCAGTTGACTCATTTTCAACTCCAAGTGTTTCAGGATTGAAGTTGCTTGCCCATACAGTATTGAAAATGGCCTTGTTGATGTTTTCACCAGCCGGAGTTGTAATTGTGCTCTCTTCAACTGTTACTCCTGTGAAAGTAGGATCTTTTTGTTGACCGGTGTTGTAGTTTTGTGCAAGCAAATAATAGTTGTTATCAGGTGCATTTACTTGTGAAGCGTTTACAGTAAGACCGCTGATAGTAAGATTATTAATAGATGCTTTATAGGTATCTCCGGTATTTCTGTTAAACATACCGTTACCTACAACAGTCAGATTGTTAATAGAGTAACCTGATCCCTGGATCACATAGCTTGCTTGACCACCGATCGGTTTGATACCCGGGTTGGTTGCATCTAAATAGCCACCGTAAACATCGAGGAAGTATTGAGCTTCAGGATTAGCAAATACTCCTGAACCAAGAGCGCCAAGATCTTCTTTAAGAATTGCAGCCAAACCGCTGAATTCCAAATCAGCTACGATAAGAGCGTCCTTAACTGTATAATTTTCAGCAGATGTTACATCGGCTATACTGTTTGTGCCTTCTGCAAGAGTTATCATTTGAGGAAGCTGAGCATATTCAGTATAAGCAGCATAAGGAGAATCTTCACCTGTTATGTTAAGATTGTTATATGCTTGAATAGCAGGATAACCCATTGTTACGAGGTTTGCATATTCAAGGAACTGAGCCGGAGTTGCGATTAGAGCGCCGTCTCCCTGAACATATTCAAACGGAGTGTTTTTATCCTGCGGAACAAATACAGGCTGATTAGCTACTGTTGTGTTTGTATTTTTGAAAGTTCTTGAAATAGGATGGGTATCGTCATCATCAAATACAACGCTTACAGTCTTAACGCTGATTCCGGCGGGAACAACAAACCAAAGGTTTGTGATATAACCCGGAACGAGGTCAAGGCCTGCACCCATATTCAAAGCAATCTGCTTACCATCATTTTCGTCATTCTCGAGAGCTTCTACTTCATAAGCTGCTGAAATATCAGTAAGATCTACAGTGAATGAACCTGCGATAACTTGTTCTTCTTCTCCACTGTCACCACCTTGAATTGTCAAAGTTGCAGTCTGGATCGGTGTTGAAGTATAACCTGTAACAGGCATTACAATATAAGCACCTAAAGCTTCCATATCGTCGAAAACAATTTCAGTCTTGGAAGTAGCAGTACTTGAAGCTACCATCGGAGCTGTGTTGTTTGCGAAGCTGCCATACATACCGTTGCTGTAATCCCAGTTGTAATCAGATGTAGCAACAGGTTGGCATGCTAAAGCATTGAATGACTGTTTCGGGCTAATAACCATTGTCAATTCATCATCTGACAATTCCTGAGATGCACTATAGGGATAGTATGCATAATACTGAGCATCCTTGTTAAGATAAATTTGACCTGCAAACTCAGCTACGCCATCGTTAGATTTTGAAAAAACAAACGGTGAGTTTTCAACGTTACCACCTTTAGTCGGATCTGCAGCATAAACACCGATTGCATCGCCATTGCTCCAGTAATAATTAAGACCGTTCAAAGATGTTCTTGTAGAAACTCCTCCAACATTCGGTACATTAACATAAGCCGTACTTATGCCTTGAACTCCGCTTTGACCTGAATTCGGTTCAAATTCATCTGAACAGCTTGCCAAACCCAAAGCAACTATTGAAGCGATATAAATAAATTTCTTCATTTAGATGTTAGATTTTAAATTTATAATATGTTTATTTTCATTTCTTTATATAAAAAAGGATGGATTCGAACACGCAAAATATTCGAACCATCCTCCTTTTATCTCATTTTATTCCCATTCAATCGGCGGTTTGGAAGTACCGGCATCTGAAGCGGCATAGCCTCTCTCTACTTGTGCGCTGAGGATCAGAGCCTCAGGAGCTACATACTTGATTTCTTTTT
>JAFLTV010000074.1 GCA_022509105.1 Muribaculaceae bacterium | reverse complement strand
CCCGTCTGTCGAAACGAGCAACGCCAGCCCCACGTTGTGTATAAATGGACTAATCGGCATACCATAAATCAGTATGACGAAAGTCTATTACACACCCATAGAGCGTAACGTTGCTTCTTTTCTCCTGACAGACGTTTGAATTTTGCCGATTCTACAGAGTCAGAACAAAAGCGCAAATTACGCCTTGCAATATGTCTGCCCACCCATTGCATATATAAATATGCTTGGGCTGGCACTGCAAAATTACTAATTATTAATGAGGATTCAATCGATTAGAGATTAAAATTTGGCCAATTCATTCCTAATCATGGTAAAGTTCTTGGTGAGAAATTTTCTTCAAAGGCATAGGACTTGTACCTTGTCCCTCCTCTTTGACTTTTTCATTTGAGGAGCACTTTTTGCACCTCAAAGAATTAAATTCATTTGATTCAGCTCGAACATAAAATCTGGGAGGAACCTATGGATATTAGACTTTACAGCTCTTTTCTAATATTTTGTTTCTACACCATAACGTTTAGCCAAGTCTTTATCAATCATAACTTGCTACCCTCTTACTATATGAATTAATGTCTCAATTTGAGGTTGACACTCCTAGAAATCCGGATTATAAACCTTTTCCCATTCACCAACGTATTCTAAAGTGTTTTTAAGACTTAACCATTTAAAAATATATGCTTCTGCATTTGGCTTCCGACATGTCTGTTAAGCTTATTTAATCTTCATCATCACATCTAATATTGCAGATATATTATAAATACACTATATTTGCATTATAAAATAATATTTCATGAATTTAGCAATCAAAAAGAATCAGAGTTTCAGACTATCCGTGGAATTGCTTGAAGTCCTGAAAAGAATAGCAAAAGGTCAGAACCGTAGTCTTAATAATTATGTTGAGACAGTGTTGCTTGAGGCCGCGGCTCATGAACCCAACAGAGCAACCTTGACTGCGATGAGAGAAGTGGAAAGTGGGGCATTAAGAAATGAACCGTCACTTGATCTCTCTTCTATCGAGGCAATGGAAAAATCTATGGGTTTATGAAAAAGCTGAAACCATCTACTCAATATAAAAAAGATTACAAACGATTCAGGAAAAATTCTCAAAAATTAGAAAAGCTTTTTAAAATTCTTGAACTGCTTCAGAATGAGCTTCCGATACCGCAAGAAAATAAGCCACACAAATTAAAAGGCAAATACTCAGGATATATGGAGTGCCACATAGAAGGTGATTTTCTTTTAATATGGTTTGACCCGGAAACTGATGAAATAGACCTTGTACGTTTAGGTTCTCATTCAGAGTTATTTGAATCATAAGGGGTATCTTTCATTTTAACAATTTTTCATGTCTCTAAATTTCTTGCCGATTAGGAAATTTAGAGGCGGAATATTGTAAAAATGGAGTTATATCCCTGTAAATATAGTTGTTCATTTTTTCTAATATACTGAATAATAATTACATACAATAATCTTTGCAGATTTCAAATCGGATTTGAAATCTGCAAAGATAAGCGTTTGTTACAAACTATCCAAGTTTTTGTCTTTGAAAAATTTCATTCATAAGTCTTATATTTAATCTCTGAGAAAATCGGGAATTGGATAAGGATGGATATAAACAACACTATCTATGTTTTCCCGGCAAGTATGGTAAGGAAATAACTTCTTATTAAGATTTCTTTTATTATTATCGGTCAGTTTTAATGGCCGTAAATTTAATTGCTTTACTAAGAAAAATCGGAATTAAAATTTAAAACCAATTTCATTGCCGATTGTTATTCTGATATAACCATTAAAAACAAAGATTATGAAAACATTTTTTAAGTTTGGTGAAGCTTTGAAGCATAGCGACGCCATCAATTATAATGATGAAAAGGTGGAGTTTCAACAGGTTTTTGAAACTGCCTACGGCGGTGTTTCTTTTGTAGCCTTGAAAGAGGGACAGAAACTTGAACCTCACACGGCTCCTTTTGAAGTAATGGTAAATATCTGTGAAGGCGAAATTGAATTCACAATGACCGATCGTCCCATTACATTAAAAGAGGGCGAATTCCTTCTTATGGGAGCCAATGTGGAACATAGTGTTCTTGCCAAGAAGGATTCCAAGCTTATGCTTATAAAAGTAAAAGACTGATTATTTAACTAAGACCTAAAGCAGGGCGCTGAGTCAAAATGCACAATCTGCTGCGTTGTTTTCGGAATTCGGTCTCAGTCATTTACTTTTTAACTAAGAACTAAAGCAGAGGGATGTAGTCAAGAACTCCATCCCTCTTTTATTGACATCATGTCACTGAGCTAAAACTCAATTTTTGATTTTCTTTCAGAATTTAGAAAAATCAACGTTTCTCATATCGCCTGTTGAAAGGAATTCTTCATGGAACGACAAAGAAGCCTCAAGACTATGGGGAGTCTGACCTCCGGTTTCTCCGGCAATCTTCAAATAATCGCGAAGCAATTCTTTATAATCAGGACTTGCACAATTATTGATAATCTCTTCAGCTCTCTGAATCGGATCCTTGCCTCTCAAGTCGGCGATTCCCTGATCTGTTATGAGGATATCAACTGAGTGTTCTGAATGGTCTACGTGTGAAACCATCGGGACAATGTTGGAAATCTTACCTCCCTTAGTTACAGAGGGACATGAGAAGATCGAGATGTAAGCGTTTCTTGTGAAGTCGCCAGAACCACCGATACCGTTCATCATCTTGGTGCCGGTTACATGTGTTGAATTGATATTACCAAAGATATCGGCCTCCAGGGCTGTATTCATAGTAATTACACCAAGACGACGCACAACTTCCGGATTATTGGAAATCTCGGCAGGACGCAAACAAACTTTTTCCTTATAGAAATCAAGGTTGTTCATAAATTCCTCTTCCATGTGTTCGGAAATTGTCAACGAACATGTGCTTCCGAATTTGCAACGGCCTTTCTTCATGAGGTCTAACACTGCATCCTGAATAACTTCAGTGTACATTTCAAAAGCAGGAATTTCCTTAGCGTCGGCCAATCCATAGAGAACTGCGTTTGCCACGTTACCTACCCCACTCTGTATAGGAAGGAAAGTAGCCGGGATTATGCCTTTATGAATCTCGGAAATCAAGAAATCGCATACATTGGCGCTTATATGTTTAGTCACCTCATCAGGCTCTGTGAAGGGCTTGATGTCGTCTAACTTGGAAGTCTTGACTATACCCACGATCTTTTCGGGATCTATTTTGAGCCACGGGCTGCCAATCCTGTCGGAAGCCTTGAAAATTGGGATCTCGCTTCTCACGGGAGGATCAAGGGGAACATAGATGTCATGAATTCCCTCAAGATTCTTTGGAAGCTTTTCGTTGAGCTCGATGATAACCTTCTTAGCACAGTTGGTGAATGTCGGTGTGTTACCAACGCCCGTTCCAAGTATTACGGAACCATCGTCTTTAATATCAGCCACTTCAATTATCGCAACATCAAGGTCTCCATAAAATCCATACCTGATTTTCTGAGCCAATTCAGAGAGGTGAAGGTCAAAATAATGCACTTTATGAGTGTTGATGCCTTTTCTCAAATCGCCATGACTCTGATAGGGAGTACGCTTATCGATAGCATCCGCCCTCACTAACTCTCCGTCGCAAAGATCGCTTGTGGATGCACCTGTAAAAACATTGATTTTGAAGGGTTTGCCTTCTGAATGCAATCGTTCTGCCTTTTTAGCTATGGCAACCGGAACAACCTTTGGAGTGCCGGCAGCAGTAAATCCTGAAAATCCTACATTGTCGCCGTTCTTTACAAATTCGGCAGCCTCTTCAGGAGATAAAATTGGGAATCTCATTTGTTTCTCTTTTATTTATAGATTCAAGGATTAAGGCTTATTCAAGCCCCTTTGGATTTTTGTGCGAATTTAACGGATATATTCCGGTTTCACAAATCTTTTCTCTATGTGGCGCATCAAAATTTGTTTCTATAAAACACAAAGGGCTCCGGCAGTGTTATACTTAAAAATTTCTTATGTTTGAGCGAATCAAAAAAATAGTTGGAAAGATACTTCGCTACGGGTTGCCCATAGCCATATCAGTGTGTCTTATCCTATGGCTTTTTCATAAGGTGAATTTTAAGGAGGTGATGGCGATAGCCCATCGGGGATGCAATTATTTTTTCATCGGCCTTATGATGGTTATCTCAACGGTGGCCCTAATTGTCAGAGGTTTCCGTTGGGGCCTTCAATTGAGAGCCGCGGGCGTTGCAAAAATGCCTGCTTTTTGCGAATGGGCGGTGCTTTGGGGTGCCTACGCCCTAAACCTGGTGTTTCCTCAGATGGGCGAAGCCTGGAGATGCGTGTTTGTAAGCAAACGTCAGAAGGCTCCTCTTTCCACTGTTGTGGGCACAGATATCGGCGACCGTTTCATCGACTGGGTTCTTATCATGATACTTTTTATTTGGGCGCTTATAGTAGCCCATCCCTTTATCATAAAATTCATGGACCATTATGCCATCGGCTCAAAGATCAAGAATGTGGTGGAAAGCCCTACGCTCTGGATATCGGTGGCAGGGTGTCTTGCCTTCTGTGCGGCCGTGCTTTACTTTTTTAAAGACCGGAAATGGGTTAAAACAATCACTCTGAATCTCAAAAGACTCTGGAACGGCTTTTCAGTAGTGTTCCGAATGAAATTATGGTGGCTCTATCTTTTGTTGAGCGTCTTAACCTGGGTTTGCTATTATTTCCAGACTTATGTATGTCTGTTTGCTTTTGACTATACCAAAACTTTGATTTCCGGTCAAGGGATGTTTTATGGTTTTGTGCCCGGCCTGGTTATGTGTGTGTTCGGATCCCTCTCCATGGCCATACCATCCAACGGAGGTCTCGGACCATGGAATCTTGCCATTATGTTCGCACTCTCTCTGTTTGCTATTTCCGACGCTGACGGAACAGCATTCAGCCTTGTGGTCTGGGCTTTCCAATCGATGACCTATATTTTCTTAGGAATTATAGCCGCTATCTACATAATGCTGACAGGAAAGAAAAAACCTGATTCTGAAAATCCCTCTCAAATGAAAACCGACAGAATCATTTCTGTATCCATCGGCGACAATCTGAATCCACCGGCTCAGCCTCATCCCTTGGCAGATATAAAAACCACTTCAACCGATAAAAACACAAATGACAAAAATAACAGAGCCGGATCTCAATGACCCGGCTCTTATCTCTCCTATCGGATTTAATTCCGAAATTCCAAAGAAATTTATTTCTTAGCAATTTTCTTATAACCGTATTGTGCATCCTTGCCAAGTTCTTCTTCGATGCGGAGAAGCTGGTTGTATTTAGCCATACGGTCTGAACGGCTTGCAGAACCGG
>JAFLTV010000073.1 GCA_022509105.1 Muribaculaceae bacterium | reverse complement strand
ACAAGAGCCAGTATCCACTTTTAGCCCAAATGTTGCAAGCCGCTTCGGGAGGTGTTGCAACACCACAAGTCGGCACAGGTTCCGGTGGCTCCTACGACCAATCATCCTGGGACGGCCACGAACACGACCCCTCCCGCCACAAAAGATGAAAAACTGGTTAATATCTTTTGTTACCACAAATATTATCACTAAATTTGCAAATAACATCAATGAATTACTTCATATCAACAAGTAATATGGATAATATAGACCGTATAAACAGATTAAAAGTTGTTTTGGCTGAACAAAATCGCACGGGGAAGTGGCTCGCTGAACAGTTAGGCAAGAATGAAGCAACAGTTTCACGATGGTGCTCTAACACAGCTCAACCCTCATTGGAAATGCTTGTGAAAATAGGTGAGATTTTGAAAGTTGAGCCCAGGATTCTTATTAATGTTAAAGAGAATATTTGATTATGGCTACGAGTACTCAACAAAAACAAGAGCTGTTTAAAGCTATCTGGAATACTGCCGAAGATCTCAGGAATTCGGTTGACGGTTGGGATTTTAAAAGTTATGTTCTCGGATTCCTTTTCTATAGATTTATATCCGAGAATATCACAAATTATATCAACCAAATGCAGAGAGAAGCCGGGGAAACCGATTTCAATTATGCCGATTTCACTGATGAAGAGGCGATAGCAGCAAAAGATGATTTGGTGAGGGAAAAAGGTTTCTTCATCTTGCCGTCGCAACTTTTCTGCAATGTAAGAAAGAATGCCAAAAACGATAAAGATTTAAATATAACTCTCGAAAATATTTTCAAATCAATAGAAGCATCGGCCATAGGTACGGAAAGCGAACAGGACTTGAAGGGTTTGTTTGCCGATATTGATGTCAACTCTAATAAACTTGGAGGGACTGTTGAGAAAAGGAATGAACAACTCACTAAAATTCTCAATAATATAGGGGATATTGACCTGAAAGGAGATTTCTCGGAGAATCAAATCGACATCTTCGGAGATGCCTACGAATTCCTTATGACAATGTATGCGTCCAATGCCGGTAAAAGTGGCGGTGAATTTTTTACCCCACAAGAAGTCAGTGAATTATTGGCACGCCTCGTTACTCATAACCGAGACTATGTCAATAAAGTTTACGACCCGGCGTGCGGTTCCGGTTCATTATTGCTCCAGTTTGCCAAAGTGTTGGGTAAAGATAATGTAAAGAAAGGATTCTTCGGTCAGGAATTGAATATTACGACCTATAACCTATGCCGCATCAACATGTTCCTGCATGATATCAATTATGCACATTTTGACATTCAGAACGGCGATACATTACTCGAACCCGCACATTGGGATGATGAACCGTTTGATGCCATAGTTTCCAATCCTCCCTACTCCACCAAATGGGTCGGAGATGACAACCCTCTCTTGATAAATGATCCTCGCTTCGCTCCAGCCGGGGTACTTGCTCCGAAAAGCAAAAGCGACCTGGCTTTTACAATGCATATGCTACATTGGTTATCTACAGAAGGTACTGCTGCAATTGTTGAATACCCAGGGGTTTTAAGTCGGTCTGGAGCAGAAAAACTTATCCGCAAGTATCTTATAGATAATAACTATATTGATACAATCATACAATTACCTGAAAATTTGTTTTTTGGAGTAACAATAGCCACATGTGTTATTGTACTCAAAAAGTCTAAAAGAGAGAATAATACTCTTTTTATAGACGCAACCAAAATGTTTGGTCACGAAGGAAATAAAAACAAATTAACTTCTCAAAATATTGCTGATATTATTTCTTTGTATGCTGAAAGGAAATCTGTTTCTCATTTAGCTGCTGTAATCGATAATTCAACCATTGCTTCTAATGGTTATAATCTTTCTGTTAACCGCTATGTTGAAGTTGAGAATAAAACACCTGAAACAAACATCAAAGAACTTAATCAACGTATTGAGGAAATTGTATCAAATGAGAATCGACTTCGTAATGAAATTAATTTAATCATATCACAAATAGAAAATAATCTATATGAGTAAGTTGCGAGATTTAGTTTTGAGGTTATGTCCTAATGGAGTTCCTTATAGAGAATTAGGAGAATTTCTCACATATGAACAGCCCACTAAATATATTGTTAAATCTACAGAATATGACGATTCCTATAAAGTCCCAGTTTTAACAGCTGGTCAGAGTTTCGTATTAGGTTATACAAATGAGAAAGATGGCATTTTTAAGGCGTCAATAGATAATCCTGTAATTATTTTTGACGATTTCACAACATCATTTCATTGGGTTGACTTTGATTTTAAAGTTAAAAGCAGTGCAATGAAGATGTTACGTCCAAAAACAACCGAAATATTATTTCGCTATATTTATTATGCAATGACCTGCATCGGGTTTGTTCCATCGGAACATTCAAGACATTGGATATCGCAATATTCTAAATTTACCATTCCCGTTCCACCGATTGAAGTTCAGGAGGAGATTGTTAGGATTTTGGATAAATTTTCCAGTTACGCAGCGGAGCTGCAAGCGGAGCTGCAAGCGGAGCTGCAAGCACGCAAAGAGCAATACGAATATTATCGTAATCTCTTGCTTACCTTCAATCCCTCCGCCTACGGCTACGAGACCGATGAAAACCAAGAGATAAAAGATCAAATTACCCCCCCCGTTGGTTAAATAATGTTAAAATTAAATGGAAGACCATGGGTGAAATCGGGACATTCATCAGAGGAAAAAGATTCGTACGGAGTGATATTCAAATGCAAGGAGTACCTTGTATTCACTATGGAGATATGTATACTCATTACGGACTTTTTGCTACTGCAACTCTTGGATTCTTAAATGAAGACCTTGCAAAAAAGATGAGATTTGCTAACAAGAATGATATCGTGATTGTTGCTGCTGGAGAAAATAAAGACGATTTGGGAAATGCTTTAGCATGGATGGGTGAAGAACCTGCTGCGGTTCATGATGCTTGTTTCATTTTTAGAAGTAATTTAAATCCCCATTATCTTTCTCATATATGTAGATCGAGTTATTATCATAAGCAAATCAAAATGTTTGCCAATGAAGCTAAGATATGCTCGGTTTCAGGGACTGATTTAGCTAAAATCAAAATTCCTGTTCCACCTATAGCAATTCAAGAGAAAATAGCAAAGATATTAGACCGTTTTGAAGCATTAGTCAATGATCTTTCCCAAGGTCTTCCGGCTGAAATCGCGGCCGTAAAAGAGCAATATGAGTATTATCGCAACAAACTTTTAACTTTCAAGAAAATCGCATAAGATGGTTGAACAATATCAATTAGTTTCTGAAAATACGGAATCAACCGTTGTATCTGAATATTCTACAGGTCAATTCTCGGCTGCCCAATATCGTAGTGAGGAGGAAATGGAAAAAGACTTCATCTCCCGACTCACTCGTCAAGCCTACGATTACCTACCTATAAAAACTGAGCAGGGACTAATCGATAATCTCCGCAACCAGATTGAAAAGCTAAACAACCTCCGATTCACCGACTCGGAATGGGAAGAATTTTTCCAGGAACATCTTGGGAATCCCAATCATGGAATTGTGGAAAAGACCCGGACAATCCAGGAAGACAGCACAAAAGCCTGGCGCAGATCGGATGGAACAACCGCAAATATCCGTCTTATAGATAAGGAAAATATTCATAACAACACTCTTCAGGTAATCAATCAATATACTCCCGAAGGAGGAACTTTTGAAAACAGATATGATGTCACAATTCTTGTAAACGGTTTGCCTTTAGTCCATGTTGAATTGAAACGCAGAGGGGTTAATATCAAAGATGCCTTTAATCAGATTAATAGATACCAAAGGGATTCTTTTTGGAGCGGAACCGGATTGTTTGAGTTTATTCAGATTTTCGTAATCTCAAACGGCACTCTCACAAAATACTATAGTAACACCACTCGCGATGCCGTGAGCAAGTCAAATCAGAATCAAGGAAAAGGAAAAAGCAAAAAGCAGTCTTCCAATTCTTTTGAATTCACCTCTTATTGGGCCATACGCAATAATGACCCCATTTATGATTTGACGGATTTTACACAAACTTTCTTTGCCAAACACACCCTCCTTAATATCCTTACAAAGTATTGCATATTCACATCGGAAAATATGCTGATGGTGATGCGTCCCTACCAGATAGCAGCCACTGAAGCCATTCTTCAAAGAATAAACATCAGTACCAACGCCAAAACTCTTGGGAAGCGTGAAAGTGGCGGATATATCTGGCATACAACCGGTTCAGGTAAAACCCTTACTTCTTTCAAAACAGCCCGACTAGCATCACGGCTCAACAACATAGACAAGGTGTTGTTCGTAGTTGACCGGAAGGATCTCGACTACCAGACAATGAAAGAATATGACCGATTCGAGAGAGGAGCGGCTAATTCAAACGGTTCCACTTCAGTGCTGACAAAGCAACTGGATGATCCTAATGCTAAAATTATCATCACAACAATTCAGAAACTTTCCAATTTTATTTCAAGAAATCCTCAACATCAGATTTATACTGACCATGTGGTATTGATTTTTGATGAATGTCACCGTTCACAATTCGGAGACATGCATAAAGCAATCGTCAAGAAATTCAAGAAATATCACATGTTCGGTTTTACCGGTACACCGATATTTCCGGATAATTCAGGCAGTATAAAAAATGTGGAATTCACAACCACTGAGGGAGCTTTCGGCGACCAATTGCACTCATATACAATTGTCGATGCCATCAGAGATGAAAATGTCTTGCCCTTTAAGGTGGATTATATCCGTACAATGCGTGAAGAGGAAAATATCGACGATCAGGAAGTAAACAACATCGACCGCGAACGAGCTTTAATGTCTCCTGAAAGGATCGGTAATGTCACAAAATACATACTGGATCATTTCTCACAAAAGACAAGGAGAGACACCCGAAGCTATGAATTCTCACAGTTGGCAAATGTGAAAGAAGTTGCCAATTCGCGCGACCGACATAAGGTTAAGGAAGAGAAAATTAAAACCCGTTTAACCGGCTTCAATTCTATTTTTGCTGTCGCCTCAATACCATTTGTAAAACTCTACTACACGGAGTTCAAAAAACAAATAGAAAAACTTGAACCCGACAAGAAACTGAAAATCGCCACGATTTTCAGTTATTCTCCCAACGTTGATATCGAAGACGAGTCACCGGAGGACACCTCAGGACTCGACACTCCGAGCCGCGAGTTCCTGGAGCAATGCATTGATGATTATAACCGAATGTTTGGTACCAGTTATGACACTTCTGCCGACAAATTCCAGAATTATTACAAGGATCTTTCCTTGAGGATGAAAAACAGGGAAATTGACTTACTTA
>JAFLTV010000072.1 GCA_022509105.1 Muribaculaceae bacterium | reverse complement strand
AAGATTATAGAAATAATACATATATTTCAGATTGGTTTCTGAGAAACCTTTCTCACCCGGCATTTCAGCCTTTAAGTCGTGACTTAAAGTGGCATAGAAAGCAGATCCATAAGTATTGGCATATTGTCTGTCGGCAATATCCCGACCCAAGCTCCAATAATATTCCAACAATGTTCGGTTTGCTTCGACTGACGCTTTCAGCCGAGCGGTCAAATATCGTTTCTTGAGTCCTTTTACCCAATTTTTATATTCATTATTTTGAGAAAGTGGGGTAATAGGTTTCATATTTCCGTAAAATATAAAATTTTTCGATAATTTGAGAGTTTATAGTTTGAAATCGGGGAGGCTATTGATGACCTCAATTTTAAGGTTGTCAACGGCTCGGGTGTATTTTTCAGAGTGCTTTTTAAGATTATAACACAAATATCGCAATTTATCCAAATTTATCCAAATATGCGATAAATTTACACTGCATAATAAATAATTAAACAAAAGATAATCAACCTTTTCAAGTCGAAAAAAGATAGATTAATTTACCCATCTTTGATTACAGCCTTAACCCGGGCTCTTTTATCCTGCAGATTAAGAGATTTAGCTTTATCTTTGATTTGGCTTTTTGAAAGAAATTTTTATTAATTTTACGCTATAATCAAATAACATTATAATTATGAAGAAATTATTATATCTGGGTGCAGTTCTCTTGCTTGCAACGAGCTGTTCGGGTGGCAATTCTGATAAGGCAAAAGAGGATTCCGCGGCCCTGGAAGATTCCTTAGCTAAAGTGGAGATTGCCAAAGAGCAGGCTCGTCTTGATTCGATACTCCAGGATTCAATCGCTAAGGAGGAACAGCAAGCGAAAGCCGCATCTCAATATGACGAAGTTGTGGATCAGTATGTGGCAAATGTCAACAAACTTGCGGCTGCTGCAAAAAAAGGAGACTATAGCAAATACGGACCTTTGAGTTCAAAATGCGTCAACTTGTCTTCAAAAATTGAAAAAATCAAAGGAGAACTGTCTCCCGAGCAATTAGACAAATATAAAAAAGCAAAATCAAAATACAGCCGTCTCCTTTCTGGCACTATCGCCGCCTAATTCAGTCGCTCCCAAACTAAGATTCCCCTTACTTTCTACTTACTGTTTAATATTTGAGCCATCCTGAAATCATCAACAAATCTCAGGATGGCTCAGCGTTTTCTCTTAATTAAGTCGGGAATGTGTCAAACGCATAAAGTATGGTCGAGAGATAACGTTCCCCAGTGTCCGGCAGAATTACTACAATGGTTTTTCCTTTGTTTTCATCCTTTTTTGCCAGCTCCAAGGCCACATGAAAGGCTGCCCCGGACGATATCCCGGCCAATACTCCTTCTTCACTTGCAAGAAGTCTTCCGGCTCTGACTGCCTCTACATCTGTAACTTTCACAATGGCATCAATGAGATTTGAATCATAGTTTCCGGGAACAAAACCGGCTCCTATGCCTTGAATTTTATGAGCTCCCGGTCCTTCTCCTGATAGAACTGCAGAGGAAGCAGGCTCCACTGTCACAGCTTTTAATGTGGGCCTCCTTTCCTTTAGATATTTGGTAGTGCCGCTGATTGTACCTCCTGTGCCAACTCCGGCTACAAGAATATCGATTTCGCCGTCTGTATCTCTCCAGATTTCAGGTCCGGTGGTGCGGTAATGAATCATAGGATTTGCGGGATTTTCAAATTGTTGCAGTATAACGGATCCCGGAATTGATTCATGGAGCTCATCAGCCTTTTTTATGGCTCCCTTCATTCCTTCGCTTCCCGGTGTCAAAACCAGTTCCGCACCTAAGGCTTTGAGGAGATTGCGACGCTCGACGCTCATGGTTTCAGGCATGGTGAGAATCAGCCGGTAGCCTTTCACCTTTGACACCCATGCCAAACCTATGCCCGTATTGCCCGATGTGGGCTCTATAATGGTATCACCGGGTTTTATAACTCCGTTTTTTTCTGCATCCTCTATCATCGCAAAGGCAATCCTGTCTTTTACGCTGCCTCCCGGATTGAAACTTTCCAGTTTCACAAGAAGTCTTGCTTTAAGCTTTTCTTCTTTTTCTATGCGGCACACTTCAAGCAAGGGAGTATTGCCGATCAGTTGGGTTAAATCTTTTGCAATTTTCATAATATAAGTTGTTTAATTCATTTATCCGAATATATAATCCTGCCACTTTATATTATATAACTCTTTAACCTTGAACCCATCCTTAAATTCTGATCAATGAGAAAGGTTATCATTTCTTATCCCTCCTTGAATCACCCTTGAATTAGCCGGAATACTTTCAGTGACCCATACGTTTCCTCCTATCACAGTGTCATGTCCGATGGTTATTCTTCCAAGTATTGTGGCATTTGAATAAACAGTGACATTATCTTCAATGATTGGGTGGCGAGGTATGTTTAGAGGAGTGCCTTCTCCATCATAACGGAAACTTTTAGCACCCAAAGTCACACCCTGATAAAGAGTGACATGATTCCCTATAATGCAAGTCTCGCCTACTACGACACCTGTGCCGTGATCAATGGCGAAATATTCCCCGATAGTTGCTCCTGGATGGATATCGATGCCTGTTTGGGAGTGAGACAGTTCGGAAATGATTCGGGGCAAATATGGAATATGCATGGAGAAGATAAGATGTGCAAAACGATGATGGAGCATGGCCTTGACCGACGGATAGCAAAGAATAATCTCCACTTCGTTTCCGGCTGCCGGATCTTTACGCATTATGGCATGGATGTCGGTGTAAAGAAGCCTTTTCAATTCGGGCAAAAAACTTATTATATCCATCGTAAGGTCGTGAGCCTCCGGATAATTGTCTATCATCTGCTTGCCATTTCTTTTCGGACGACATGACAAGCCTATTGCGATTTCTTCCTGGAGAAGTTCAAAGAGTCGTTCGGTGGTGATGCCAATCCTATACTCCAGCCTGGAAATTATGGCTGTGCGCTCAAAGAAAAGTTCCGGAAACATAAGCTTCCATAGTAAAGACATAATCTCCTTAACATTCTGAAGAGACGGCAAACCTTCAGGACATAATGTCATGAGACTTCTGTCATCAGATTGGATATCCGATAATTTTTTTACTGTCGACAATAGTTCCTTGACTAAGTCATCAGAACTTTGATTTCTCAAACCAACCATTTTGATAATAATTTATATAAAATCCAATATTATAACAAATTATAATCTTTAATAGCTCAATCGGCTTTGAAATTTTTAATGATTATTTCGCATAAAAACCCAATAAGCACTTCCTTTTACCCATTCGATGGCAAGTCATTTTTGTTGATTCAATCCAGAAGAAAAATTACAAAAATAGAGACCGGGTCAAAATGACTCAGTCTCTTAAGATGCTTTTAAATTGCTTATTTTAACGGGCTGTCTAAAGTTCTAAATCAATGTGGCCGGTAGAGCGGCTTTCTCATCGTCAGATTTGTAGAACCATCCGTCTTTACTATAAACTATGGCACCAACTCCATTTGTGTCTTTATTGCCATAGAGTATGATTGAATGGTAACCGTTGGAAAGTTCGTCGTAATTGTCCGTCTCCTTCGTGATTGTATAACCATCGTTTTTAAGACGACGCACCACGGCTTCCCTTATCCTTGCTCCGGAAGGATAATTTGTATGAAGCTGCAGGTCAAACGCCATAATCTTGGCACTCTTATTGAAGTGGACTCCCACTTGTTTAGTACGGTTATAGCCCCACGGACGTCCCCAGTAGTCATAATGATCAACCTCGAAATATTGCTTATAGGTAGGGGAAACGATTTCTTCCGAAGATTCAGCAGAGCCGCCAATCCAGAATCCGGAACCCGTAGCAAGATAATACGTCGTGTCGGTAGGTATTGAGAAAGTGCGGCTTGCACCGTTATAATAGCGTGCATTATTGTCGGCCGAGAGCACGGAAGCTACGGATTGTCCCAGAGTATAATACTCTTTGCCTTTCACTCCTCCGGTAAGCATAGACGTAAGCTTGGAGGCGGCTGCCGTTACGTCTACGTATGCAGACTTAACTCCAAAATCTCCATATTCGTAATCCGTGTCTTTGAGACTTATCATCTGGGACATTCCTATGCCGCAATAAAGAGAGTTTGGAATAAGTTGACCTGCCGGATCAAGAATCTTGTATTCCGTGGGAAGCGAATAGTCTTCTTTTCTTACGCTCACCACTAAGCCGAAATCTCCTTCAGTCCATACAGCGTTATAGCCTGTAAGAGTGTTTAAATGATTACCCTTTTCGTCATATACGGTGAGGTTATCGCCCTGCTGAAGAACAACATAATTACCGTAGACGCTAAGGGATTGATCTTGCTCATCCACCTTTTTTATGAGATTTCCTTCCTTGTCAAACCATTCTTCCACTGTTTTATCGTCAATATAGGCTGAAGTGATTTTTCCACCGTCAGGCAGCATTGTGGTCCAGGTGTATTGTTTTTCAACTGTCACCTTTCCATCAGTGGTAATCTTACATATTGTCGGATTATACTCGTCTGAATCATTACTTTCATCGCCATCTGTTTCTGATTTTCCGGGCACGTATACTACGCCGTCAACGAATTCTGGAATATAGCTGCCGTCGCCTTCCTCATAGCCGAATTCTCCCTTAACCGGAGTTGACTTTCCGCTTGTATCAAGTATGAAATACGACGGACCTTTTTCATAATTGTCATAATCGTAGTTGGCAGCAAGCGCATATCCATTGTTAAAATTGGAAATTTCTGAATAAGCAGGTTTCACCACTACTTCTCCTTTGCTGTTTACAACTCCGCTTTTCCCATCGATAGTCGTGACTATCAGGAGATTGTCGGAGAACATGTCGGCACATGAATTTATCTCCTGGCCGTCGATGGGGTCGAGAGTAAACTTTACATTACCCTTATTGTCAACTATTTTTATGCGCTGCATTGAAGGAGTCACCGGCAACAGCCCGTCGTTATAAATACCCACGCTCATCAGATTCTGGAGCGAATCTATTGGCCGGGCTTCTTTTCCATCCCAGCGATATACACACAAACCGTCTTCCTGGCGTACGGTAAAGATACCATCGATAGAAAGTGATGGCTCGAACTCCCATTCTTGGGTACCAACCGTTTCCCCTTTGTTGTTTATAAAACTCCAGGCACCTCCTTCTGTTTTCTGCACAGGGAGGAGAATTTCTTTTTTGTTTTGCTTATTACAGGAAATTGTCATGAAAAGACAAAAGGCAACAAGCAATATTGACGGACAATAAGTCTTGAATAAATTTTTCATATAATAAAGGTAATTGATTTCAAGCGGGAAACTACGGGAGTAAAGTTAATAAAAAAAATCTTACCTGTATTCACATAGAGCCCAAAGAAATTATATTTCATATGTCATAGTAACAGGACGTCGGGGTCCTGTCCGTGCTCTCTTGCACTGTGATTC
>JAFLTV010000071.1 GCA_022509105.1 Muribaculaceae bacterium | reverse complement strand
TCAAGACTTGCACCATCAAAAATAGGAGTTGCAAATTTCTCGCCAAGTTCTTTACCGGCCCATCCTAAAACTGTTTCAAAGATCTGACCGAGGTTCATACGTGATGGCACACCAAGAGGATTCAAAACGATATCCACCGGGGTTCCGTCTTCAAGGAACGGCATGTCTTCCTGACGAACCACGCGTGAAACAATACCCTTGTTACCATGGCGTCCCGCCATCTTGTCGCCTACGCCAATCTTTCTCTTTTTGGCAATATAAACCTTAGCAAGCTGCATGATTCCTGAGGGAAGTTCATCTCCTATGGTGATATCAAACTTTTTACGACGCAATTCGCTATCAATCTTTTTAGATTTACGCAAATAGTTAGTGATCAGATCGGTCACCATGTTGTTTATCCGCTCATCATCAGTCCAGTTAGCAAGATTGATAGTTTCATAATCGATATTGCCAAAAGTCTGATCATCAAATCTTGCTCCGGCCGGAATTATATCAGCACCGATGAAATCCTTAACACCCGCAGACACTTTACCTTTAAGCAAAGTCTGGAGTTTGCTCACGAGCAGTTTCTTCAAATCTTCTTGCTTCTCCTCATATTTTTCGTCAAGGATCGGCAATTGAGCGTTTGCACTCTTCTTATTAGTCTTGCTCTTTATAGCTTTGGAGAATAAGTTGGTGCCGATAACCACACCTTTCAATGATGGAG
Organism: Muribaculaceae bacterium; assembly: GCA_022509105.1. Classification (GTDB taxonomy): domain Bacteria; phylum Bacteroidota; class Bacteroidia; order Bacteroidales; family Muribaculaceae; genus Lepagella. Next base: position 4,844 of record JAFLTV010000071.1, on the reverse strand, counting down.
TAGCTTTCAAGGAAGCATCCTTAACGTCTCCGGCTTTATCTCCGAAAATTGCACGCAACAACTTTTCTTCCGGAGTCGGGTCGCTTTCACCTTTCGGTGTGATCTTGCCAATCATGATATCACCGGGCACTACATGTGCGCCGACGCGAATTATACCTCTTTCGTCAAGATCTTTAGTGGCATCTTCGCTGACATTAGGTATATCGCTGGTGAGCTCTTCCATCCCTCGTTTGGTTTCACGAACTTCAAGAGTGTATTCATCGACATGCACAGAAGTAAGGATATCTTCTCTCACCATTCTCTCATTGAGAACGATAGCGTCTTCATAATTGTAGCCTTTCCAAGGCATAAATGCAACTTTCAGATTCCTGCCTAATGCAAGCTCACCGTTTTCTGTAGAATATCCTTCTGTCAGAATATCGCCGTCTTTCACTCTCTGACCTACTTCGCAAATAGGACGAAGGTCGATTGTAGTGCTTTGGTTTGTTCTTCTAAATTTTGGGATTTTATATTCTTTTACCGACGGTTCGAATGAAACGAATTCTTCATCTTCCGTGCGGTCATATTTAATTCTGATTACAGTTGCATCAACATATTCCACGACACCGTCACCTTCAGCTGTGATCTGAGTTCTGGAGTCACGAATCAATTGTCCTTCAATGCCGGTTCCCACGATAGGAGCTTCACTCCTTAACAAAGGAACAGCCTGGCGCATCATGTTAGAACCCATCAAAGCACGGTTAGCATCGTCGTGTTCCAGGAAAGGAATCAGAGAAGCAGCGATAGAAGCTATCTGAATCGGAGACACATCCATGAGGTCAACCTGTTCGGGTGCTACAATCGGGAAGTCGGCTTCATATCTTGCTTTTACCTTGGAATTTACAAATGTGCCGTCATCGTTAAGAGGTGCATTACCTTGTGCAATACGCTTACCCTCTTCTATTTCGGCAGTCATGTAAACAACATCTTTGTTGTCAATGTCTACCTTGCCATTTTCAACCGTGCGGTAAGGAGTTTCAATGAAACCGAGATTATTTATCTTTGCATAAACACACAAAGAAGAAATCAAACCGATGTTAGGACCTTCAGGAGTCTCGATCGGACATAAGCGTCCATAGTGAGTGTAGTGTACGTCACGAACCTCGAAACCGGCGCGCTCACGAGAGAGACCGCCCGGACCCAATGCAGACATTCTTCTTTTATGAGTTATTTCAGCCAACGGATTGGTCTGATCCATAAACTGAGATAAGGCGTTTGTGCCAAAGAATGTATTTATTACGGAAGATATGGTTTTTGCGTTAATGAGATCTATCGGTTTGAACACCTCATTATCTCTCACATTCATTCTTTCACGAATTGTGCGAGACATTCTTGCAAGACCCACTCCGAATTGATTATAAAGCTGCTCACCCACTGTTCGCACCCTACGGTTGCTCAAGTGGTCGATATCATCAACATCGCTCTTTGAATTAATCAAGCCGATGAGATATTTGATGATTGCAATTATATCCTCTCTTGTCAATACCTTGACATTGTCAGGGATATTCAGGTCTAATTTCTTATTTATTCTGAAACGACCTACTTCTCCAAGATCATAGCGCTTTTCGGAGAAGAACAGGTTGTTTATAACTTCACGTGCAGACGCATCATCTGGTGGATCTGCGTTACGCAATTGTTTGTAAATATGTTGGATCGCCTCCTTTTCAGAGTTTGACTGGTCTTTTTGCAGGGTATTGAAAATAATGCTATAATCAATAGCACTGACATTTTCTTTCTCCAACAGGATAGTTTTGGTGCCGCTTTCAATAATGGCCTCTATATGATCAGGAGATAATTCCACGCCACGGTCTACAATCTGTTGAACTCTTTCAACTGACACCACTTCCCCGGTAGTGTCATCAGAAAAGTCTTCAATCCAGCTTTTAACAACGCGGCCTGCGAGTTTTCTTCCTATAACTTTTTCAAGACTTTCGCGATCTGCCTTTACTTCTTCGGCGAGATCAAAAATCTGAATAATATCTTTATCGCTTTCAAGCCCTATTGCACGTAAAAGAGTAGTCACAGGAAGTTTTTTCTTTCTGTCGATATATGCATACATGACATTATTAATGTCAGTTGCAAATTCAATCCAGCTGCCCTTGAACGGGATTATTCTGGCTGAATATAATTTTGTGCCGTTAGCATGAGTGCTCTGTCCGAAGAAAACTCCGGGAGATCTATGGAGCTGAGAAACCACCACTCTTTCAGCGCCATTAATCACAAATGTGCCCTGTTCAGTCATGTAAGGGATAGGCCCGAGATATACATCCTGAATAGTGGTGTCGAAATCTTCATGGTCTGGGTCAGTGCAATATAATTTCAGCTTGGCCTTTAAAGGTACGCTGTAGGTCAACCCTCTTTCCAGACATTCCTCAATAGTGTATCTGGGCGGGTCAATATAATAATCGAGAAACTCAAGAACATAATTATTGCGGGTGTCTGCAATAGGGAAATTTTCCGCAAAAACTTTATATAATCCTTGATTTTTTCTTTGTTCTGGTGGAACGTCAAGTTGGAGAAAATCTTTGAATGATTTTAATTGCACCTCAAGAAAATCCGGAAACGGAAGAGGATTTTTTATAGAAGCGAAGTTTATACGCTTTTTTTCTGTGGATTTAACTGACATTCTATTATCCTGCTAAAAATATGTCAACTTATTATTGAAAAGAGAGAAATCGGAGACTCTCGATCTGGTAAATACCTATCGGCATGCCAAAAAAAGGTTAAGAACACAACACTGGCGTGCTCTTAACCTATATTTCAGATAAATTCAAAATTATTTGAGCTCAACTTCAGCTCCCGCTTCTTCAAGCTGTTTCTTCAAACCTTCAGCTTCAGCTTTGGGAAGACCTTCTTTCACAACGCCGGGAGCGCCGTCAACGAGAGCCTTAGCTTCTTTCAAACCAAGACCTGTGAGTTCTTTCACAAGCTTAACAACTGCCAACTTGCTTGCGCCGGCTGATTTGAGAACTACGTCGAAGTTAGTTTTTTCTTCTTCGCCACCAGCTGCACCACCAGCTGCCGGGCCTGCTGCTACTGCTACTGCTGCAGCTGCCGGTTCGATGCCGTATTCATCTTTGAGGATCTGTGCAAGTTCGTTGACTTCCTTTACAGTAAGGTTTACCAATTGTTCTGCAAATGCTTTTAAATCTGCCATTGTAGTATTTTTTTTAAATTTTTTCTAATTAATTTTCTTTGTTAGACAATGTTTCGAGTATGCCATGAAGTTTGTTGCCACCACTTGACAAAGCGCTGATAACATTCTTGGCCGGACTCTGGAGCAAGCCGATGATATCTCCGATAAGTTCGTTCTTGCTCTTGATTGAGCTGAGAGCGTCTAACTGTGACTCTCCAATATAAACTGACTCTTCTACGAAAGCTCCTTTTAATGCAGGCAATGTTTCATTTTTCTGGCGGAACTTTTTAATAAGTTTAGCCGGAGCATTACCAACATTACTCAAAAGCAATGTAGTTTCTCCATGAAGCAAATCATAGAGTTCTGAATAGTCGGTCTGGCTGTTTTCAAATGCTTTTTTCAAAAGTGTGTTTTTCACACAAAGCATTTTTATATCATCCTTGAAGCAGGCTCTGCGGAGCGCACTTGTTTTTTCTGCATTCAAACCTGAAGTCTGAGTCAGATAAACACATGAATACTCTGCAAGCGTGTTGCCTATCTTCTCTATAATAAGTGCTTTATCTTCCTTTTTCATACTTTCTTCTGTTTTTATTCACCAATTGACTTAGGTTCTACTTTCACCCCAGGACTCATGGTGCTTGAAAGATAAATACTCTTGATATACGTGCCCTTGGCAGTTGCAGGTTTCAATTTAATCAAAGTGTTGATAAATTCGCGTGCATTGTCTGCCATTTGTTCCGGAGTGAAGCTAACTTTACCGATAGAAGCGTGCACAATTCCGGTTTTATCAACTTTAAAGTCGATCTTTCCTTGTTTAACTTCCTTAACGGCTTTAGCAACATCCATAGTTACAGTACCACTCTTTGGGTTAGGCATAAGTCCGCGTGGGCCAAGAATACGGCCTAAAGGACCTAACTTACCCATAACAGAAGGTTGAGTTATGATCACGTCAACATCTGTCCAGCCACCTTTGATTTTATCGATATATTCGTCTAAGCCGACATAATCAGCGCCTGCTTCTTTAGCAGCGGCTTCAGCGTCGGGGTTACAGAGAACAAGCACTCTTACTTGTTTACCTGTTCCATGGGGCAAAGAAACCACGCCGCGAACCATCTGGTCGGCTTTACGCGGGTCAACGCCCAATCTAACATCTATATCAAATGAAGCATCAAATTTAGCGTAATTCACCTCTTTAACTTTTTCAGAGGCTTCTGCAAGAGTATACGATTTGCCGGGCTCAATCTTCGATAAAGCTAACTTCTGGTTTTTTGTAAGTTTTCCCATTTTTGAAGATTTTAAATGTTTTCGGGGAATGCCCCTTTAACTGTTATACCCATGCTTCTCGCAGTACCAGCTACCATTCTCATAGCTGACTCTACGGTGAAACAATTCAAATCCGGCATTTTGTCTTCTGCAATTGTCTTAACCTGATCCCAGGTGATTTCAGCAACCTTTGTTCTATTAGGTTGTGCGGAACCACTTTTAATTTTCGCTACATCCTTTAGTTGCACTGCTACCGGAGGAGTCTTTACAACAAAGTCAAAAGACTTGTCAGCGTAATACGTGATTACAACTGGCAACACCTTTCCGGCCTTATCCTGAGTACGGGCATTAAATTGCTTGCAAAATTCCATGATATTGATGCCCTTAGAACCCAATGCAGGTCCTA
>JAFLTV010000070.1 GCA_022509105.1 Muribaculaceae bacterium | reverse complement strand
GCTTCATAATTCATTTTTATAAGATATAGATTCTCCGTGCTTTGTTCGATTCCCTCTTTTTCAATTTCCATTTTTCTATGTGCGGCGGTGAGGTTGTTCCATTTATCCTGCATCTCAATCTGAAGCTTTTCCGATAAATCCTGCATCTCATTTTGAGCGTTTATAAGTTCCAGATTTTTCCTTTTAATCCCATACGTTCCCGACCACCATCCTGTCAAAGGCACGTTTACCGCTATCTGGAAGGAACCGAAGTTATGATTCTGTTTCAATAAGTCATGGTAATACCATCCGGCGCCCACCATGACGGAAGGAAGATTACTTCCAATCTCCATTCTTTTCTCTATCTTTTTAGCCTCTACATTCTTTTGCAGCAATTTATAATCCGGTGTCATCCCTAATGCCAGCTCCCCCGGAACAAACAAGCTTAACTCCAAATCAGGCACATCATCGGGTACGGATGATACAATCTGAAAGTTTCCTGACACCCCCAATCCGATATACTGACCCAATAACATCTTTACCAGCTGAATCCCGTTCTGCAAATCCACTTTGTCGGAAAGATACGTGTTCCTTTTCAATTGTACTTTTAGCAGATCATTTCTTGTTATCAAGCCGGCCTCCAACATTACCTTTACCTGATTTTCCAACGTATCAAGAAACTCAATGGCTGAATCGATCACTTTCATGGAATATTCAAGTGTGTTGAGTTTCCAAAAGAACGTTTCCGTGGCGAGTCTGAGGTCGTTGTCAGTCTGTTCTTTCCTGATTCGGGCCACTTCTTCCGCCACTCCCGCAAGCTTGTTGCCGTTAATAATCAATCCTCCGGTAAAAACAGGCTGCATTGCCTGAATGCCGGCAAACTTGCCTCTTTTTATCAGGCCCAGTTCCAACAAGTCCAAAAGATTATATTGCAGTATGTCATGGTTAGCCCAAAAAGCCATTCCCATGGCTGAAATTTCCGGAAAATATTTTGTGAAAGCCTCTCTCTTCAGATATAGGGAGGTCTCTATGTTGTTCTTTGCGTCGAGAGCCTTCCTGTTGTTTTGCAGAGCCATAGACACACATTGCTCCAAAGTCAAAACAGTATCCTCCGGCTCCCGGGCTTTTGTTGCCTCGCCCATCCCTATCAGTATTGCCAAAACTATAAAAACTCTCTTCATAATTTATCAATTCTTTAATAATATCCCTTGTTCAGGCTCTTAAAAGAGCTGTAAGGATTTCCTTACACCAGATGCATCTCCAAGGGTTCTTTCAGCGGTTGATTGGCTTGAGGACCTCTGTCCTTTATCATGCAGTAGGCCACCGGGATAACCGTGAGAATGAATATCATGGTTATGGGCGTTCCCCAAAAAATCACTACTCCCATTGGTTTCCAAAGAGCATTTTGCCCTAAAATCATCGGCAATACTCCCATTGTTGCCGCAGCCGAAGTAAGGAAAATGGGACGCATCCTTCTCTTGGAGGCATTAAAGACCGCATCTTTGACGGATTGACCCTGATTTCTCAACTCCTCGGCATAGTCTATCAGAACTATTGCGTTTCTCACTAAAATTCCCATCAGCGAGACCAAACCCAAAACACCGGTTATAGATAGATCCACAGGCTGAATCTTCATGCCGATACCTGCACCGGGAAGCGCCAGCAACAAGCTTAATAGCAATATTGTGGCAGTGTTTACCTGTCCGTAATGGAGAAGTATAATAAAGAATATTATCAGCACCGAAATTGCCAGACCCAATAATATTTCCGGCAAAGTCGACATATTGACCTCATATTCACCGCCTACCGACATTTCGACTCCTTCCGGCAACTGGAAATTCTTTATGCTGTCCAACAAGGCTTCCGTTCTATTCACAGCGTTCATGTTTCTCTGCAGGTCTGCAATTACTTCTACGGTGGGCACACCGTTGTAATGCATCAGTTTGCCGGGATTTAACTCGGGTTGGAGCGAAGCGATTTGACCAAGTGGCACATTCCCGATCCCCATTGCCGGTATGGGTTCGTTTAGAAGTTCAGAGGGCGTGCCGGCTTTCGCTCCCGAGGTCTTCAATACGACGGGGATACCGTAATCTCCTTCCCACATTGTAGCCACGGGAATTCCCGGACTATATCTCATTCCAAGTGTGCCTTCAAGCATGATTTCCGTGATTCCAAAGCGCTGGGAGCTTGCTGGATCCGGTTTGACCATTACCGCCATTTGTGGATTTTCCAATGAGGAATGCACGTTTCTCAACCCCGGGACTTTTCTTGCAATCTGCATCACTGTGTCTGAAACATTTTGCAATAAACTTTGATCATGCCCCGAGAACCTCAATGCCACCGGATTTTCAGCATTGGAATAATTCAATTGCTTGAACCTGATAAAAGCGTCCGGAAACCATCCCTCATATTTAGGAGTACATTCATTCAATACCTCGATTGTCGCTTCATTGCTCTTGGTATTCACAATAAATTGGGCGTAATTCTCCCCTCCAATCTGGGGAGCGTACGTGGCCTGAAAGCGTGGAGACGAACAGCCGTGGAAGGAGGCGATTGAAACTACCCTCGGGTCTTTTGACAGCATTCTCTCCAAAGAGTCGGCTACTTCGGATGTCCGTTCCACTGTGGTGCCGGGGGGCATAAAGATTTCCACCGCAAACTGGTTTCTTTCTGCAATCGGCATCAATTCCAAAGGTGTGGTGAAAATCAGATATATACCCAGTCCTACGAATAAGACTCCTGCGGCAACGGTGGTTTTACGCCATTTGAAACAGACGGTTATCACCCGGTTATATCCTTTCTGCATCAAAGAGAAAATTGTGAATTTCTTTTTGCCGCTCCTCAACGCTTCTTCTTGCAATTTGAAGATGGGTTTCTTTATCAGTTTATACTGCATGAAAGGTACCAGAAGTTCCGCGATAATAAAGGATACGAACAATATTATAGTCAGACCCCAGGGGAAATCGGTGATGAAATCTCTGAACATTCCTTTCACAGTCATAAGGAAGGGAAAGAACGTGATGGAAATGGCAAGTGTCGCAGAGAAAATTGCCTTGAAAAATTCCGTTCCGGCCAGCAATGTCGCGGTGTAACGGTCAATTCCATCCGAAATCAACTCGACATAGTCGTCTATAATCACCACCGAGTTGTCTACTATCATACCTAATGAAAGAATGAGGCAGGCTAATGTCACGGTGTTCAACTCGATACCGATGGCATAGAACAGCCCTATGGAGATAAAAATTGAAATCGGAATTGTCATTGCGGCTATCAATGCAACTTTGAAAGGCAGCAAAATCATGATGACCATTAATACCGCTATGACGGCTATCAGCAACTCCACAAGAAAATAATTGACGGAACTGTTCACTACCACCGGTTGGTCGGTAATGTTGAAAAGAGTGACGCTTTCGGGCAAGGTTTCTTTAAATTTGTCAATGCGTTTCTGCACCTCCTTGCCCATCTCGACAACATTGTATCCCTCTTTCATGCCGATACTGAGAAGGATACATTTCTCGAAATTGTTGGTTATATAGCTTTCAAATTCCGGATATTCCTTTTTTATATCCGCCACATCTTTCAATCTCACTACAGAACCCTCGGGCGTGCTCATCACAATCATCTCGGCCACATCCTCGATGGAATTGACCGCTCTTTCCACATAAATGGGTCTGGTATAGTCCTCCTTTTTCAATCTGCCCCCTGTGGTTTTGAAACCTTGGGCAAGAAGGGTTGCGCCAAGTGTCTCTTCCCTTATCGCATAATGCTTGAGCTTTTGAGGATCGAGATACACCGCTATCTGCTCGTTCTGTTTTCCGTACACCGTCATTGACCCAACGCTTTCCACGGGCCTTAGGGCATCCTTCAGTCCGTCCATATATTCCCCCAGCTCACGATAAGTCTTGTCGGAGCTTTGCATGGTGATAAGAAGCGAGGAGGTTGCGCCAAAGTCACTGATGGTTTCCACCGCCAAAACACCGGCCGGAAGTTTTAGTTTCTCCTGCTCCATGCCGATTTTGAAATCGTTCCAGAAGCTGTCGGTATTTTTTACATTGTCATCCAGCTCCACGAAAATTATCATCATTCCGGCTGTCACTTGGGAATGTGTCTTCTTCTTGTTCACTTCCTTGAATGAAAAAACGTAATCTTCCAAAGGCCTCAGCACCTCTTCCTCAATTTGGGTGGTGGAGGCTCCGGGATATACCGCCGCTATCACCCCTTCCCTCACTGTAAATGACGGGAATTCCTGTTTGTTCATCACTCCCAGGGCATATATACCGAAAGCCATCGCAAGAGACAGAATGAGTATTATCTCCTTACTGTATTTCATCCCCGTCACTACGAGGGGGTTGGGCTTGGGGGCCTGAGGCGTGACGTTGTTGTCTGTTTCCACTTTTTTACCTACTGTTTGATGCCGATAACTTTTGAACCGCTTCCCACTTTCTGCATACCCTCCACTATCACGCAGTCGTCAGGTTTAAGTCCGGAGATGATTTCCACCCCGTCGGAAACCAACTCGCCCGTGGTTACAAACCTGCGTTCCGCCACACTGTCGTTGACCACCCAGACAAACCAACGGTTGTCATCGTTAAGCAGTATCGCCTGTGAAGGCAATATAATTGCTTTTTGTCCATTTGACCCATCTTCCGGCTGAGAGAATTTAACTTTTCCAATCATCCCCGGCAATATTTTGCCGTCTTGGTTTGGAATAGAAATTTTAACGGTATATGAACGGGTGAGAGGGTCGGCCGCAACCGCTTTTTGAGTAACCTTACCTTCTATCGGGTTACTGCGGTCGATATCAAATGTAATTATTGCGGTTTCGCCTAATTGGAAACTTCCGATTTCATTCTCCGGCACGGGAATGTCGATTGTAAGATCTCCTGTAGAAATTATTTCGTATACCGGCTGCGCCGGAATTATCGTTTGGCCCGCATCGGCAAATTTTCGCGTGATTGTGCCCGACACAGGTGAATGGAGATTGGCATCGTCGAGAGTGCGAAGAGCTATCTCTTCCATATTCCGGGCCTGTTTCAATTTCTGCTCTATTTCCACCCACTTTATTTCGGGGAGCGCCTTGGCGTCATGAAGTATTTTGAGACGGTCATAACCATCTTGCGCTTCATCAAGTTGGGCCTTGGCTATATTGTAGGCATTGAGATATTCGCCGTTTCTTACCTTTCCCAGCAGCTGACCTTTTGAAACTTTCTGCCCCTCTTCGCCGTAAAGCTCCGTAATGGTTCCCGACACAGAAAAACTTACGGTGGTTGATTGGGCTGAGGAAACGGTTCCCGTAAACTCCCTGGTGTTGATTGCCTCCGTTTCCGAAACTTCCATTACAGTTACTCTCACTGGTGGCTGCACTGACGGTGTGTCCTCTCTTTTTTTATTGCATCCTGTCAATGACAATAGCAAAGAAAAGAATAAAATGACATTTATATATCTCATATAACTATTATTCATTTAAAACAAATTGCATTGCAAAGGTATAAAAAAACTTCAAAATGATAATAATGAAGTAAATAATTCTTTGCGCAAATCGCATCATTAATTCACTCAGTCATCGAAACAGAGAAAAAACCTCAAAGCCAACAATTCAACGAAGTTATAGCAGTTTGCGATATAGAATTTTTGGGAATTTCTTCCTTCCCTCTACTTGGATGTACTTTTGAGAAAGTGACGGAATGCGGTTTTCACTCCAAATCTCTCAATTCAATCGACTCCCAGAACGTGAAGGTGAATATTATAATATTTGTTTTGAAGATATTTGATGTAATTAAATGTCGTATGTCGTGTCGTGAATAATTATGGATTTTCGAGAGGTTGTCGTGAAAGGATTCATGTCCATTTCTAAAAAGAAAAACATTCATTTAATAAGAAGAATATCACCACTGAAATCAGGTCGGTGATTTTTTTTTGAAAAAATAATCACAAAAATTAATTGTCAAGAATACTTGGACATTCTCAAAATTATCTATGAGGTCGATGATGTTAAACGGTAGTTGATTGTCGCCTCCCCATGGAATGTACGACAGCGTT
>JAFLTV010000007.1 GCA_022509105.1 Muribaculaceae bacterium | reverse complement strand
GTAAAGAACTTGGCGAGAAATTTGCAACTCCTATTTTTGATGGTGCAAGTCTTGACGACCTTAACGAATGGACTGACAAAGCCGGATTGCCACGATATGGAAAAACATACCTATATGATGGTGGCACCGGAGATCGTTTCGACCAACCTGCTACTGTAGGTGTGATCTACATGCTTAAGCTTGGCCACATGGTTGAAGATAAGATGCATGCCCGTTCAATAGGTCCGTATTCTCTTATCACTCAGCAACCTCTTGGTGGTAAGGCTCAGTTCGGAGGACAACGTTTCGGAGAAATGGAGGTTTGGGCGCTTGAGGCATTTGGCGCTGCTCATATCCTGCAGGAAATCCTTACTATTAAGAGTGATGATGTTATGGGTCGTAGCAAAGCCTACGAAGCTATCGTTAAAGGTGATCCAATGCCGAATCCCGGTATTCCGGAATCCCTCAACGTACTCTTGCATGAATTGAGAGGCTTAGGACTAAGCATCACGTTAGATTAAACACGATATTTGGAGATTACTATATATGGCATTAAAAAGAGACAATAAATTAAAAAGTAATTTCTCGAAAATTACGATTGGCCTTGCTTCTCCCGAGGAAATTAAGGCCAAAAGTAGTGGGGAAGTCTTAAAACCGGAAACTATCAATTATCGCACATATAAACCGGAAAGAGACGGTTTGTTCTGCGAAAAGATTTTTGGTCCGGTTAAGGATTATGAATGCCACTGCGGAAAGTATAAGAGGATTCGTTACAAAGGAATCGTCTGCAACCATTGTGGTGTTGAAGTAACGGAGAAGAAAGTGCGCAGAGAGCGTATGGGCCATATTGAACTTGTTGTGCCTGTGGCTCATATCTGGTACTTCCGTTCACTTCCTAATAAAATAGGTTATCTTTTAGGCCTTCCTTCCAAAAAGCTGGATTCCATTATCTATTATGAAAGATATGTAGTTATCAATCCGGGCACTTCAGGAAGAGAAAAAATGGACCTCCTCACAGAGGAAGAATATCTGGATATTATAGACAATCTTCCAGAAGAACAAAGACTTCTTCCGGATGATGATCCCAACAAGTTTGTAGCTAAAATGGGAGCAGAGGCTGTCTATGATCTTTTGAAAGATATAAAATTGGAAAGCCTTGCAAACGAATTGAGAAACGCAGCTCATGAAGGTGGTTCACAGCAAAAGAAAACTGAATGCTTGAAACGTCTTCAGGTTGTGAATTCTTTCATAGCCAGCATGGACAGAAATCGTCCGGAATGGATGATTCTGAAAGCTGTGCCGGTTATCCCGCCGGAATTGCGTCCGTTAGTTCCTTTGGATGGCGGCCGCTTTGCAACCTCCGATCTCAACGACCTTTACAGAAGGGTTATCATTAGAAACAATCGTCTTAAGAGATTGATAGAAATCAAGGCTCCGGAAGTGATTCTCAGAAATGAAAAGAGATTGCTTCAGGAAGCAGTCGATTCATTGCTCGACAACAGCCGTAAGGCTTCTGCAGTGAAGAGTGATGTAAACCGTCCTCTCAAATCATTGTCAGACAGTCTTAAAGGTAAACAGGGTCGTTTCCGTCAGAATCTTCTCGGTAAGAGGGTTGACTATTCCGCACGTTCGGTTATTGTTGTTGGCCCGGAACTCAAAATGCACGAATGCGGCATTCCTAAGCTGATGGCAGCCGAACTTTACAAGCCTTTTATCATCAGAAAACTGATTGAAAGAGGTATTGTTAAAACCGTTAAGAGCGCCAAAAAGATAGTAGATAGGAAAGAGCCCGTAGTTTGGGATATCCTTGAACACGTAATGAAAGGTCATCCCGTATTATTAAACCGTGCTCCGACTCTTCACCGTCTTGGAATCCAGGCATTCCAGCCCAAAATGATTGAAGGTAAAGCTATCCAGCTTCATCCGTTGGCATGTACCGCATTCAATGCTGACTTCGATGGTGACCAGATGGCGGTTCACCTTCCTCTTGGAAATGAAGCTATTCTTGAAGCACAGATGTTGATGCTTGGTGCTCACAATATTTTGAATCCTGCAAACGGTGCACCTATCACTGTGCCTTCTCAAGACATGGTTCTCGGTCTTTACTATATCACAAAACTTAGAAAAGGAGACAAGGGTGAAGGCACTGTGTTCTACGGTCCGGAAGAAGCTGAAATAGCTTATAATGAAGGACGCGTCACACTTCATGCACCTGTAACTGTCTTAGTTGACGATGTAGATGAAGATGGCAAACATGTGAAACATCTTCTCGAAAACACATCCGTTGGCCGTGTGTTGTTCAATCAGTATGTGCCTGAAGAGATCGGATATGTTAATGAGATCATATCTAAGAAATCTTTAAGAACCATCATTGGTAAGGTTATCAAATCTTGTGGTGTGACACGTTCTGCCCAGTTCCTTGACGACATCAAGAATCTTGGATATAAGATGGCATTCCGTGGCGGTCTGTCATTCAACTTGGGTGATGTCATTATTCCTGACAAGAAAGAAGAATATGTAGCCGAAGGTAATGCTCAGGTGGAAGAGGTGATGGCCAACTATCAGATGGGTGCCATCGGTGATAAAGACCGTTACAACCAGGTTATTGATATATGGACTCACGTTAATAAACGTGTGGCCGACACCCTTATGAAAGAAATGGAAGAAGACCAGCAAGGTTTCAACTCTGTCTACATGATGCTGGATTCCGGAGCTCGTGGTTCTAAAGATCAGATCCGTCAGCTCTCCGGCATGCGTGGTCTTATGGCCAAGCCTCAGAAAGCAGGTGCGGAAGGCGGACAGATTATTGAAAACCCGATTCTTGCTAACTTCAAAGAGGGTTTGTCTGTATTGGAATACTTCATCTCAACCCACGGTGCGCGTAAAGGTCTTGCGGATACAGCTTTGAAGACTGCCGACGCCGGTTATCTTACTCGTCGTCTTGTAGACGTAGCCCATGATGTGATCGTAACTGAAGAAGACTGCGGAACATTGAGAGGCCTCGAATGTCGCGAGATAAAGAATAACGAGGAAGTTGTTGCTTCGCTTAGTGAAAGAATTCTGGGACGTGTTTCAGTCCATGATATAGTTGATCCTTTCAATCCGGATGAAATCATAGTGCATGCCGGAGAAGAGATTACGGAAGCTATAGCTGAAAGAATTGAAAAATCTCCTATTGAATCTGTGGAAATTCGTTCGGTTCTCACCTGCGAATCCAAACATGGTGTATGTGCAAAATGTTATGGACGCAATCTTTCCAACCATAGAATGGTTCAGAAAGGTGAGGCTGTAGGTGTAATAGCCGCTCAGTCAATCGGTGAGCCCGGTACACAGCTTACCTTGCGTACATTCCACGTCGGTGGTGTTGCAAGCAACGTGGCGGCCGTTAAAGACGTTACTTCCAGATATGACGGCAAGCTTGAAATCGATGAATTGCGCACAGTTAAGAATAAAGACAATGTGGATATTGTTGTCGGACGTCTTGCCGAGATGCGTATCATTGAACCAAAGACAGGAATCGTTTTGACGACTGCCAATATACCTTACGGTTCGAAACTATATTTCAAAGATGGAGATATGGTGAAAGTTGGTGAGATGATCTGTGAATGGGACCCCTTTAATGCTGTTATTGTGGCAGAAGAGGGTGGTACTGTCCATTTTGAAAATATGGAAGAAGGTGTTACTTTCCACACAGAAAATGACGAAGGCACCAACTTGAGCGAAAAAATCATCATCGAATCTAAAGACAGAGCTAAAGTTCCGTCCGCACAATTCTTTGATGAAGGAGGAAATCTGTTAAGAACTTATTCTTTGCCTGTTGGAGCTCACTTGCTTATAAATGAAGGAGAGACATTGACTCCGGGTGAAGTATTCGTTAAGATTCCTCGTTCAGCCGGTAACGCCGGTGACATCACAGGAGGTCTTCCTCGTGTCACAGAATTGTTTGAGGCAAGAAATCCGAGCAATCCTGCTGTGGTTAGTGAAATCGACGGCGAAGTTAAATTCGGAAAGATCAAAAGAGGTAACCGTGAAATCACAGTTACATCTAAATTAGGTGAAGTCAAGACATATCTTGTGCCTCTTTCAAAGCAGATTCTTGTACAGGAAAATGACTTTGTTCGCGCCGGAACTCCATTGTCCGACGGGCTCATCACTCCTCAAGACATTCTTAACATCAAAGGCCCGACTGCAGTTCAGGATTATATCGTGAATGAAGTTCAGGACGTGTATAGAATGCAAGGTGTGAAGATAAACGATAAACACTTTGAAGTTATCGTACGTCAGATGATGAGAAAAGTCAACGTTCTTGATCCGGGTGATACCAAGTTCCTGGAGCAGCAAGTGGTTGATAAGGTTGAATTCATGGAAGAAAATGACAATATTTGGGGCAAGAAAGTAATTCTTGATCCGGGAGATTCGACCATATACGAAAAGGGTCAGATAATCACAGTCAGAAAGCTCCGTGATGAAAACTCGGCATTGAAACGTAAAGACCTCAAGACAATGGAAGTGAGAGATGCCATTCCGGCTACTTCCGAACAGATTCTTCAAGGTATTACTCGTGCCGCTTTGCAGACTTCAAGCTTTATATCTGCCGCTTCATTCCAGGAAACGACAAAAGTGTTGAATGAAGCCGCTATCCTTGGAAAGACCGACCATCTTGAAGGCATGAAGGAGAACGTGATCTGCGGACACCTTATCCCGGCCGGTACGGGTCTTAGAGAATATAATCGTCTCATTGTTGCAAACAAGGATGAATATGCGGCTCTTCAATTAAAGGATAATCCTGAAGAGTTAGTCATTGAGGAAGAAATCATCGAAAGATAAAAAGAATTCTTAATAAAAGGAAAAGTGATGGCAAGCCCGTCACTTTTTCTTTTTTCACCGAATTGTTTATAAGGCTGATTTGGATAATTTTCAGTAAATTCGCGTTTGAATTATATATTAATTTTAAAAGGAATGTTAGAAAAGATTTCAGCATTGACAGAAGAAGTCAGCAATGTGAAAGTATCTTCAAAAGAGGAGCTTGAATCGTTTCGTCTAAAATATCTTTCAAAAAAAGGATTGGTTTCTGAACTGATGGAAGAGTTCAGAACTGTTCCTCCGGAACAGAAAAGAGAGTTAGGTCAAAAATTAAACTCTCTGAAAGTATTTATAAATGATAAATATAATGAACTGAAAGATAATCTTTCATCCGGTTCGGCATCTGATTTTGCAGGAATAGATCTGACACGCACTGCAACTCAATTTCCGGTAGGTTCACGCCACCCGATTTCAATCATTAAGAATGATATCGTAAGGATCTTTTCTGACATGGGCTTCACGGTTGTGGAGGGTCCTGAAATTGAAGACGACTGGCATGTTTTCTCTTCATTGAATTTCCCGGCAGATCATCCTGCCCGCGACATGCAAGACACATTCTTCATTTCTCGTAATCCCTTGGATGTGTTGCTTCGCACTCACACTTCTTCAGTTCAGACAAGAACGATGGAGCGGAATCAACCCCCGATAAGGATTATTTGCCCCGGAAGAGTCTACAGAAATGAAGCCATATCTGCACGTGCCCATTGTTTCTTCCATCAGGTTGAAGGTCTCTATATCGATAAAAATGTTTCTTTCGCTGATTTGAGGCAAGTGTTATTGAATTTTGCACAAGAAATGTTCGGACCGGAAACTAAAATCAGATTGCGTCCTTCCTATTTCCCGTTTACAGAACCCTCTGCCGAGCTTGATATAAGTTGCGACATTTGTGGAGGAAAAGGATGTCCCTTCTGCAAAGAGACCGGATGGGTGGAAATCTTAGGTTGCGGAATGGTAGATCCTAATGTTTTGGAAGCATGCGGAATTGATTCTTCCGTTTATTCTGGCTATGCATTTGGTATGGGTATCGAAAGAATCACCAATCTCAAATATAAAGTTAAGGATCTAAGAATGTTCAGTGAAAATGACGTAAGATTCCTCGCTGAATTTGAATCTGCAAGATAATCCGGCAGCCATAAAAAGATTTATGACAAAAAAAGAAAGATATCTTAAAGTAATTGAATGGTTCTCAGAGAATATGCCTTCTCCCACCACAGAATTACATTATGATACTCCCTTTCATCTCTTATTGGCTGTGATATTGTCAGCCCAATGCACGGATAAGAGAGTAAACATGGTTACTCCGGCATTATTCGAGGCATTCCCGAATCCGGAGACTTTAGCAGGTGCTTCTGAAGAAGACGTTTATTCCTTTATTAAAAGTGTGACTTTCCCTAATAATAAGACTCGTCATTTAATTAAGGCGGCAAAGATTCTCAAAGAAGATTTTAATGGGGAGATGCCGTCGGACATTGAAGGACTTATGAAGCTCCCGGGAGTGGGAAGAAAAACGGCAAATGTAATGTTGGCAGTCGTTTGGAATAAGGCAGCTATGGCGGTAGACACTCATGTCTTTAGGGTAAGTAATCGAATTGGATTGACTGATAATTCCAAGACGCCTCTCGCAACTGAAAAAACTCTTGTCAGATATTTCCCTGAAGACATCATTGCAACAGCTCATCATTGGCTGATTCTTCACGGAAGATATGTCTGCAAGGCAAGAACCCCGGATTGTGAAAATTGCGGGTTAACCCATACTTGCAAGCATTTTAATAAAATTAAGACAAAGAATTCAGTGAAAGTCTCTAAACCGGAAAAATCCGTAAAAAGAGTTGTTAAATCAAAGAATTCTCAAAAATCTGCTAAAAAGATGTCTTCTGACTCCAAAACAAAAAATAAATCCTGAAAAAACTTCAGGATTTTTTTCTACAAGTTGCAACCTGCCGGCTTTTCAATACCGTCTTCCTCACATTTATCCTTTATATGTTTGATTCGTGCTTCTGTAGTGGGATGTGAAGAAAACATTTTAGCCAGAAGTTTTTTACTTGAACCTCCTTTTTCCAATTTATAAAGCTTGGAGAAGGCCATAGCCATAGCCCAAGGATTTTTACCATTCTCCACAAGGAAATCATAACCGTAGTCATCAGCCTCAGATTCTTGTTTTCTTGAATATTTTTGGCTTAATAAGACTTGTCCTATTTCACTCAGCTGAGAATCCGAAAGATTTGCAGCAAAATCACCTGTTGAGCCTATGCCGTCAATCACTGCCGCATTTATCAAAGCTTGCTTCATGGCTCTTTTTGTATCTTTATGAGCAACATGGCCGATTTCATGGCCAATGACACCTAACACCTCGTCGTCTGTCATCAAATCCATTAAGCCTGAATAGACCCTGACACTACCGTCGGCACATGCGAAAGCATTGACATCATTTGTTATGTAGACTTTAAAATTCAGAGGCACACCCTCAACATCATTCAACCCTTTTGTTAAGTTTTTGAGCCGGATGGCATATTTATTGTTTGCAGGGGCAACGTTGCTCTTCTTGTCTAAATAAACGATATATTCATGCACATATTCTTGAACCTTCTTATCAGTCAAAGTAGCCGCCTGATATGCATTTATGCCGCTGCTCAAAAGTTTATCCCATCTCCATTCAGAAGCAACCGCAACTGTAGTCAGATTGCAGATAAGAAAAAGAGTTGCAACTATATTTTTTATTTTTCCAAGATTAAATTTTCCCATTTAATTATTCTATTCTTTGGATATCTTATTTATCATGTTTAATTCCTCTTCTGAAAAATCCATGTTTCCCAGACATCCCAAATTATTCGATAATTGTTCCACACTGCTTGCTCCTATAATTACACTCGAAACCTTATCTCTTTGATTGAGAAGCCAGCTTAAAGACATTTGAGCTAATGACTGTCCTCTTTTTTCTGCAATTTCATTTAATTGCTTTATCTTGCTCATTGTCTTTTCATCTAAAGATTCCTTTTTCAGATATCCTCCTCTTGCAATCCTTGAATCCTCAGGAATCCCTTTAAGATACCTGTCAGTCAATAAACCTTGGGCGAGAGGAGAGAAAGCTATGAAGCCGCTTCCATTAATCTTGCAATCTTCCAATATACCTGTTGTCTCCGGCTCTTGGTCAAAAATATTATACTTCCCTTGATAGAGCAGACATGGCGTCTGATTTTGTCTCAAATATTCATAGGCGAATAGAGCTGCCTCTTTAGGATATTTTGATATACCGACATAAAGAGCTTTCCCGCATTTTACGATATCGGTCAAGGTCTGCAGAGTCTCTTCAAGAGGAGTGTCCGGATCATATCTGTGTGAATAAAAAATATCCACATAATCAAGGTTCATCCTTTTCAGGCTTTGATCCAGGCTGCTGATTAGATGTTTTCTTGAACCCCATTCGCCATAAGGGCCGTCCCACATGTCATGTCCAGCCTTCGTTGAAATAAGTAGCTCGTCGCGATATGGAGCTAACGATTTTTTCATTATTTGTCCGAAAGTTTCTTCAGCTGATCCATAAGGAGGTCCATAGTTATTTGCAAGATCAAAATGAGTTATTCCATGATCGAAAGCATAGTGAACCTTCTTTATAGAATTTTCAAACGTGTCTACTCCTCCGAAATTATGCCAAAGCCCTAAAGAGATAACAGGAAGCATAATTCCACTTCTTCCGGCTCTTCTGTATTCCATTTTACCGGAATATCTATCCATGTCGGCCTTATATTTATTATCTATCATTTTTTTTATTTTTAAGAGAATTCAGATGTTCTTGCATTTTCATTTCATGCGGATTCATGGCGGCAAACCAGAATTTTTTATCCTGCAAACCATCCGGAAGATATTGCTGGGCCACATAATGACCTTCAAAATCATGAGAATATTTATAGCCCTCGTGATATCCCAAATCCTTCATTAGTTTTGTAGGTGCATTTCTAAGATGTAAGGGCACAGGTAGATTGCCGCTTCTGCCCACTTCCTGCAATGCGTTGTCAATTGCCATATAAGCCGAATTGCTTTTAGGAGAATTGGCAAGATAAATCGTACATTCCGATAATATAATTCTTCCTTCCGGCCATCCGATTTTTCTTATGGCATCAAAAGTTGCATTGGCAAGAAGTAAGGCATTTGGATTGGCCAGCCCTATATCTTCAGAAGCAAGGATTACAAGCCTTCGGGCTATGAATTCCGGATCTTCACCTCCGGCCACCATTCTTGCAAGCCAATAGACGGCTGCATCAGGATCACTTCCTCTCACAGACTTGATAAAAGCCGAAATTATATCATAATGTAATTCGCCGTTCTTATCATAAGCTGCCGGATTTTCCTGAAGTATTTCAGTCACATTTTTATCGTCAACCAATATAGGAGCCCCTTTATCGGCAGACTGTTCAAGCATATCTATTATATTCAACAGTTTCCTGGCGTCTCCACCTGAAAAACGATAAAGCGATTCGGTTTCTTTGATATCAAACTCCCTTTCTTTGAGGATAGGATCTTCTGAAATGGCCCTCTTTAATAAAATTTCAAGATCTTCTTTGTCGAGGGGTTTCAATGTATAGACCTGACATCTGGAAAGGAGAGGCCGTATCACTTCAAACGACGGATTTTCAGTTGTGGCTCCTATCAATGTAATGATTCCTTGTTCCACAGCTCCTAAGAGTGAATCCTGTTGAGATTTGCTAAACCTATGGATTTCATCAATAAAAAGTATAGGCCTTGATTTGCAGAAAATGCTTTTGACCTCATTTTTACATTTATCGATAACTTCTCTCACTTCCTTTACTCCTGCCGAAACAGCGCTGAGAGTATAGAAAGAGGCGTCTGTGGCTTTGGCTATTATCATTGCAAGAGTGGTTTTCCCCACTCCGGGAGGTCCCCATAGAATAAAGGAATTAATGCGGGAGGCCTCAATCATCTTTCGTATGATGCCGTTTGGCCCCACGAGATGTGCCTGCCCGATATAATTGTCAAGCGTAGTAGGCCGAAGCCGTTCGGCTAACGGAATATTTGAACTCATCTATTATTTAAAGATTGGATTAGGTTGTCTATATTTAGTTTTTCTAAAGAATCGGTAAGGACATCCGAATAAGGCTTTAAAGGTTGTTCTCCCAAGGTCCCGGTGACTCCTACTACGTAAGCTTTGGCATTGTTGCCTGCCATAACACCTTGCAGGGAATCTTCAAAAACAACACATTTTTCAGGCTTTGCATTCAGTTGCTTTGCAGCAAGCAAATATCCTTCAGGCGAGGGTTTGGAAGAGCTCACTAATTCAGCTGTGACAATAAAATCGAAGAATTCAAGAAAACCCGGCATCTCTTCCTCAAGATGAGCCATTTTCTTGTTGTCACTGCTTGTCACGAGTGCCATTGGCAAACCTCGGCGTTTTAATTCGGAAAGAAATTCAAAGGAACCCGGCAGATATTCATAATGCATTTTTTGTTCCAATTCATGAAGCCTGTTGCAGACTGCCTCACGCACTGATTCTTCATAATTATCTTCAAGAATTTTCGAGAGCGTGCATCCCTTGATTTTTTTTTCAAAAGATTCGATTCCCGTGGGAAACTCTCTGTTAATCTGTGACCATATTCTTGAATATTCCGGCTCGCTGTCTATGATGACTCCATCGAGATCAAAGAGAAATCCTATATTTTCCACAATCTTAAGTTCCTTGTTAATCTTTACAAAAATAACGAAATAAAGCGAGATTTTCGTTATTTTTGCGTAATTATTATTCAGGTTAAAGATGATGCAGGAAATTAATGTGACATTAACACCTCGGCAAGCAGCCGATGATGCTTATATTTTGCATTATCTTAAGTCAAGAAAAGAACTAAATCCGGCGGAAATTAATTCTTTTAAAATAATAAGACGTTCAATAGATGCCAGAAAGAAACCCGTGAAAATAAACCTTGGGCTTTTGGTTTCGGATGAAGAAAAATTTCCACAATTAGCCGCTCCGCAATTCAATTTCAAACCTTTACCACCCGATGCTCCACAAATAATAATCGTAGGAGCCGGCCCGGCCGGTCTTTTTGCTGCTCTTAAAGCCATTGAATTAGGTCTCAAACCTGTAATAATAGAAAGGGGGCTTGATGTTGATTCCCGAAGAAAAGATATTGCCTTGATAAGCAGGGAAAATAAAATATCCCCGGATTCAAATTTCTGTTTTGGAGAGGGGGGAGCTGGCACATTCAGCGATGGTAAGCTTTACACAAGAAGCAAAAAAAGGGGCAATATTAGGGAAGTGCTTCAAATCCTGAATTATTTTGGAGCTGACGACGATATTCTGATTAATTCCCATCCTCATATAGGGAGCGACAAACTTCCCGGGATAATAAAAAACATTCGCGGCAAAATAATTGAATGTGGAGGTGAAGTAAGATTTGGCGCCAAAATGGAGGAAGTGATCATCGAAAACGAAACAGCCATAGGAATACGGCTTTCAAACGGCGAGAAACTTTATGGACCTGTTTTTTTGGCTACAGGTCATTCAGCTCGCGACACGTATCGAAACCTGGATAAGCAAGGCGTGAAATTGGAAGCAAAGGGTCTTGCCATCGGTGTCAGGGTTGAGCATCCTCAGTCTTTGATAGACAAAATGCAATATCATGATCCGGATGGCAGAGGTGATTTTCTCCCTCCGGCAGAATATTCGTTTGTAACTCAGGTTGACGGTCGGGGAGTTTACACATTCTGCATGTGTCCCGGAGGAGTAATTGTCCCGGCAGTCTCTGCCTCGGATCAGATTGTGGTTAACGGCATGTCGGCTTCTTTCAGGTCAGGCAGATGGGCCAATTCCGGATATGTTGTTGAAATTCATCCCGGAGACATTAAAGGTTATCAGGACAAAGGCTCTTTTGAGATGCTGGTGCTTCAGGAAGATCTCGAAAAAAGATTTTCAGAAGAAAGCGATGGAAAGCTGAATGCACCGGCTCAAAAGATTAAGGATTTCATTAACGGAAAAATATCCGGACAATTACCTCCCACTTCTTATGCCCCCGGAATTCATAGCTCTGATTTCAATGAGCTTTTCCCCGCAGAAATTTCTGAAAGATTGAAAAAAGGGTTGTTAGACATAGGAAAGAAAAGCCCCGGGTTCATAGGCCCTGAAGGAGTTATGATCGGATTGGAATCGAGAACTTCAAGCCCGGTAAGAATTCCCAGGGATACTGCCACGTTATGCCATGTCGAAATAAAGGATCTGTACCCGATGGGAGAAGGGGCCGGATATGCAGGAGGAATTGTTTCTTCAGCAATCGACGGAATTAATTGTGTGGAGGCATATTTTAAAGAAATAACAGAGAATGGCAATAATTCTTAATATAGACACATCTTCAAAATTTTGTAGCATTGCACTTGCAAAAGAGGGCGAAGTGATTTTTGGATATGAATCATCCAATGAGATGGATCATTCTAAAACGCTTGCTCCTTTTGTGAAGAAAGCCATGGATTTTTTGGAAGACCATAATTTAAAACTTGAAGCAGTAAGCGTTATTTCAGGTCCGGGTTCTTACACAGGATTAAGAATAGGCCTATCTCTGGCCAAGGGTCTTGCTTATAGTCTTGATATCCCTTTGATTACACTTTCTTCTCTGCAAGTGATTGCCATAAGCGCTATTTTCTCCGACCCTGAATTCCGGGGAGAGGAATTGATTGTTCCTATGATGGATGCAGGAAGAATGGAAGTATATACGGCTGTTTTCGACAGTGCCTTGAATCTGATAAAGGAAGAGGCGCCGGTGATTTTAGATGAAAATTCTTTTTCAGATCTTCAATTGTCTGAATTGATATTTGTTGGAGACGGCTCTTTAAAGTTTAAGGATTTATCTAAAGGAGAAAAAGCAAAATGGGCCGGACCTCTTTTGCCCCATGCGAAATATATGACGTCTTTAAGTGAAAAATATTTCAGGCAGAAGAGATTTTCTGATATAGCATATACAACCCCGAAGTATTTGAAAGAATACATCACGACCAAAAGCAAGAGCCCGTTTCAAAATATTAAAAAATAAAAGTCAGATAAACAGACTAAAAATGATAAAATATAATACTCAGTTACCTCAGTTGAAACTACGCGAATATGGCAGAAATATTCAGGAACTCGTAGAGCATTGTCTCACAATAGAAGATCGCGAGGAAAGAACTAAATATGCATATTCGATAGCCAATATTATGATAAGGCTCTTCCCGGAACATAATGGGGAAGATATTAATAGTAGGGAAGTGTGGGACAATATAAACGTAATTTCAGGATTTAACCTTGATATTGATTATCCCTGTGAAGTTTTAAGTGAAACTGAATTACGCCCGTCGCCTTCAAGGATTCCTTATGCTAAAAAATCCGACAGATTCAGATGTTATGGTGATAATATCGTAGGAATGATCCGAGAGATATCCAAAATGGAAGGAGGCGTGGAAAAAGACAAGATGATTTTCCTGGTCGCTAATCAGATGAAAAAACTTCTGTTGAATATCAATGCTGACAGTGCCACAGATTCCCGTGTTTTAAAAGATATTGGAGAAATTTCCGGCGGTAGAATTGAAATCGATCCTGTTTCTTATCGTCTGAACGATTATATAGGAGTGAATGAGGGTTCTGACAATAAAAAGAAAAAAAAGAAATAAGAGAGTGGTGTTATGAGATCATTTATTGTTGAAGGAGGCAGATCTCTAAACGGGAAAATCGCACCCTTGGGAGCTAAAAATGAGGCTCTGGAAGTGATTTGCGCCACCCTTCTTACTCCCGAAAAAGTAACAATTCATAATCTGCCTGACATTGCCGACATCAGAAATCTTATTTCTCTGATGTCTGATATGGGTGTCAAAATCGTTACTACTGATCATCACACTGTTTCTTTTCAGGCAGACGATATAAATCTTGATTATCTGAATTCTTATGAATTCAGGAGCAAAGTGCAATCATTGAGAGGCTCTGTGATGATAGTAGGGCCGTTGCTTGCAAGATTTGGTAAGGCCATTCTTCCAAAACCCGGAGGCGACCGGATTGGCAGACGTAGGCTTGACACTCATTTCCTGGGGTGGGGAAAATTAGGTGCAAAATTTGATTATAATAATGAAATAAAATCATATAAAATTGAGACTCCTCATGGCCTCACCGGGAATTATATCCTCTTGGATGAGGCGTCTGTAACCGGCACTGCTAATATAATCATGGCCGCGGTAATGGCGCGTGGAACTACCACAATTTATAATGCCGCGTGCGAACCCTATATACAGCAGCTTTGCCGGATGCTTGTGAAAATGGGGGCCAAGATAAACGGAATAGGCTCTAATCTTTTAACTATCACCGGGGTCGAAAGTTTAAAAGGCACGGAACATACATTGCTCCCCGATATGATTGAAGTGGGAAGCTTTATCGGTATGGCAGCCATGACTCAGTCTGATATAACTTTGACAAATGTTGCTGTCAATGAATTGGGAATAATGCCCGAGGCATTTCGTAGAATGGGGATAAATCTTGAAATTATCGGTGACGATATCAGGGTTTGTCAAAAGGAAATCTATGAAATTGAAAGCTATATGGATGGTTCCATAATGACCTTTGCGGATGCTCCCTGGCCCGGACTTTCTCCCGACTTGCTTAGCATTTTTTTAGTCGTCGCAACCCAGGCAAGAGGGAGCGTGCTGATTCATCAGAAGATGTTTGAAAGCCGTCTTTTCTTCGTAGACAAGCTTATCGACATGGGAGCTAATATAATCTTATGCGATCCCCACCGGGCTGCTGTCATTGGTGCAGGAAAATTTCATTGCTTAAGTGCCACAAATATGGTTTCTCCCGATATCAGAGCCGGTATTGCTATGCTTATAGCTGCTTTGGGTGCGAAAGGCACAAGTGTTATTCAGAATATCGGACAGATTGACAGAGGTTATGAAAGAATAGAGGAGCGTCTCAATTCTTTGGGAGCCAATATTATTAGAACTGCTGATTTATATGATTAAGGAAGAAGACACAATTAAAATCGGTAAATTTCAGAAGACTCATGCGCTGAAAGGCGAACTTAACGCCCTTCTCGATATTGATCCGGAATATTTCATTCAAGGTAATCCTTTGATTCTTCCAACGGATGGAATCCTTGTGCCTTATTATGTTGAATCTGTCAGAAATAAAGGCTCTTTCAGTTTTTTAATAAAAATTGAAGGTATTGAAAGTGAAGAGGCTGCCCGTCAGTTTGTAAATAAAGAAATTTTGATGCTGAAAAAAGATGCAGCCGATTGGATCGAAGAAGATGAAACGGATATGCCTGAGGAATTCATAGGATATAAGGTTATCGATAAAGAATCCGGAACAACTGTCGGAGAGATAACTGATATTGATACTAACACCCAGAATGTTCTTTTCATTTTGTCTGACGGAGATGATGAAATTTTTATCCCGGCAAGCGATGACTTTATAGTTGAAATTGATGACGACAAAAATGAAATAATTATGAATTTACCCGAGGGTTTAGTTAATCTTAATAAAAAAGAATAAACCTGAAGATTAAAATCAAGTCATTATAAAAGAAATTTATTACCTTAGTAGCCGTTTTTTAGATAAAACGTAGAAAAATTTTGTAATATGAAGTGTAGCCATCGGTTAATAGCCTTATTGATGATTTTCATGGTGACCCCCTGGATATCTACAATGAAAGGTGCAACCAATGAAGATAATTCAAGAATAGAGGAACTTGATGATCTGACCTTTATCGAGATGATAAACTCGGTAGATGTGGGAAACACGTCTGCTTTAATTCAGAAATTTCAGGCCAAGGAAGGAAAAAACAAACTGCTTAACAGCAAGTTTGATCAAAAGAATGAATGCACGATTGAGGCATTCCGCAACAAGGAAGTTCTTTTGATTACAATCCCGGCTCATTTGCTTTTCGATCCCAATGACACGGAGTTAAACGATAATGCTTCCAAATATCTCACTTATTTTAAGAGATATCTTAAAGAGCCCGACATGTTTCGGGTGCTCCTTGTTATGCACACGGATAACACAGGTTCGGAGGAATACCGTGATATATTGACAATGGACAGAGTCAATGCCGTATTCGACTGGTTTGAAGAGGCCGGGTGTAACACACAATATCTCTTCTCCTATGCCTTAGGAGATCAGATGCCATTGAAACCCAACAATTCAATGGAAAATCGAAGAGATAACCGAAGATTGGAAATATATCTTGTGCCGGGCAAAAAAATGGTTGAACAGGCAAAAAAAGGAAGAATAGCTTTTTGAAAGGGTATTCAATCAGTCCATCCGGTTTTTATAATCCTCATAGTCAAACCTTCTCAACAGAGAGGGTTTTTCATTTATAGGCTGCAGCCAGAAAGAGGGATGTTGAATTCCGTTAAACATGTGTGTCTTGACGGTTGTGTAATGATTCATGTCTTTGAAAGTCAAGACGTCGCCGGCTTTCAAGGGTTCGGGAAATTCCCATCCGTCAATAAAATCTCCGCTCAGACAGGAATTGCCTCCTATTCTGTAATGATATCCTTTCTCTCCTTCCGGTAACGCTTCCTCTATGGCCGGTTTATATGGCATTTCAAGGCAGTCAGGCATGTGGCATGCGAAAGAAGCATCTATGATTGCAGTTTTAATTCCTGAATCTTCAACTATATCCAGCACTGTGGCTTTGAGGTCGCCGGTTTGCCATGTAAAGGCGCTTCCGGGCTCCATGATTAATTCTAAGTGAGGATATTTTTTATGAAATTGGTTTAACAAAGAAATTAGATGTCCGGTGTCATAATCCTTCCTGGTCATCAGATGCCCGCCTCCCATGTTTAGCCATTTTATCTGAGGGAGCCATTTCCCATATTGAGTTTCGAAGGCCTCTAACACTTTCTCGAGATCATAACTTGTGGATTCACACAGAGCATGGAAATGCAATCCTTCGAGTCCTTCTGGTAATTCATCAGGAAGATTTTCTGCCGAAACTCCGAATCGGGAACCCGGCAGACAAGGATTGTATAAATCGGTTTCTATTATGCTGCAATGGGGATTGACTCTCAGCCCGGCACTCACTTTCTTTCCTTGGATTTCATTATGTTTTTTAATCCGGTCGCTGAATTTATAGAATTGTGAAAGAGAATTAAAAGTGATATGCGTCGATCCTTCCAGAAATTCCGGAAAAGTCTCTTCAGTATAGACCGGGCAGTAAGAATGAACATCCTTTCCTAAAAATTCAAGAGAAAGTTTCATTTCATTCAGGGAGCTTGCCGTTGAGCTTTTCACATATTCCGAGATAATTGGAAAAGTTTTCCATAAGGCATTTGCCTTAAAAGCCATTATTATTTTGACATTGGCCTTTTCAGAAACTTCTTTTATCAATTCAAGATTCTTGCGAAGTTTTTCCTCGTAGACAATATAATAAGGGGTCTGCATGGTTATTTTTCTATAATCTCAAATTTGGCAAAACGGAGCAATAAGCGTTTTATTCCCATTTCCTTGAATTCTACAGTAATGGAGGGTTCTCCTGAGATTGAATTTATTTCTAATATCTTTCCAATGCCGAATTTGTCGTGTTTTATTATATCTCCTTTAGATAGTTCTTCTGGAGTGTGAAGAGGTTTTATTTTTGAAAGGCCGGAGGTGTTGATTTTCTTGAAATTATTTCCCGGCTTGAAACCGGAAGTTTCAAAACTCTGACTTTTCCTTCCAAATTGATTCGCTCTGTAGGAGTCGGCAGGACTTACTCTCACTGAATCAAAATCATTTAACTTGGAAGAGTCTTTTATGTCGAGGAATTTGGGGTTGATATCCAGAATAAATCTTGAAGGACGCGACAAGACTGTCTGGCCGTTCCTGAATCTGCTGTTGGCATAAGTCATCACACAGGTCTGCTTTGCCCTGGTCATCGCAACGTATAGCAATCTTCTTTCTTCTTCCACTTCTGAAAGGGAATTCTGGCTCATTGCCGAAGGAAATAAATCATCTTCCACTCCGACGATATAGACATGCTTAAATTCCAGCCCCTTGGCTGCATGCACAGTCATTAAAGTCACTTTTGGCTGTGAATCATCATCCCCTTCATCCTGATCTGTTGCGAGCATAACTTCCGATAGGAAAGTCTGCATATCATTGCCTCCTTCTCCCGTCTCTTCCGCTGTTGTGACAAAATCTTTCAGACCGTTTAAAAGTTCCATGAGATTTTCATGCCGGCTTATATTCTCCGGAGTGTTGTCATAGGCGAAAAGGAGGAGCATCCCCGTACGGTTATATATCAATTGACCTAATTCATAGGCATTTGATCCTTTTTCATTGTCATCGATAAATTCTTGGATCAGATCTTTATAAGCTTTTATCTTGCTGATGGTTCCTCCATTGAGCCCGATATCTTTCAGATTTTCTTCGTTTATAATCTGCCAGATGCTTTTCCCTTTTTCCGACGCTGCAGCCGACAGTTTTTTCATGGTGGTTTCGCCGATTCCTCTTGCCGGATAATTGATTATCCTTCTTAGAGCCTCGTCATCATCCGGATTAATGCTCATTCTGAAATAAGCTATGGCATCTTTAACTTCCTTTCTCTGATAGAAAGAGAGACCTCCATATATTCTATAAGCGATATTTCTTTTTCTCAAAGATTCTTCCAAGATACGCGACTGTGCATTTGTGCGGTAGAGGATGGCATATTCGTCATAACTGTCATGCCATGTCAGTTTGCTTTGATTTATCATGTTCGCGACAAGAAATGACTCCTCATATTCGCTGTGTGCTGAAATCACAGGGATTCGTTCTCCTTTCTCATTCTCGCTATAAACATTCTTTTTCACCTGCATGGCGTTCTTCTCGATAAGGCTACCCGCTGCGTCAATTATATTCTGGGTAGACCTATAGTTTCTTTCAAGTTTGAAAATCCTGAAATCAGGATATCTCTTTTCGAAAGCCAGTATATTCTGGATGTTGGCTCCCCTGAAAGAATAAATGCTCTGCGCGTCATCCCCGACAACAAAAACTCTGTTTTTCTCTCCGGCCAGTTGTGATATGATTATATGCTGCGCCAGATTTGTGTCCTGATATTCATCAACAAGTATGTATCTGAAGAATTCCTGATAATGACGTCGGATATCCGGATGGTCTCTGAGCAATTGATTCATAAACACAAGGATATCGTCAAAATCCATCGCATTGGATAGACGGCATCTTTCACAGTAGGCTTCAAATATTCTCCCCGTCATCGGCCTTCTCATGTGTTTGTCGAATTCCATCTTTCCGGAATCCGACATATATTGTGCAGATGTCACAAGCTCATTTTTTGCATTGGAAATGGCCGATAAGATTGTCGACGGCTTATATATCTTTTCATCCAGCCCGAAATCCCTTATAATCATTTTCACAAGAGATTTTGAATCTGCTGTGTCATAAATGGTAAAACCTGGTTTATATCCGATTTTATCAGTGTGTTGACGCAAGATATTTAAAAAGACCGAGTGAAAGGTGCCCATTTTTAAGCGCGACCCTGTTTTCTCGCCGACCACTCTTATTATTCTTTCCTTCATTTCCCTGGCTGCCTTATTTGTGAAAGTTAAGGCCAGAATCCTATAAGGTTCCATCCCGTGAACCAGAAGATTAACAATCTTATAGGTCAAGACCCTGGTTTTCCCGGATCCGGCACCGGCTATCACGAGTGACGGTCCGTCAGAATATTCCACGGCTTCCCTTTGTTGCGGATTTAATTCATCAAGAAAATTATAATTTATATTAGAATCCATTAATTGTCGTAACTCTTTAAAAATTCATAAGAAGGAAACTCGCTCAAAAAGTGGTAGCCGTTATTCGCAGAGTCTATCTGACAGCAATAATGATTGATGCCGTTGGAAACGGTTAGAAATTTTGCATTTAAGACCATGTTGTATCTCACTATCTGATCGAATACCTCTTGTGTGATTGCAACTGTTGGTGATTTATATTCTATAATCATTAAGGGTGTGCCGGAATTGGAAAATACAACCGTGTCACAACGTTTATAAAGGTTGTTTAACCGTATCCCGATTTCATTAGCCATTAATGACTTCGGATAACCTAAATCCTTGATTAACCAGGCCACAAAACTTTGCCTCACAAATTCTTCATTCGTAAGTATGAAATAGTTTTTTCTTAACGGATCGAAAACCTTATAGACATCATTCCTCCTGCAGATTTTCAATTCTACAGGAGGAAGCGTGAGATTTTGAATAATATCGGGATGAAAATTTTCTCCTTTCAATTATGTCTCTTTATTTGTTGACAAAAGTGTTGGCTTGTTGATAGGATGAATCAAAAATTGAATTCAACACGTCTGCAAGTCTCAGTCCTCCTTTCAGGAATTGTGCTTCAATGATAGGAGTCCAGTTGGCAACATAGTCATAGCTGATTTTTGTTCCTTGGGGAGTTTGTGCGTAGACGCTCTTGCAGATTTCGAAAGTTTCTTTACCCCAGTTTTCAGGATTGCCTTCAAAGAGAATTAAGCTTTCCTCTTCGGGAGTGGCCCGGTTGATTTGATTGTTCCATTCCGTATAAGTCCATTTATGTGCCGACTCCGGAATCGATGAATCCCACACTGAGTGAAGATTGTTGTCTCTTCCGAAATAGTTCACAGTCCATCTGTTGCCCCCGAGATCGCTTGCATGACCCAGATGCATCGGTTGATGGAGGTCTCCCATCAGATGAACAAGTATTTTCAGTGCAAGCTGTTGGTCATCACGGCTCGAATTCGGGTTTTGCAAAACTTCTACCTGCTTGTAGATGGCTCTTACAATATCGCCGTCTTTATGCAGGGGTGCTTTTTCAAAGTCAATATCTTCATCAATGTTTTTATAATGCCATGTTTTTGAATAGGCATATTCCGGAGTGTGGGATGCGTTGTCAAGCCAGTTGGCCCAATAGACGATAGATTTGCCGTCTAAAAGCTCTGTCACGGCTTCCAGTGTTGTCGGTGTTAAATGATTCTCAGCTATATATGCTGTCACATCATGGCCCTTTTGGCCCCATCCGAAAGCTGACAGGCTTCCTAAGGCAAGGGCAACGGTTAAAATCGATTTATTTAGTCTCATTTAAATTAGGTTTATACTACAAAATTAATGAATCGTTTCTATGTTGTCAAACATTTTGAAAAAATTAATAAAAACATTATATTTGCAATTAAGATGCATATTTATAAAACGCATCTTTCTATAGACATAAAACTAAACAATATACCATGAAAACTCAGAAACGTCTTCTCCTTGGAGATGAGGCTTTTGCATTAGGAGCTATCAATGCTGGCCTCTCCGGAGCTTATGCTTATCCAGGCACTCCCTCCACTGAAATCCTTGAATTTGTGCAGCAAGACCCTGTGGCGGCTCAAAGAAAAATTCATAGCCATTGGTCGTCTAATGAAAAGACTGCAATGGAAGAGGCTCTCGGAATGTCTTTTTGCGGGAAAAGGGCCATTGTTTCAATGAAGCATGTCGGCCTGAATGTGGCCGCCGACCCTTTTGTGAATTCTGCAATGACAGGAGCCAACGGCGGTTTGATCGTGATAGCTGCCGACGATCCCTCTATGCATAGCTCGCAAAATGAACAGGATTCAAGATTTTATGCAGATTTTGCAATGATACCCACTCTTGAGCCTTCCGACCAGCAGGAATCCTATGATATGGCCGGATATGGCTTTAAACTTTCAGAATCCCTCGGAGTTCCCGTGCTCCTTAGATTCGTGACCCGTCTGAGCCATTCAAGAGGCAGCGTCGCTGTTGAGGAAACTCCGGCTCCGGAAAATGAATTCCATTATCCTGATAAGAAAGATCAATGGGTGTTGATGCCGGCATCTTCAAGAAAGAGAAACAAAGTCTTGATTGAAGATTTCAATAAGGCTCAGCAATTATCCGAAGAATCTCCTTATAATGCATATCATGATGCTAACGACAAATCTTTGGGCATTATCGTAAGCGGAATTGCTTGGAACTATCTCAAGGAATTGTATCCTGATGGAATTCCTTACCCCACAATTAAAATATCTCAATATCCTTTGCCTCAAAAAATGATTACAAAGCTTTTTGAGGAATGTGACTCGGTTTTGGTTCTCGAAGAGGGTCAGCCTTTTATCGAGAAATATCTGCGTGGCGTTATAGACAGAAATATGAAACCGGTGTATGGAAAAATAACCGGAGAGGTTGTAAGAACCGGAGAACTCAATCCCGATGAAATCAAAAACGCACTTCTTAAAATAAAAGGGGAGGATTGCGGATTGAAGCAGGAAGAAGTAGCCGGGATTTCTGATATAGTGGTAAATCGTCCTCCTGCCTTATGTCAGGGTTGTGGACATAGAGATGTTTACCAGGCCCTCAACGAAGTCCTGAAAGAATATGAATCTCCTAAAGTATTTGGAGATATAGGATGCTACACTCTGGGATTCCTGGCCCCGTTCAATGCTATTGACACTGTGGTAGACATGGGCGCCTCCATAACAATGGCAAAAGGAGCGGCCGATGCCGGGCAGCATCCTTCTGTGGCAATTATTGGCGACTCCACTTTCACTCATTCAGGAATGACCGGACTCCTTGATGCTGTAAATGAAGATTCTCCCATAACCGTGATTATCTCCGATAACCTCACAACCGGCATGACTGGTGGTCAGGACTCTCAAGGCACAGGAAAACTCGAGGAAATTTGTCTCGGAATCGGTGTGCCTGAAAAGCATCTCCGCACAATTGATTCTCATCCCAAGAATATCGAGGAGATGAAAAAAATGTTTAAAGAAGAAATAGATCATAACGGTCTGTCAGTAATCATTTCACGTAGAGAATGTATCCAGACAGCCAGAAGAAAAGTATCAAAATGAAAACAGATATAATACTTGCAGGAGTTGGCGGTCAGGGTATCTTGTCTATAGCCACTGTTTTGGGTCGTGCGGCCCTTATGAAAGATCTTTACATCAAACAGGCAGAAGTTCATGGCATGAGCCAGAGAGGGGGAGACGTTCAGTCAAACCTCAGGATCAGCGACAAACCGATAGCCTCTGATCTTATCCCCTATAATCAGGCAGATCTTTTGGTATCTCTCGAGCCGATGGAATGTCTTAGATACATACCGTTTTTAAATAAGAGAGGATGGGTGATTACAAGCACCGTGCCTTTTATCAATATCCCGAATTATCCCGACATCAAGACCGTGATGAACGAACTGGAGAAGTTTGATAATCTTGTTGCTTTCGACATGGATAAGATGGCAAAGGATATAGGAAGCCCGAGATCCACGAATATTATTCTCCTTGGCGCTGCCTCTCCTTTCATTTCAATTCCTGCGGAAGATATTGTGAAAGGTATCGAAGATGTCTTCGAACGTAAGGGACAAAAGATAGTAGACATGAATGTGAAAGCATTTGAATGCGGCCGTCAGGCAACTTTGGATTTTATCAAAGATAAATAAAAAGGTATCTATATGTTTCCCATTACAGATAAGACCATAAATGATGTCATTTCCCAATTGGGAATTGTTGATATAACTACGGCCACCATACGTCAGATCTGTGCTATGGCTGCCGCTCTTGAAGAGGCTTCGGGTGAAAAATTTGTGCATCTTGAAATTGGAAATCCGGGCCTTGCCGCTGAAAGAATCGGTATTGATGCTGAAAAAGAGGCCCTGGAAAAGGGTGTGGCAAATCAATATCCCGATATCGCAGGTATACCACAATTGAAGAAAGCGGGCTCTGAATTTATAAAAGCTTTTCTCGACCTGAATATCCCTCCCAAATGCATCATCCCGACTGTAGGATCAATGCAAGGGAGTTATACCTTGTATACGCTTCTTAAGCAAAGAGATCCCAAAAAAGATAGCATTCTGATTTTTAACCCCGGGTTCCCGGCTCAGACCCATCAGGCTAAAATGTTGGGCATAAATGTGATTTCTTTCGATATCTATGATTACCGGGGAGCCGCCCTTAAAGACAAGCTTGATGAACTTCTTTCCTCCGGAAGGGTGTCGGCTATGATTTATAGTAATCCTAATAATCCCTCATGGACTAACTTCACTGATGAGGAGTTGAGGATTATTGGTGAGGCCGCCACTAAATATGATGTAATCGTTCTTGAAGATCTGGCTTATATGGGTATGGATTTCAGAACTGATTTTTCTAAACCGAAGGAGCCTCCTTATATCCCCACAGTTGGTAAATACACTGACAATTATATTCTTTTGATTTCAGGATCCAAGATTTTCAGCTACGCTGGTCAGAGAATTGCAATCGTATGCATGAGTCCTGCGGTATTTGAAAGGAAATACAAAGTTCTTGAGGATTTCTATGAAATGCCAAATTTCGGAGAATCCTACATATATGGCGTTTTATACACCGCCTCTTCCGGAGCATGCCATTCGGCACAATATGCCATGGCAGAAATGCTGAATAAAGCTGCTACAGGAGAACTGCCTTTCATTCAGCATGCTTCCGAATATGGAGAAAGAGCCAAAAGGTTGAAGAAAATGTTCCTCGACAACGGATTCCACATCGTGTATGATAAAGACGGGGAATCGGATATTTCCGACGGTTTCTTCTTCACAGTAGGCTATGACGGCATGTCGAGCGAAAAGCTTCAGCTTGAATTGATGAAATTCGGCATTTCCTCAATTTCCTTGCCTTCCACGGGAAGCACACGTCCCGGTGTGAGAGCATGTGTGTCGATGATCACAAACGATGAAACTTTTGCAAAAGCAGAAAAAAGATTAAAATCATTCCATGAAACTCAATCGTCTAAATAAGACCACAGCCGAAGAGGCTGTAAAACTAATTGAAAGCGGCGATCACGTCTATATCCAGGGGAGCACTTCTATTCCTGAAGTGCTCCTTGATGCCCTTGCAAAACGTGGAGATGAACTTAAGGATGTAACTCTTTATTCAGGTTTTGCTGTAGGCAAGAAAGAGGCTCCTTATTGTCAGGAAAAATTTAAAGACACCTTCTTGGTCGACAGTTTTTTTGTGAGCAACTCTGTTAGAAAATGGATAGCAGAGGGCTACGGCGCCACAACTCCCTGTTTCCTGGGTGAGGTGCCCGGACTCATGCGTGATGGCACTTGGCGTGTAGACGTTGCTCTGATCAATTGCAGCCTTCCCGATAAAGACGGATATGTCAGTTTCGGCGTGTCGGCAGATGTTGCAACCGCTGCTGTGGAATGTGCTGATGTGGTCATAGCACAGATAAATTCACAGATGCCTTTTTCCTATGGCGACCCTGTGATCCATCTCTCCCAACTCTCGGCTTATGTGGAAGTAGACGATCCTTTGGTTGAAGTGCCCACAGTCGCTCCTACAGAAAAGGAAATAAAGATCGGCAATTTTATTGCTTCTGAAATACCCGACGGTGCCACGCTTCAGATCGGAGTGGGAGGTATTCCTAATGCCGTCTTGAGGGCATTGAAAGACCATAAGCATCTTGGCCTTCACACAGAAGCTATGACGGATGGAGTTCTGCCTCTGATTCAGGATGGGATTATCGATAATTCCCTTAAAACGGTTATGCCCGGAAAATCTGTAGCATCCCTGGCTTTGGGCTCAAGAAAGCTGTATGATTATATGAATTATAATAAAGATATGGTTTTCAAAGATGTAGCATGGACAAACAATCCCTATGTCATAGCTCAAAACCCTTCTGTGATGGCCATAAATTCCTGTCTTGAAGTAGACCTCACGGGTCAGATTTGTGCCGACTCAATCGGCAATATGATCTATTCCGGAGTCGGCGGACAGCATGACTTTGTTTATGGGGCGTCTTTGAGCCAGGGTGGTAAATCTTTCCTTGCGTTTTTATCCACAACGTCTAAAGGAAAGACAAAAATCAAACCCTCGATCACTCAGGGAGGCGGTGTCGTGACTACAAGATTCCAGGCTAATTATATAGTGACGGAGCACGGAATCGTGAATCTGAGGGGACAGAGTCTTCCTAAGAGAGCTAAACTTTTAATATCTATCGCAGCTCCTGAGTTCCGTGAAGAGCTTGAGAAAGCGGCGGCTGAAAGATTCGGATATTCATTCTTGAGATTAAAATAATCCCTTTATGGTGCTTTTAAAAGATATTAAAGAAGGAATGATGGAGTTATGGAGAAAAACTTTCCATGACTCCAATTCCTACATAGATTTAATCTTCGACTCCTATTTTAATGAAGATTATATTGCTTGGCATGAGGAGAACGGTAAAATTGTTTCAGCGTTATTGGGCATACCTTATTCCTTTGGATATGGAAAAGCTAAATTGAACGGTTTGTATTTATTAGGTCTTGCCACTGATCAAAAATATCGTCACCGGGGCCTTATGTCGGATCTTTTAAAAGAAATAAATGAAAGGGCTGCTAAGGATTTTGATTTCACGTTTCTTATCCCGGCTTCCGATTTAAATGCCGATTATTATCGCAGAAGAGGTTATTTCAATTCTTTTTTCAGATTGGAAGAGAGATTTACTTCAATTCATGATTTTGAAAATGATTTTAATGTTTCTCTTTATGGGTCTGACGAAAGGATAAGCTTGCTTAAGAAGAGATTATTTCAAAAATTGACTTCAGAAATTTATGAGGATTCTCTTGAATTTAAAGATAAAATAATAGATTTTATCTTGCGGCAAGAGAAAAAGCCCGGATCCTCTGCAAGTTTATGCCACACTCGGGAAGATCTGGAGGCCACTCTGAAAGAATCATTGATAAATGATTCGAAAATCTTTCTTTGCCTCGATGATGATAAAAATATAACCGGATTGGCTTTTGTAAGAAAATCTGATATCCGAAGAATTGAGTTGCCGGTAGTCTATTTTGAGGATAAATGCACATACTATGCTCTTTTGAAAGAGATTAAGAAGGCATTTCCTGACTATTCCATGTCTGTGTTCATAAACTCGGAATATTATGCCTCTCCTGCAATTATTGATGAAATTTATGGAGCCGAGAATCCTCAGGGAGGGCAGCTGGAAACTCTCTTTGGAATTCTTGAAACGCAGTTTGATATCACAAAACTGATGGAGCCTTATGGAATGGTGAGGTTACTGAGGTTTGACAGTATAATGGAATATATCGCAGAAACCAGAAAAGAAGCAAATTTCAAACTTTATATTCGAGATTTAAACCAGGATTCTTCCGGACAGAAAACCATCCTTGTTGTCAAAAACGGGAAAATGGTTAAAGAAACCACTTCCAAAGAAACTTTAGATAAATCCGTATTAAACTTATCCGTTAAAGAAATTTCTGAACTTCTGCTCAGGAAAAAAGATAGCCATAGCTTGATTATGGAAGCTTTTGGAATTCCCCGTCTCATTCTCGAAATGAAACTCATCCCACGTCTCCGTTAATCCCTAAAAAAGTAAAGCTATCCTATACACTACGAACCCTAACACCCACGCTATCGAAGTATTATATATCACCGAGAAGAGACCCCATTTCCATGTTCCCGTTTCCTTTATTATTGCAGTTATAGTGGCGATACAAGGGAAATAGAGTAAAACAAACACAAGAAATCCTAAAGCCGAGGCAGTCGTAAATGGTGCTTTGCCTGTTATTTTAGATGGTGTTGACAATCGTTGTGACAATAATTCCGCATCATCATCCCCCACATAGAGCACTCCCAAAGTTGATACCACGACTTCCTTAGCCGCACATCCGGCCAAGAGTGAGCAACATGCCTTCCATCCTAAATCCAATGGCTCCATCACAGGTTCTACAAACTTCCCTATATAACTCAAGATAGAATGGCTCTCCTGATATTCCGATAACACAAGATTCTGAATCTCTTCCTCGGAATATAAAACATTTTCCTGCAGCGGTAGTTCAGCAATGGCTGTTTCCGCAAAGTCTTGTGGCACATCATTTTCAGAATAACGCGGGAAATAGGAGAGGGCCCAGATGATTATCGAGGCGATAAGAATCAATCCTCCCATCTTTTTTATGTATTGGTCGGCCTTCGACCACATATTTCTGAGGGTTGCTTTGACTGTAGGCAAACGGTAGGGGGGAAGTTCCATCACAAAGGGTGTCTCATCTTTCTTAAACCAGAATCTTCTCATGAGACGTGCAGTAAGCACTGCTATTGCAATTCCCAAAACATACAGTCCCACAAACACCCAAGCCCCGTATTGAGGGAAAAAAGCTCCGGCCAATAATACATAAATCGGAATACGGGCCGAGCAACTGATGAAGGGATTTATGAGGATGGTGATAAGACGGCTTGAATGGCTTTCAATAATCCGGGTTGACATAATAGCAGGAACATTGCATCCAAAACCCATCACCATGGGTATGAACGATTTCCCATGCAATCCCATCCTGTGCATCAGCTTATCCATTATGAACGCAACGCGGGCCATATAGCCGGAATCCTCCATAAAAGATATGAAAGTATAGAGAATCAGGATGTTTGGCAAGAAAACAATAACCGAACCCACCCCTCCGATAATTCCGTCAAGTATAAGGTCTTTAAAGGGTCCGTCAGGCATGTGCCTTCCTATGAGCTCCGAAAACCATGATATAAGGCTCTCTATCCATTCCATGGGGTAGGAGCCGATTTGGAATGTGGCCCAAAACATAAGCCACATCACCAAAAGGAAGATGGGAAATCCGAAAAGCTTGTTAGTGACAAAAGCATCGATCACTTTTGTGGAATAGTCCGGTTTCACTCCCTCGGATTGCATTGTTTCGGCAAGAGCGCCCTGAATGAACCCAAATTTTTCTGCTGAAATTATGGCATTGGCATCCTCTCCAAGATCCTTTTCCATCCGGGCATCATATTCCCGGCATATTCTTTCCCACTCAGGATAGGAGGGATATTTCTCCAGCATCCTTTTTATTTCCGGATCTTTTTCCAAAAGTTTGATTGCTAAAAAGCGGGGGGAAAATCTCTGAGGAAGATCTGTCTCCGCCTTCAGCGAGTCTACAAGCTTGCGGATAGCTTCTTCCACTTCCTGACGCATCCGGATATGAATATGTCGGGTGTCAGGATTCTTTAATTCATAAACCTCTATAATTGTGTCTAAAAGTTTATCTATTCCCCAGCCGGTGGAAGCAATTGTAGGAATGATCGGCACTCCCAACATTTTCCCGAGAACATCATATTCAAGCTTTATGTTTTTCCGGTCAAGCTCGTCAAACATATTCAAGGCAATCACCATGCTCCGGTTCATATCGATTAGCTCGGTGGTGAGATAAAGGTTTCTTTCTATGTTTGAAGCCACAACAACATTTACTATCACATCCGGGGTCTCATCCCGGAGATATCTCATCACATAGATTTCTTCGGGAGAATATGCCGAAAGAGAATATGTGCCGGGAAGGTCTACGATATTAAATTCATAGCCCTTATATTTCATTTTTCCCTCTTTTGCGCCTACAGTGACTCCGGCATAATTACCCACATGTTCATGAGCACCGGAAACCATGTTAAACAAAGATGTTTTCCCGCAATTAGGATTTCCTATAAGAGCTATGTTTATTGTGTGAGCCTTGCTTACATGTGTTTTTGCAGCTTCGCCTTCAAGAGGATGTTCCTTTATTTTTGACTCAACATGATGTTCCCATTTTTCAAGAGGCTCAATTTCAATCATATTAGCCTCCGATCTGCGAAGGGAAACCTCATAATCCATCAGGCTGAATTTGATAGGATCTTGAAGAGGGGCATTAAGAACATGGGTGATTTCCCTACCTTTAACAAACCCCATTTCCATGACGCGTTTTCTGAACGCACCATGACCGAGTATCTTGATAATTACTCCTGTTTGTCCCGGTTTTAGATCTGAAAGCCTCATAGAAAAAGTTTCCTTCACTACAAAATTACAGAAATTAAAAAGAGCAAAGGAATTTTAGCCAAATAATAAGATAAAAATACCTATAAATAGGTATCTTTCTGTTTGTCCGCCTCTTCATGGCTAAGGCTTCCACCATTTTCAAGCACCTCTGTTTTCCGCCTACACATTAAAAGTAAAGGCTCAAACTATCTAAACCTATCAAAAAAATCTTTAAATTTGTAATTAGCTTAATTCTTAATTTATTGATATAAGTTTGATAATTTATAAAGAAATTAAGAGACTCTTATAACCCAATCATAGAAAATGATAACAGGACAGATAAAGAATCAGATAGATCAAATTTGGGATACCTTCTGGACGGGAGGAATAACCAATTCAATCACATTGTTGGAGCAGATGACCTATCTGTTCTTTATGAAAATGCTTGATGATGCCCAGATAAATGAGGAAGCGATTGCCAATGCAATTAATGTGCAGGTTGAAGAGCCGACTTTCCCATACGAGCAAACCTGGACCAATCCTGAAACAGGGAAAGCTGTGCCCATGAGTGATCTTCGATGGCATAATTTCAAGGATTTTGATCCTGAAAGGATGTTCAGGACAGTAAGGGATGATGTATTCACTTATATCAAATATTTGGGCGGTCAGAAAGGAGAAGATTCTGCATATTCAAGATTCATGAATAATGCCGTATTCATGATTCAGTCTCCCCGGACTTTGGTAAAGATAGTGGAGGGCATAGATGCCCTGGATATGAACAATCGTGACACCATGGGAGATGTCTATGAGTATGTTTTGGGCAAGATGGCTGCCTCGGGCAACAATGGTCAGTTCAGAACTCCGCGCCATATAATAGAAATGATGGTGAATCTGATGAAACCGTCTTTGGAAGACACTATCTGTGACCCTGCCATGGGTTCAGCCGGTTTTATTGTGGAGAGTGCCAAGTATCTGAAAGATCACTATAATTCCGAGTTAAAGAAAACTTCAAACGCGAAGAAGTTTAAGAACTCCTTGCTCAATGGTTTTGACACCGATGCAACGATGCTTCGAATCGGAGCAATGAACTTAATGCTTCATGGAGTTGATAATCCGAATGTGGAATATAAGGATTCCCTTTCTACTGATAACACAGATGAAAACAAATATTCCTTGATCTTGGCAAATCCACCTTTTGCCGGAAGCCTTGATTATGAGAGTGTGGCAAAAAACCTTCTTGCCATTGCCAAGACAAAGAAAACGGAATTGTTGTTTCTTTCTCTGTTTATCAGGAGTCTGAAAATAGGAGGGAAGTGTGCCTCGATTGTTCCGGATGGAGTCTTGACCGGCAGCAGCAATGCTCATAAGGCAATCCGCAAGGAAATAGTGGATAATCATAAATTGCAGGCTGTAATTTCCATGCCTTCCGGGGTCTTCAAACCATACGCAGGGGTTTCGACTGCTATTCTAATTTTCACAAAGACGGGGAACGGCGGAACGGACAAGGTGTGGTTTTATGATATGAAAGCCGACGGTTTCTCGCTTGATGACAAAAGAAATCTGATTAATGAAAACGATATACCGGATATTATCTCTCGATATAA
Organism: Muribaculaceae bacterium; assembly: GCA_022509105.1. GTDB lineage: Bacteria > Bacteroidota > Bacteroidia > Bacteroidales > Muribaculaceae > Lepagella. The sequence continues at coordinate 37,417 of JAFLTV010000007.1, read as the reverse complement.
TAACCTTGAAGGAGAAACAGAAAGGAAACGGACAGACCAATCATTCTTTGTTCCTGTAGAAGAGATTCGGGAGCATGACTATGATCTTTCTTTCAATACTTACAAGGAAGTTATAAGAGAAGCGGTTCATTATGATCCACCGGAAACTATTCTGGCTCGTATAGCAGAAATAGATTCCAGAATAACGCGTTCCTTCAATCGTCTCACCCAATTAATCCATAACGAAGATGAAGCATAATCTTCAAAAGTTCATAAACGACATACGAGAAATAGTGCGAAAATATCGTGCTGAGGCAGCGGTAGCACTTAATTCTACGATTATCCATGAAAGGTGGGAAATTGGCCGGAGAATAGTGGAGGAAGACCAGAAGGGTGAATTAAGAGCTGAATATGGTGCAAAACTAATACCGACTCTTTCCAAAGAACTTACTTTGGAATTAGGGAAAGGATATAATCCAAGAAGCCTAGCTTATTATCGACAACTTTATATTTATTTCCCTGATTGGGAGATTTTGCACACGCGTGTGCAAAATCTGACATGGTCACATATAAAGATGATTTTAGGGGAAGAAAATGAGGATGCACGGTGGTGGTATATAAATGAAACGGCAAATCAGATGTGGTCGGTGAAAACTCTTGAGAGGAATGTAGGGTCTAAATATTATCATCGTCTTTTAAGTTCGGCTCACCCTAAAAAGGTGGAAGACGAAATGAAGACCCTGACTTCATCTGAGGAATTTAAGTATGTTAATCCGGAGGAATATATCAAATCGCCATATATAACAGAATTCTTAGGTTTACCACAAGATACCGGTTACACGGAAAGCAAGCTTGAGAGTGCCCTTATAAATCATCTTCAGCAATTCATAATGGAACTGGGGAAGGGTTTTGCTTTTGTAGAACGACAACAACATATTGTAACTGACGCAGGTGATTATTTCATTGATTTGGTGTTTTATAATTATCTGACGAAGAACTTCTATCTGATTGATCTGAAGACAAATAAAATAACACATCAAGATGTAGGTCAAATGGATATGTATGTCAGGATGTATGATGAGTTGAAAAGGACTGAGGGAGATAACCCTACTATAGGGATAATATTATGTGCTGAAACAAGTGAGGATATTGCCAAATATTCAGTTTTAAATGGCAATACACAGTTGTATGCATCAAAGTATCTTACTCATTTGCCTTCCGAAGAAGAACTAAGAAGAGAGATAGAGCTGCAAAAGAGATTATTCTTTATGAAAAAGGGAAAGGAGGGAGAAGATGAAGCATAATTGGGAATATAAAAAATTAGGAGAAGTATTTGAAACTGTTACTGATTTCGTGGCTGCAGGTTCATTTGCAGATTTGAGAGATAATGTAAAATACATGGATGAAAAAGATTTTGCACAGTTAATACGTACTACAGACCTAAAAAATAATTTTAAAAATTCTAACTTCGTATATGTAAATGAGTCTGCCTTCAATTATTTATGGAGAGTTAATTTAAATCAAGAATGTATTATTCTTCCTAATATAGGAAACTGTGGAGAAATTTATTATTTGCATCCATCAATGCTAAAATATCAAAACAATGTTTTGGGACCAAATGCTATCTTAATCAAATCAAATAAAAGAAATCATAAATTTTTTTCTTATGCTTTAAAAGGAAATTATTTTCAATCACAATTATTTAAGATTATTTCTCAAGTAGCTCAATCTAAATTTAATAAAACCAACCTAAAAAAATTAGAACTTCCGATACCCCCAAAAGAAGTTCAAGAAAGGATTGTTTCAGAGTTGGATGAGATAAATGGAATGATAGAAGGGAGGAAGGAGCAGATTAAATTATTAGATCATTTGGCTCAATCTATCTTTTATGAAATGTTTGGTGACCCAATCACCAATCCAAAAGGCTGGGAAGTAAAGAAATTTGGTGTAATTGGGGAATTCCAAAGAGGAGGAGGTTTTTTGAAATCAGATTTTATATCGGACGGAGTACCTTGTATTCATTATGGTCAAATCCATATGAAATTTGGACTTGTAGTTAAAGGTAACTTGACATTCATTTCTTCAGAAATAGCAAAAAAATCAAAATTTGCAAAATTCAATGATGTGATAATAGCAATTACGAGTGAAGATTTGGATGGTTCATGTAAAAGTATAGCCTGGTTAGGGAATTATGATGTGGCAGTTGGTAGTCATGCAGCAATTTTTTCTCATAAACAGAATGCTATATTTATAACTTATTACATGAGAACTAAAGCCTTTAATCTTGATAAAGAAAGATATGCACACGGATCCAAAGTTGTTGAAATAAAACCTTCAGATATCAGCAAAATACCTATTTTTTTGCCACCAATTTCTTTGCAAAATGAATTTGCTTCACGAATAGAGATTATTGAGGAGCAGAAGAAGGATATTGAGAATTCAATAAAGGAATTGGAAACTCTTCTTGCTTCCAGAATGGATTACTGGTTCAATTAAAAAATTTTACCATGTTGAACTTTGATTATTTAAAAGATATACCGGAGTTATCCACTCTTTATCGTTATTGTGACAACGCTGAAAAACATCAGATTGATGATCCGGAAATTTCAGCCATCAACGCCCGAAGAGCTTTGGAATGGATGGCCCGTGCAATCTATCAAATGAAAGGAGAAGAAACCGGAGAAAGATGGACTCTTTTTCAGATAGTTGACAATGACACATTCAGAGATTTCTTTGACAATGACGACCGGATCATGATGGCCGTGCATTACATCCGTAAAGTCGGTAACTCTGCAGCCCATGACGGTCAGAAGGTAACAAAGAAAGAATCGTTCTTTTCCTTATTGAATCTATATAATTTCATTGGTGCTGTTTTACTTAGACTCCAAATATTAAAAACACTTGCTCCATTTAACAAAGAACTTATCCCAACATCTTCTGCTTCTATTCCTACTTCTCCGGTGGAAAATGAAACAGTGGAAGAATTTGTAGAAACTGTTGAACCGCAAAAGATAGAATCTGCTGAAAATATATCATCGGATGAAATCTATGAAAAATTATCCTGGGATGCAATTTCAGAAGCCGAAACAAGAAGACTCTATATCGACATGATGCTCCGGGAAGCCGGATGGGATATCCTGGAAGATAACGGTGACAAACAACCCGGAAAGGCTTGCAAGGAAATTGAAGTAAAGGGGTTGCCCACAAAATCCGGTGTCGGGTATGCAGACTATGTTTTGTTTGGCCGTGACAGCCGTCCATTGGCTGTGATTGAAGCCAAAAGAACAAGTGTGGATCCCAACCAGGGCAAACATCAGGCTGAACTTTATGCCGAAGCCCTTGAAAAGGAATATGGCGTGAAACCGGTGATATATTACACTAACGGATATGAACTTTGGGTGATAGACGGTTTAGGTTATCCTCCGAGAAGACTTTACGGTTTCCATTCAATAGAAGACTTGGAACGAATCCTGAAACGCAGAGGGCGAAAAGATATTACCGACATGGCCGGTAATCCCAATATCGCGGGAAGACACTACCAGCTCTCCGGAATCAAGGCATTGTGCGAACACTTCAACAAGAAATATCGAAGAGGTCTGTTGGTGATGGCCACAGGTACAGGGAAGACTCGTACCGCAATATCTCTTGTAGATGTGCTCACAAGAGCTGACTGGGTGAAGAACACCCTCTTTCTTGCCGACAGGAATTCTTTGGTGAACCAGGCTCACAAGGTATTCGCCAAACTATTGCCGGAAATGACCACTACGGTTCTATCTGACCGTGATAATAACCCGGACATGAATGCCCGGATAATGTTTTCAACTTATCAGACGATGATCAACCATATCGAGACTGATGTAAAAACATTCTCTATCGGGAGGTTTGATCTTATCATAATAGACGAGGCTCACCGATCGGTATTCGGTAAATTCGGTGCCATTTTCAAATATTTCGATTCACTGCTTGTAGGACTCACAGCCACTCCGAGGGAAGAAGTAGAAAGAAGCACATACGAATTATTAGGACTCGAGGAAGGGATTCCGAATTATGCTTACGAAGAAAGGGAAGCGGTTGAAGACGGTTACCTTGTGCCCGCTGAGGGGAAGTCCTATAAATCTGCCGTGTTGGAAGAGGGCATCAAATATGATGATTTGAACGAGAGCGAGAAAGAAGAATTGGAGAAAGTCTGGGAGTATGAAGGTGCAATCAATTCTATTGATCCCGCTCCAAGGGATATATTGAAAAAAGAGATTTACAATTATATTTTCAATATAGACACGATAGACAAGGTTCTTCAGGAACTGATGGATAAGGGCTTGAAAATACATAGCGGAGAGATGATAGGCAAAACTATAATCTTTGCTTATAACAAGGAACACGCCCAATTGATTGTGGAGAGGTTCAATTATCTATATCCTCAGTGGGGTCCGGAATTCTGTGTGAGGATTGACTATTCGGTGAAATATGCCCAAGACTTTATAGATAAATTCGGAGTAAGGGATAAGTTCCCACAGATAGCCGTGTCTGTGGATATGCTCGATACCGGAATAGATGTGCCGGATGTATTGAATCTTGTCTATTTCAAGCGAGTTCGTTCAAAGATCAAGTTCATGCAGATGAAGGGACGCGGCACAAGACTTAGTCCCGATATATTCGGACCGGGAGAAGACAAGAAAAAATTTATGATTTTTGATTGGTTGGGTAATTTCGATTTCTTTAATCCGGGAATACCGCAACCAAAGTCAGGAAAAGTTCAGTCGCTTTCCGAAAGAATATTCGGTGCAAGAGCTGATATAGCTGCCTCCTTACAGACGGCAAAATATCAGGAAGATGAGTTTGCAAAGAGTTTTCATGATGAGTTGAAATCCACATTATTGGATCAGGTAAGACGGCTCAATGACCATCATATCGCAGTAAGAGATAAATGGTCTGGTGTCAGTCGATTCAGGAAACCGGAGGCATGGCAATATCTGTCTGCAGTTGATGTACTGACACTAAAGAATGATATCGCACCCCTGGTAGCTATGCCGGGAGAGGATGAGACGGCACTGAAGTTCGATTTGTTGGTGCTTTATTCTCAGCTCGGATTGATAAATCCGGAATTTGAGTCAGCCTTTTACGAAGGGAAGATAACAGTAATTGCCCATGCTCTGCAGAAATTGGCTTCTGTGCCGGATGTGATAGCAAAAATGCCTGTGATTAAAGAAGTTTTGACCAAGGAGTTCTGGGACAATAAGTCTCTGTCTTCACTTGAAAGGGTTAGAATAGAGCTGCGGGATCTTATCAAACATCTCACAGGAGACCCGGATGTAACCTTCACAGTCAATATCAAGGATAATATATCCGAGGGAGAAACCATTACAACTGTGATAACTGATGTAACCTACCGTCAGAAAGTTCTTGAATTCCTTGCCGAGAACAGGGACCTACCGGTGTTACAAAAGATACAGAATATAGAAAAGTTATCGGAAGAGGATATCAATGAACTGGAGAGGATTCTTTGGAATGAACTCGGAAGCAAAGAGGATTATGACAGGTATCTTCAAAGAGAGAACCTTAATGAAGGTTTGAACGTTGCAGGGTTTATCAGGACTTTAAACGGTATAGACCGTCAAAGAGCATTGGAACTCTTCACAGAATTTATACAAACTAATACACTAACATCGGAACAAGAAGAATATCTGAAAAGCATATTGGATTATGTGTGCCAGAACGGCGATATAGAAAAGAAGCAGTTAATAAAATCTCCTTTCACAGAATTTGATCCCATACAGATATTTGGAGGTAAATTTCCGAAAGTTGCAGAGTTCGTAACCCATATCCATGAATCAATTTCAGTAGCCTAAAAACCATTAAAATATGAAATGTTTATCTGTACAACAACCATGGGCAAGCTTAATTTAATATTAAGAATATTAATGGAGAAGAATTTTGAGATATGTAAAATTACCATTAAATTAGCTCACTAAGTGAACATTTATTTATTCCATTTTGCAAAAATATGGCAAAATTAGAACTGTTATTTGAAGAATGGAAAAGCCTAATGCCCTTGTCTGAAACGAAGCAATTTCTGATGAGCAAACGTTTTTCTGTAGATTATAATTACAACAGTAACCATATAGAAGGAAATACCTTGACTTATGGTCAAACGGAAATTTTGCTTTTATTCGGAAAAGTTATAGGAGAGGGTGATCTCAAAGATTTTGTCGACATGAAGGCAAGCCAATTAGGAATGAAGGCTATGGAGGAGCAAGCTAAAATTAAGGAAATTCCATTGACCCAAAATTTTATCCGTGAACTCCATAGAATCCTGTTGAGGGAGGATTATACTGTGTATAAGAATCTTCCGGGAGGTTTCTCCACAAGTTATATAATACATGCCGGACAATATAAAAGCCGTCCCAACAGTGTCATCACACGTTATGGCGACCGATTTGAATATGCATCACCGGAAGAGACTCCGGCTTTGATGAGTGATTTAGTAGATTGGTATAACGAGGCAGAAAAATCAGGGAAATATAATCCTGTTGAATTGGCAGCTTTATTTCATTATCGTTATATCCGGATTCATCCTTTTGAAGACGGTAATGGAAGAATTGCAAGATTGTTGGTTAATTATATTTTGGCAAGACATGGGTGGCCAATGATTGTAGTGAGAAGCCGTAATAAGTCAAAATATTTAGAAGCCTTGCATCAAGCCGATCTTGTAGTAGGTCCCCAACCCTCTAAAGGAGCCAACGCATCTCTGAGAAGTGCCGGTAAATTTATCACCTATTTTAAGAGTCTTGTCGAAGAAGAACTAAAATATGACATAGCTTTCGCTAAAGAAACTTCTGAAAAAGTATGGTGGTTTGATGGACAAAAGATTAAGTTTAAATCCATCTCAGGTCCCTCTGTTTTAGAGGAAATCAATTCCCACCCTGATATCACCATTGATGAAATCAGCAAAAAAGTTGGAATTGTACCAAGGGCTGTCAAAAGATTGTTATCTTCAATGGTAGATAAAGGATATATACAGCGTAGCGATAGAGATGGTAGCTGGTATGTCTTTGCAACCCAATCCGTTTAAACAATTCATATATTAAATCTGAAAATTGGTAAACAATGGTAAAAAAAGATAAAGACATGCAGACCCAAGAAGAAATTCAACCGGATGATATGGTGACTATATCTGAGGGTAATCGTCTTTATTATAAGAATCTTGATCTTAACCAAGATTTTGAAAGTATAAAATTTCAATTAGAATCATTTATAGAATTAGAAAAAGAATAAATAAAGATATCAGTTTATGGCCGAATACGATCCCACAACCAATGAGAGAGGTTGCCGTTGGCACTTCGAAGAGCAAAAAGGAGGAAGAGAAGATGGTCCTAATAATGCCATGATGCAGAATTTTAAGGCCAATCCTTATAAATCACTTATAAGGGAAGTGATACAAAATTCTTTGGATGCTGTTTATAATCATGATGAACCAGTTAAGGTAGAATTTTCATTTAGTAGTCTAACAGATAGTAATTTCAAGAATTTCTTTGAATTAGAAAAACATATTAAGGAATGCCGAAACTATTTTAATACTCCAAAGGCCAATGAATTATATTGGGAAATGGAGAAGTGTTTTTCAAGACAAAGTATAAAGAAAGGAATTGGATATATCCGTATCTCTGATTATAACACAAAAGGGATGCATTATGATCCTAATTCTTCAGATTCACCCTTTTATGCCTTTGCCAGGTCTGCAGGAGTAAGTGCAAAGAGTGATCAGGAATCAGGTGGTTCATTTGGATTTGGTAAATCTGCATACTTTCAACTTTCTCCGATTTCTACCATTATAGTATCCACCATGACGCCCAAGGGTGAATTCAATTTTGAAGGTGTTTCGTGGTTATGCACTCACAGGTATAATGGGATTAAAGTTAATTCTGTTGGATATTATGATAATAACGGTGGTTACCCTGTAAATGAACCATCGAACATTCCTCCAAGATTCAGTAGAACTGAACCAGGGACAACTTTCTTTCTTTTAGGTTTCAGAATGGAAGATAAGGATGAAGCCATTAAAGAAATGATTAAAGAGGTATTACGGAGTTTCTGGTATGCAGTTTTTCAAAACAAATTAGAAGTTACTATTGGGGAGATCGTTATAAATCGAGAAAATCTTGATGAGTATATGTCGAAATACTTTGATAATGATATCGATGATACTCAAAAAAGTGGGTATCTTAATCCTCGTGCATATTATAGGGCTGTGAAAGAAGCTGAATCTGGGAATTTAAAAGCCAGACATTTCAGGGAGTCAATACCTCTTTTAGGAAAATGTTCCATTTATCTTATAAAGGCTGATTGCAGTAAAGACAAAATGATATATATGCGTCGACCTCTTATGCTTGTATATGGGAAAAGAACACAAACAAGTTATGGTGTATTTGGTCTATTTGTATGTGAAAACAAAAGAGGTGATGAAATATTAAGAGAATTAGAAAATCCCGCTCATGACGAGTGGAAACAAACAAACTGGAGAAATTCAAGAGGAAAAATTGAAGAAAAAGGTGTTCAAGCTTTAGACGAGATACATAAATTCAGACAAAGATGCTTTGAAGAATTATTTTCTAATAGTCAAGAAACGGCATTAGAAATTACCGGTCTTGAAGATTTGTTATATGTACCGGAAGATCTTCTTGCTGATAATGATGAATCTGATCATTCATTGGGTAATCCTACTGGAAATGTTAAGGATATAGGCACCTCTATAACTACTGATATAAATAAAGATGGTGTCTCTAAAAAGTCAGATGATGATGGTGCCAATATAGGTTCTGTTAAAATTACGATGCCTGGTTCTTATGAAGAAGATACTACCAATGAGGATGGAGATTTAGCCGGATTTAGGGAGAGAACAAAGCGTCCTGCCAGGAATCGAGGTGGAAAACCGCGAGCGGGCGATAAATTCATAAATACAAAAATTCAAAATCCCGATGGTACATACCGCACTTATATTCCAGTAGAATTCAGAGTGATGGCTCAAAAAGAAAATGACAAACATTATCATTATCTTTTAATCCATGCACCTCATGATATAATAGAGGGTGAATTGGAATTAATAACCAGCGGAGAACAATCTGATGATGTTGTAAATTTAGAAACCACCGATAATGGATCTATTGAAGGTAACATCATTAAACATGTAGTTTTAGAAGAAGGTAGAAATACTATTAAAATTCTATTTGCAGACAATATGCATCATGCAATTAAATTGAAAGCTTATGAAAACATATAATCTCTCATTCCCTCATCCTGTGTTAGGTATGGGTGATGATGTTCTTCCATTACCTTCTATAAGTGCAAGACCTCTGGTAAAGAAAGGGAGCCAATATACCTTTGAATTCGATATTGATATGCGTAATTCTGATATCAATAGATTGATAAAGAAGGGTTATGCAGAATATGTTTGTGAAATTGAATGTCCAAGGACTCTATTAAGAAAATGTGTATTTGCCACTGAACCTCATTTTAAATTTTCAATTGAAAAAAATCATTTGGCAGAAAGAGTTTCTTTCCAATTATCAGTTGTGGTAAGAGAACCAATAAAGGGTTATATTAATCAACAATGGCATGAAGATTATATGGGGTTCTCGTTTGATTTGGAGCCTGGAGATTTGCTTGCTTTCTTTGGTGAGTTATATTATGATGTTGATATAAAATATGATAAACTAAAATCAGTCGGGTCCTTTATGCAAATAACTGAGGGAAAAACTGATCAAATGCCTCGTTATGTTTTAGGTGGAGAAAAAATTGAAATTAAATTGCCACCGGAATTATATTCTAAATATAAAAGTTCGATTAAAGGGAACAAACAATTTGCCCACATCATTCATTCTTCCTTAGTTTATAATGCATTAACTACTGCTCTTCTATATATTGAGGAAAATAAGAATACTCTATGGGCAAGAACTCTCCAATACAGAATAGATACGGAACAAGCATTGGAAAAGTTTAAAGAAAGCGACACCTTGACTAATCAGGATCCAGGAGAAATAATGGAACTGGCTCAGATTCTGTTAATGGATCCATATAAGAGATTATTTGAATCATTAGAAAATCTTATTAAGCCGGAGGAAGAAGAATGATAGCACAAAGAACATTTAAAAAAGCTTATGCCGATTCTCTCGCGGATAATGTTAAGAATGGGTTAAATCTTCATTATTACGGAGAAGATTCCTTCCCATATGACTCAGAAGAAGTTGTAATTATTCCTACCGTAAGACATCCAGAAGGGTTATTAGAAAAGATGATTCCAACACCCCATGGAGATTTTGAATCTGCCGTAGCCTTATATGAGGCCTACAAAGATTTATCCCCTTTGCAAGCTTCTGACAGATCATTTTGGACTTATTTAACTCATGTAGACTTGTTCAATTATGTTCAAAATCGTTTCCCTAAAGTAAAAGAAAAGGATTTTAATAATGTTAATTATGTTATAAATCATTGGTTCCACGGTAGTGACTGGATTAAAACACATGCTTTAGCATCATTATGGTGGTACGTTTTTCTTACCATTGATAATAATGGAACCGATAAATATAAATATACCAAGATTTTTTTTAGTTCTCATGGATTTAGAACCAACTTTATTCAATATGCTTTAGCAAGACATAAAGAAGCAATTTTTGGTTATTTCGATTTCTTAATGGAGAATCCAGATGTAACAACTCAATGGTTCAAAGCTAAAAATAGATTTATTACAAAACATTTTAATAAACTTGGTGGTACTAGGCTATTAAGCACCTTAAACCGTGATTTCTTCAAGGAAGAGCTGACACGTATAAAGCCTCAAATTTTAACAGTTACTAGTACAGTTAAAGATGAGGATGATGAAGATGATATATAATCTCTACCTGTAATCCAAGAATCTATGGATAATAATCTTCATGATAAGATTGGAGTTGTGGAAGCAATGATGCTTTTGCAGGAATTGCATCAGCAAGGATATCAGAAACTGCGGTGGTATTCCTATATGGCTCCCAATGGTTTATTCCTCAGGTGTCATATAACGACGGAAGATAATCTTCAATATAATGAAGATTGTGTCGGTATCAAAAATATTAAAGAAGATACTTGGGCTGACTCCTTTGGTATTCCTTCTACCGGCAATGATGTAAAATCATTGGTTGAGGAATTCAAAGAAGAATTGAAATGTTTTATTGACAAAGGTAAAGGAGAAGATCCAGAATACGCAAGATGGTTTGATGATTTAGTGGAGAAGGCAAAAGAAGGTAAATTCCCAAAATATTCCGAGATATATGTAGATATACCTTATCATTCAATAATGGTTGGAAAGGAATTTATTAAAATACCCGTTACAAAAAAATTGACAGAAGAAGAAATAGAAATTCCTGCTATTCCTACTTTTGTTAAAGGGATGTATCAAAGCAATGATGATGAAAAACAAATTATGATGCAATCAGAAGATTTCTATCAATATAGGAAGGTATTTTTCAAAGAATGTGCCGTTTCAGGTGTATCTTTTCATATAAAATATGATGATGAACTTTGGGATGCTCTTGAAGTGGGAACTAAATTGGCTCTTGTCCGTCATAAGGACAACAAGCAAGATAAGAATGCCGTAGCCATTGCTCTTGCCGATGATTACGATGGAGATCCGAAAGACTTCGATTTTGATTTTATTATAGGTTATGTGCCTCGAAGTGAAAATGCTGAATTAGCAACTTTACTTGACGCAGGATATGGGAATAGATTTTCAGCAGAAATATCCACACTGAAAACTCATGGTAATCTCAACGATCGGGTCCGCATAACTATTTTCCTTGAGACTAATGAAAAAGTGCTTGTACGACCAGACAGGTTGAGAGCTGTTTCAATAAATGAATATGAGTTAAGGAAAATGATGGTTCAATTAAATAAGACGGGATATGCATACATGCGATTCGGAGGTTATCAATGTGCCGATAATTTAGAAAGAATAAGCCCTATAACCGGAGAAAAGATAGTTATAGTTCATCGTAATGAGAATAAAGAAGTACTCTTTCTTATGATGATTGTTGCCGAAGGAGATAAATGTTCTGCATATACATCAGAAGCAATAAATCATAAGGATAATTGCAGCCCTTATATACTAACGAATATTATGGGACCGATATACATAAAGAAAAGTGACTATAATTTTCTTTATGGTGAAGACTTGAAGGATTATCATGCTGAATACTATCTGAACAAAGATGTTTCAGATGGCTTTAAAGAAATATTTGAAAAAGAGTTATTCAGGACAATCAAACGGAACAACATTGATATGGATTCATCAATAGATGATCCTAATAAATAAAATATAAAATTGAATAATTATGGGAAAACCAGAACATGGCATTATATGTTTCGAAACGGAATGGCTTCATAATAATGGAGATAATCGTTTTAATTTGCAAACAAACTCTCTTTTACAATTCTTAAAAGATTTTTATGATTGTGATATTATTCACAAGACTATTCTAACAAAACGAGATTTGGAGTATTATATCGAGTATTTCTCCAAAAAGAAATATATGATTAAGTATGATATAATATACTTCGCAACGCATGGTTTACCTGGAAATATAATTTTGGAAGGAGAAACCTGTGAAGAAAAAGACAAAATTAAGAAAGAAGAAGCCAAATATTTAAATTTGAGTGATTTAGCAACAATGGCAAATGGCTCTTTTGGAAAAGCGATTATTCATTTCAGCTCTTGTGAAACCTTCAAAGATAAAGTTGCTATCCAAAAATTTAAAGAAGATACGGGTGCAGCTGTTATTTGTGGTTATACTAAATCAGTAAATGCCGTTAAAAGTGCAATTTTAGATATTGCTTTATTTAACTATCTAATGCATATTCAAAATGTCGGTATCTTATTAAATAAGAATAAATGTATATTTTGGAAAACGTATGCTCCTTTAATTAAAGAATTAGGTTTTGATGTCATCTAATATAGTATTATGAATCAGAAAAACATTATAAAAGTTGCAGGCATAGCAAAAGTGAATGTTACACCGGATACCCACAGAATCAGACTGGAAGTCAGAAGAACTTTCAAATCGAATGATGCAGCATACGAAACAGGTAAGAAAAATCTTATTCTTATTAATAATGTCTTGAAAAACCATAATCTACGACCGGATTTGGCAAAGACTACTTATTTTGATGTCTCGGAAAATGAGAAAAGAGCCTTCGATGAGAAGGGCCGGTATATCGGGTATGAGAAAAAAGGATACTATCTTCGTCAATATGTCTATATTGACATTCCTATGGATAACAAGCTCACAAATGAATTGAGTAAAGAAATTGCCGAATCCGTACCGTATGTGGAGATCCAATTAGACACCTATCTTTCAAATAGACGGGAACATAAACTTAAGGTAATGGAGATGGCGGTTGCAGATGCAAAGCAGAAAGCTGAAATTCTTGCAAATGCACTTAACTGTTCATTGGGATCAATCCTTGAAATCAATTATGGTTGTGATGATAGTCACCGGTATTATGAAGCGTATGACACTTGTAATGTTGAAATACTTCCGAGTGGTTCACCTTTGGAAATGACAGGAGAAGATGAAGAAATTACGGAAGGCGTTCATATAATTTGGGAACTGGTAAAGAATTAAATATTATAGATAAAGAATGTTAGGAGCCGTCATAGCCGATTTAGCCGCATGGACCTGGGAACATAACAGGGATTGTTTCTGGGAAAGATTAGTGTCTCCTGAAGCCAAGCTATCAGGATATGGAGTCTTGGCTTTGGAAATGTGGCCCATGATTCATGAAGGAGGTATAATTTACAAGAATCGACTTTACCCTGTTATTGGAAAAGCATTGAAACATTCTGCAATTTGGTGTGATATTCCTGAAGATTGGAGAATTTGGGGAAGTGACGAATATGATAAGCCGATTCCTTTTGACTTGAAGATAGCGATGATATCTTCTGCCCTTATTGACAGTGGATTTTTGTCAGAAGAAAGACAAAGACAATTGAATTGGAAATCTTTCTTTAATGGTGGTAAGCAAGAGTATTATGCCACAAACATTATGATAATCCTCCGAAGATTAAGAGAGGGAGCCACAAAGAAAGAGGCTATAAAAGATTTACCGGAATGTATCTTTAACTGGTATAAGACCGGAACTCCACATCAATGGAATGATTATATGGAATATATAACCTTTGCCTGGAGATGTTTCTATTATAGTTTTGATTACACATCGGCCATCCATAATGCAATGAAATGCACTGGTAACAGACATTTAGCAGCTTTCCTAACGGGTGCCTTTGCCGGGGCTATGTATGGAAGTTATTATTCCATGATTAAAGAAAAGTATGGAGGCAATTATAAGAAAATAGAATTTCCTAAAGATTTTCCAGACACTTACAGGAATTTAATGTTCAAAATTAGAGAAGAGGAATTTAAAAGCCGTATTTTCTTCCCTAAGAACGACGCCCTCACAAATGTAGAGCTACACAAATGGACTCCGATAGAAAATCCATTCGAAAATTATAAGATAAACTCAGAATTGCGACGCAGACTTTTGTTGTCTTATTCTACAGGCTGGGAATTTAGATTCGGAACTTATCTGGACAACGGATGGTTTTATCTTTACAGGTCGCATTATATATTCTTCAGATTTAAACTCAAACAAATTGAATCAAGCTCATGGAGGATAACAGACCTGCAAAAAAGTGACTGTGAATTCGGTGAGATAGAATGGTTGAAGTCTTACTTTCAAACTCTGGAAACATTTTGGTATGTCAACAGTAGATATTCCCCGTACACTGCGGGTCAGGAGGTTGGTCCGGAGGCTCTAAAGTATTGCAGGTATTATGCGGGAGAGACGCAATGTCCTGAAGATTTGAAAAACACTGTAAATGAGAAATTCTGGTATGGTGAAATGATGTTCTGTGAGGGTAACCATAATTTAAACGAGTGGATGAAAACGGCTGAAGAGATTTACAATAATCTTCCGAAAGAGAAGAAAGCCTTTGCCGATAAATACTCAAAAGAAACATTTGCTATTATCATTTATATAGAAACACTATTTAGCAAATGGTGCCCATACGATTCTCTTGATTGGATTTATGAATACTGAAATTAAGACATGAAGATTATAAGTTGGAATGTGAATGGACTTAAGGGAAGATTGGAGGCAGTGAAACGATTATCCGATGAACTGCTTCCGGATGTTATTTGCTTTCAGAAAGTGAGGACGAAAATAAGGCGATAGTATATAAATATGACTCATTTAAGTAAAAGTTCTATAGTGATAAGACAAGGAATAAAGGAAGATGCTCCATTTATCGGTAAAACCATAACGGAAGCTATGGGTCATGAACTTTGTGTTGGATTGGCTGACGGTGAAGAAAATTTACCAAAAGTTTTGAAATTATTTACAGATCTTGCAGCAACAGAAACAGCTCAATACAGTTATAAGAATGCCTTAGTTGCAGTAGATAATGATGATAATAGAATAGGAGCGATTATAGGTTATGATGGAGCTGGACTCAGGGAAATGAGAAAAGATTTCATTGCCAAAGCAAATGAACTATTAGATTGGAATGTAACCGTTGAAGAAGCCGATAACTGGGAATCGGAAACGAATTCCAAAGAAATATATCTCGATTCCTTATTTGTTATACCTGAATATAGAAACAGGGGAGTAGCCTCTTCCTTAATAAAATCTGCCATTTATAAATATAGAACTATTGGCAAACCTTTCGGTTTATTAGTAGAGCCTCATAACACTAAAGCCCATAAATTATATAAAGAATTGGGTTTCAAAGAGGACGGTGTTAATAACTTTTGTGGGGAACCCATGATTCATTTAAGCTATAATGTCAATAAAGAATGAATATGTAAACTATATAAACATTTATAGAAGGTTAATCATGGCATTGTAGTTAGAAGCCGGTGAATGAGGCTGTATTGGCTTGATAGGTTCGCTGAAGGCGAGAAGAGGTCTAAAAATAGGATTTGTAATCCGTTAAAATTACAAATCCTATTTTTTAAGGGTCTGACTGTCTTGTTATTTCAAATATTTGTCAAGGAACCGGAAGAATACGCGTTGCCAAAGAATAGCGTTCTGTGGTTTGAGCACCCAGTGGTTTTCATCCGGGAACACCAACATCTCGGTTTCAAGTCCATGCATCTTGGCAGCATTAAAGGCCATCATACCCTGGGAGGCGAGAATCCTGTAGTCAAGTTCTCCCACTGTTACTAAAATCGGAGCTGTCCAATTATTAACAAATAGATGGGGTGAATTTGCGTAGGTCTTTTGTGCAATGGCATTTGATTTATCCCAGTATGGTCCGCCAAGGTCAAAGTCTGCAAACCACATTTCTTCGGTTTCAAGATATTGAGCTTCAAGATTGAAAATCCCCGCGTGGGCTATGAGCGCTGCAAATCTTCCTTCATGATGTCCTGCAAGCCAATAAACTGAGAAACCTCCATAACTTGCACCGATGGCTCCGATTTTTGTTTTATCCACGTATGGCTGTTCGGCAATATAATCGGCTGCCGCAAGATAGTCTTTCATGTTCTGACCACCATAATCTCCTGATATCTGACGATTCCATTCTTCTCCAAATCCCGGAACTCCTCTTCTGTTAGGCGCGATTATAACATAGCCGTTTGCTGCCATAATCATAAAATTCCAACGGTAGCTCCAGAATTGACTCACTGCCGATTGAGGACCTCCCTGACAATACAGGATAGCCGGATATTTTTTATTCGGATCAAAATCGGGGGGAAGAATCACCCATGACGTCATCTGTTTGCCGTCTGTGGTTGGAACCATCACTTTCTTTACTTCACCCAATTTTAATTGAGAGAGAAGCTCCGTATTAACATTTGTGAGCTGTGTGGTTTCTTTCTGTCCTTGAGCAACCTTGCAGATTTCGTTGGGATATCTCATGGAATGACGAAGCACAATAGCTTCTTTATCGTTTAAAGCCTTTACTCCGGCAAAATCACAAACCTCATTTGCTATAGTGTCAATGGCACATGTGGAAACATTAATTTTGAAAACCGGTGCCACACCCTCATAATAGGCGCTAAACCAAATGGATTGTCCGTCAGGTGCCCAGGAAAGCTCTTCAGGCCAGTAATCCCAGTTAGCAGTAAGATCTTTCTGCTCTTTGGATTTAACATCCATTATCATGAGTCTCTTCTTATCACTCTCATATTTTGCCGTTGGCATAGAAAGCCATGCAAGTTTGGTGCCGTCGGGAGAGAAGGCAGGATCTGTGTCATACCCCGGATTTTCCGGAGTGAGACATTCCGTTTTTCCTGTCTCAATATTATAGCAATATAGATTACTGTCTGTAGAGAAGGAATAATCCTTACCTTTCAATTTTCTTGAAACATACACCAAGGATTTACTATCCGGTGCCCAGGCGAAAGATTCTGCACCACCGAATGGTCTCATCGGACATTCGTAAGGTTCTCCTTCCATGATATCCTTTGCATCCTTTATCCCATCAAAAGAGAAATCTGCTATAAAAGGATGAGGAATCTCAGTGACCCATTCATCCCAGTGCTTATACATCAGATCGTCTACTACGCGGCCGGTGGTTTTAGGCAACCCTTCAAATAGCTTTTCATCTTTCTGATTGAAATCCTTGATAGGAGATCCGTAAACAATTTTAGATCCATCCGGAGAAATAACGAAACATTCTATTCCGCTCTCAACGGCTGAAAGGCATTTGACACCTGACCCGTCTACATTCATTATATGAACCTGTGGTGTCTTAAGATTGTCATCTTTGCGAAGAAAGGCAATCTTATTTCCATTATCTATCCATTGAAGATTGGATTCAGAAGAAGCTGTGGTCGTTAATCTTTTCATATCCGACCCATCAGTGTTCATGATATATATTTCCGCATTGGCTTTATTTTCTTCGATATCTTCATAAGAAAGAGTGAAGATTATTTTAGAGCCGTCGGGTGAGGGAAGAGCGGTGGATATGCGTCCGAATGCTTCAAGTATTTCGGGTGTCAACATTCCGTTTTCAACTTTTACATCCGGCTTTTCGATAATTTTTTCATTTTGCTTGTCTTCTCCGCCGCAAGAAGCAAGCAAAGGCAACAATAAAGCTCCCATTATAAATTTATTTTTCTTCATTGGAAGTTAAATTAAGGGTTTATTTATGATGTTTATAGTGTTTGGTTACAAAGTTACCAAAAAGTTTTTTCAAGAGGTCATAACGGTTAATGTTTTTCAGCAGTCTTTCAATCTTTGATCTTTCTTCCGGTTTATACCAGAAGAAGAATCTTCTTTGATCTAATTTTTCTTTTTCGGTTGTGGCAGTAAATATCTTTTCTCCAGTATAAGGATGAATGCCAGAGTAGTATATTTCTGACGCTAAAGTCATTGGAGTAGGAGTGAAGTCCTGCACTTGCTCAAGATGAAAATTAAGATTCTTGGTTTCAGCTGCCAATTCTGCCATATCTTCCAAATGACACCCGGGATGTGAAGAGATAAAATAGGGAATAAGCTGTTGACGCAGGTTTCTCTCTTCATTTATCTTATCGAACTTTGATTTGAATTTTCTGAAAAGATCAAAAGATGGTTTTCTCATCAGATTCAAAACCCGGTCTGAAGTGTGTTCCGGAGCCACTTTTAGTCGTCCGCTGACATGATTTTCTATAAGTTCTTTAATATATTCATCATTAGCCTTGTCTATCCTCTTATCTGAAGTTGAAGACATTGCCAAGTCATATCTTACTCCGCTTCCGACAAAAGATTTTTTTATCCCATCTATTTTGTCAACAGATTTATAAATATCGGTAAGTTTTGAATGATCTGTGTTCAGGTTTTTACAAACTACCGGATGCAGGCATGAAGGTTTACTACATTTCTTACATATTTCCGGATTCTTCCCTGAAAGTCCATACATATTGGCCGACGGACCTCCCAAATCTGAAATGTAGCCCTTAAAATCATGCATTCCTGCAACTTTTTCTGCCTCTTTTA
Organism: Muribaculaceae bacterium; assembly: GCA_022509105.1. Classification (GTDB taxonomy): domain Bacteria; phylum Bacteroidota; class Bacteroidia; order Bacteroidales; family Muribaculaceae; genus Lepagella. Next base: position 18,436 of record JAFLTV010000007.1, on the reverse strand, counting down.
AGATAGAATCTTTTGTTCGTGAGGAAATAAATTTGCCTTGGTGGGCCGAAATAGTACAGAAAGCACATCCTCCGAAACATCCTCTATGCATTGTGATTGAATGGCGTATCATTTCATAAGCCGGTATGATCTTATCCTTATATCGCGGATGAGGAACTCTTGTGAAGGGGAGGGCATAAATCTCATCCATTTCGGCTTCACTCATGGGTGGCCGCATAGGATTTATCTTAATCATTCTGCCATTCGTCGGTTGCCAGATTACTTTTCCTTCATATTTATTCGATTCCTCTTCTACAATTTTAAAATTTTTTGCCTGCAGAGATTTGTCTTTCAAGCATTTTTCATAACTGCTCAATAACACATCGCCTTCTGAAGGTGATTCATTCGTGAAAAAAGCAGTCTGGGGAATATCCGTTAATTCTGTGATTTTCTTTCCTGCCGCCAATTTATCTGCTATCTCTACTATGGTTTTTTCACCCATCCCGTATGAAATCATATCGGCAGGGGCTTCAGCAAGAATTGAAGGGCGAAGAGAGTCTTTCCAATAATCATAATGAGACACTCTTCTTAAGGATGCTTCGATTCCCCCGGCAATCACAGGAACATCGGGATACAATTCTTTTAAAATCTTTGAATAGACAATGGTTGGATAGTCCGGTCTCATTCCATGTTTCCCTCCCGGGGTATAGGCATCATCATGTCTTAAGCGACGATTGGCCGTATAATGATTCACCATTGAGTCCATGGCTCCGGCTGACACCCCGAAAAACAACCTTGGCTTACCGAGTTTCTTAAAATCACGCAGGTCGTCTCGCCAATTCGGTTGTGGAACTATAGCTACCTTATAACCCGCTTTTTGAAGCACCCTTCCGATTACAGCCGTGCCAAAAGAGGGATGATCCACGTAGGCATCTCCTGAAAAAAGAATGATATCCGGTTGATCCCATCCTAATTTCTGAATCTCTTCTTTTGTTGTCGGTAAAAAATATTCTTTTCGGATATTGTGTGTCGGCATTGCTTTATTTAAGAATTGGTTAAAGAGGCTTCACGCTCTTCCAAAATCTCTTTTAAAGATATCAGTTCATTTCTTAACCTGGCTGCCTCTATGAAATCAGTTTTCTTGGCGGCTTCAAGCATCTGTCGGTTAACTTTTTCGATTCTAACCTGCAGTTCATTGATGCTCATATATTCAATTACAGGATCAGCAGCCATTCCATATTCATGCTCTTCCTCGATATAATATTTTGGAGGAGCCTGAGAAATATTTTTCCCTTTGGCGGCAGCCCTTTTTTCAACAGGTTTTGTCGGAATGGCTTTATGCCCGGACTTAGCTTCAGATCCTTTAGAAAGTGGTTTCTTTAAGGGTTCTACCGCAGCATCTTCGCCACTATAGAGAGTAATGAGTTCTCTCGCAGATGATTTCTTAACGATAGGAGTAGGTGTGATTCCGTTCCTCTCATTATAAAGTTTTTGTTTAGCTCTGCGTCTTTCAGTTTCCTCTATGGTTTTTTGCATGCTGTCGGTTATCTTGTCAGCATACATTATGACTTTGCCGTTAACATTACGGGCAGCTCTGCCTGCTGTCTGGGTCAAAGATCTATGATTTCTGAGAAAACCTTCTTTATCAGCATCAAGAATTACCACAAGGCTCACTTGTGGCAAATCAAGGCCTTCACGCAACAGATTGACTCCCACAAGCACGTCATAGACCCCGTCTCTCAGATCTTCAAGAATCCTGATTCTTTCAAGAGTGTCGACATCACTATGAATATATGCGCTGTTTACTCCCCATTTCCTCAGATGGTCATCCAGTTCCTCGGCCATTCTTTTTGTGAGGGTAGTAACTAAGACTCGTTCGTTGTTCTCGATTCTTTGTCTCACTTCTTCCATCAGATCGTCTATCTGATTCATGGTAGGTCTGACCTCAATTTCAGGATCCAAAAGGCCGGTGGGACGAATCACTTGTTCAGTAAAGACTCCCTCACTCATGATTAATTCATAATCACCGGGAGTGGCGCTTACATAAATTTTCTGCGGAGTCAAGGCTTCAAATTCTTCAAATTTAAGAGGCCGGTTGTCAATGGCCGCCGGAAGCCTGAATCCATATTCCACAAGATTCATCTTTCTTGACAAGTCACCACCGTTCATACCTCTTAACTGAGGGATGGTGACGTGGCTTTCATCAATGATAGTCAAAAAGTCGCGCGGGAAGTAATCAAGAAGGCAGAAAGGACGCATTCCCGGTTCGCGGCCATCAAAATATCGGGAATAATTCTCTATTCCGGCACAATGACCTAATTCTTTCATCATTTCAAGATCGTATGAAACCCTTTCTCTCAGTCGATCGGCCTCAAGCATTCTCCCTTCTTTGGCAAAAAAATCACATTGAGCCCCAAGGTCAACTGCAATTTGATCTATGGCATTTCCCATCCTTTCCTTTGTGGTCACAAAAATGTTGGCCGGATATATATTGAAACCCTCAATCACGGAGAGAGTGAGCCCGGTGACAGGATCTATTGTCTGAATCTTTTCTATTTCGTCTCCCCAAAATATCACTCTCAATTGAATTTCTTCAAACGACAGCATAATGTCTACCGTGTCGCCCTTTACCCTGAACTGACCGGGAGCCAGTGTGATTTCAGAACGTGAGTATAATGCATCGACAAGACGCCTTAAGAAATGATTGCGAGATATTTTCTGCCCGACAGATATATTGATTACACTTTGAGAGAAATCATCAGGATTCCCCATACCGTAGATACAGCTCACGCTTGAAACGACAACAAGATCTCTGCGTCCTGAAAGTAGAGAAGCCACGGTTGATAGTCTCAATCGTTCAATCTGATCGTTTATCATCAGATCTTTTTCTATATATTTATCGCTTGAAGGTATATAAGCTTCCGGTTGGTAATAATCATAATAACTCACAAAGTATTGCACGGAATTCTCCGGAAAGAAAGTCTTGAATTCCGAATATAATTGAGCAGCCAAAGTTTTATTATGAGAAAGAATCAAGGTGGGCCTTTTCACTTGTTGTATCACATTGGCCATGGTAAAAGTTTTACCGGAACCTGTCACTCCAAGTAAAGTCTGATGAGGATTCCCTGATTCAACACCTTTGACAAGCTCTTCTATAGCTTCCGGTTGGTCGCCGGTGGGTTTGTATTCTGAAGTTAATTTATAATCCATAATATGCAAAATTAATAAAAGAGAAGCAATAGACATTCCAAACTTATTGAAGTACCAATAAAAAAAGTTAACTTTGCATATTAAATTTTAGGAAAAGGGTTTAAAGAGAATAAGATTAACCAAAAATCACTTTTAAAATGAGAAAAAATATAGTAGCGGGCAACTGGAAGATGAACACCGTGCTCGAAGAAGGAGTTGAACTGGCAAGTCAAATCAATGATTTACTCAGAGAAAAGAAGGCAAACTGCGAAGTTATCATTTGCACTCCTTTCACTCACCTTGTTCCTGTAAAAGGTGTGATTGACGAGCCTTTGAAACTTGGTGCAGAAAACTGTTCAGAGCATGAAAAAGGAGCATACACCGGTGAAGTCAGCGCTGCTATGGTGAAATCAACAGGGGCTTCACATGTGATTCTCGGTCATAGCGAAAGACGCCAGTATTTCGGGGAAAACAATGAGCAGCTTCTTAAAAAGACTCGTCTCGCCCTTGAAAACAATCTTATCCCTATCTTCTGTGTAGGTGAAGTATTGGAAGAAAGAGAAAACGGAACATACAACGATGTAGTGAAAGCTCAAGTGGAAGCTTTATTCGAGCTCTCACCTGAAGATTTCTCTAAAATAGTAATAGCTTACGAACCGGTTTGGGCAATCGGAACCGGAAAAACAGCTACTGCAGACCAGGCACAAGACATGCATTCTCATATTCGTAAAGTAATTGAAGACAAGTATGGAAAAGAAATAGCTGAAAACACTTCTATACTTTACGGCGGTTCATGCAAGCCGAGCAATGCTAAGGAAATTTTCAGCAAACCGGACGTTGACGGTGGTTTGATTGGTGGCGCCTCTCTTGATGCTGCTTCTTTTATGGGCATTGTTGAAGCTTTTGACTGATTTATCAAAATAGTTTTTTGACACAAAGAGTTATGAAAAGAGTGTCAGGCCGTTCATTATTAGCATACTCTATGGATAAAAAAAGATTTTTTGGAGTGGTGCTTTTGGCTTTAATGAGCTGTTCATTAATTTATGGACAGACGAAAGCGCCACAAACACCTCCTCCAACCATTGTAGAGCAGATAATGATAGAATCCGACAGTATTATCACAATCGACATTCCTCCTGCTATTTTGGAAAATATTCTCAAAAAAGCACCAACCGGTCCGGCTCCGAAATTAGCGAAACCCGGTGTCAATAAAACTAACGGTTACAGAATTCAAGTCTTTAGCGATGGTAGAGATCCGTCTACTCTTGAAAGTCGTGCGAAAGCAAGAGGAAGGACTGTCTTAGCAAGATTCCCCAAATATAGGGGTCAGGTTTATACTACTTCAAGCGCACCTAACTGGTTTACCAGAGTAGGGAATTTTGAAACTTCTGAAGAGGCTAAAAAGGCTCTTGCTGAATTGAAAAGCGCATTCCCTTCATTTGCCGGCGAGATGAGAATCGTTAAGAGTCCTATCATAGTCATAAAGAAATGAGAAAACAAAGAGAAGAAACAATCTCAAAAATAGAGTCTCATTACAGAGAAATTTTGAAATTGATAGGAGAGGATCCTGAAAGAGAGGGCCTTCTTAAAACTCCGGGAAGAGCGGCAAAAGCCCTTTATGATATAACCGCCGGTTATGATCAGGATGCTTCTGAGATAGCTTCCAAAGCCATCTTTGAGCACTCCGGAACCGGAATGGTGATTGTCAAGGATATTGAATTCTACAGCATGTGTGAACATCATATCCTGCCTTTCTTCGGGAAAATTTGTGTCGGTTATCTGCCCAAAGGTAAAATCATCGGTTTGTCAAAATTGGCAAGAATTGTAAACGTATTTGCCAAAAGACTTCAGGTTCAGGAAAGGCTCACAAATCAAATTTGTAATGAAATTTCCCGAGCGTTGCCAAACGATGGTGTGATAATCGCTTGCCAGGGTTCACATCTTTGCATGAAGATGAGAGGGGTGGAAAAACAGGAATCCTCTACAATTACTTATGATTATAACGGACAATTTAAGGACAAGCCTGAACTAAGAAAAGAATTCATGACCCTTTGCGGCTTGGCTTAAAAATAAAACCTAAATAAAAAATCAGAGATCTTTTGATCTCTGATTTTTTATTTGCTTGTATTATCTGTTTTATCTGGCTGAAGATATGATTGCATTTTTTAATTCTGTGTTGAAATCCTTCTGATTCAAGAGTTCTTCTACAGAGAGATGCATTCTGTATCTCCAATAATGTTGCGGATTCGCCGGTTCGTTGATCTGGTCTTCATGTGGATTTTCCCTCCTGAGTTCACCGTCAGCAGAGAGCCAGTCGGCCAATGGAATGATGCAAAACATCGAAGGGCTGTTAAGTTGAAGGTCAAGGATTTTCTTGCAAATCCATGGTTCGGCAAAATAAGGAGCCTCTCCGTGTTCATGAAGAGCATAGTTATAGAACCTTTGAGTCACGCTTCTGTCAGTTTCCCACCATACTCTTATACCTCCCATATCATGAGTAGAAGTGGTGCATACCGAGAAGTAAGGATATCTCCAGGTGTCGCCAAATTCCAATTTAGGATCTTTCGGCATTCTTTGAATCTCAAGTGACAATATCTCCAGACGATTCATTACTTCAGGAACACAAGCCGGTATCATGCCCAGGTCTTCCGCACAACATAACATTCCGGTGGAATCAATCAAAGGAGGAAGTTTCCACATGGCTTTGCCATACCAGAAATCATTGTGGCGATGATAGTAGAAGTCATTATAAAGGCGATTGAAACACCATTTTTCGTAATCTGTAAGAACACGGAACTGATATGTGAACTGAGCTGCAATTCTGGGGTGATAATGACCTTTCTTATAAGGATCTTCGATAAATAAGACATCATCTATAATTCCCAAAAGCGCATTGCAGATGCGATTGTTTTTTCCCGTTTTCTCCAAAGTGGCAAAATAATCCGCCACTTTCAGCTGGGTGTCAACAATTTCTTTTAAACGATATCTGTCATCAGCAATATGATCCAGATATAGTTTCTTGGCTTCTTCAGTATATTCTCCGAAGAAATCAGTAAGCATCCATTCCAATATGAGAGGTTTTGTCTGAATATCAACATTAATCCAGAAATCATAGGAATGACGCAATTCTTCCGGCGAGAAGGGCAGAGCAGGATTGAAGTAACCTAACAATCCGTGAAGTGCATCCAATGGAATCTGCCAAATTCTGAAAAATCCAAGAATATGGTCGATTCTGTAAGCATCAAAATATTCGGCCATTTTTCCGAAGCGATGTTTCCACCACATGAAATTATCTTTAGCCATCTCTTCCCAATTGTAGGTGGGGAACCCCCAGTTTTGGCCAAGAACCGAAAAATCATCCGGTGGTGCGCCGGCTTGACAATTCATATTGAAAAGTCGAGGTGACTGCCATGCATCAGCACTATATCTGCTGATGCCGATGGGGATGTCTCCCTTCAAAACAACTCCTTTTGAATGGGCATATTCCCTCACTTCATGCAATTGTTTGTCAAGATGATATTGCACAAAATAATGGAAATCTATTTCCTTTTTATGCTTTCTGCAATAGTCTACAACTTTATTATATTCAAATTCTGAATATTCACCCCATAATTTGTTGTCAGGAGTTGAATACTCTTTGCATAGAACTCTCCAGGCTGCGTATGGCAAAAGCCATTCTTCGTTGTGACTTAAGAATTTTTTGAAACTGTCTGAACCAAGAGTTTTTTCTCCTTCTTGTTCAAAAATCTCTTCAAGATAACCGGTTTTAAGCTTGTTGACAGCTTCGTAGTCAATTTCTTTTAATTCGTTAAGTTTCCCGGATTCCTTTTTATAAAAGGCCATTCTTTCCGGATCGTTCAGAGTCCCTATCTCTTCAAGCCTCAAATACATAGGATGAAGTGCAAATGTGGAATTTGCGCTATAAGGATATGAGTCAACCCATGTATTTGTTTTGGTTGTGTCATTAATAGGTAGGACTTGAAGAATCTTCTGGCCGGTTTGTTCACACCAGTCAATCATTTTTTTAAGATCGATGAAGTCTCCGACGCCATTATCTTCCGTAGACCTGATAGAGAAAACAGGTATTGCTGTTCCGGCTCCTTTCCAATGGTCTCTGGGATTTGCAAAACGAAGGCCATCCACCAATATGAAGCTGCCGGGCTTCTCATTTACAAAACCGCATATTCTGTTATTGACGGTTTCCCATGCCACTGCTTCAAGAGTGTCTTTTTTCAAGACAACGAATTTATATTCAAACGGGGTTTTACATTCCTTAAGAGGAATATTAACCGACCATTCCGGATAGTCGCTGTCATTCATCAAGAGAGCTTTGGAAGGTAGCCAGTTGCCTAATAATTTCCCTTCTCCACACACTGCAAGAACTTCATCCGGATAGACCATAGGAGCGCTTACTCGAAGTTGTATGTTGTCCGGTCCGGTTATAATATGTGAATCTTGTTCATGTCTTTTTAAAATACCATCTACAAATGCAGATGAATAATAAGGCTTATCATGAGGCATGTCTTTCCAGGAACTGAAAATTTTCACATCCTGAAGATCTCTTGCGCCTACAAAATGGTGAGGTTTTCCCCATTCAAAACGCCATTCCTTGTCTCGGGATTTCACCACAAAGAAAAAATCAAATTGGAGGGGAGATTCTGCAAACTCAACATCTACTCTCCATAAGTCAGGAGAAACCAGACTCATCTCAAGAGCCTCCCTCGGATCGCCTCCTCCCAATTGGATGAGGTCTCCACATAGATAGAGACTTTCTCCCCATTGGGTATGATAGTTTAAATTAAATGAGATTTTCATGTATATTTTGTTTTAGTTTTGTTAATTGTTTTAACCGCAACGTGAACTTCCGCAAGAGGTGCAAATCAGGCAACCCTCCTGATAGATGAGAGATTCCGCACCACAATTGGGACATTTATGGCCCTTAGCTTCTGTGCCGTTTGGCAAATATTTTTTCAATGCTCTTTCCACTCCGTTTTTCCAGGTGTTGATGTTTGTGGAATCCAATTCCAAACCTCCCACCAATTTTAACACCTGATCGATCGGCATGCCATAACGTAACACTCCGGAAATCAATTTTGCATAATTCCAGAATTCCGGATTGAATTTTTCACTAAGTCCCTCGATCGTGGTCTTGTAACCTCTCTTATTGATAAACTGGAAGTCATATCTCTTCTTTCCGGATTCATCCACAGCTTTTATGATTTTGCCATGGGTGACGCTTTTAGGACAGAAAATGCCGTCTTCATCATCAGCAAGTCCGGTGAATATTTCATAAGGCTTGCCATCAGCCAATCCAACGAAAGCAATCCATTTTTCTTTATTATTTTGAAAACGTACCACATCAGCTTCCAATTCAATCGGTCGTTTCACTTCATGATCAATGGAATGAATCAAACCGGAACCGGGCGTTTCCTCTTTTGTCTTGGCATCTGATTTTTTCACAGTTTCCAAAACATTTGATCGGGAGCCGTCTCTATACACAGTGCAACCCTTGCAACCGCATTTCCATGCTTCCGTGTATAGCCTTTCCACTAATTCTTCTGAAACATCATTAGGAAGATTGATGGTCACGCTAATGGAATGGTCGACCCATTTTTGAATTGCACCTTGCATTCTCACCTTTTCCATCCAATCCACATCATTCGATGTGGCTTTATAATAGGGCGATTGCTTTACAAGCTCTTCAATTTCTTCGGCCGACATATTGTCTTTACGCTCGATTCCATTCACTTCCATCCAAGTGAGGAATTTATGATGATAAACAATATATTCCTCGAAAGAATCTCCGACGTCGTCTACAAAGTCTATTCTCACATTTTCATCCCCCGGATTTACTTTCCTCCTTCGTTTATAGACGGGCATGAACACAGGCTCAATTCCGGAAGTGGTCTGAGTCATCAAAGATGTAGTTCCGGTTGGTGCTATTGTGAGACAAGAAATGTTTCTTCTTCCAACCTTCGACATTTTTTCTATCAAAGCCGGATCTTCTGTTCTCAACCTATTTATGAAAGGATTATCCTTTTCTCTTTCATAATCATAGATTTCAAAGGCTCCTCTCTGTTCAGCAAGCTCAACAGACGAACGGAAATAAGCAAGAGCCAGTTCCTTATGGATCTTCACAGAGAAATCTGTGGCTTCAGGGGTGCCATACCGCAGTCCCAAAGCTGCCAGCATGTCGCCTTCTCCAGTTGTTCCACATCCGGTGCGTCTTCCTCTTGATGTTTTCTCCTTTATTTTTTTCCAAAGATTTAATTCTGTTCTTTTCACCTCTTCGGCTTCCGGATCTTCTTGAATCTTATTTATGATGCCATCAATCTTATCCATCTCGAGATCGATGATATCATCCATTATTCTTTGAGCTTTGCCTACATGGTCTCTGAACAGATTGAAATCAAATTCAGCTTCTTTGGTAAAAGGATTTTTCACATAACTATAAAGATTTATAGCGAGCAACCGGCAACTGTCATAAGGACAAAGAGGGATTTCACCACAGGGATTTGTAGAAACTGTGCGGAAACCAAGATCTGCATAAGAATCGGCCAGACTCTCACGAGTTATAGTATCCCAAAAGAGCACTCCGGGCTCGGCACTCTGCCATGCGTCATGGATAATCTTTTTCCAAAGTCTGCCGGCGTCTATCTCTTTTGTCATGTCAGGATTCTCTGAATCAACCGGGAATTGAAGTTGATAGGGAGTTCCATTGACTACAGAATTCATGAATTCATCATCAATTTTAACAGACACATTTGCACCCGTAATTTTCCCCGGGGTAGTCTTAGCATCTATAAAAGCTTCTGAATCCGGATGTTTAATAGATACTGTAAGCATTAAAGCTCCACGTCTGCCATCTTGTGCAACTTCACGAGTGGAATTGCTATATCTTTCCATGAAAGGTACCAATCCGGTGGAAGTCAATGCGGAATTTTTAACTGGAGTGCCTTTTGGTCTAAGGTGTGACAAATCATGGCCTACTCCTCCCCGACGTTTCATTAATTGCACCTGTTCTTCGTCTATTTTGATAATTCCACCGTAGGAGTCAGGATGTTTATCCAATCCTATCACAAAGCAGTTGGACAGAGAACCTATCTGATAATCGTTTCCTATTCCTGCCATCGGACTGCCTTGGGGCACAATATACTTGAAATCTTTAAGCAATTCATATAAATCCGACTCGCTTAACGGATTCGGATATCGATTTTCAACTTGTGATAATGACCGGGCAATTCTATGATGCATGTCGTCCGGACTCTTTTCATATAAATTCCCGAAAGAATCCTTCAAAGCATATTTTGTTACCCACACGCGAGACGCCAGTTGATCGCCTTTGAAATATTCCAATGAAGCTTCATATGCTTCATCGTAAGTGTATATTTTTTTCTCTTGGTCTGACATTAAGTATTTGTTTTTCATTTACAGACTTTATGGTCTTGGCTTGCAAATTTAAATTAAATGAGGTTAATTTGCAATTGTATTGTTAAGAAAAAAATTTAAAGTTTCAGTCAACTTTTTTTCTTTTTTCTTTTCATAAATTTATTTTTTTGAAAATTTAAATATAAAAATGAACAAGGATTATTTTTTAAATAGAAGAAGTTGTCGTGTTTATTCTCCTGATAAAATATCCGAAAAAAAGATAGAAGATATTATTTCAAGAGCTATGAAAGCACCAACTTGCGGAAATATGCAATTATACTCTGTGATTATTACAGAAAATTCTGAGAATCTAAAAAAATTAGCATCATATCATTATAATCAGCCGGCAGCTTCAACTGCACCTGTGATTCTAACAATTTGTGCTGATTTTAATAGATTCACAAAATGGTGTGAATATAGAAATGCGGATGCAGGATATAATAATTTTCATTCTTTCATAACTGCTCTGACTGATGCGGTTATCTTTTCCCAACAAATTGTCACAATAGCTGAAATGGAAGGATTGGCTTCTTGCTATCTCGGGACTGTTACTTATAACGCTAAAGAAATTTCTGATTTTCTAAATCTTCCTGATTTGGTGGTGCCTGTTGCTTCGATTTCTTTAGGTTATCCTGCTGAAGAATGTGAAAAGACCAACAGACTCCCCATGAAAGCTATCTTGCATAAGGAACATTATAGACAGGATAATGAAAAAACAATTCTTGATTTTTATAAAGAGGAAGAGGAAAATCCCCAAAATCAAAAATTCATAAAAGAAAATTCTAAAGAAAATCTGGCACAGGTTTTTGCTGAGGTGAAATATCCCAGAGAAATGAATGAAAAAATTTCTAACACTTTCACTCAGTTATTAAAAGAAAAAGGATTCATTTGATGGATATAGGTCTGAATTATAATCTGGATTTAGTTGAGGATGTCAATGATATATTGACAAATGATTTCTGGGTGTTTTGTAATTTTTCAGCTTCAATGATACCCAAAATCGAAGATCCTTTAAAATTCACATCCACGGTTTCAATTTTTGTAAAAGAGGGTGAATGTAAGATAGAATTGGATCTTATGCCTTATCATATCAAGGCTCCCTGCATATTCAATATTAAACAAGGTCAGATCCTTCAATGTGAATATTTCAGTGATGATTTCAATTCCTCTTTTATCGTGCTTTCCAAAAGATTTTGCGACAATTTGCTCATCCTCTTAAAGAACAGTCCTATCTATGGAAGTGTTTCCATGAATCAGCTTGTCAGCGTTCCTACTAATCTTCTTGAGCGCTTTAATCGCTTTTATGAACACATGAAGGAAATATTTGCCGACTCCAAAGATTCAAGTTCCTATCAGGCCATGACTCTTGCCATTGCATCTTTTTTCTATGAATGTGGCACAAAATGCTATCTTCCGGCTCTTGATAAAATACCAAAAGGCGCCAGCCGACTGGCAGAAAGATTCATAGTCATGGTTCAACAAAATTTTAAAAAGGAACGTTTCCTTGATTTCTATGCCAACCGACTTGAGGTGTCGGCCAAACATCTATCAAGAACAATAAAGGAAGCAACAGGATTTTCTGCCGTGGAATGGATAGACAGGTTTGTTATTCTGGAGGCGAAAGTGTTATTGAAAGCCACTAATCTCACTATTCAGCAAATTGCAGACGAGTTAAATTTCAATTCCCAGTCTTTTTTTGGAAAATATTTTAAAAAACACACAGGAACTTCCCCTAAGGCTTTCAGAAATTCCTGATGTTTATGATTTTTTAATTTGCCATTTGTCTGACAGCATTATTCCTCCGATTATAAGCACACAGCCTATATATCCTAAAACGTAAATTTGTTCTTCCAGGATAAAATATCCCGCAAGCATGGTCACCAATGGCTGCCCATACAGATAGTTGTTTGATTTAACGGGACCTAAAATTTTCATCACTTCGTTCCATATCAGATATGCAAAACATGAACAGAACAATCCAAGGAACACGAAATTAAAGATGTAATGAGGTTGACTGAAATCAAACAATAGATTCAGATGAAGAGGGGCTTCCTGTATGAAAAGCAAAGGCAAGGAAGTTATAACTCCGTAGAAAAATAATTTTCGGGTTATGAAAAGTGTGGTATAATGAGGGGTCAGTCTCTTAATTACAATTGTATAAATGGCCCATGACAATGAAGCGCAAAGTGCGATTAAATCTCCTTTAGGATTTATTTCAAAACTTTCTCCGGCACTAAATATTATGCAAGCAACTCCGATGAATGCTATTATAGAACCAATAATAACATTTAAGGCCGGCATAAACCTATAGATAATGGCCATTAAAATTGTAGTGAAAATAGGGGAGATGCTGACAAGCAGGGAGACATTTCCCGTGGTTGTATACTCCAATGCATAATTTTCCGATACAAAATAAATAGAACCGGCACAAAGTCCACAGACCAAAAAGAGGAGTTCATCTTTCCAATTATTTGAGAATATCTTTCTATATGTGAAAATCAGCAATAAAAGATATGCAAATACGAATCGATAAACAAAGACTTCAACGGGTGTAAAACCCCCGGAAACCATCAATACTTTGGAACTTAAAAAAGATGTGCCCCAGGCAATGACTACAAAGATGGCTCCTAAATTTGCAAATAATATATTTGAATTCGACCGAAGGGTTGTTTTTAACTCCGGCATATTTTTTCTGGTATTAGTAGTTTTTATTATTGCAAATTTAAAGATAATAATTTTTCAAGCAAAATTTATCATGACAACCTCTGATTCCATCAGGGGTTGACTTGATTTTTGAAATAAGAAGTTATTAAGATTTGATTCAATCCCTGATTTTTCTTATAAAAACATAAAAAGGCAGTCGTTTTATAAACAACTGCCGGATATTCCTGCGTTTTGTCTATATTATGATTCCGGAGAGAATTCAGTCTTGGGAGCTTCACAAATCGGACATACAAAACTGTCCGGAAGTGCTTCAAAATCAGTGCCCGGAGCTATACCTCCATCGGGATATCCTTCTGCCGGATCATAAATCCATCCGCAGACATTGCAAACGTATTTTTTCATATCTATAATTTTTAGTATTAATTTTCTTACTAAACATCTAAAATAATAGTTTTGTTCATATTTGTTTTATTCCCTCTCTCTATTTAAATTTGCACAGTATGATTTATACCATAGAAAAACCATAAATTTCAACCATGGCAAAAGTAAAACCATTTAAAGGGGTTCGTCCCCCGAAACACTTAGTGGAAGATGTAGCCTCACGTCCTTATGATGTGCTCAATAGTGAGGAAGCTCGGAAAGAGGCTGAAGGCAATGAGAAATCTCTCTATTTCATCATCAAACCTGAAATAAATTTTGAAGTAGGCACCGATGAACATGATCCCAAGGTTTATGACAAGGCCGCAGAAAACTTCAAGATGTTCCAAGAAAAAGGTTGGTTGGTTCAAGATGATAAAGACCATTATTATATCTATGCCCAAACCATGGATGGCAGGACTCAATATGGCTTTGTAGTGGCTGCATGGGTTAATGACTATATGGAGGGCCGAATCAAAAAACATGAATTGACCCGTAGAGACAAAGAGGAAGACAGAATGAAACATGTGCGCGTGAACAATGCCAACATCGAGCCGGTCTTCTTTGCTTTCCCTGATAATGAAGAATTGGAAGCTATCATCAGAGAAGTGACCAAGAATGAACCGGAATATAACTTTGTTGCTCCGGATTCTTTCGGACATACTCTTTGGACCATTAACGATGAGGAAACAATTAAAAAGATAACGGAAGAATTTGAAAAAATTCCACATCTTTACATAGCCGATGGTCATCATCGTTCGGCAGCGGCTGCTTTAGTAGGTGCTGAAAAGGCTCAAAACAATCCGGATCATAAAGGAGATGAAGAATACAATTATTTCATGGCCGTTGCTTTCCCGGCATCACATCTTAAGATTATCGACTACAATCGCGTAGTTAAAGATCTTAACGGTTTGACTGAAGAGGAGTTCCTCGATAAATTGAGAAAGAATTTCGACGTGGAAGAGAAAGGCACAGAAATATATCAGCCGAATAAGCTTCACAATTTCTCCCTTTATCTCGGTGGAAAATGGTATTCTTTGACAGCAAAACCTGGCACATATAATGATGAAGATCCTATTGGTGTCTTAGATGTGACGGTTTCATCTGATTTGATTCTCAGGGATATCCTTGGAATTCATGATTTGAGGAGCGATAAGAGAATTGACTTTGTCGGCGGTATCAGAGGTTTGGATGAATTGAAGAGAAGAGTGGATAGCGGTGAAATGAAAATGGCGCTTGCTCTTTATCCTGTGACTATGGATCAATTGATTGATATTGCTGATTCCGGCAATATTATGCCTCCAAAGACAACTTGGTTTGAACCGAAACTCCGCTCAGGTCTTGTTATACATAAACTGGATTAATAAATCTTGAATAAGTAAAAAGCCATGCATCATAAATCAATTTTGCATGGCTTTTTTCATTCACTCTTTTTTTTCATTCATTAGCTATTGTGTCCGGACTGGTTACATTATGCCGTGACAATTCTTTCATTTTTGTCGCTTTGATTTTTACGAAGTTATTTATCAGTTTTTTTAAAGAATCATTTTCCTGCTCAGTTAATTTCACGTCAGTAAGGAACGGTACAGAGAAATTCACTTCTGTTAATTTTTTATCGTAAGCCATTGCCAGAGAGTCAACAGTGGCCGTATCATTAGCCATTCTGATTTTTGACGTGTATTCTATAATAATTTCTGCACTTTTTGAAAAAAGTATCCTCGGATTCGGATCTTCCTGATGGGTTTTTTCATTATTGCATGAAATTATTCCAAACATTGGAATTAGAAATAATAAATAAGCTTTTGAAACTTTCATGGCAGACTGTTTATCAATTTGGATTTTAAGAATGTGCCGGTGTAGGAAAGCGGTGATTCCACAATCTGTTCCGGAGTTCCGACAGCCACGATTTCTCCTCCTTTTTCTCCTCCTTCAGGACCTATGTCAATAACCCAGTCAGCACTTTTTATCATGTCAAGATTGTGCTCGATAATTATAACGGAATTACCTCGGTCTATGAGAGCATTTATAGATTTTAAAAGAGTGGCAATATCATGAAAATGAAGGCCGGTGGTAGGTTCGTCAAAAATAAACAATGTATGGTCTTTATTTTCCTCGGAAAGAAAATATGCTAATTTCACACGTTGGTTCTCACCACCCGAAAGTGTGGAAGAGCTTTGGCCTAATTTTATATATCCCAAGCCCACTTCTTTAAGAGGCATCAATCTTTTTATTATTCTCTTTTCAATTGTTCCGGGGTTCTCTTTCATGAAATCTATGGTTTCATCCACTGTCATTTCAAGAATATCGAATATTGATTTCCCTCGGTATTGAATATCCAGCACCTCTTTCTTAAATCTTTTGCCCCCACATACATCACATTTTATATGAAGGTCGGCCATAAATTGCATCGGCACGGTGATTTCACCCTCTCCTTTACATTCTTCACATCTTCCTCCTTCAGAGTTAAAAGAAAAATAAGAAGGAGTGAAACCCATCTGTTTTGCTAAAGGCTGTTCTGAAAATAGTTTTCTGATTTCGTCATAGGCCTTTAGATAAGTGGCCGGATTTGATCGTGTAGAGGTTCCGATAGGATTTTGGTCTACAAATTGGATTGATTTTATATCAGACAGATTCCCTTCTATTTTCTTATGCGAACCGGGTGTCATTCCAGGTTCGCCAAGATGTCTGGCAATTGCCTTATAAAGGATTTCTTTCACTAATGTAGATTTACCGGAGCCACTTACTCCGGTGACTACAGTCATAACTCCCAAAGGAAATTTGACATCTACATTCTTAAGATTGTTCTCATTACCTCCTTTCACTTCCACATATTTTTTCCATGGCCTCCTCAAGGAAGAATATTCAATCTTTTTTTCTCCATTCAGATATTTTAAAGTGTAGGAATCGGGATATTTTGAAAGATCCTTAACCTTATTTATATCTCCCTGGAAAACGACATTGCCACCCCATGAACCGGCATCTTTTCCTATATCAATGAGATGGTCTGAAGCTTCCATAATTTCTTCATCATGTTCCACCACAACAACAGTATTCCCTATTTTCTGAAGTTTTTTCAACACGGAAATAAGTTTTTGCGTATCCCTGGGATGGAGCCCGATAGAAGGTTCATCAAGAATATATAAAGACCCCACAAGAGAAGATCCTAATGATGTGGCCAGATTTATTCTTTGGCTTTCTCCTCCGGATAGTGTTGAAGATAGCCGATCTAAAGTCAGATAACCTAAGCCTACCTCATATAAAAAGTCAAGTCTTGTTGTTATTTCTTTGAGAAGTCTGGCTCCTATGATTTTTTCAGATTCAGAAATTTCAAGATTGGCAAATATCTCCCTTAGTTGTTCGATAGGATATTTCACTAAATCTTGTATACGGTATTTATCGATATAGACATAACCGGCATCTTTCCTCAATCTCTCTCCATTGCATGTGGGGCAAGTGGTCTTCCCTCTATATCGGGCTTTTAAAACACGATATTGAATCTTATATTGGTTTTGATCGACCCATGCGAAAAAACCATCGATACCTTCCCAGTCTTTATTTCCATGCCAGAGGAAATCCTTTTGTGCTTTTGTCAATTGCGAATATGGAGCATGAACCGGAAAATCAAACCTGGATGCTAAATTTATAAAATAACGTTTCCATTCGCTCATTTTCTCACCGCGCCAACATTGCACAGCATCCTGATATATAGAAAGAGTCTTGTCAGGGATGACTAAATCTTCACTTATTCCCATGACTTTGCCGAAGCCTTCACATTCCGGGCATGCGCCATAAGGATTATTAAAATTAAACATCAGGTCGCTTGGTTGCCTGAACTCCATTCCGTCAGCTTCAAACTTATTTGAAAATGTTGTTTGTGAAATTCCTTCAGGTTCCCAGAATTTAACTATACATTCATCCCGGCCTTCATAATAAGCTGTTTCAATTGAGTCAGTAAGCCTTGAAATCTCTTCTTTATCATTGCTCACCGACATCCTGTCTATTAGGAGATAATAGCCATCATTGGTAATTTTATCTCCTTTTTCAAGAAGGTCGTCTATGTTTATGAATTCCCCGTCTCTCTCAAGACGGGAATAACCTTGTTTCTTGATTATTTCCAGGTGTTGAAAAAATGATCTGCCTTCGGGGATATAAATATTTGTAAGGATAGCCATTCTTGTGCCTTCCGGCTTCGTTAGAATTTGGCTGATTATATCTTCGATAGAATGTTTAGTAACAAGTTGACCGGAAATAGGGGAGATGGTATGCCCGATTCGTGCATAAAGCATCCTGATATAGTTATATATTTCCGTTGAAGTGCCCACTGTGCTCCGCGGATTTCGAGTGTTCACTTTCTGTTCTATAGCTATCGAAGGAGGTAGTCCGCTAATGCTGTCGCAATCCGGTTTGGGCATTCTTGTCAGAAATTGTCGGGCGTATGCCGAAAGACTCTCAACATATCTTCTTTGACCCTCAGCATATAATGTATCAAAAGCTAAAGAAGATTTTCCCGAGCCACTGACACCGGTAACTACAATAAATTTATTTAATGGAATTGAAAGATCAATGTTTTTAAGATTGTTTACCCTCGCTCCTTTAATATCAATATTTTTACCCTTCATCTTTGAAACATTTCTCACTGAAAATCATGGAGCAAAACAAGTATTCTAACTAAAAAATGCGACTATTTATAGAATAGCCGCACCTATGTTGCCTTGGAAAGACTCGAACTCTCACAAACGGAACCAGAATCCGGTGTGCT
>JAFLTV010000069.1 GCA_022509105.1 Muribaculaceae bacterium | reverse complement strand
AGGGATTACAGACTACAGCAGCCTCCAACCCGGCTTTCATGGTTTCACTTAATCAGCCGTTAAATGAAAACAACGGTGAAGTTTACGCTGGAGCCTTGGCATGGTCCGGTAATTTTAAGAATACTTTTGAAATAGATGAATGTGACAGGCTACATATTGTCGCAGGCCCCAATGATTTTGCCTCAACATATTATCTTGAACCCGGTGAATCTTTAACTACGCCGGAAATGATATGGGCATACAGTAATACCGGTTCCGGTACTGCAAGTCGTAATTTCCATGACTGGGTAAGAAATTACAATATCGCACATCCTGAGGAAGAGAGGGCTATCGTATTAAATTCATGGGAAGGAGCATACTTCGACTTTAATGAAAAAACCATCACTGATATGATAGATGATGCTGCAGCTATAGGAGTCGAAATGTTTGTCCTCGATGACGGATGGTTTGGAAATGGAGAATATGCAAGGAATAGTGATCATGCAGGTCTTGGTGACTGGCAGGTAAATACAGAAAAATTACCGAAAGGCATTGATTATCTGGCAAAATACGCAAAAAATAAAGGTTTAAAATTTGGAATATGGATTGAACCCGAGATGGTTAATCCACAAAGTGAACTCGCACAGGCACATCCTGAATGGATTGTTAAAAGCGGGAAAAGAGACAAAATAGAGATGCGTAACCAATTGGTTCTTGATCTCTCTAATCCTGAAGTGCAGGATTTCATAGTAACCACATTCGATAACGTCTTGAAACAGAGCCCGGATATTTCTTATGTGAAATGGGATGCAAACAGATATATCAGTGATTTCGGTTCAGAATATCTTCCTGAAGATAAGCAATCTCATTTTTGGATTGACTATATAAACGGACTTTACTCAGTTTATGACAGAATTAGGGAAATGTACCCGGATGTAACCATCCAGCTGTGTTCTTCCGGAGGTGCAAGACTTGATATGGGTGCATTGAAATATCATGACGAATTCTGGACATCCGACAACACCAATGCAATGGACAGGATTTTCATCCAATACAGCACAAATTTATTTTATCCGTCATTAGCTACAGCTGCTCATGTTTCAACCGCACCCAATCATCAGACAGGACTCATTGCTCCGTTGAAATTCAGGTTTGACGTGGCTTCTTCCGGAAGACTGGGACTTGAGTTACAACCTAAAGATCTGAAAGGGAAAGAAAGAGAGTTTGCTGAAAATGCAATCAAGACATACAAACAGATACGACCCATCGTGCACCACGGAGATCTTTATAGACTAAAAAATCCATACGATGGCAAAGGTTGGGCTTCCCATCAATATGTCAGCAAGGATAAATCAAAAGCAGTTTTCTTTGCATACAGCTTAAAATATCATGGAAGGACCACTTATTTCGATACCAAGCTACAAGGTCTGGATCCGGATAAGAATTATAGAATAACTGAATTGAATCCTCAGGGATGGAACAGATTCTATGGTGACGGCCAGGTGTTCCCCGGTGACTATCTTATGAATGCAGGCATCTCTTTGAATATAGGGAACCCTATGGAAAGCACAGTTCTTTTATTGGAAGAAATTTGAATAAACTTAAAATCTAAATATTATGATTAAGAAAATAACATTCTTTCTGATGTCGATGATGTTCATGCTGCCGGCATTAGCTCAGGAAATGATCACAGTAAGCGGAGTGGTAGTGGATTCCGCTACTCAGGAACCCCTTATCGGAGCTACGATACTTGTAAAAGGGACAACAACAGGAACTGCTACGGGTATAGACGGAGATTTTAGTATAAAAGCTCCTGTTGGAAGCACATTGCAGGTATCTTATATAGGATATACTACTGAAGAATTCAAAGTGCCTGCAAACGGACAAATGAACATATCTCTGAAAGAAAACAGTTCAATTCTTGATGAAGTTATCGTTGTAGGTGCAGCTATGAAAAAGGCTGACCTGACAGGTGCGGTAGGATACTTGGATTCAGAACAACTGACCGAGACCCCTTCTACAACTATTGCAGGTGCATTACAGGGCAAGATGGCAGGTCTTATGATAACCCCGAGTAACAAACCCGGTGAAGATGCGTCAGTCAGAGTACGTGGTATTAACACCATTAACTCAGGTGCTTCTCCAATATATGTTGTGGATGGTTTGGTAATGGACGGTGATTTTGGTTCATTTAATTCTCTTAACCCTGAAGATGTTGAATCAATTCAGGTTTTAAAAGATGCATCCGCTACTGCCATTTATGGTTCAAGAGGTGCAAACGGAGTTATTCTTGTCACAACCAAGAAAGGAAGAAAAGGTGACGGCGGTAATGGTAGAGTCACTTATGATGGATGGGTCCAGACATCATATATCGCACACAGACCCAAGACAATGAACGCCCGTCAATTAGGAGACCTTCGAATCGATGCTTTCGCCAATGGATATATGTATTCAAATCCGGGAGAAAACCGTGAGGCATATATCAAAAATACACTTCTCGGAACCAACACGGCTTTTTCTGAAGAAGAACTCGCAACTTATCTTTCCGGGGATTCTTATGACTGGCTTGACAGATTTACCCAGACGGGAGTAACTCAAAGTCACACACTCAATTTCTCAACCGGAGGTGAAAAATACAATATCTTTGCAAGTTTCAATTATAGCGGTATAAAAGGTATAACAATCGGAACCAAGAACAACAGATATTCCGGCAGATTTAATGCCGATACAGAAATCAAGTCATGGTTAAGAATCGGTACCAACACCCAATTTTCAAGGACAGAAGATAAAATGCCTGTTGATGACGTATTTAACCAGGCGATGAAAGCCAATCCCATGCTTAACCCTGCTCCTTATGAAAATCCGGAAACACGTTACACTTATGATTATCTGACGCTTTATTACAGAGCTCATACTGAAGGCAACAACAACGATTACAATCCTTTCAATTCAATGGAAATTGATCAGAAACGTGTCAGAGACCGTCTTTTGACTTCAAACTATATCAATATTAATCCTTTAGAAGGATTGAATATCCGTTCTACCTTTGCTGTAGACCTTGCTAATCAGACCTGGTTTGAATATACACCGGATTATATCCAGCAATCAATCCGCCATTATAACGGAGACGGACGTGCAAAACATGAAAGATGGACCAAACTTTCATGGCAATGGGACAATACAATAACATACAGGCACACATTTGCTGAAAAACACAACACAGACTTCCTTTTGGGCCAATCTGCATCACGCACAACATTCAACTATACAAAAGCACAGGGTGACAGATTTGCTTCAAATGACCTGGGATATCATGATCTTGGTGGAGCAGCAGCTAATGATAAGAAAGAGATAGGCTCTAACTTCTACGCCAATTCACTTCTTTCTTTCCTCGCAAGAGCGAATTATAATTATGACAGCCGTTATTTCCTTACAGTCACCGGCCGTTTCGACGGATCATCAAGGTTTGCAAAAGGACATAAATGGGGTTTCTTCCCCTCTTTCTCAGCCAACTGGGCGGTTACAAATGAGAAATTTATGGAAGAACAACAGATCTTTGATAACCTTAGACTTCGTGTGGGTTATGGTGTTGTTGGTAACCAGGATATAGAGAATTATGCTTACCTGACAATGTATTATTCTTCTGTAAGTAACGGACAGGCTTCATACGCAACCAGTGGTTTGCTTGGTAATCCGATTCTTACTTGGGAAAAACAAAAACAGACTAATATAGGTCTTGACATGGCATTCCTCAACAACAGGTTGCGTCTGTCACTTGATGGTTTCTTCATTAACAATGACAACCTTTTAATGAAACATGCTCTTGCCTTTACTTCAGGATATAAGGAAGAGTGGGAAAACATCGGTTCTGTAGTGAACAGGGGATTTGAGGCAACTATCAGTGCTACTCCAATTGACACCAAAGATTTCACTTGGAATATATCAGCCAATATTTCAGTTGACCATAATAAGGTTACAAAACTTCATGGCAATGTTGAAAGAATCCTTAACGGTACTGAAAGAACCGGTAACATATTCCTTAATGAATCGTTGAATTCTATTTATGCTCTAAAATGTGGTGGCATTGCAACAGAAGAAAATAGAGCCCAATGGCAAGGTTTGAATTACAATGGTAAAAATGTTGAATTGGGAGATCTATTCGCCCTTGACCAAGATGGTAATGGTATTGTTGATCAAAATGACAGGGTAATTGTAGGTTACATGGATCCCAAAGCCTATGGAGGTTTTTCCACTGATTTCACTTGGAAAGGTATCACCCTCAATGCAATATTCAATTATTCAATCGGTGGCAAAAAGATAAGTGATTATTATGAATCGCTGATTTCATCAACCGGCACATCCATGGCTTCGGTAGATCTTCTTGACCGTTGGAGTCCCGAAAATCCAAATGCAGCCTTCCCAAGAGTTATTACAAACACATCAAACGGATATAACCCTTATTATGCATGGGATACTGATTTCGCTTTGCAAAGCACCTCTTATTTGAGACTCGCTACCCTGACACTTAGCTATAATCTTCCAAAGAAATGGATGAAAGCTATACATTTTGACAATATCAGAGTGTATGCTACGGGTTCTAACTTGTTCACCGTAACTAAATACAAAGGGTTCGATCCTGAAACAGGAGATTTTGGATACCCTGCAACACGTTCATTTACTTTCGGTTTAAATCTTACTTTCTAAAACAGTCTTATCATGAAAACTATTATAAAATCATACATATTGTCAGCCTTTGCAATCGGCATGATGACATCTTGCTCTGATTTCCTGGATGAAGAAAATCAGATGGGATTATCGGAGGAACAGATTTACAGCGACCTCTCATATATCGAAACCAATCTGAACGGTATATATACCACTATGGGAAACGATACCCGAACTGATGAAAGAGCCTGGTTCCTTATGACCGGAACTGACGAGATTCAACGTGGTGCCTTACAAATGAAAGACGGGGGTGAAAATGCCAGTTTGGATAATTATGATGCAAATCTTAATTCTCTTGTTGGTCGGGTTAAAGATCAGTGGAATGCACGTTTCCCGGTTGTGACGGCAGCTGCCAAGATTATTCGTGCTCTTGACAATGAAAATATTCAACCCGGCACTAAAGAGGCTCAGCTTCTTGGAGAGGCTTGTTTCCTTCGTGGTTTCATGGATTTGGAACTGGCAATGTATTGGGGTGAGATACCATTGATCGACCTGAATAAAGTTTCAGAGACAGGATATGGAAGACAATCTCTTGTGGATACATGGAATTTTGTGATAGCAGACCTTGAAAAGGCTGCCAAATATGCTCCGGAGACTAACAGTGCGGGAAGAGCAACATCAGGTGCCGGCTATGCTTTGTTAGGCAAAGCATATATGTCAGCACCGATCGAAACAGGACTGCGTGATTTCGCAAAAGCAGCTGAATGTTTTGAGAAAGTAAGGTCAATGAACTATTCATTGGTGAATTATGCCGACCTTTTCGATTATAATACACCAAATACTGCAGAATCTTTATTTGAACTTCAGTTTAACAATAATCCCAACCAAAATAAAATTCAGTTCCAGATTGGAAGCCGTGTGGCTCAGAACTGGTGGAGTGACGGATGTTATTTTGCAGGGTATGACCATGTAGTTGTTACAGAATATGCTTATAGCAATATCGAGGATGGTGGAATCTGGGAAGACGGTGACTTGAGAAAAGATGTTTCAATACGTTATGACTTCACATATTATGGTGAAACTCCTGACTTGGATTGTGTATCTTGGGAAGACTTGGGAGAAGATCATGATGAATTAAAGCCTCATGTAAAGAAATATGAAGATTTCCGTACAGACCAGCATACCGACCTTGGAATAAACAATATGTGGAACTCAGGCAAAAACATCCCGGTTCTTAGATATGCTGATGTCCTTCTCAGTTATGCAGAATGTTTGAATGAAATCAATAGAACATCTGAAGCTGTGGAAATTGTCAATGAAGTAAGGAACCGTGCATGGGGTTTTCAGTTACCGGCTGATAAGAAATGGAATACTATGGGCCAAGATGAATTCCGTGTGAAAATCCTTGATGAACGTATGCGTGAACTTTTAGGAGAAAACTGGAGAAGATTTGACTTGATCAGAACCGGAAAGTTCGTTGAATATGTGAAGGAACGTAACAAATGGGCGAAACGTTCCGGCACCATAGATGAACACAATATGAGATATCCTATTCCCAATGAGGAAATAGAACAAAATGAAGATATGAC
>JAFLTV010000068.1 GCA_022509105.1 Muribaculaceae bacterium | reverse complement strand
TGTTAACTTTGCACCGTTTTTGATAGCAAATATTGTTTTATTATTTTAATTTAAATTAAAGATGAAAAAGTTATTCCTTTCACTTGCTGTTGTTTTCAGCGTAGCAATGGTTAGCTGCGGTGGTAACAAAGCTGAACAAAATGCTGAAGAAGCTGCTCCGGCTGTTGAAGAAGTTGTTGCTGTTGAACAAGTTGCTGTTGACAGCCCAGTTGTTGATTCTCCTAACGCTGACAGCCCCAATGCTGAAGCTCCGGCTGCAGAACAACCCGCTGAAAACAAATAATTCAAGCTTTACAGCAAGAATAAGACAAAAAGCAATCAGTTGGCTGATATTCCCGCGAATGTCAGCCTTCTTTTCGTTTTGCAATGTCTTAAAATAATTTTATCTTTGCAGTAATTTGAAATATTCTGTAATGAACAAGCAACAAAAACTTCTGATCGCCGGGGCCGCGGCTGTCGCGCTCGGTCTTATTGCTCTTATTATCGTCCTTATCGTTAATAATTCTTCACGCACCGAGGAAGTCAACCAGGCGCTCGCTGAAGTCGAAAGCCTGAAACTCGCCAACGAGCAGCTGCAGCTCACCAACGAGTTCAACCAGATCAATTCCGACTTCTCCCAGTATGAAGACCAGCAGATATACCTCAAAAACGATTCGCTTGTTCAAAAATACAACGAGGCTCGCCTCAAAGTGGAAGGCCTGCTCGCCGAGCTCGCTCAGGAAAAAAAGGTCAATGCCCAGACCAATGCCGCAAATAAGGAAAGAATCAGACAGCTCGAAGGGGAAATCGCAACTCTTAAAGGCATTGTGAAACATTATCTCGAAGAGATCAGACGACTCGGTGAGGAAAACGAAGGTCTGAAGAAGGAAATAGCTCAGGTTACTGAAAAAAATGTGGAACTTTCCACTCAGGTCACTCAGGCCACAACTAAAAACGAAGAACTTTCCCAGACCGTAAAACTTGCCAAAAAACTGAATATCACCGGTCTTTCTTTCCAAGCATACAATAAGAAGGGGAAAGTGGAGAAAAACATCACCAAGGCCAAACAGCTCGGCGTGAGCTTTATCGTCAGCCCAAATAATACTGCCGCTCCCGGCATGAAGGATTTCTATGTGCGTATCCTCACTCCGGAAGGAGCCCTTCTCGGCGGAGGCGACTCTTTCACTATCGATGGAGCCACTGTGGCTGCTACGGCCAAACGCCAGATGGAATATGCCAACGAGGAATTGAGCGTAAGCATTTATTGGGACGTGAATTCCACTCTCACGCCCGGAGACTACACCGTGGAAGTCTTTGCCGACGGCTATCGCCTCGCCTCCCGCCATTTCACAATGGCCAAATAATTTCATCCTCTTAACTGCATTCTTATAATGCACAGCCTCTCTTCTCTCCTGATTGCAACTTTATTGTTTTTAGTTGCAGTTCCGAACGTAGCTTTTGCAAATTTCATCGTTGAGGCTCAAGACTCGATTGAGATTCAAGACTCTGCTGAGACCCCGGACTCGGTTGTGGTTTTGGAACAATCTCTGTTGGCTGTTTCTCAAGAAAGCGTTACTTATCCCCGCGTCCTGGAAAATCCTTATAAATTTAAGGCCACCGAACTCATTGTCCCGACATCTTTGATCGCTGTCGGAGCCATAGGATTCTCTAAGGGATGGAAGAAGAATGTCAACGAGAAAGTGGAACATGATCTTCAAAAAAACGGGCATCACAAACTTAGTTTCGATGATTATTTAACTGTCGTTCCGGCCGTGGCCGGCTATGGCATGAATCTCTTCGGATTCAGCGGCACTCACAATGTGGCAGATGCAACCATCATATATGGCACAGCCTATATTCTTTTGGGCATCACGACATTAACTCTTAAATATTCCATCGACAGCCCCCGTCCGAATCTTAAAAATAACCATTCCTTCCCGTCAGCACATACAGCCATAGCGTTTTGCGGCGCCGAACTCTTGCGTCGCGAATATTGGAGCAAATCCCCATGGATAGGAATTGCCGGATATGCCGTGGCTGCAACCACGGGATTCATGCGGCTTTACAATAATGCCCACTGGCTCAACGATGTCTTGGCCGGCGCCGGTTTCGGTATTCTTTGTGCCGAAGCGGCCTACTGGCTTTATCCTGTGATTACTAAAACATTCTTTAAAAAACGTTACAAAGCCAACGGTTTTCTGGCCCCGTCTATTTCTAAATATCAGATAGGGCTTGCTTGCTCATTATCATTCTAAATCATTCTAAACCTTATCTAATATTTATCCCCTATTAATAAACTTTCTGTTTGTCCGTCTCTTCCCGGCTAAGCTAAATTTTAACATTTTTCCATCACAGGATTTTTTCCCACATGGGATTTTCCCCATAACGGATTCTTCACGCACTCGTTTTTCCGACACCGGATTTTCCCCCAAAGGATCTTTCTCGAACCGGATTTTCCCCAAAGGATCTTTCTCAAACCGGATTTCTCCTCCGACCCCATAAATATAATGTTCTGCTACATCCAACTCCCGTTTCCATACATAAGAAATTTTATACATAAAAAATTTTATGTATAAAATTTCTTATGTATAAATTCCTTTATTCAACAATTATTCAATTAATCATTATTTTTTTGTATCTTAGAAACTCAAAATTTTAAGACTCTCTGATCAAACAAATATCAACAACATAAAAACGTAGCCTATGAAAAAACTTTTTACTACGATGCTGCTTCTACTTTGCGGTATTTGCGGTTTTCAATCTTTAGCACAAAACAATGATGACCTTGATGCTGAGGCGGTTATCCGTCAGGTGGCTCCTCTTCGCTGGAATGTTGTCTGGGAAGACTACACTTTTGTAAATCCTGGTTATTGCATTTATGACAAGACAGATCCCGAATTTCGTGCATTTCTTGTAAACAACGACAACGAGCAGATTCCTTTATACTATCAGCAGCAGATTGAGTTTCCCCTGTATGGAAATTATTTCACTGTCATCCTTGAAGGAATGGACCTTCCCGATGGAAATTATGAATTAAACATACCGGAATATTATGTAGACATGGTTCCCGGGCGTGTACCGAATGTTCATCAGTATCTCCCGATAGAGATAGGAGGGAATCAGGATATCCCGTTTGAAGTGAACATAAAACCCCTGGAAGGTAATTATTTCGACATTTCCTGGAGCGGAGTAACCTCTCTGCAGGAGGCAGAAACCACCGGGGCGTATATGATAAACCAAGAGACAGATGCGAGATTTGATCTTTACTACCTCGAAGACTTTATGTTCTCCGAAGCCAATCTCAGGATCGAAGGCAACATACTGAGAGTCAATATAACCAACCGCTATCCCGATCTTCCCGGAGGAGTCTATAAGTTCTATCTCCCCGAAGGTTACGTTTATTTCAACGGCACTGATGTCACGAATCAGGCTATCGACGGCTATGAGTTCACTTACGATGCTCCATTTGACGAAGGTCCCGTGGAATGTAACGGCCCGGATGACGCCGGCATCATCACTGTGACCTGGACAACTGCCACAGCTCTGTCTTTCAATGAAGACTGGAAAGACGACGGCTATATCTTCGGCCCCACTCTGTTCTATGGAAATGAAGGCAACATGTCGACAATACCCGCGAGCAAACTTTCAATTTCCGGCACTACTCTCATCGTAGACATCAGCTATCTCGCGAATCTTAAGGGCAGCTGTCGCCTCCTCATCCCCGACAGTTATCTCTGTGTGACAAACGGTGGCGTTTCGGATTTCTCCTATGAGGTTTATTATGACTTTATCTGCAATGAAGGAGGAGAAGATCCCGACCAACCCGGTGAATCATTGCCTCTCTATCCGGGCATGGCGGAATGGAATATCGAAAGCGGCGCATCATTGAAACCCGATGATTATCCCGTCGTGGTCAACTGGGATAGACAGCAGCTCATTTTAGCTCCGGATGCAGAACCCGTCAACCTTTACAGTTCAATGGTAGGGTATGTTGAATTGGAATATGGCACTGATGTGTTTGTTTCTGACGACGGCACTGAACTTTGGATAAACCTCATCACCCTCACTGATGAAGTTTACCGTCTGAATGTGCCCGAAAGCTGCGTTATCATCGATGTTGAAGGCACTAAATACCACAACATGGCTACTTCTCTCGACAATCTCATTGTAACTAATGATGATTCCGGTTCTGTGGAAAGCCTCCGCGACAGCTCCGGCTTGTTCAGAGTCTTCAACCTTAAGGGTGTGAAAGTGTTTGAGACAGAAAATGCTTCCGAGTTGAAGAATCTTCCGGGTGGCCTTTATATAATCAACGGCAAAAAGGTATTGAAATAATGAAAAGGATTGTTTTTTCATTAATTGCTCTCCTCTCGGCCATTTCGGCATTTCCCTTCGATCTGCCGGAAAACGCTGAACTTCGGCCGGCGCCTCAATCGGGGCGTCGTGCCGAACCCTCGAAGCCGGACATGACGGCAACTTTCCCTCGCTCTGAAACAAAAAGGATACTTGGAGCCACCAAAGCTGTCGACTTTGCTTCAATTGAAGGAGAATGGGTTTTCCAGTTCGGAGACTACTATTTTGAAGATTCCATCCTGGGCTCCCTGTTCCTGACCTATGCCGCCGCTGTTGAGGGAAATATAGTCTATTTCACTTATGTGGGTGAAGAAGATAAGTCTTACCTGCCGTTCACCGGAATGATCTTTGATGATGAGGATGGTGCTGTGATTGTGTTTACCAAAACTCATATCGGTCAGGTGCGCGACTATCAGATTTTCCAAGACCCTTATGATTATAATTCATTCACCAACAGCATTGAACATGGCAACGTCTACGCCTTCTATTATCCTGAAGGAGGAATTTTGGAATTTATGCCCGACACCGGGATTGCCTGGTCGGCATATTATGATGAGGCAGGACAAAACATTGCCGGATATTTCGATATTTTCGACATAATCAACGGTCGTCAGGAAATTTCGGAGGATAATTACGGAGAATGGGAAGATATGGGCGAAGCCTTGTTTATGGACGGCTGGGTGCTTCCGGCCCTTGCCATCGACCAGACCGCGCCTGAAAACCAATATAATGTTCCTTTGCAACGGAATAAGGAAAACCCGAATCTTTACCGACTCGTGGGCCCCTACCATTACGGACCCCTGGCTTTCATTAACGAAAGTCAAGACATTGGCCATATCCTGTTTGACGTCACAGACCCGGATCATGTGGTATTCCTCCAAGCTGATGCCGGATTCTCTTCAGCAGCCCTTTTAGTCAACAGATTCTATTGCTACAACCGATTGGGTTCTCTATTATTGAAAGGCACTCATGGTTTCACCATTGAAGAGATTATAGCAAACGAAGGAGACGCCATTCCTTACACCACATTTAAAGACGGTGTGGTCACTTTGTCTCACACTGATGTTGACGGGAACGTCATCTATGATGCAAATTTCGGATATGAAGGCGACCCCTTCGGTGGTTTCTGCTGGGATAATGTAAACATGGATGCAAAAATCACATTCCCCGTGGCAGCTGTCGAAAGTATTCGCGACAATAATGCAGTCAACGGTCCGGTTTACAACCTGCAAGGAGTGAAAGTAAGTTCAACTTTGGAAAACCTTCCCCAGGGAATTTACATCAAAGACGGCAAAAAAATAGCCATAAAATAACGTGCCCCTCTTGTTTGCCTCTATCTTTCTTTCTCTTTTGATTTTTTAGATTTTTGTTTTATTTTTGTGGTATAGAATCTTCTTCAAAAATTATCATATATGGGCCGCGAAGATAATCTCGTTCGTTTTGACTGGGCAATCAAAAGACTGCTCCGACATAAGACAGACCATACAATCCTTAATGGTCTTCTCTCTTCTTTACTCGGACAACCCATCAAAATTCAAAAAATGCTTGAAAGCGAAGGCAACAAGGATTTTGAAGAAAACAAGTCTAACCGAGTCGATATGCTTGCCGAAGATGCAACGGGCAAGAAAATAATTATAGAAGTTCAGAACGAAACTGAAGATTCTTATTTCCACAGAATGTTGTTCGGCACTTCCAAGGTTGTCAACGATTTTCTTGAAAGCGGTCACGGATACGGAGAAGTATCTAAAGTATACAGCATCAATATCGTTTATTTCAAACTTGGTGAAGGTTCTGATTATGTCTATCATGGCAAAACCGAGTTCAAGGGTCTGCATGACGGCGACATATTGCAACTATCTCCCAAACTTAAAGAGAAGTTCCGGGTGAACTCTGTCAGTGAGATTTTCCCGGAATATTATATTCTTAAAGCTAATGATTTCAACAGACTGTCTAAAACCCCTCTCGATCAATGGATGTATTTTCTAAGTCACAGCAAACTTCCGGAAGGTGCTGATGCTCCGGGGTTGAAAGAAGCAGCAAAGGAATTAAGAATCGCCTCCCTCTCTAAAGAACAGCGACGTGAATATGAAAAATATATAGACAACATGCTTTCTTTAGAGGATGTTGTGGAGAGC
>JAFLTV010000067.1 GCA_022509105.1 Muribaculaceae bacterium | reverse complement strand
CACATAAGCACCGTGAAGTAATCCTCAACGGCCACAAGCGTAATACCTCTGAAAATCAACCGCACCTCAGCGGAAGTCCAGATACAAAAAATCGCCACCAATACTGATGACGATTACCAATGATACAGCTACCGCTGTTATATATACTAAAATCCCAACCTCAAAAGCTCAATGTTCGGTACCATCCCTGGTGGCGAACAATCATTCAAATGATTACGAATTGTGTACTGGTTATATTTTATTCAAAATTCTTAATGACCTAACACAACGTTTACCGTTAAAATATTTAGTGAGAACATTTGCAAAAATGGAATTAGGTTCAGCCAAATCAAATAGAGTCATTGAAGATCGAAGTTTTTTTGCATCAAGTTCTCCAAATATGATAGTAGCATCGTTATGCGGTTTCTGTAAAAGAATGTCACAAAGTTCTAAGAGTCTTGCCCTAAGTGTTGGTTCTTTAAGATATTCTTTTGCTTCAGCTAAATCGGTTATACCATAGAAATTGGAGTTGTATGTTCTCCCCAAACCTTTTAGTTGGGGGAAAACATACCATATCCAGTGTGATTGTTTATGACCTTGTTTTATTTCAGTCAGCGCAGTTTCATACATATTCATTTGAGCCTTAAGAAAGCGTTGTATGTCTCCGGACTGTTCTGAAGTTTTCCAGTCAGAATGTTTTAGTTGTATCATTATTTTTGAAATGCACGATAGATTTCTCTAATCCAAAGAACTAAAGATGAAGCACCAAATATAATGGCAAAGTCAAGTGCTCCGGAAGGATTGAATTTCCAATCGAGAGTATGGAACATCGGTTCTACGTTGAAGAATTCATAACCTATTTCGGTTATGAATAATTGGCCGCAAATGATGATAATGGCGATAGTCCAGAAGCCCGAACTCATTTTGAGTTTGAATACACTGCGACCGGTGTCGAAGCTGCGGGCATTGAACATATACCAGAAGTGAGTCCAAACAAAGATTGAGAATAAGAGAGTAGCTTCGTAACCTGTAAGATAATCTTTCCCAAATTCAAACGGTGCATGGAACATCTGAGGTATTGATGTAACTACAGCTCCGTTGAAGAACATATAAAATCCGAATGTAATAATGAAGAAGATAATGCCAACACTCATGAGTTCCCAAAGCATTGAGCTTGAAAGAATGAATGAGTTGCGGTTTCGCGGTTTATCTTTCATTACATTGGCTGAAGGAGGTAGAGAAGCGAGAGCCATTGCACCGAAGGTGTCCATAATAAGGTTTACCCATAACATCTGAGTTACTGTCAGAGGCGAAGTTTCGCCAAAGAAAGAACCTATCAGTACAAGGAAACATGCTGCCACGTTCACGGTCAACTGGAACAGGAGGAATCGCTGAATATTCTTGTAAAGTGAACGACCCCACATTACGGCTCTACCGATAGACGAGAAAGAGTTGTCAATAATCGTGATATCCGATGCTTCCTTAGCCACTGAAGTACCGTCACCCATCGATAATCCCACATGAGCGGTGTTAAGAGCCGGTGCGTCGTTAGTTCCGTCGCCTGTTACGGCCACAACCTCGTTGTTGGCTTGGAGTGCCTCGACAAGGCGTTTCTTATCCAACGGACGGGCTCGGGCTATAATCTTTAGATCACCAACTTTCTCACGGAGTTCGCCGTCTGTAAGTTCAGCAAACTCAACGCCTGTTATTATATTCTTTTCGGAGTCGGTGTTATCATTCCAAAGACCGATTTGACGACCGATTTCTTTTGCTGTTCCAGGGGTGTCACCGGTTACTATCTTGACGCCGATACCTGCGGAAACAACCTCGTTGACTGCTTCGGGTACATCCGTTCTAACGGGATCGGAAATGGCAACGATGCCGAGGAATGTAAGCGGAGCTTTATCAATGTCAGAGATTTTGAAGTCAGCTGCCACTTCGGCGTATGCGAAACCGAGAGTACGCATAGCTTGTGCTTGATAGTCGAGAAGTTGGGCCTCGAGTTCTTCTTTAGTAACTCCGGAAACGTTTTTACACATTTTGAAAACGATTTCAGGAGCACCCTTAAGATATAATATGATCTTGCCAGTCGTTGACTTGACAATAGAAGCCATATACTTTCGTTCGGTTGAGAACGGAAGTTCCTCAATCTTCTCGGCAGCGACACGTAAATCTACATAGTTTTGACCGCGAGCTTTCAACCAAAGGAGCAAAGCGCCCTCTGTCGGGTTTCCGAGAACCTGTATTTTCTCGCCTGTCGTATCGAGTTGAGCGGTAGAGTTAGCAACAATACCCTCATAGAGAATTTCATCAGATGGGTCTCCGAAGAAATTAGTCTTATAAACCTGCATTTGATTTTGGGTCAAGGTGCCGGTCTTGTCTGTACAAATAACGGTGGTGGCCCCCATTGTCTCGCAAGCATGCATTTTACGAACAAGATTGTTCGTTTTGAACATACGGTTCATTGAGTAAGCCAATGACAACGTTACTGCCATAGGCAGACCTTCAGGCACAGCCACAACAATAAGCGTTACGGCTACCATTATGGTTTGTAGAGTATGAGCAAGTAGCATTGACCAACTGGCATCTCCGGCGCCGGGGTTTACTAAAGCGAAAGCACCGCAAACCATACCGATAAAGAGAGCGATAAATCCGACAATAGTCCATGCACAAGCCTTACCGGACCAGTCACCAAATTTACATATAACAAGCCAGAAGAATACGACAACGGGGATAATGAGCACCCATCCTTCCCAATTCCAAACGCCAATGAAGCTGACAAGTTGAGCGCAGATAATAAGACCTGCAAAAATGTAACTTGCATTGGTAATCCAGTCTGCGAGACCATCGAGCTGTTCGTTAAGCGGAGTCTTGACGGAGTCATCGATTTGAGCTTCTTCGAAAACTTTACCCATCTCGGTAGCGTCTCCGACTTTAAGGACACGCATAATGCCGTGACCCTCCATAATCTTGGTGCCTTTGAGCACATGATTTGAGGGATAGGTAGACTCTTTAGAGAATTGAGCCGGGTCGGTGGTTTTATGAGCCAACGGCTCCCCGGTAAGTGAGGATTCGTCAACACTCAAAGAAACGGCTTCGAGGAGTTCTCCATCGGCAGGGATTTCTTCGCCTGTATTGAGAACGACAATGTCTCCTACAACGACATCCTTACGAGGAATGGAGGTAACTTTGCCGTTTCTTATGACCTCGACCTGTTCATCATCGTTAACCTGGTTAAGGATTGTGAACTCCTTATTGGCTTTCTGTTCGAAGATAAAAGCCAATACGGTTGCTAATAATATGGCAACAAAAATACCGATGGGTTCAAAGAATACTTTCCAATCTTGATGTAGGGCGTAATGCTCATAAAAAGATATGCCTAAAGAAAGTATGCCGGCAATAAGAAGAATACGAATCAGCGGATCCGGATCATCTTCTTGCCCTTTGAATTTATAGAACTTCCCTAAAAGTTCTTTCCACCATGTGTCTTGTTCGGGTGGCGTAAGCACATTCGACCCATTTTTCTTACGACTCTCTAATACTTCCGCATCTGTAAGTCCTTTGTATAAATTTTCTGCCATATTGGTATTTAATATTTTTATATGATGTAAAGTTGAGTCCTTATTTCAGAAACTCTTCTTCAGAAATTTCAACGGTATTAAAGTTATTTTCAAGTACGTTATCAACAACATTGATATTCAAAAGGAAATTCACAATAGAATCAGCATTCTTTTTCCCGAAATCAAATATATCTACGCTTTTATCGTAAGAAACATTCTTTGTGAATTTACCAATAATTGAACCATCGTCATTGACATACTCCATCCAATCTTTACCATAGGCTAATTTCAAATAATATTTACCTTGTGGTATCATCTGAATGTTAACTGAGGTGTTTTCCGGAACGAAAACATATCTGATACATTTGTCTGTGGTCGCATCAACAATTTTAATCGCCACATCACATCCTTTCCCAATCTCGATATCAAAATAATTATCTTGTTGACCATATTTAGGTTTTACTCCATATTCCGATGGCAATTCTCCACTGATATCAGTTTTTGGAATATACCAGCCTTCAGCTATGAGTTTCTCTTGTTTCTCTGTAAGTTTTGTTTCCTCATTATTGACTTGTGTGGAATTTCCACCGCATCCATAAAGAATAGTTAAGGAGAATAACAAAATAATATTGCCAAGGAAGAATTTCGGTTTCATGAGGCTAAGGTTTTTAAGTAATTTAATATGGCCACAATGATAATTGCTATACCGATTATTCGACATAACATTGCAATCGCTTTCTTTTGCGATTTTTTCTTTACCATTTCATTGGTCAGTATTGGGATGACCAACCAAATTATTAGTCCAATTACTATTGTTATAATACTCATACTTTAAGAGCATAGGTGAATAAGCATTGTTAATAAACTCCGCTTGTCCACCCATGCTATAACTGTAATTTTAGAATACTCCTTCTTTTTTCAGTTCATTAACTCGGTTCTGAATAGTTTGATATTTATTTCCAAGTTTATCTTTTCTTTCCTGACCGATACCATAATCGCCACGTATCACTTTCATAGCTTCGGCCTCTACATCATTAGAGACATTTAGTGAGGCATTTGATTGTGTCTGGGTAGTGGCCGGACTTGATTTACTCGGTTGGGATTGAACTGGAACAGATGGTTCTTCTTTAGTTGTTGAAGGTGTGGGAGTCAAAGGTTCTGTTTCTTGAACATCCGTTGGTGTGGTTTCCTCCGAAAGTTGTTCTTCGGACACCGCAGGCACTTCCGTTCCTTGTTCAACATTTTCAGGTTGCTCAATCACTTCTTCAACCGTCGGAGCTGGGTTTTCGTCTTCTACTGTTTTGTCTTCCGTCCTAATGGTAGCGATTATCCACCATACTAAAAGGCCAATAACAATTAGAGAAAAAATCCATAACCACATCTTCGAGTTACGACGAGGTTTTTCTGGTTGCGGGTCAACAGGTAGAGGTTCAGAAACAGGTTCTGTTTCCTCAATCTTTTTACGCAGTTGAACCTTATGTTTGAGTTTTACGTCCGAATCAGCCATTAGTCTTCGCAGATGAGAGCAAAGCCAGGAATTTCCTTAAATGCTTGACCGAGACTCATAACTCGGCTTTCATTTTTAAGTGCAAATTCTCCACCTTTGTTCTTAATTGAACAAACACAGTAAACATGACCTTCATCAGCAGAGTCTGCCAAAACTTCGAGGTAGTCACCACTGTCGCTCTTTACTTCGATACGGCCACCTTCTTCTGCATAAGTTACATCTTCACCTTCGATTGCTGCACCATAGTTTACGATACAAACATATGCTTCGTCAATATCATCAAGTTTAGCGATATTGATTTGTTCGCTTTCTTCACCACCGGGAGCCGGTTCTTTGTTGTCTCCCAGGTGAAGCATAAAGGGGAACTTGTCGAGTGAACCAAGGTCGCTTTTTTTCTGGCGATATTCATTTGAGAATACGCCACCTACTTCTCCGTCTTTCTTACGGAAGAATAAACAGAGGTCAAGGTCTGTGTCTGAGGTCCAATAAAGATTGACCTTCAATTTGCCGCCAAACGTAAATGCGGCTTCCTCCTCTTTGCGACGGAGGGTGATTTTACGTTTCAGTCTAATTTCTTCTGCCATGTTATTAAATTTAATTTGTTAGAAGTTAAAATCGTTATTTGTTATTTTTGAATTTCCAGCCTTTAACGATTGTGACTCATTCTTAGGAGTTGAAAAAAAGTCGTCATCATCTTTAGGTTTGGAGGTTCTTTTCTTTGGAGTTTCTTTGATTTTAGATTTTTTTGGTGGTGTATCAAAAAAATCATCAGGTTCCTTTCCTCCGGAGGGTTGTGGTGAATTAAACCCGACCGGATTACGAGGTGGAATATTTTGAGTTTGTTTCGTGCTTTCATTGTCAAAGGAAAAAAGCTTACTTCTTAAATCTTTGACAACCGATTGTTCTGAAGGATATTTCTGCGCAAATCGATTAATCGCATCCTCTGCTTCATTAAAACGTTTATCAAGAATGAGTTGATTAATCTGAGCTAACGCCTTATCCTTAGCTTCACGGACAGTTATTTCTTCAAGTCTTTTCTTAGCTTTGGAAAGGAATTGAGAAACTTCATCATCTTTTTTTATACCCAAATAATTTTCACATAATAATTTGAGTTTAACCCAATCCTCTTCAAAGAGAGAAGTGTTAATTTCTTTACGAAGCTCTTTAAGTTTCTTTTCGTTTTCTTCAATTTCTTTTTTTCTCGCGATTATTCGCTCTTTTTTTGCTGTCCATTTCCCTATATTTGGCGAATCCTCATTTATGAGAGTTTCGCAAATACGGATGGCTTCATCTAAATCCTGTTCTTTCTCGGAGGTTTCTAATTTTGATGCTAAATTCCGAACTTTTTCTTCATGCTCAGAATGAATTTCCGATATTTTTTTCTTTATTGTTTTTGCATCTTCGTTAGAAGGATCCAAATTTAGAACCTTACCGACTTCTTCCAATGCTTGAGAGTAAAGTTTCTGGGCATAGAACATATCAGCCCTATTAAGGT
>JAFLTV010000066.1 GCA_022509105.1 Muribaculaceae bacterium | reverse complement strand
AAACATGGCGTAAAGGTTTGTTAATCTTGTAATTAGTCACTATAAAATTACAAAACTTTACGTATATTTACAAGTAAATCAGCCAATTAGTTAATTCTAAAAGGCTGATTTATCATAATATAATTCCTAAGTGCTTATATCGAACTCACGTTAATCTTAGTGATGAAATTCATTTTGCCTGAGTCCAGATTATTTTTGAAAGCATTGATAAGAGTCATCAAATTGAAATCATCTGTTTGAACTGAGGTGTAAGCAGTATTTGAATCTTTTGGCACACCATAGAACACAAGCTCTGTAATCACTTGTGAGGAGAGCAAATATACCTAGGGACAAAAGAGCCTGGCTTGTGACGGGACAGAAAGAGAAAGAAAGGATGGTGTAGGGCGATAGTAATAGGAAAGGGCGTGTCTGGAAAATGACACGCCCTTGATATAGGGAATTTTAAATTATACTTTATTGAGCAAGAATTGTAAAACTGTATGGGAGTTTGCTTAGGTCTAAGGTCACTATATAAGTTCCTGGTTCTGAATTAATGTTATCTCCATTAATTACAAGATTGCTTTCAGTGCCACCAAGGTTGATATCCCAACTGTTATTCATTCTAAACTTCCATCCTCCGGCATTTTCTAAAGTGAGGGTTCCGGTCCAAATCAGATAATTGTCTGAAGGTGTCAGCTCAACATCGCCATTCCAATCATTGAAATCACCGATCATTGAAACAGCTGTAATGTCGGTCAAAATATAGGTTAAGTTGTCGACATTGACGTCACACCAGTAAAGAGATGCCTCAGCACTCAGGTCTCCGCCTGAAGTAGAGATTGTGCCTTCTTCCTCTCCGGCTCCATAATTAATTCCATTCCAATCGGGTGCTGATGTAAACTTGAAGCCTCCATCAAGATATGCAAAGCCATGGTAGTTGATGAAATTATCGGTATAAAGCATTTGTGATGCCAACTGATCCCAACCGTTTGAATTACCCGGAGTGTAGAGATATTCGAAATCAGCAATTTCTGAAATAGTATAGCTCAATGTTGAGAGGTTGATGCTGAAATCATATTTCTTACCGGATTGCAATGTTCCGGGATTACCACCGAGTTCAAGAACCCCTTCCAAAGCTTCAGCGTCTTGCGGTCCGTAAACTTCATTGCTATCAAGAGAACCTGATTCGTAGACACTCTGGGGTACAATTATCCAACTGCTGTTACCTTCCGAGAACTTAGCGGTCACGGTAAAGATTGTGTCATCATAGATGTTATAACCGGAGTGCTCGAATTTAATTGCTGAATCAAGGCTCGTGCCATCGGGTCCTACAAGATAATAAGCTTCTTCAACTGTATATCCAGGATTTACTCCTTCTTCAGTAAATTCATCGCCATCACAGAAATAATAGTCCTTGTCGCCAATTTTGTATTGACCACCATCAACTGTAACATAAACCGGAATCCGGTAGAAAACTTGATATGGACGTGGGTCTTTACCGAACATTGTGCTTCTTGTATAAATCAAACTGCTAAGAGGCACACTTACAACCCCATTTTCAATTTGAAGGTTGTCAAGATTAAACGGATTGTCAAATGTGTCGTCGACAGCAAATTGTATACTACCGGAAACCACTGCGTTTGCCGGAAGAGCATCAGTGAGAACATTTATGGTATATAAATCTACCATATAGCTTTCGGGATCGTCAGTCTGATTAGCCAATTCTTCAAGATTCAGACCATTCACTAATACAGACGAAGGAGATACAGCGAAATCATTCTTAGAGATGCCGGGCAATTGTGGGTTCTCTACCGGCTTAGCATCACTGTATTCGATCTCGTCACAGCCCATTAAGGCTGTGGCGAGTATCGGGAGTGCAAATAAATATCTTAGTTTCATTTGTGATTAGTTTTAAATTATTGAACTGTACAAGTCCAAGGATATTGCTCAAGATTCAAAGTTATTGTAGAACCTTCAAGAGTGATGTTGGCACCGTCAAACCACAAATCTTCCGGGTCTCCACCTAAATTGATATCCCAGGCATTATTCATGGCAAACTTCCAGCCGGCTGATGTCACGTTATAGCTGCCTGACCATGTGTAGTCATTGCCATCTTTAGCCAAAGCGTTTGAGTTAACATCCCATCCATTGTAGTCTCCTGGAAGAGTGATAGCTGTGATCGCTGTCATTGTGACATGACCAACCTCTGCATTGTCGTTACCATTTGAGTAGTCTGTAATCTCTGCTAAGATGTAGTAAAGACCTGCAGGAAGACCGGAGAAGTTTGATTGACTGTTCTGGATAAGTGTTGCGCTGAAAGTGCCATCGGCATTTTCTGTAACGCCGGCGTCAGGAGCGCCCCAGTTACCGGAGCCGTCCCAGTCGCCATCGGTGAACTTAAATTCTCCATCCACTACAGCAAATCCACGGAATACCATGGTATTATCGTCGCTCTTATCTTCATCCAAGACAAGTTGTGGGAGATGGTTCCAACCATTTGCACCGCCGGGCACAGACAGTGTCATCTTTTCGCCGGCCGGGAAGGATGCATATCCTTGCACTTGTGAAAGTGTGATAACGTTTGATACGGTGGCCGTATTGATAGCGGCTGTGCCTGATCCTAAATATGCAGTGGCTCTGACATATAACGGACCAATGTAATCGCCTGTGTAAGAACTCTCGTCGTATACGCCATTGAGCTCGTTGATGCCTGCTGCGATATCCGACATTTTGGCCACAAGGATTCCTTGTAATTGGCTGTCGAGATTCAAGGCATAAATTCCGGGCACTATATGAGTTTCACCTTCTTCATCTATTACCGGTTCTGTGGTGATAGCTGTGAAATCGGGTTTCAAGGATATTTCCACTCCATATGTGGGCACTACTGTAACCCCATAGTTTGGCTGGGAAACTGTGAATTGAATATTTCCGTTGGTAGACAAATCGATAAACTGAGAAGCCAACTGAGGAGTATTCAAAACGAAATCAAAATCTGTAGATGTGTTTATCTTAGGGTCTTTATCCGGATTACAGGCTGTCATACCTGTTAAAACAAGTGCAGATAAGCCCAATATATATGATAATTTCTTCATATCAAATTAGAAATTTTCAAGTTACAAAATCAATAACCCGGGTTCTGACCTAAAGTCGGAGTGAACTGGGTAGGTATAGGCATTAAGTTACGATAGCTTTCAATAGCACCGCCTGGTTGAACACCGGCTTTCCATTGCCAGTTATAGGTTGATCCGGTATATTGGCCGAAACGTATAAGGTCGCTTCTTCGATGGCATTCCCAATATAGCTCTCTGTTTCTTTCATCAAGAAGGTCTTGTGCGCTATAGCTGCCGACTGCAGGAAGTCCGGCACGGATTCTCACCTTATTGTAATAGTTAAGACCGTCGCAGCTAACTCCATTCATCTGACATTCTGCCAACATCAGATAGATATCGGCCAGACGGAAAACCGGCGTGTCTACTGAGCTATAATCATTAGGGTTAAGGTAAGGATAATCCGGATTTGTCGGATCCGTAGCATCCGGGCTTAATTCATAGTGATCTTCATCTGTCATGACATATTTCACGCACATATATCCGCATGTGCCGGCTGTGCCCCAATTCTCGATATTATCAAGATCTAAAGTAAACTCTCCGGCATAGAAAAGTGCTCTCTGATCATTATCATCGAATCTTCTTACTGTTTCGGGACGCATATGAGGACCATTCCAAACACCTGCATTACACCCATATACTGCAGCCGGGGAATCAGTTGCGTAAGCACCCACTGTCAAATATGTAGTGTTACCCCAGCATTGCATCGTTTGATTGTCTTGGGGGACTGCCCAAAGAATTTCACCATTAGCTGTGCCATAGGTGGAAGACGCTACATATTTATGATTGCTTGCACAGAAAAGATATTTATAGGTAGGTGCAAGATTTGGAATTGAGGCAGTGATCTGTTGACATGCATTTGCACAAAGTTGCCAGGTAGACTCACCATTATAAGTGGCACTTCCGGTATAAACTTCCGCATTCAGATATAGTTTTGCAAGCAATGCTAAACCTGCTTCTTTACTTACTCTGCCATATTCCTGTTGTGCTGCCGGAGAAACATGCTCTATCGCATCTTTCAAGTCTTCAACTACAGCTTTAAAAAGTTCACTTCTGGAATAAGTCGGAGGGATTTCCCCCACTACACTGTATTCATTAGTCCACGGACCTTTTCCAAAAATATCAATCATGTGATAGTAAGAAAGATCCCTTAAAACTCTCATTTCAGCCTGCATTTCATCTATCTCTGCTGAAGTAAAGAAATCTCCGGCATTATTTAGAGATGTGATTATTGAATTGCAGAGCGCAATCTGATAATTGATACGTGAATACA
Organism: Muribaculaceae bacterium; assembly: GCA_022509105.1. GTDB lineage: Bacteria > Bacteroidota > Bacteroidia > Bacteroidales > Muribaculaceae > Lepagella. Next base: position 3,331 of record JAFLTV010000066.1, on the reverse strand, counting down.
TCTCATAGGTCCAATGGTTATCCGGACTCGGTTGTGCATAAACCAATTCATCGATTCCGGCATCGTTCCAATTTAAACCGATAAGACATTCATCGGTTGGCAATTCCTGTTGATTGAACAATTGACGAAAATACACACCTGCTCCACCATCGCTAACAGTAATACCACCTTCCATTACAAGACCGCCATAAGCTCTCATCATTAAGCCAATGTATTCGTCTTTTGAGGTTATTTCTGTTTTATCATTAGGATTGATCGGCTTAACATCAAGGTCTCCTACACAGGATGTGACCCCGACCATTAAGGATACCCCACAGAATAAAATATATTTAGATATTTTCATGTCTTAGTCTTTTATTGAATTAAAATGTTGCCACAAGCCCTAAAGTAAAGGTAACTGGTCTTGGGTAAACGGCATTGTCAATACCGCTGAATACTTCAGGATCAAGACCTTTATACTTGGTTATAACAAATGGATTTTGAACAGCGCCATACAATCTTAATCTCAGATTATCATTGCATAGATTTGGCCATGTGTATCCAACTGTGATATTATCACAACGGAGGAATGAGGCATTCTGAACGAAATAGTCACTCTGCATCTGTGGAATGGTTCTATTTGAGAAATAGTGTTCGTCTGCCATTAGGTTACTTAAAGGTAGTGAAGTAAAGCCATTTGTAAACACGTTATTCATCTGATTCTGATTAAATACGTAGTTACCCAAGTTAGCACGGAGCACAATTCCGAAATCCCAGTTTTTGTAGGTCACATTGTTATTCCATGCAATTGTAACCTTGGGATTACGGCTATGATAAAGATATTTATCACTTTCATCAATCTGGCCGTCGCCATTGCGGTCTACAAATACGTTGTCTAAGGGTTGGCCATTTTCATCGTAAACCTGCTCGTAAACGTAGAAACTATAAGCCGGATATCCAACTTCATGTTTCTGGATATTACCGTTCTGTCCCCCTAAGCTTCCGGTTTGTGTGTCAGCACCTTCTGCTAATCTGGTGATCTTATTCTTATTCCAGGCTACGTTAAGAGCTGATGTCCATGTAACATCCTGTGTAACTACAGGACGGGTGTTGATATTGAATTCTATACCAATATTTTCAAGGTCACCGATATTTAGATATCCCTGATTAGACAAGTTTGAACCAGCCGGGTAATTGGCGTATGTTAGCAAGTCTTTTGTCATTCTTTTATAGAATTCAATGCTACCGGCTATACGGTTGTTAAGGAACCCATAATCCACACCGACATTCCAGGTGTGAGTTTCCTCCCATTTAATTGCGCTATTGTAAGCTCCGGGAGTTACGTAAGGAATATTGGTAGTCGTGCCGAAGGGATATCTGTGATATGGATCGTCGTTACCTACAGAATAGATGGGCAAATAAAGATACATATTTCCTTCACCCAAATCCTGCTGACCTGTAACACCATATCCGGCTCTGATTTTCAATTCTGTCATCCAGCCGCGGGCTCTTTCCATAAAGCTTTCGTCAAGAAGTTTCCATCCAAGTGCTACTGAAGGGAACGTACCCCAACGGTTATCTTTGGCAAATCGAGAAGTACCGTCCCAACGAACGGTGGCTGTGAGTAGATATTTTTCTCTGAAGATATAGTTCAAACGGCCGAAGAAAGAAACAAGCTGTAGGTTATAGGGATTATCAACTGTACTACCGAGCACTGATTCTCCTAAATATTTCTCATTTGCCTCATTTCCTACTTGATAAACATAAGTATAGTTATACCGGTGATTATGGAATCTTTGCCATGAATAACCGGCAGTAACATCAAGTTGAGAATAAATTGCATCAAATTCTTTATTATAGTTAAGATAGAAATCAAGAAGCAGATTTCTCTTCAACTGATGCTGTTTGGTCGCTGATGTACCACCATCACGGATTGTTAAGGCTGCATCTCCATCGGGAATTTCATAACCATTTCTCCACGCCATTGGTGAGAAAGCATAATTATAACCGAACCAACTACCTCTTGCAATATCATAACCGAGGTTTAGGTTAGCGCGAAGTTCACGAAGGAACGGCATCTTAAGATCGAGTTGCAGGTTACCTATACTTTGCCAGCTTGTACCTTTTGACTCGTTTTCAAGAAGAGCGGCTATAGGGTTCATTGGAGCTGTTGTGGTATTAATCATCATACCATTCCCGGTCCATGAATCTTTTGTTATAGGCATACCGCCGTCATCATATACAGTCCAATAATTAAAATCTTCCACTCCGTTTTCATAATCTCTCATTGGGAGGGTGGGATTCATTGATATTGCTGTGCCCATGGTGCCGGCATTGTATTGGTTCTTTATATAAGAACCTTTTACGTTTGCCTGAACAGAGAGTAGATCATCAAAGAATTTTGGAGTAAGGTTGATAGATGCAGTTACACGGTCCATTTTTGAATGTTTCTCAATACCATTGTTGTTTGTATAAGAAACTGCTACACGATAAGGCAACCATTTTACAGTACCACCGACACTGAGTGAATAATCACTTGAGAAGGTTGTTCTTAATTCCTCCTTCTGCCAGTTGGTGTCATATCCAAATAATGCCTGGCGTGCTAATGAGTCTTCCCCATAATTATTCATAACGAAATTGGTGAATTCACTACCATTCATCATGTTTAAATATTTTCTGGGGGTGTTCACATAGAAATTGGCTGTGAAGTTAACCTGCGGACGGCCGCTCTGACCTTTCTTAGTTGTGATGATGATCACACCATTGGATGCGCGGCTGCCATAAATGGCAGTTGCAGAGGCGTCCTTAAGGATGGTCATGCTCTCAACATTGTCCGGAGAGATAAGACTCAAGGGATTGGAAGCACCTACTACGGTATTCATGTTCATAGGCACACCGTCGACAACGATCAAGGGATCGTTAGAAGCTGCAAGTGAGGCTCCACCACGGATTGTGATATTAGCCCCTCCGGAAGGATTCCCACCATCAAGAGTTACAACCACACCCGGACTTGCGCCTACGAGAAGGTCTTGTGCTGAAGTGGCAAGACCGGCTTCAATTTCATCGGGTTTCACTACCGCAACAGAACCTGTGGCATCAGCTTTTTTCACAGAACCGTAACCGATAACGACCGTTTCGGCAAGCATCTGGGCATTCTGAGCCATAGTAACTTTAATTTCGGTGCGATTGTTTACGGGCACTTCTACGGGATCATAGCCTACATAGCTGACTACAAGAGTAGCATTAGGGGCTACATTCAAGGTGAAGTTACCATCGATGTCAGTCGCAGTACCGTTAGTAGTGCCTTTCTCCATGACGGTGGCACCGATCAGGGGCTCGCCTAAATCATCGT
>JAFLTV010000065.1:5928-8015 GCA_022509105.1 Muribaculaceae bacterium | reverse complement strand
TATGCCTGTCGCGGGCATCGGCAGTGTTGAAATCGGGATTAGTCAGCCAGTCTTCAAAACCGAGAACCATGCAAGCATTGGAGTAAACGAAGGACCTGAATGCACTTCTTGGAAAACTTCTATCGCTGTTTCCATAATTTTGTTTTTAATATCATTGTGTTGATTTTATTCACTTATAAACAATAAACAAAGGGGCTTTTCAAACGGTTCAAATTCCTTCCCTTAAGAAATCTAAAATATTTTAAATAAATGCGTTAGGATGATCTTTCCCCAGTAATTTATTTGTCAGAAACCATAAACCTTTGTCGTTTTCCATTTGTTAGAAAGTTAACGAAATAATTAATAACATAAACAATTAAAAAACAGTATTATGGAAAAGATATTATTTGTGGTAAGCAGTCATGGAGAATTAGGTGACACAGGAAAGAAAACAGGATATTATCTTTCAGAAGTAACCCATCCTTGGTCGGTGCTTTCAGCCTGTTATGAAATAGATGTTGTTAGCCCTAAGGGAGGACGTCCGCCGGTGGATGGTTTTGATCTTAATGATCCTATAAACAGAAAATATTGGGATGATCCGGAGTGGCAGGATAAAATGTCTGCTACGATGACTCCGGAAGAGGTTGATCCATCCCAATATAAGGCTATATTTTATGCCGGAGGGCATGGAGCCATGTGGGATTTTCCAAATAATGAGAAGCTTGCAAGCATAGCTCAGAAAATTTATGAATCGGGGGGATTTGTGTCTGCTGTATTTCACGGGCCGGCAGGACTCTTACCCATAAAACTGAGTGACGGCACTTATCTTGTAAAAGGTAAAAAGGTGGATAGCTTCACCAATGCGGAAGAGGAAGCCAATGGAACAGCTAAGATAGTTCCATTCTTATTGCAGACGGCCCTTACTGACGAGGGAGCCATATTCGATTGCGGAGCGCCCTGGAGTGTGCATGTTGTTAGAGACGGCAGGTTGATTACGGGACAGAATCCTATGTCGGCTTTAGAATTAGGCAAGACGCTTCTTTCAGCTCTTAAAGAATAAAACCATAATAAACCGAAACGCTGCAAGATTGAATCCTGCAGCGTTTCAGTTTTTTGGATGAATTATTTGTTACGCTTTTTGAGCTTTTTTATTTGATTTGCCTTTTTTGTTATCTTTGTTGGCCATGGAGCCTTTATCAGCTTTCTTTCCATCTTTCTTGCTCATCTCTTTCTTGTCGCCCTTTTTACCCTTGGGACCTTTCCCTTTCATATCTTTGTTTGCTTTGAAAGGTTTGTTGCCCTTAAATTTTTGAGAGCCGGGGCCGTTGAGATAATTGTTTTCAAGGAAGATTACATATTGTTGTTCTGTAAGGATCTCTTTTACGCCATTGAGATAATTTTTCTTTGCGTCAGCTTTTTTAGCTTTGGCTTCAGCCTTCATTTGTTTCTTCTGGTCGTCGGTGAGATTCTTTTTCTGCTCATCGGTGAGTTTCACCGGACCGAGTCCCTTGCGTAGTTCCTGAAGTTTCTGTTGCTGGTTGTCGGTGAGCTGGATTCCTTCGAAGGCATTGAATCGGGGTTTTTCGGCCATCTTCTTGCCTCCTTTATCTTTCTTGTCTTTCTTATCTTTTTTGGCCTCCTTGCAACATTCTTTCTGTTCGCCCTGCTGGTTGTTGCAGCTTTGATTCTGAGCATAGATTGATCCGGAAGCTATTGCTGCGATTGCAACTATAAAACCTAAAACTTTCTTTTTCATCTTTATTTTGTATTATGGAGTTATCAATTATGTTAATTAAAATTAGGTCTGCAGTCCTGAGGTGATTTCTTTCGAAATACATCTTTAAGACTTGCAACAAAATGATCGGTTTAATCTTAAACCTTATTTTTCAATTTCATTAACATTTAAATATTTATTTTCATAATCCATAAATATGAGTTTATAAAAAAGTTTTCTTTCCGACATAAAGACAATAATATAATTGGATTGCAGGAAGTTGACTTATTATTCACCCGGTATATTGGCTTTGAAATGTCGGATGGAGTGTCAAATGAAATTATAAGATGACAGATATAATATTAAGGATCTAAAGGCATTCTTAAAATCCGGG
>JAFLTV010000065.1:2491-5828 GCA_022509105.1 Muribaculaceae bacterium | reverse complement strand
CGTTGTCTACTATTGATGACAATATCCCTATTATGCCGTTAATGATATAGACATTATGGAAGGTTTCATTCAGCCAAGAAGCAAGGCTTTCTAGGATTCCGGCCTGGCTTAAGGCAGACACCGCCATAAGGATGCCGAGGAAGAAGATAATGGTAGGCATATCTATATGCTTGATGATTTCCGAAATCCTGCCATCCATCTTGCCGTCGAGTTTGTATTTCTTCACCACTATTTCTGTCAAAACCCATAGACAACCCAATGAGAAGAGTATTCCCAGATAGGGGGCAAGATGGGTGAGGGCTTTGAACACCGGCACGAACACCAAGCCTAAGACCCCGCAAATTAGTATCAGGATTGAGACGCCCCGGTTGTTCTCATAAAGATCATAGCCTGTTCGGTATTCCACATCCGTCACGGGCTTCAACGGTTCAGATTTTATCATGGCCATTCCCATGAAAAGCGGAACAATAACAGAAACTATGGAAGGTAACAGCAGATTGATGATAAGATTTACCGACGACACACAATTCTTCATCCACAACATGATTGTCGTGATATCTCCGATTGGCGACCATGCACCTCCGGCATTAGCCGACAACACTATCACAGATGCAAATATCCACCGCTCTTTTTGATCCTCCAGAAGTTTGCGAAGCATCATTACCATGATGATAGTGGTGGTCATATTGTCTAAGATTGCAGAAAGGAAAAAGGATATAAAGGCCATCATCCCCATTAGCGACCGCTTGTTGGCAGCCTTTATATTGTCGACTATAAACCTGAAACCTCCATAACGGTCGATGAGCTCAACAATGGTCATCGCTCCGATGAGAAAAACCACAATTTCACACGTGTCTCCCAGGGCTTCGATCATATCTTCCGTAATGTTCGGATCATGGCTGCATATCGAATAGACAGCCCAAAGAAGTCCGCACATGATGATTGAAATACTTGCTTTGTTGATGGAAAGAACATGTTCGGACGCTATGAACACATATCCGGCGACAAAGATCACTATTAAAGCAGCTATCATGGTTTCAGATGATATTATAAATGGAAAGGTCTTTAATTACTATGCAAAGATAAGGATTAATCAGTATAAAATGATAAATGTAAATTTTAATTATCTGAGGATATAATCTCATATCTTAAAATTCAGTAATTTTATATCCTGAATTTTTTTAAAATATCGAAATAGAGTTTGGAACAAATAGATTCCGTAGCAGGAAGTCAAAGCTTTTTTGACCAACTTCCCATAATCACAAATAACATAGGAGATCTTCTCTCATATAACAAGGAAATCCCGATGATTTTCTCATCCGGACTTTTCTGGTGTCGTTGGCATATTTCTTTGTCGTCATGGCTCAGAGACTATGTCTACACTTCCAAAGGGGACATTCTTTCGCACAGAAGGAATGGACTTGAAAAGAGGACCCGACCATATTCATCCTGTTCAATCAGCTGCCGACCTCTGGGTAGACTCTATAATGAGATGGATGCCTTCAAGTGCACATCCCATATTGTCGGCTTATCCTGATTCTGTGGGGAAGAATCCTCCGATCACTAATTATCGACACATTCCTGCAAGACCCAATAAAAAGAAAAAATAAAAAATCAGACAGGGTCTACATCATAATAAATTATTGAGGATTTTATCTCCTTCCTTTCGGATATGGAAGCAAACACCTGACGGAGAATATCTTTCACCTGTTTCATCGATGCTCCGGCTTCCATCTTCAGCATTATTGACTGTATATAATATGTGGCAATCCTTGAAACGTAAGGCTTTTCCGGTCCTAACACCCTTTCTCCGAAAACATTCCTGAGGGCCATGGCGAACGTTACGGCTGCGGCATCGCAGGTTGATGCGTCTTTGTTTTTTATATAGAGATTGATTATCCGAGTGAAAGGGGGATATGCATATTTGCTCCGTTCCTCTATCTCTTTTCTGTAAAAAGATTCAAAATCATGATTCTTTACAAAACCGAGCACTTCATTTCCGGGATCAACAGTCTGAATCATCACCTTTCCCATTTCCTTGCGTCTACCGGCTCTTCCTGCCACTTGCTCAAGCATATTGAAAGCCCTCTCATCACTTCTGAAGTCAGGAAAGTTCAGAAGGGTATCGGCATTCAAGACCCCGACTGTTGTGACTTCTCCGAAATCCAGGCCTTTTGACACCATCTGCGTCCCGATGAGGATATCGGTGTGATGTCGTGTGAAATCCTCGATGATATTCTGATGAGCATCCTTATTGCGGGTTGTGTCAAGATCCATTCGCCCCACATTATAATCCTGAAATTCTTCTGTTATCTCCTCAGCGATTCTTTCAGTGCCATACCCGAATATTTTAAGACTGTTTTGACCGCATGCCGGACAAAGGGGAGGCAGAGGTGTGGAATGTCCGCAATAATGACACCGCAGCAGACCGATATTCTTATGATAGACCATCGCCACATCGCAATTCATGCATTTCGGAGTCCAGGCGCATTGTTCGCATACAACCACAGGGGCAAAACCCCTGCGGTTTTGAAAAAGTATCGCCTGCTTATGGTCTTTGAGTGTAGACAGGAGTCTTTGCCTGAGAGGGGAAGAAAGAATACCTTTAACCTCCTTCTTTTTCCTCATCTCTTTCATGTCGATAATTTCTATCTCCGGCAGAGATGAATTGTCATATCTTTCAGGTAGCTTCACTAATCCGTATTTACCCTCCAAGGCCTTATAATAAGTTTCTATTGAAGGGGTGGCCGATCCTAACAGAGATTTAGCCCCATGCATTCTTGCCAGCATAAGGGCTGCATCCCTCGCATTATAACGCGGTGCAGGATCATATTGCTTGAACGAGGCCTCATGTTCTTCATCAACCACTACAAGACCCAGATGAAAGAAGGGCAGAAAGATGGAGGATCTCACTCCGAGCACCACCAAAGGTTCGTTACTGCCTAACAGCCTTTTCCAGATATCCACTCTTTCCGAATCTGAAAATTTGGAATGATAGACAAGTAGCTTCTGTCCGAATACATCCCGAAGGCGGTCGGAGAGTTGAGTGGTCAAGGAAATTTCAGGCACTAAAAAAAGGACCTGGCTACCTTGCTCAAGTGCACGCGAAATAAGATGGATATATATTTCTGTCTTGCCGCTCCCTGTCACTCCATGGAGCAGTTGAATCGGATTGCTTTTAAAGCCGTTGTCTATCTCTTTCAGAGCACGCTCCTGGGCCTCGCTTAATAAGGGAAGATTTATTTCTTCCTCTTTCCCCTTTTCTTTGGCAAACCGGTTGATTGTCTTTTTCTCAGTCTTAAAAATGCCTTTGTCTATCATCGCTTTCAGCACTCCG
>JAFLTV010000065.1:0-2391 GCA_022509105.1 Muribaculaceae bacterium | reverse complement strand
CAAGCAAAGCCTTTTCCTGCAGTTTGGACCGCTTCACTTTATCAAAAAATTCATGTAGCGTTTCCGAATCATTCCGTTCTATGGTCAGGCTTACGGTCTGAATCTTTTTCGGCCGGTATTTGTCTGAGATATGCTCAGCGATTTCAAGAATTCCTACATCAAGCAAAGGCATCAAAGCTTTGGAAACATTCCGGATGCCCGTAGAAGCTTCGAGTTCGGCCACTGTCATGGTCCGGTTTTCTTGAGCCACCATGATAATCAGGGCCTGAGACTCCGTAGGTCGGAAAGGTTGTTCCGGATCCGGTTCGTAATCCGGATTTAAAGATATGCGTGTTTCACTTTCCGGCTTCAGTCCTGTAGGCACAGCTGCCTTAAAAACTTCTCCCGGAGAGCAAAGATAATATTCCGCCATCCATTTCCAGAAGTTCAGTTGTGGATAGCGCAATATCGGTTCCGCATCAAGCAATGCTGTCAGCGGTTTAGTCTCGTAGTCTTTAGGTTTGTTGGTATGTATAGCTTCTACAATGCCGGTGAAAAATTTCTTCTTCCCGAAATTTACGAGCACCCTCGAGCCGACTTGCACTTCATTTTCAAGAAATTCCGGAATGGAATATGTGAAAGATGAATAAATCGGCAAAGGGAGAATTACATCGGCAAAATGCGGAATGCTCAAAAGAAATAGGCTAAATTAATGAATGCCCCGCGGGGTTGTGCTGAATAATTGTCAAGCTTTATAGTCCTGACCTGATAGCTCACGCCCCATGAATAACCGGCCGAAATCTGATAATGCTCAAAAAGCTCTGCTCCGCCAGCCACTTGTATAGCCACATAACCTGCCGGATGTTCTATGGCCGGAGCGTCATTGGTGCCTAACGTGAAATTAAACACCGGGCCGCCATATACAAAAGGCGCGATAATACGCTCCACTCCGTTCATCCGGGTCCATTTGAATTTCAGATTCAAGGGTATTTCAAGCGTGTGCAGCCACACATTCTGATTCTTTATCCCGTCGATAGCCCATATTTTATGGTCGCCGAAATCAACGTGAGCGCCATGAAGGTTATACTTAAGGGCAAGGTCTATGCCGAATCCGATTCCGGGAATCATAAGCTCACCGGCAAGTCCGGCACTGAATCCCGTGAGGTGGGAGGTGTCGGCTATCTTCTGTTTCCAATGGAGAGTTGAAAAATTTACGCCGGCAGTCGGCCCCCACCGGAATTCGGCGGAGGCAGTCAGTGTCAGTAAGCTTAGCAGCGCGGCTATTATATACTTTCGCATCAGAATAGATAAGCGGCTGTTACGGTCCAATAGTTATTCTTAATGCCGTTGTCTTCCGGATTCAGTCCTAAAGGAAGTTTCTTCGCGATGTTGTTGATACCGAAACCGTATGACGCTCCAACCTGAAGGTGCTTTACGAGTTCTACACCCAGACCCACATTCCAGGCTATCTGGCAGGTCTTTGTCTTAAAGTCGGAAAGTGTGTTTTTACCCAATTTGAAAGCAAAGTCCGGACCCGTGAAAATATAGGGCGAAATGATAGAACCTACCACCGGCAAAGAGAATTTATATTTGATATTCAAGGGCAATTCAAGGAAGTTCTTGTTTTGTTCCAAGCTTTCTCCCTCCAAATTAGATTCCATATAATTGAACTCGGAGTTCATTCTTGTGTACATCAAAGACAGGTCAAAGCAAAGCCCGATCAGAGGAACCTGGAACTCAGTCATCACACCACCGGTGAAACCGGCAGCATTATCTTTAATTTCATTCAGATCGCTGACACGCAGGTTATTAACATTCAGACCGGCTTTAATACCAAAGCGGAATTGAGCGTCAGCAACGCCAATACCCATCACAGCTATAAGGAGAGTGAGGATTGTTTTCTTAATTACATTCATGTCGTTTGGTTTTTTATTTATCGCAAAGTTAATGACTTTTTTCGTATAAAAAATATTATAATTAATTTTGCAATAAATTGATAAGTAAAAAAGCGTTTTTCGTAAGAAAATATATCGAAATGAAAATCATTCGCACAAAATACGACATGATTCAATATGCTGCCCAACAGAGAGACCGTCAGGCCTCTATCGGCTTTGTGCCGACTATGGGCGCATTGCATGAGGGCCACCTTTCCCTTGTTAAGGAAGCAAGGAAAGGAAACACGGTGGTTGTTGCAAGCGTTTTCGTAAACCCCGTCCAATTCAATAATCCCGACGATTTCAGGTCTTATCCGCGCACTGAAGAGGAGGATTTCAGGAAGCTTGCAGCCGAGGGAGTGGATGCTGTCTTCGCGCCTCTTGCTTCGGAAATTTATCCTGAGGAAGAAAAAGACATTTGCAAGGAATACAGTCTCGGAGAAGTGGCTCAAGTTATGGAAGGCAAGCATCGTCCCGG
>JAFLTV010000064.1 GCA_022509105.1 Muribaculaceae bacterium | reverse complement strand
TTAGGTACCGGTCTGCAAAACCGTTGACACCAGTTCGAATCTGGTTGGCACCTCATAACCAAGGACTCTCGATATTGAGAGTCCTTGATTTTTTTATAATAATATTTCAATTAACATCCGGGATTACATGGGGCCGGATCGCACGGGGCAGGATTACAAGGTGCCGGGTTACACGGAGCCGGTGTGCAAGTTGTGTCGCATGGTGCCGGATCACACGGGACCGGAGTGGAAGGATCCTGATTCTGATATTGTTGTTCTATGACCACATTCTGATCATCGTTTACCGGAGAATAATTTCCTGCATAAACACTAACTGCAACTAATGAACATAATCCTAAGAGGAAAACTGAAATTTTCTTTTTCATAGCCTTTAATTTTTTTAGCCTTCCGGCTTGGTTAATAATTAGTTTATATCTAATTAACAAGGCTATTTTTCAAAGGTTCAGTCTCCCGGAATCAAAAAATGTTAATAAAAATTATCTTCCGAATTTAGCACACTTGGGAGATAAAGCAATAGTGACACAGCAGCCGTAGCTTTCATAAGAATACAACAGCATTTCCTGAATTCCTATGCCACTTTCTTCGGGAAATCGGATGAAGGCCTTTCCCAATGTTTCAGTCTTTTTCTTTTCCGGATTCTCATCAATTTCGGGCAATTCTTCCAGGCTTATGGCTTCTCTGAAATCAAGGCCGGGAGTCATGGCAGCCTTATAGAGCGCCTCCTTGGCTGTCCATGCAATTATATTTTTCTTAAGATCGTCTTCCGGAATTTTTTCCAGCTCCTCTTTATTTAAAAACCGTTCTCTAATTTTTATCACCTGCGGTCTTTCCAATCTTTCAGCATCCACGCCCATGGCAGTCCGGGGAGAAAACTTTGTAAGGTCGGATTCGGGAGTCTTCGGCAATGACGCCACCACCAGGAAATGATCTGTGTGGGAAATGGAAATTCTTGATTTCGACCCCCATAAGAAGGGAGCTCCATTTTCAAAATGACCTATCTCGCGATAGTTCGGTTCACCCTGTTCACAATAAATTTGTCTTGCAAGCTCCAACCAGACCTTCCCTGTCTTGGAATCCATGCCGAAAACTTCATCAATTTTCACCCCTACGGGAGTTTTATGATGCCATGTCACAAATTCATCTTCAAACCTCTCCATCCGTGGTAATTACTTTTACTTTAGTGATTCTGTGTTTTTCAATCTGTGCAACCTGAAATTTCAAGTTTCCTCTTGTAAAGACATCCTTTAATTCCGGGAAATCTCCCTTCATTTCCAGGATAAAACCTGCCAAAGTTTCAGCTTCGCCCGTTTCCCCCAGCTCTTCTTCATCTATATCCATGATATGACAGAAATCACTAAGAGAGATTTTGCCGTCAAACATATATGTGTTTGCATTTATCTTGCGATACATGGATGTCTTTTCGTCGTATTCATCATCTATTTCGCCGACAATCTCCTCGATTATATCTTCCAGGGTGACAATTCCCTGAGTGCCTCCATATTCATCCACTACGATTGCGATATGCATCTTCTTCTTTCTGAAATCTTCGAGCAAATCATCGATACGCCTTGTTTCAGGGACAAAATATGCATCTCTGATTAAAGTCTGCCAACGGAATGAATCCGATTGCTTCCCAATATAAGGCAACAAATCCTTGGAATATAAAATGCCCTTTATCACGTCTTGAGACGTGTCGTAAACCGGTATTCTGGAATACCCGGATTTTATTATCACATCGACAGCCTCTGTCCAGGAATCATGATATTCTATGGCCGTCACGTCGACTCTCGAAATCATTATATCCCCTGCCTCTTTCTCTCCAAACGAAAGAATTCCCTCGAGCATCTCTTTATCCTGTCCTTCCTTGATATCGGATATGCTCAAGGCTTTTTCAAGCTCATCGGTGGAGAGTTGCTCGTCTTTTTTTGACACCACCTTGTTGAGCAATGTGGAGGAGCTCACCATTATTTTGGCTGCCGGTCCGGTTAACTTATATAGAAGAGTGAGGGCTCCGGATGTCTTTAACACCCATTTGAGAGTCTTGTTACGCGCCACAAGCTTAGGGAAAATCTCGCCGAAAAGAAGCAGCAGGAAAGTCAACAAGACTGTCTGGCATATAAAATCAACAGTGGGATTTATAAAGGTGACAAATTGATTGATGGCATAACTCAGCAACACCACTATAGTTATATTCACCAAATTATTAGCAACCAAAATTGAAGCAAGTAGCCTTTCACTATTACTTATCAGATTTTTAGCTTTTACTGCCGAAGCAGACTCTCCTTCCTCCAACTCGTCGATTTCAGCCGGCGAAAGTCCGAAATAAGCAATCTCGCTCCCTGAGACAAAGGCAGACAACAGCAGACAGCAAAAGGCTATGAATACGATTCCGCTCCATGCCACCCAATTGTCGGGCGCATGAAATTCAATTGCGGGAGAGTTTATTAAATTTAATAGAAATGAATGGGGATATGATGGTAAAGGGTCGACGTCTAAGTCCATATAATTTTTTTCTTATTGCAAGAAAGCTTTAATCTTAAGGTGCAAAGTTAATTCATTGATTTCATTTATCCAAAATCAGCGTTGTCTTCTACTATAAAATGAAGCTGCGGCAATTTTTCGCTGATATAATAATTATTCACTGTTCTCTTTATAATTTCCGGTCCGCTTTTTTTCTTTGAATATTCTTCCGCAATCTCTTCCGGCGTCAATTTCTCACCAATTGCAATAACGCCGGTTTCTTCATCATTCTCGAAATCTTCAAGCCTCGGCATAAGTCCTGATTCTTCAGACGAGATTTTACTCAGGTGTTCTTCCGGGTTTCCGCAGATATCTTTTAAATATCTGTTTATCCCTGTGGAGCCGGAATCGGGATTCTTTGAATATATATATAACTCATCCACGGCACGCGTCATGGCTACATAATACATATTCAATTTATCAATCATCACCTGGTCATAATAGCTGTTGTAGACTTCGGGATGCTTGACAGCCAAGTCATTATTTGTCAAAACGGGCAAAAACGGCGGCAAATCCAATTGGCAATCATTCACTGCAGGGCTAACCCATCTCCATTCTTCTTTAAAACGGGAAGGCTCCATATTATCCTGAGCAAAGGGAATAATCACGCATTTAAATTCCAGACCCTTGGATTTATGGATGGTCATTATCTGCACGGCTTCCATATCTTCCGGCGAGGACACTGAAATTTTTCTCCCTTTGGATCTCCACCATTCTAAAAATGAAGCGGGATCATCAGAATTGTTTTCACAAAATTCTTTTATGACATCCTGGAACGCAGCCAAATATATGCCGTCGGAATTAATCTGATCCTGATCAAGAAAACTCTTGGTGATTGTTTCCACTATAGCAGTCAATGAGGGAGTCTGAAGATTGGAAATCATCTTTCTTAAAAATTTATCAGAGTCTTCATTTTCAAGAAATCTCATGACTTTCTCGCTCACCGACATCTCAGGATGGACTAAGGAATAATAAAAATAATTGGATCTGACCTTATTCCAACTTATCTTCTTATATTTCTCTTTATTATCATCATCGGAAATATTCCCGATGAAGCCGCAGTCGGTTAATTTCTCCAACACATTTATAATAAGGTCGACAGAAGGAGATTGACTTATCAACAAAGATTCCTCGCTTATAAAATCTATCTTTTTTGCATCTTCGGGCAATTGGGAATTATAAGCTATCAAAGTTTCTATCACCTTCTTCCCCCTATCATTAGTGTTGACCAACACGGCAATATCTTTCTGACGATATCCTCTGTCTATAAGGGATGAAATCAGAGGACCAATCTTGGATAACGCCATTCTTGAGAACCAATCGTTGGCCTCATCAGCCACACCGTCGCTGTCGGAATCTAAAACTTCATCCAAATTCTCTTTATCAAAAAATTGAATCTCTACATATCCGGATCTCTCTTTGGCATTCGGATATTGCACCACATTCGAATACAGATCCCCGATGCCCGATTGCTTGTTGAGATCTTTTTCTTTTTCAATTAATATTGAAGAAAGAGAACGGAAAAAGAAATTATTAAACTCCACAATATTTCTAAGAGAACGCCAGTTGGTGTTTTCCTCTTTCGACATACCTGAAGAGACGTGTGGAAAAGAGTTTGGCACTTCAGTGGTGATAAGATTATGGTCGGCGTTTCTGAATCTGTAGATGCTCTGCTTAGGGTCTCCGATTATCAGACTCTCTTTTGCCTCGGCCAAAGATGTAGACAATAACGGCTTAATCACATCCCATTGCATCCGGGAGGTGTCTTGGAATTCATCGATCAGATAATTCTCGATATGAGCTCCAATCCTGTCATAAATAAAGGGAGTGTCTTCCTCACCGATTATACGCTTCAAGAGATAGCTCGTGTCGCTTATCCGGATTATATTGTCGGAATCCATCAGAGAGCTTAATTCCTTGCTCACTTCCAGAATCAAACCGAAATAAGGCAACAATCGGCCATAAACTTTCCATGCCATATAAAGAGTATCTGCCGAAGGATTCTCAAATTCAGATAATTCCGAATACATTTTATCAGCAAGGTCTACTACCGAATCCGGTTTCGAGCCTTTAAAAGATTTTTTATAAATCTTTTTCTCTTTCCAGATATTATAATAATTAAAACTTATCTTACTGTTTACTTGAAGCGAAGCAATTTTATCAAGCTGTTTGGTGAAATTAGCCTGAAGAGCTTCCGGAGAGACTCCCTCCTGTTCTATTTTCTTCAGGATCTGATTCCTATAGCTCTTTACCTTTTCTATTTTATCTTCTCTTTCCTTGTTTGCCGAGGCCTTCAGCCATTTATAAAATTCCTGAAGCTTTTCAGCGGAATCTTCTTCAGAAAAGAATTGATCCAATTTTTCTTTTATGGATTTGAATTCTTCGCTTTCTAATTTATAAATGGCATTTTTTATTTGAGAATAAATTGAACGGCTTGACTCCGATTTGTTAAAGACATTCCACATCTGCGACTTTTTGACCTCATCCTCCATGATTATTCTCAACCAATGGCGTGCGTTTGTGTTGGCATTCGCTCTATCTTCAAATTCATTGAGAGTGGAATCTAAAGCCGAAGTAACTATAAATTCCGAATCAATTTCCAATTGATAGCCGTCGTTTATATTTGATTCGTAGGCAAAGGTCCTTAATATTTCCTGAAAGAAGGAATCTATTGTGGCAATATGAAAAATGGAATAATTATTTAAAATTGTTTTCAGAGCATGAGCGGCTTTTCTCCCGATTTCTTCGAAGTCTTCGCCTGTCTTTTCCGCCAAAAATTTTAAATAATCGGTGTCTTTTATAAATTTCGGAGTTAAAGACTCCGGATGTTGCGCCTCGGCTAAAGAAGATAGCTTATCGACTATCCTCTGCTTCATTTCATTTGTGGCCTTATTTGTGAAAGTTATCGCCAAAATTTTTGATAGAGTATCATCAATTTCAGCATAGGAACGCAATCTCCATTCTCCGGATTCTTCTTTCTCTGCCAGGAGATGGAGGATGAATTTTTGTGTGAGGGTATATGTCTTGCCCGACCCTGCCGAGGCCCGTTGAATCTGAAGCATATCAACGCACTTTAAAGTTTCTGCTTTTAAGGAATTCAATAACTTTAGTTTTGCAATCCCCCTGAATAAGGATTTCTCCATCCCTGACGCTGCCGCCGGTTCCCATCCTGTTTTTTAGTTCCCGGGCCAGTTGTTCCACTTCGGATTGATCTATCGTGAATCCCTCGATTATAGTTGCGATTTTGCCATTACGCCCTTTTTTATCAGTCACAACTGTCAAAGCTGTTTTCTGACCTTTAGGCTTTTCTTCCGGTTCTTCTATTTCGTTTTGATGGTTTTCATCCGGTTCGTTAAAAGAACCCCTGAGCTGATTTAATTTATCTTTCCAATCTATATCCATAATATCAGAGACCTAAAACAAAACCATAATTCTGGCTTGCACAACATTCTGAGTCACCCTTCCGATATCTATCCTGTCCCAGACATGAGTATAGGAATAATTAAGGCGTGCAGTAATATATTTATTGAAATAATAATTCAGCGTCACATTAAAGCTGTTGGCTCTTCCGCCAAAAATTCCGGCTTTCTTGTCGGAAAGCGTGGCGTAGTTATAGTCTACAACACATTCCAAGGCATTCTTTTTGGGATAAACCAATTGTGCCCCGGCCATATCATAAGTGTAATCCCCTCCCAAAATCATTCCTCGGAGGGTTAGATAGCCTGATTGGGAAATATAGTTAGGCAGACTGTTCTTCCTATTTATGCATTGAAAGAAATATTGCGCCTCCAAAGCCACCTTCCCTTTAGACAAAAGAAGCTCCGGAGTGAATTTCACAAGACTTCTCGCATCACCCACAGTTGAAGAAAGAGCTGTCAAGGTCGTAACTTTTGTCGGATAAGTGGTAGAAGTGACAAAAGCATCATGAATATCATATCCGTCTTGATCCAATTTCCGTTCCGGGGTTGAAACTCCAAGGCTTATCCCGGCTTGAACTATTGATTTGCCGTCTTTTCCCGAATCTTTCTTTCTCCATGCAAATCTCGACAATAGTGTGCATCCCTGTTTATTGAAATCAGGATAGTTCATTACATTTGTGAGTGAACTTGGCTCAACGTTAAAACTTGTGGAAGAATAAATTGAGGGATTCTTATAGGTATACATGACACCCAATCTCAGAGTCGGAGTGAAGAGAGCACTCGCCAAAGGTGCTTCAAAAGTTGTTTTCAAGGAAGCGGTTGTCACGGATTGTAGCCCGAAAGGCTGCAAGGAATTTCCTATTCGTAAAGAGCTTTTGGAATCAAAGTCATATTGAATCCACATATTTCTCAATCCTATTTTACCATAGGCAAATCCCACATCTATCCATGAGCTCCATTTTCCATATTCAAATTTTGCACCGATACGGGCCTCCGAAATGGCCAATCCGTCTTTAAACAATTCTTTTTCAGGCGAAAAATAGGTGGCTCCGTCAATCAAAACTCTTCCCATCGGAGCCAGGTTTAACTTAGGTTCCTCGCTTTCCTGAGACAGAGCCTGAAGAAAACAACCTCCTATTGCAACAGCTGAAAGAATGTAATGCAGGGCTTTCATGCTCACCTAATCTTTTTCTCTAAATCCTCAACATTGTCTACGCGGCCTGACAGGCTTCCATCTGCATCATAAATGAAAAATACTGGTATTTCAGTTACATTATATTTTGCCATTACCTCGCCGCTGACACTTGCCGGAGCAAACACCGTTATCCAGGGAATGTTTCCTGCGGATTCTCTCCAGGCATATTGGTCATCATCAAGAGAAACATTATAAAACTCAACATTTCCTTTGTTTCTGTTATAAATTTCTGCAAGCTCCATATTCAATGCCGGAGAATCGGGATGGGATAATAAAGAGAAAATCACAACAACTTTTTTTCCTTTCCCGGCAATTTCACTGAGTTTTTGCATCTTCCCCTTTTCATCCGGGAATTCAATATCGATTAAGGAGATCTCCTCGGCTTCCAATTGCTGATATTTTCCCGCTTCAACATTCCTTCTCTTCAATGAGTTTAAAGTTGTCTGCTCAAGCAGCTTTGTGTGAGGATCGTCCGGTCTCACAGTTTTAAAACCGGTGGCCACAGCTCCGAAATATTTTGTGTCGGTAGGATTGTTGGGATCGTAAAGCGGTTTATCTCCTACAATCTTTGTGAGAATATAATAGCTTAAGATTGAACCCTGGGAATCTTTCATATAGTTTGAATAGACATTTTTCTTAAAATCCGCCAAGGAATCAACCGACACGCCTTTGGGAAGAGCCATGAGCTCTTTTTCGAATTTTTCCATTAATTCGGCGTTGCTGCTGCCACTAAGCGTGAAATCATGGCCAAATTCCGAAAGAGAAGAATTCACTGTTATCGTTTCTGTGGAATCCACCGGGAAATAAATATACTTTCCATTATATTCCAATCTGTAGATATCCGGAGAATTCGGGGCAGCCACAGATAAATTAAAAGCTCCGTTGCTTTTAAGTTTGATGGAGTCTACAGTGAACCATCTGCCATTGAAATCAGATTTTTCCAAAACTATGGTTTGGTCATCACCACCGGAAATCTCACCCTTGATCTTAAATTTATCTTCCTTGCAAGCAGCAAGCATAAGCAGACATGAAAGCGAAAGGGAGACAGTCTTTATAAAGACGTTATTAAAATATTTCATCATTATTTTGCAATTATGTTTCGCAAATTTAATGATTTTTATTCTTATACATTGGTGATTTATGATTTTATGGCCGTAAATTTTCCCAAAAAGAAAAGGATGTTTCTCAACACCCTTTTCTACGATTCCACTATAAACATATCTAACTAAACTTTCTCGCATTTAAACTTTCTCACG
>JAFLTV010000063.1 GCA_022509105.1 Muribaculaceae bacterium | reverse complement strand
TTTCCGCAAGCTATTTCTATATGAACGAACAAAACACCTTCACCCTCATTTTCTCACACCGTTAACCGAAATATGAAATTCAACTTCAAAAACCAATAAAGAGGGCGCCTTTTTTTGACGCCCTATATTTATGCTCTATTTAATTGGGATTAAAGGTTTGTTCCCCTTCCCAATCGTTGTTTACATCCATGTATAAAATCAAGTCGCCTAAATCCAGTACCGGTTCTTGAACTTCTTCAGCCACAAAGTTGCCCTTGATTGTGGTGATAAAATTCTTTTGAATAGGTATTTTTTGAGCTTCTATTTCCGTTTCAGTAGTTTTCCCTTGTAAATTAGTTACCGTGAATTTTAATCGTTCTAAATGTTTTGTGTCACTATTTTTACCGCCTGCTAAAGTATAGAAATAAAACAACTCATTTTCATCATCATTCCCAAACTCATTTAATTGAATTGATGATAAACCTTGAGTGCTACTTTGTGATAGCATGCATTCGCCGGTAGTCAGATTAAATTGTGAAACAAACGGGACCGCCTGGAAAGTAAGGTTAGCAAAGTTATTTTTATTTTCGGAAGTTTCTATCACCCTGATTTTTGCTGTTGCCCTCTGTAATGTGCAGTTAAGTTCCTTTTTTAAGATAGTTTTATGCACAGTGTCTGAATAAGAGAAACAATCATAATAGTCATTATTGAAAAAAGCCCTGTCTATTTTCGAAGAACTTGTATTCCCGGGAGTGACATTCATGGCAATGTAGTCACTGTTTATATGAGTGTTATAATAATAGTCGGTATATTCTCCTCTGTCATTTAGATTTGATTCAACCGGGATATAATCTGCGAAAATGAAAACTCTGTATTTTTCATCCGGATCAACCTTAAAAACGATGACATTATTTTCCTGGCTGTTGCCATTATCAATTATCTCTTTCCTTTGCACTGATGAAAGATCTATATCAGTACCATTGAGAAGATGATACACTTTGGCTGTATATCTCAATTTATGAGTATTGTCAGCACGAGTGGCCGGATGTTTCGGTGTCTGCAAATTAATCACCAATTGATCTCCATATTCTTTTATTGGTTGACCCGGTTGCTCTATATCAGTGGAAACGCAAGCGGAGAAGCCTACGCTTGAGATCAACAGGCTTCCGAAAATAAATTTTAAATTGTTCTTTATCATAATCTGGTTTTTTAAATTTTCAATTTAAATTTCTATCACATATTCCCCCTCCCAAATGTTGTTAATTGAAAGAAATCCTTCAATATAACGAGTGAGGAAATTGCCTCTGACGGTAGTTATGTATCCTCTTTTCACGGGGAATGTGAATTGTTCGGTTTGAGTTATCAGCATCAGAGAAGAGTTAAACACGTTCAAGGCCATTGTGATTTCGTCCTCTTTTTCACAGAAAATGAATCCTTCGGCAATCTTTAATTCATCATATTCTGCAAAAGGGAAGAAAAGATCTCCTGACAGTTTTAAGTTTTCAATTAGGTAATCCACCTTTTCTTCATAAAGATTGAATGAATAAGAAGAATTGTTATGAAAGGAGAGATTTATATTGAAAGTGTCCCCTTGATTGAGAGAGGCTTTCTGATCAGAGATAAATTGTTGCACATCGGTGGCAACAAGTTCGAAACGAGCTCCGGCCAATTGGAGTTCAACCTCTTTTGAAATCTCAGTTTCAGAACGGTTTATATACTCTATAAGATTGATTTTATCGCTTGCGAATGCACATTGCGACGGAGTTTCATGAGTTGGAATATTCGACAATATTTTTACACCCCGGAGATCTTCCAGGTTAAAATTACTGTCAAAGTTCTCAGGCACTCTTTCATACCATACAACAAGGTCGTAGTCATAAGGCCCCAGAGTGAGAGAAAGATCATGAGTGAGATAACCTAAGGAAAATTCATTATCGTTTAAATAAGCGATATCACGGCAATACGTTTCGCCGTCTTTAGAAACCTCGATTATAAATCTATGCCGGGTGTCAGTTCGGTCTCTTGTAGAAATTTCTATATTATGGAGAATTCGTTCCCAATAAAGATTGAATGTTATTTTTAATTTAGTTTCAATCAATTGTGAGTTTTCTCCCTCCGGGAAAGGATATTCATGTATGCAACTTTGCTGCAATAAAGCCAGCAGGAAACCTATGGTTGATATTATCGGAAATTTGATTCTCATAGGTCGGCAAGGTTATAAGAGAAAGTTATTCCAAGACGGTCAATACCCCAATATGTGGAAGTGCGGATATCAGCCAAGGCTCCGTTCGCAACATTATAATATCTGTTGTAACGGGTGGAGAAGAAACCGGCTCCGATTGAGAATTCCATTCCCCATTTTTCATCAAAGTTAAGTCTATAACCATAGCCTATTCCGGCTCCTAACAATGGCCTTTCATAATCCTGGTATCTGTAATGGTGATATCTCACGTTATACCAGGCAGCAGTGAAATGCAGATTGAAGAAAGAGCCTCTTTTATAATCTTTGAGCCAAAATCTTCCTTCAGGCAAAATTGCAATTGTCTTCACAGAGAAATTATCCGAGAGTTTCCAAGGACAATAAGCCACTTCAAGATCTATCGACCATTGATTCTCAAATTTATATTCCACTCCAAGATTAGGAACTGTGATTGCCCAGGGAACAAGGTTTGATTTCAACAACAGTTGATCGGGCTGTTTGTATTTGGAAACTTTTCTTTGAAGCAGGGGAGAGGATTCTTGCCCAAACATTATGGGAAATGAAGCAAGGAATATAACGCTTATGGTCAGGAATCGTAATAACATTTAAGCAGCCGGCTTCTACGAGAATCTGATATGGTCACAAAATTAACAGTTTAATCTGAAATAACCCTAAGAAATAAGACATAAAGTGACATTAACACTATAAATTCTTTTAAATCATCCTTAATATCGAGTTTATATATCTTTCAAGGACTCGAGCGACTCTATTTGTTGTTTTCAGGCTCTACTCAAAAATAATCTCTGAGTCTCAACCGACTGATAATTTGTGGCAGAGTCTTTCATCGGTATTTTTATTATTTTTTTCTTCATCCTTTTTCTATATATTTGCATAGATATTTTAAAATCCTAACTTTTATGGGCGGTTTTTTCGGCACTGCATTGAAACATTCTTGTCGCAACGATCTATTTTATGGCGTTGATTATAACTCTCATCTTGGCACCAGAAGAGCAGGTATGGCTACTTATGATGCAGTCGACGGCCGTTTCTGCCGAAGCATACACTCTATAGAAAACACCTATTTCCGCTCAAAATTCGAAGATGAGCTCGACAAGTTCAAAGGGAATCTCGGCATTGGCGTCATTAGCGACAACGATCCTCAGCCAATTGTGATAAATTCTCATCTGGGAAAATTCGCTATCGTGACCGTGGCTAAAATTAACAATATCGACCAACTCGAAAAAGAGCTCCTTGAAAGCGGTGCACATTTCGGCGAACTTAGCTCCGGAAAAACCAACCCTACTGAATTGGTTGCGCTCCTTATTAATCAAGGACAGACTTTTGAGGAAGGTATTGAAAAAATGTTCAGCAGCATTGAGGGATCTTGTTCACTGTTGATCCTTACGGAAGATTCAATCATAGCCGCTCGCGACCAACTGGGCCGCACTCCCGTCATTATAGGCAAGAAAACAGACAATTCCGGATATGCTCTTTCCTCAGAATCTACCGCCTTCCCAAATCTCGATTATCAGATTTTCCGAGATCTCGGACCGGGAGAAGTCGTCAGAGTAACTCCCGAAGATGTTGAGACTCTCACACCTCCCGGCGAGGATATGCAGATATGCTCTTTCCTTTGGGTATATTATGGATTCCCGACATCTTCTTATGAAGGAACTAATGTGGAAGAAATGAGATTCAAGTCCGGATATGAAATGGGAAAATCGGATGAGTCGGATGTGGAATGTGCTTCCGGAATCCCCGATTCCGGAGTGGGCATGGCCCTCGGTTATGCCGCTGGCAAACAAGTTCCCTATATGAGATGTATCTCTAAATATACTCCTACGTGGCCCAGAAGCTTCACACCTTCCGAGCAGGAACGCCGAAATCTCGTTGCAAAAATGAAGCTCGTCCCCAACGAAAAAATGCTTAAAGACCGCAAAGTACTTTTCTGCGACGATTCTATCGTAAGGGGCACTCAACTAAAGGATAATGTCAAAGATCTTTATGATCTCGGAGCCAAGGAAGTGCATATCCGTATTGCCTGTCCCCCTCTTATTTACGGGTGTCCGTTTATCGGATTCACTTCGTCAAAAAGCGACATGGAGCTTATCACTCGACGTATAATCAATGAGTTCGAAGGAGATCCCAATAAAAACCTTGACAAATACGCTACAACCGGTTCTGAAGAATACAACCGGCTGGTGGATGAAATACGAAGAACTTTTGAACTGACTTCCCTTAAATTCAACCCTATAGAAACACTCGTTGAATCGATAGGTTTACCAAAAGAGAAGATTTGCACTCATTGTTTCGACGGTTCAAGCAGATTCCATCCATGCAAAGGTTGTCACAAATCAAATAAAACTGAAAAAGGGAGTTAACAATTAGCGGGAGATTCTGCCGATAATATTTCTGTCAATCCTTTTATTTCATTATAAAAGTTACCCTTTCCCCTGGGAGTCATTTCATATATTTGAATATGATATTCTACAACGGGGTGAGAAACTTAGGCATGATCAAAAATGGAACAGAAAGACGTTTAAATCCTTATTATGGTAAAGGAATATGGAGGCAAAGTGATTTCCAAATCAGAATCGGAGAAAATCTTTGAATCTTCTTTTATATCAGCCTCAGTCTGATCAGGCCTCCCACTAAGAGTGGTCACCTTATACGGTCTGCCGTAGAGTCCGGTCAGATTTATTGATTGATCAGGTTCGATATTTATGTCGGTCTCCACCGGAAGCATATTCACAAGCTTCAAAATAGTCTCGCCTGTAGTGCTGTCATTCACAACAGAAGCGGCTACTCTTGCCTTGACTTTATCATTATCGCTTTTTATATCGAGCTTGCTGTAAACATATCGGTCGCCTGAATTTTCACCGGCAAGACGCATCATTTGATAATCAGTGGTGGGATAAACTGAATCGTTGTCGAAATAAATGAGGTCAGGACGCCATTGAGTATGTCCTTTCTTGGCAAGCAATGGAGCATAAGAAGACATTCTGACCACATCCCCGTTTCTTTCCAGGGCAGTAATATACAAAGCCTCAGCCAATGCAGTCTCTATGGTAGATGAGCGATCAGGAAGATGAGCCGCCCATTCTCCTAAATAAACCTTCGGTCCTTCCCGGTCGTAATTATCGTAAAAGTTCTGATTATAAATCAGCCATGCCGGTTCGACATAATAATGTTCGTCAACCATGTCTACATTCCTTTTACGTGCAAAATTCCAACCTTCAACATAATCTGCTCCTTCATAGAATGGACCGGTAGTTCCGATAATTGTGATTTCAGGATATATTCTTTTTATGGCATCTTGTATAAGTTCAAATCTCTCCTTGAAAACTTCAGTGATCATATCTTCATTCCCTATACCTATATACTTGAGATTGAAAGGTTCGGGATGACCGGCCTCGGCTCTTCTGGATCCCCATTCTGAAGAAACCGGGCCGTTGGCATATTCAATCAGATCAATAATATCCTGAATATAAGCCCCCATCGAATCAATCGGAACACCCTGTTGCTGACCATAAAGAGTGATATCGTCCACTGTAAATCGAGAAGGATTGCTTGAGTTCTGGCATGGCACTCCGGCAGCCAAGACCGGGAGAGGCTCGGCGCCAATATCTTCGCAAAACAAGAAATATTCATGATATCCTAATCCACGTGTCTGATGATATCCCCATAAATTTGAAAGTGGTTTTCGGTCTTTCAGAGGTCCTATGGATCCTTTCCAGTCATAGCTGTTGTCCAGGCCGTTACCATGAGCAACACATCCACCAGGGAATCTTACGAATCGTGGCTTAAGAGCTGCCAATGTTTCAGCCAGGTCCTTACGAAGACCGTTTTCTCTTCCCTTGTATGTATTTTCAGGAAAGAGTGAAATCATATCCAGATCAACTTCTCCGATAAATCGGGGTGAAATTTTTAACATTGCTTCAGAATAATCTTCCGGCACATTAAAAATTGCCGAATAATCCTTCCATTCATCACCGGGTTCAATAATTATTTCAGTTTGCGTTATGACTTTCTGATCTTTTGATAATAACTCGATTTCCAAAAGCATTTCAGAGCTACTTCTCCCTGTGACCTTAAATTTATAAGCCTCTCCCTTTTTCAGAGTGATACCGTCAAAACCTTCATTTATCAGACCGTTTTTATCATCAGAATTTTCTGCCAAGATAGTAATACGGGCATAATGAGGATTATTTAGGCTGATTGGATTTTCATTGCATATCTGAAGCCTTATGTCCTTTCCATGAAGTTGCCACCCATAATCGGCATCCCATTCTTTATTATGAGCTTCACCCTGTTTATATTCAAAATCACGGTTTTGAA
This sequence comes from Muribaculaceae bacterium, assembly GCA_022509105.1. Taxonomy (GTDB): domain Bacteria; phylum Bacteroidota; class Bacteroidia; order Bacteroidales; family Muribaculaceae; genus Lepagella. The sequence goes on along the minus strand of JAFLTV010000063.1, from coordinate 1,969 downwards.
TCAATTCTCCATAAAGACCGCCGTCGGCCGCATAATTTATATCTTCAAAGAAAATCCCCAGAAGAAGAGGTGAGATTTCCTTGGTTTGAGGGTAAATCTTTAACGTACCCTTTATATTGTCGAGATTCTTAAACCGCTTATCGTCTTCCCTGGTCGTTTCCGAGTAGAGGGTTTGGAGATCGGTCCTCTTCGTGACGTATGCTTTCAGATTCTTTATAACAGTATCATCCACATCAATGATGCGGCCATTATGTTTATGCTTGCCTATCTTGATATTAATTTGTTTATCCTTAGGATTTAAAGGAGAGTTCAGCCATTCAGCATCAGTGATATATTCCTGTGGGCGCCAGTTTATGAGATCGGCAGTTTCGGCCATACCGTAAACTGAAGCCTTTTTATTGGCAGCAAAGATTAATTTCCATTCGCCTTTATCAAAAATCAAAACGGGATTGAACATTTTCTTTCCAGAACCCCACGCTCCAAAATCAGAGGACACGAAATTAAAGTTATGTCCAATCTCTTCCCAATGGCCTTTATTGTTTCGTATGGCAAACCTTAGTCCACCCTCCCCGGATTCAGGAGAATAATAAAAGAGATCGACTGCATTTGCAAGAAATGGCAGCAAAACAAAAATCAAGAAGGATAACTTACGCATATGTCTAAATATTTTATGCAAAAATATAAAAAATTTATCTGAGGAAATACCCCCGCAGCCATTTGAACAGTAATAAATGGTGGACTTATGGTTCAGAATGGAGGACTTACTTGTAAGTGCCTCATTTAAAATCTAATAAAACCGGAAAAAGGGAGTTAAAAATTTGCAGTAGATTAGACCAATAATATTTCTGTCAATCCTTTTATTTCATTAAAAAGTTACCCTTACCCCTTGGAGTTATTTCATATACTTCATAATAACATTCTGCATTGGAGTGAGAAATTTAGGTTGCATCATTATTTTTGAAACTTTTTGTGTCACTTCGGGGGAATACTCCGCAAATTTCTTTCCTACCGGACTCTTATAAAACTTAATGATCTCATTTAACTCCTCAATAGAATAATATTCACTCATTATTTTAGCCATCTCTTCTGTATAGTCTGGCCAGATAGCATCCATCATCTCATTTACCATCCCATTCATATCCTTGACTTGCATCCCCATGGAAGTATAAGTCTGCATGAGAGTTGTGACTACCGTCGCCTTGGTGTTTGTAACGGCAAGATATTCTGACACACATTTTTCATATTCCGTTTGCTGAGCTCCTGCCATAGGTGTCATGGTAAGTCCTAACACCAGGACAAATAAGAAAACCAATTTTTTCATAATTATAAACTTTATTTGTAAGTGATATGTGTTTTATCTTTCATTTTTTAAATCTTGTTTGTCCTCAATCTGCTCCTTCTATCTCGAAGATTGACATGAGAACCCGGATTTTGTTAACTTTGACAAAATTATATATTTTATTTTACACCCTCAACATATATAGCCCCAAACATTCATAAATCATTCCAATTCATTTATTATTATGATATCCAATCCCCTTCTTCAATTTTATTTCATCAAAAAAATCTGACATATTGATATCCATAATACTTCTCTTTTTATCTCCTTAATTTTCAATATGTTAAAAGAATAAGAGTTTGAGATATAGAGGGTTTTAAAAAAAGGTGTTCATAACAGAATTTGCATCTGTCATGAACACCTTCGGTATATGCTGAGTTTGTTTCCCTCTTCAAACGCATATAATTAGTGTATAGCTTTTCTTTCAGGGAAAAGCCCTGCCGCTTCGGAGGCCCTGTCATTAATGAGCCTTGCACGCACCAGCAGCCCCTTCCGGGACAGGGATGTCGGCCCCCTTCGTTTCCCTCAGGGAGGAATAATCTGAGAGGCAACAACCAATTGAGTAGAAAACAATCGGCATTTCCCTGTGGTTAATCTAATTTGACCGTTTCGAGATACCTGCAGATGTCT
>JAFLTV010000062.1 GCA_022509105.1 Muribaculaceae bacterium | reverse complement strand
TACACTGCGCTACTCCTCCGGAGTTGCTTGTGCAGGGTTGATCAACTTAAGCGTCGCCGACGCTTTCCCCTCTTTAGCTAACCTTGGAGTGAATTAAGAGGCCTATAGACCTCTTCTCGCCTTCGGCGAACCTATCAAAATACAATAACCTCTATTACGGCAGACAAGAGGGCCCCTCCAGAGGCAAGACAGAAACCGGGACGGTGAGCACCCGAAGACAGACAAATCGCTTACGGCGAACCTATTGAGTTAGCGCTTACGGGGAGCTGGGTTATGATTGAGGGAGGATTGGGGTTAGTAACTTAGAATTCAATTTCGGGAACCATATTTGGCTACATAATCCTTTAAGGCTGCGATATGCAGGGCCACTATTTCTGATTTTCCTTTGTCGGAAAGCAAAAAGTCTACGTCTTCACGATTGTCTTGAAACAAATTCTCTGTCAAGACTGCCGGACATTTTGTTTTAGCAATAACCGTGAAATTTCCCAACCAATATCTATATTTGGGCATTGACCTGTTGCCTTGTAATCCGGCTTTCTCTGCATACCCATAAAGAATCCGGGCCAAATCCTTTGATTTTTCACTTGCATGGGGAGCTACCCATCCTGTCCATCCGCGTGCATTATACCATCCTCCATTTCCGGCAGCATTAACATGCACCGAAATAAATACAACATTGGAAGTTCCCAATCTGTCACACCATCTGTTGACTCTCCTTACCCTTTCACTCAGAGAAATATCTTTGGTTTCTTCGACTATCAGTTCTGCATCATAGCCTTGAGATTTCAGTTGATTTACAACTTCACGAGCTATTAGGCGATTATATTCCCATTCTTTCAATCTTTTGTCGGGAGAACATTTACCGGGAGTGTTCTCTCCATGTCCATTGTCAATTAAAATTTTCATATATCTGATTATTTGAATTGTTAATTACGGGGCAAAAATAATGACAACGAAATCCATTCTCGTTGTCATTCTAAACCCTTCCGCAATTCACAATTCAAATAAAGGGTAAAAACATTTATGACGAAAGACTAACCGGTGCCTTACATCTTTATCTGTTAGATTTTTAAGGAAAGGGATAGCGAAGTCTTTTCTTAAGGATCAAAATCGAAAGTGAGTTTCAGTCCTTCATAATAATATGCGGCTAACCCAGGCAAACTATACCGGTTATTGTAAATTTCAAAAGGCAGATTTCTTACCCCTATATAAAGAAATTGATCCAGAGTCTTCTTGTTTGGAAATTCTATTGAGATGGCCCTGCCGTATTGATTGATAGTTACTTTGATCCCTTTATATACGTAAGTATAGGAAGCGACCTTTTTGTAAGATTCGGGATCAGTACCTGTCAAGATATATGCTGTGCCTTTTCCGGCCAAGGTGAATCCCATTTTTTCCAAGTCTTTTCCACTCACCGGAGCCCAGGTGTAAAATTCATTATCGGGATCATACTTGAAAAACAATTCGGGATAGAAATCGTCAGGAAGGTTGATGGCTGCTTTTTGCGATGTTTTCTTGGATGAACTTCTCTTTTGAGGAGATAATTCTGTTGCTGTAGCCGTGTCATAGCACGCAAACCCTACAAGAAGGGCCAAGATTGTGATTATCTTTTTCATAAATCTATTAGCGTTAAAATTTTTTCAAGCCATTTTTTATCCGTCTCATCAAAAGTTGACAGCACATTGCTATCGATATCCAACACTCCTGCAATGCGGCCATTAATTCTGAATGGCACTACAATCTCACTTTTGGATTCATTGCTGCAGGCTATATGTCCCGGAAACTCATCTACATTCTCCACAATAATTGTTTTCTCTTCTTTCCATGCTGAGCCGCAAACTCCCTTGCCGTAGGGAATACGGCTGCAGGCCAGAGGCCCTTGAAACGGACCCAACACGAGTTCCGACCCGCAAACGCGATAAAATCCTGTCCAGAAGAATCCGAAGGTAAAATGAATCATTGATGCCAGATTTGCCAGCAATGCTATGAAATCCGGCTCATTTTCTGCCAGCATTTTCGCCTGCCGGTATAACAGATTATACTTATCTTCCTTATTCCCATCGCTGATTTCAAACTTTTCGGCCATTTCGATAATTTTTCTGTTTCAGAGGTTTCCTCCATGCATTTATTCTCAGTGTAAAGTTAATCATAATTTTTTGTTGTCACCGGCAGTCGCTATTTCAAAATGGAGGATTTAGCTAGTATTGGAGTAGTGAGCTAAGAAGCCTATAGACCTCTTCTCACCTTCGGCGAACCTATCAAGCAAAGGCTGTTGGCTCTTTGACTGCGAGGCAATTCCTTATCCCCCAAGCTAAAGCATGGAGAATGATACGGAAGTGAAGTAGCTTCTGGTCTTGTTGGCTATCCTCACAAGGAATAACATAACGGGAACTTCCACCAAAACGCCGACCACAGTTGCCAAAGCAGCTCCCGATTCAAGTCCGAATAGTGAGATAGCGACAGCAACTGCCAGTTCAAAGAAATTGCTTGCTCCAATCATGCCGGCCGGTGCGGCGATTTCATGGGGAAGCTTCCAGGCTTTCGCCCATCCATAGGCAGCAAAAAATATCAGCACGGTCTGCAAAATTAACGGAACAGCGATAAGAACTATATGCAACGGATTTTCTATGATGGTCTTACCCTGGAAGGAGAAAAGTATGATCAAAGTTAAGAGGAGTCCGATTGTGGTCCATGAATTGAATTTATTGACAAAAAAATTGTTGAAATAATCAACACCTCTGTTTTTGATAATAATAACGCGAGTGATGATTCCTGCCAATAGGGGAATCACGACAAACAAGACTACTGAAAATATAAGAGTCATCAATGGGATCTGAATTCCTCCGATTCCAAGAAGAAAACCAACGATCGGGACGTAGGCTATCAAAATAATAAGGTCGTTTACCGCAACCTGAACCAATGTATAAGCCGGGTTACCCTTTGTGAGATGACTCCACACAAAAACCATTGCCGTGCAAGGGGCGGCTCCAAGCAAGACTGCTCCTGCCAGATATTCATCTGCAAGGTTTAAAGGGATAAGATATCTGAAAACCACAAAGAAAAAGAACCAGGCGATGCCAAACATCGTAAAAGGTTTGATAATCCAGTTTGTCACACAGGTCACCAAGATTCCTTTCGGTTGTTTCGCTACATTCCTTACGCTTCTGAAATCTACCTTCAGCATCATGGGATAAATCATCAGCCATATCAAAACTGCTATAGGGATTGAAACATTTGCATATTCCCATTGTCCTAAAGTTTCAGGAATAACGGGCATCCATTGCCCAATCGCTATGCCAATTATTATGCAAAGAGCAACCCAGACAGAAAGATATTTTTCAAAAAATCCTATTCCCTTATTATCACTCATGATTGTTGTTTACTTTTAGTGGGTTCCATGTGAATCCCTATATGTGTTTTTGACCCGAAACGCTTTTTCAGTTTTCTTTCAGCGGATGTGGCTATCTTATGGGCCTCATTCAAGGATATCCGGCCATCCATTAGGGTATGGGCCTCTATTGCAAGCCGGGTTCCTATCTTCCGGGTTTTCAGAAGGTGGACCCCTTCGATTCCTTCCACCGATTTTAGTATCTGCCTTATTTCTTTTTCTGTTTCTGCCGGAAGGGCCTTTTCCATTAACTCATCTATGCTTGGCTTCACAACATCATAACCTGACTTACAAATATAGAAGCTTACCAATATTGCGGCCAATGGATCAAGAATCAATCCGTCTTCTCCAAGGAACATTGCACCCGCAACACCTATCAGGGTAGCAATCGAAGAATAGGAATCCGAACGGTGATGCCACGCATTAGCTATAAGTATAGGAGAGTCTATTTTTTTGCCGCGTTGTATCGTATAACGATAGACTCCCTCTTTTAAAACTATTGAAAGTATGGCGGCTATCAGGGCTATGATTCGGGGACGTTCTCCCCTGTCTCCATGAAAAAACGCTATGCAATCCTTGATTCCCGCCGCCATGATTCCCAAGCCCACGAGTATTAGGATGCACCCTACAATCAAAGTCGCCAGGGTTTCAAACTTTCCGTGGCCATATTCATGATCCCGATCTATGGGTTTTGAGGCAGCCCTTACGAATATGAAAATAATAGCATCAGTGACTAAATCAGATAAAGAGTGAACGGCATCTGCCACCATTGCCGAACTTCGTCCCACAAAACCGGCGACAAATTTAAAAATAGTGAGCAAGACGTTTACAATAGTGCCGACTGCCGTGACCTTGTAAATTTCCTTTTCCCTCGTGTCCACTTCTTTAAAAACTTTAATCTAAAGGATCAACTGTTTTTCCATGGAATAATTGCAAGATTATTCTCTGAAAGCCTCCTTATCTTCTCGATCCATTTCCCTTCACCTTTTGCACGGGCTTTCAGGAAAGGATTGTTGGTGTCTGTCAAAGATAACGACTGATTGACAACCCACCACTTGTTGTTGATTCCGGCTCGCCTGAGGTCTTTCTGCAATCTTTCCGCTTCGAAAACAGGAGTAGCCTCGGGCAAGGTTACAATCACGACTTCCGTTTCGTTTTTGTCTCTAAGTCTTGGCAAAAGTTTCTTCACAGATTCAGGTATATCTCCGTGGGTTCTTTCCACTTCGCGATGATAACTCTGAGTTGCATCCAACAGCAAAAGAGTGTGGCCTGTCGGTGCAGTGTCAATGACTACAATTTCATCATCAGCCTTATCCACGATATCAGCGAAGGCCCTGAACACAGCTATCTCTTGAGTGCAAGGTGAACGAAGATCTTCCTCAATATAAGCCATATCATCTTCCGTCATGGTTGTCTTGGCTTTTGCCCTGACTTCGTTCTTATAGTTTTCCAAAACCTCTGCCTCATCAATCTTGCTCATTGTAATTCCAAGATCTTTCATGGCAGAATAGTCAAGATGGTTAGCAGGGTCGGTAGTAGTCAGATGCACTTTCTTGCCCTTTGCTGCAAGCTGTTTTGCAATCTCAGTCGCTATCGTGGTTTTGCCGACTCCACCCTTACCCATTGTGAAGATTACTCTTTTTCCGGTTTTGCTCAAATCATCCACGAGTTGCTCCAAAGAGGAGTAATCTTTGGGTGCTGTATATTCTTCCTCACAACTAACCGAGTCCCCCACAAGCATTTCTCTGATATTGGCTATATCCGACATATTGTATGAACGGAATGGGACATAATAAGTCGGCACTTCCTTTAAAGTTTCCGGGATATCCTTCAAAGCGTTCTGTTGCCGTTCATACATTTCATGGGTTATCTTGTCGGCAGGGTCATCATTCTCCAACACTGCGTTGACCACAAGAATCTGATTGTTAACTCCCAGAAGGCGCAGCTCATGGGAAGAACGCGCAGCCTCTCTTAAGGGAGAAATATCAGGACGACTCACCAGCACCAATCTTGTCAGCTTAGGATCCGACAGCGTTGCTACGGCTTGCTTGTAAACCTCTTTGCGTGCCTCAAGACCTGAAAGCTGACCAAGACATGAAGCTCCATGAGTGCTTTCACTTATGAATGTGCTCCATGCAGAGGGAAGCTGAAGCATTCTCAATGTATGCCCGGTGGGAGCTGTGTCAAAAATTATATGGTCATAATCCCTCGCCTTGTCTGCCGCTGTGATAAAATCTGAAAACTCATTGAATGCCGCTATCTCAACAGTGCATGAACCTGACAATTGTTCTTCCATATTGTTTATCACGCTTTCAGGGAGTTTTCCTCTGAAAGGCGAGATCACGCTTTCACGATATTCGGCCGCTGCCTCTTCCGGGTCAAGATTGACAACCGTGAGTCCGGCTACATCTTTTATCTCCTTTCCATGTCCGTCAAGTTCCTGACCGAAAACATCCTGAAGGTTAGAGGCAGGGTCTGTACTTATAAGAAGTATTTTCTTCCCTTGGTCGGCAAGCCCTATGGCTGTTGCGCATGCAATAGAAGTCTTGCCTACTCCTCCTTTGCCGGTAAAGAATATGTATTTGGTCAGTTCAACATCGTTTATATTGAATTTTTCCATTTTATCAAAGGTTTAAATTCCAATTTTAATCCCAATCGCTTCCTGAGCAGCAACAATCAGAACCCTCACAGCAATCATTCTTATCTTCCTGTCGGGGCTTCTCTTCCTGAATCGGCATAAAATCAAGATTCACTCCGCTCCATTCAGCCATCTGTCTTGTAGTGGGATATTCACCTGTCACCGCGACTTCTCCGTCAACTAATGTTATCGGAAGCACCTCCACTCCTTTTGATTGTAAAAGGTCATTGATCTTCTTGTTTGTGACATAAATCATCGGTTCATCCTTAAGATTATGACGTTTGATGTCAACCCCTTTCTTTTTCAACGTATCAACTATAACCGCTATTCGCATAAGATTCGGGTCGATATTGGTGCCGCATAATCCGGTGGGACAACACATTGCCGGGTCAAATATTTCAATTGTCTTCATATTTTTACTTTTTAATTTATGTTTGTTAATATAGCCTTTACCTTTTCGTAAGATTGCGGTCCTTTTGCCACGACCTTTTCGTCGACCACGAGAGCAGGAAGAGATAAAACGTTATAGTTCATTATCTTTAAAAGGTCTTCTTCCTTAATTACATTCGCCTCAATTCCAAGATCCTTTACAACATCCTGCACTGTTTTAAAAAGCGCTTTACAAGTTGAGCACCCGGATCCTAATACCTTTATTTCCATTTTTCTTTAATTTAAAAATATATCATAAAACAATAGTATATCCCCACAATCAGGAAAAGAATTCCCACTATAAGATTAAGCCACTTTTGTATAGTCTGAATCCTGCCATAGAAGGCGCTTAAATTCTGAATACTATAAGCCAGGATCCATGCCACGGCAAGAACCGGCAACGCAGTGGCGAATGCATAAATAACCGGCAACAGCCATCCGGCAGCGGAAGATACAGACAAAGGTATAAGCATCCCGAAATAAAGCACCCCGCTTGAAGGGCAAAATGCCAAAGCAAACAAGACTCCCAACAGGAAAGCTCCCCAACCCCCTTTCTTTGAACAGGATTCACCCGAACCGTTGAATCCGAATTTAGGAATATTCAATTTATTACCGAACAACATGAACAGCCCGATTAAAATAAGGATAGGCCCAATCAGCAATTCACCCCACTTGGAAACATATTTCCGGATACCGAAAACACTCGCACCCTCTTCCAAAATGGATATCAGCACTATTCCTAAAGCAGTGTAAGCCAGGATTCTGCCAAACGTATATAACACCCCTTTAATGAAAACAGTTTTCCTGTTTTCAATATCACGGCTTATATAGCCTATGGAAGCTATATTGGTAGCCAAAGGACATGGAGATATGGCAGTCAAGATCCCCAACAGAAAAGCTATTAAAACCGGCGCAGTCTCAGTCTCAAGCAAATTATTTATCCATTCCATCAGTCAAGGAATTTGTTTATCTGATCTATGATTCCTTGTTTATAGACTTGCCGGTTAGTTCTTGCGTTTCGGAATCCAAAAGCCGTCATGTCTACTTTCTCCGGCTTATCGGGATTATTGTCTACAATATAAAGCGAGGATGATGAAACCTCAAACAAGTCGGCAAGTTTTTCACCTTCGGGAGTAGTGATATCAACAGATTTAAAATTTATAATGCCATCTTTGATCTGATCGGCAAAAGCACTGTCTATAGCCTCTTTTGCATATTTTTGCATCGCCACACAAGAACTGCATCTTAAATTCCCAAAAAAGTAAATGACTTCTATGTCGGATGCCTCAGTCGCCGGAACAACTTCTGATGTTTTTTCATTTTGATTCCCTTTACATGAAGCCAGAAGAAACAATCCGATGATTGAAAAGACAATTGTTTTAAGAATTCTTGATTTCATACTCTTTGCATTCGTTATTTGTCTTAAATCTTACCTTACGAATAAAAATAGAGTTTCATCCGCCTATATTTTCCTTTTCAATCGGATTCTCCTCAAAAAAGGAATTGAACATTGAATGAGCCAGAGCCCAATTTTCATTATTGATACAATATCTCACCTTGGGAGGTTCTATAGTGCCTTGGATAAGACCTGCGTCTTTAAGTTCCGCCAGATGATTTGAAACTGTTGGCTTGGAAACATTCAAAACTTCATGAATCTCTCCAAAAAAACATTCTTTCTGTTTAGCGAGGAAACTAAGGATGGCAACCCTTGTCGGATGTCCCAAAGCTTTTGCTATTCTCGCGAGTTTTTCCTGGTCTTGAGTTATCTGTATTTTCATAATTTTAAAGGTTGTTAGCGAAATTACTAATAATAGCCCAATATTCCATAAAATTTAATGTTAAATAATAGCAATACCTTTATATTTCTCTTAATTAAAGCATACTTTTTCCCGACAAATCAAATCTTGATAAAGGATATAAGGAGCTTGACAGTGCCGGTTAAAATCTTCCGGACCTGACTGCAGAATCAGAACTCATATTTAAACCTTCGAATTCGAATGGATTAAAATCATCCAATTAATTTTTTGTAACTTTGTAACATGGCAAATATTATAAAGTCACCGTATTGGGAATAAATGGAGAAGACTTGATTTCTTTGGGATATGAAAGACTTTGCAGCAATAGATTTTGAAACC
>JAFLTV010000061.1:4643-8848 GCA_022509105.1 Muribaculaceae bacterium | reverse complement strand
CTCGGAATGTTTATCTTTTATGGAATCGGATTCGGCTTAGGAGCTGATACAGGATTGTTTGCGACTGAATGGATTGCTTTCAGTGTTTTTATTTTTGAAATATTAGCAAGCTGGTGCTGGCTCTCAGCCTTCCGCTTCGGGCCCCTTGAATGGATATGGAGATGTCTAACTTATCAGCAACCTTTTTCCATTTTGAAAAAATAACCCGGGAATCCCCTCATCATACAAGCAATATTTTATCAAAATAATGGGATAATATAAACTTTTGTTAAAATTTTAATCCGTTTTTTAAATTTTGTATATCATTTAAACCCAAAATAAATCATTCTGTCAATTATACAAATTAACATTTAAAAAATCGGAATTATGAAAACTAAATTATTATTAATCGCAGGCATACTTTGCATAACCGGAATTTTAAGCAGTTCAGCTCAATCAATTCCTCCGCAAATGAAAAATGTAGTTATCAGTGTTAATATCCCTGGGAATAGAGTGATTCATCCGGGTCCGGGAGTCAGCATAATTAAACCGATGGCACCGGGAAAAGATGTCAGAAAACACAACCACAAGATGAAACCGAGGAAACGCGTGATCAAAAAGAATGTAAGACCGCTTCCTCCTCCCCCTCCTCCCGGAATGAATCCTATGCTGCCACCGAAATAAAGGCAATCAAAAATCAGATCTTTTCAAGGTCTGATTTTTTATTGTCATCCTTTATTAATTTGTCTTGCTTATCAATCCTCGAATGTAGAAACAATTATCAGAAAGGATAACCTATTGAAAAATGAAACGATGAATCCCTGTGCCAGTTAGGGTGAATCAACGGCCAGTGAATCTGATCCATTGCCGGGTTATGAGCTTTCATTCCCATGTCAAACCGCAATAGGAAATATGAAAAGTCAAACCTGAGTCCCAATCCATAAGATCCGGCAAGCTGTTCATAGAATTTGTTAAACTTAAATAATCCTCCGGGCTGGTTTGGATAATTTTTGATAGTCCAGATATTGCCGGCGTCAATAAATGCGGCCAACTCTATCACCCAGAATAGTTTGGTGCGCATCTCGGCACTGAAAATCAATCTGATATCACCACACTGATTTATAAAATCGCTCACAGAATTTGTGCCCGGATAACTTCCCGGACCTAAAGTGCGCACATCCCAGCCTCTCACTCCGTTGGCCCCTCCGCCATAGAATCGTTTTTCAAACGGCATGATTGTGGAGTTTCCGTATGGGAATCCTATTCCGAAGCCGGCACGCAAAGCCAAAGAATTTCTGTAGTCAAAAATATGCAGGAAAGAATAATCACCGTTGAAACGGATATATTGAGAATAATAAATGCCGAAAAGCTTATAAGGGTCGCTGCTGATATGGCTTCGCGGCCGAAATATCATATTCAGAAGATATAGAAGATTTCCTGCCGTCTCTAAGTTTGCCCTTACGGTGTATATGTTATTCTGGAAAGTAAGATCCCATGGCCGTTGCTCCCTTTTGTTACTGTGATAAAAAGTGAAACCCATCCTCATTATGAAATGATCCTCATAACTATATTTCAGCAAAGGATTATCGGGAGCTATGTTGTCAATGAAATCCAGGGTGCTTTCCGGCAGGTAGACATAATTTATATCTATCGGGGTAAATAGATAAACATTTTTGTTGCGGTTATGGACCCAACGGTAAGACCATCCGGCATTTGAAATGATTCTTGTATATTCAGGTCTTTCCTGATACGACATACTGAAATTCAGTTCTGAAGATGCGTTTATTTTTCTTTTGAAACTTTCGCTCAGAAAAGGAGCCTTGAATTTCGGGAATGAAACTCCGAGATCTAAGGAATATTCCATATAGCGGTCGTGAATCAGCCCCTCCAGATTGCCGCTCAAAGATTCATAGGCACCTCTCAATTTGGCAGTGAGAGTTTCGGATCCTTTCCCAATATTCCTGTGGGTATAGGTCACGGCTGCCGCAACTCCGAGATCTCCTTCTGAATTTGTTCCTTCTATTTCAAAAGAGACGGTCTGGCTTTTACCAGGAGTCAACAAAATATAAGCGTCAAGCAGATTCATTCCATCAACTTTGCCTAAGTTCACAAAGGATATATTCACAAATTTGAGGATACCGAGGCGTGCCAGCGAACTGTAGGTTCTGTCCACATCCCTCTGATTATAGGGTGAGCCGGCATGAAGATAACAATTTTCATATAGAACCCCGGGTCTGAGATAAGTTTTCAACCCGTTATAAATTTCTATGTCTTTATATTTTTCACAAACAGAACGTGAAATCATATCCTCTATAGTCTCTCCTTTCGAAGGATCAAAATCCGTTATAAACCGGATATCTTTGATATAATATTTTTCATGAGTCAATATAGGATTCGTAGCCCCTTTATAGGGAGGATTGACTATCATGGTAAGGTCAACAAGATGGCTTCCCGAGGTTGTGTCGGCATTAAAAGTAACGTATTCCTTGCTAAAGCCATAATAACCCTTGTTTTTAAGAAGATTTGTGATATATTCCCGCTGGGTTTCAAGCATGCTCCTGTCGAGAGGGTCGCCTTTTCTCACATTAAAATGAGAAGAATCGGCCATTATAATGGATTTAAAAGTAGAACCGGGAAAGACATAGCTGATAGAATCGATTTTATATTGTATGCCTGCATCAACTTTATAGTTCACCCTAATTTTTTTCTTTTTATCATCCCTGACAGTGTCTGCTGATGCATTAGCGTAAAGAAAACCCTTATTAACCATAGCTTTTTCCAACTGGTCGACACTGGCCATCATCAACATCGAATCGTAGACCACAGGGGGTTCACCGAGCTTTCTGATCCATCTGTTATACCATTTTGTGGTGTCAGAGCCACTCATATTGTAGACTCCCAGACGAAACTTCATGCTCCACAACATTTTATGATTGGGAAGCTGACGGATATATGTGCTTAATTCCGAAGCATCCACCTTATGGGTGGAATCATTTATTTCAATATTTACTTTGTCTAACAACCAATTGCCGTCTGCCACATGACGCGAGCTGCTGCATGCCGCAAAAATCATCACGGCAAACAGCAATAATCCTATATTTAAACAGCCTTTTCTTATTTTTTAAAGTCTTTGTTGGAGAGACAACGCAAAATTACTCAAATTTTCATTAAATTTACACCCAAAGACAGCCATGAAAGATATGGAACTCACTAATAATACTTCTATTGCAGTGCATCAAGGTCGTTTTTTCCTGTCGGCCGGTGATGCAAATGCAGAAGGCAGGCTTTCTCTGACAGTATTGGCCACCAAAATTATCGATATTGCTACAGAACATGCCAACATGTTGGGAATAGGCAATCCGGATATGGCTTCATTAAAGGCGGGATGGATTCTCTCTCGACTGACAATAGGAATGGAAGTTTATCCAAAAGTAAATACTGAATACGTTTTGAAGACATGGATTGAAGATTTCAACCGTCATTTTTCAACAAGATGTTTCAGCATTGAATCTCCGGAAGGGCATAAATATGGATTCGCCCGGTCGATTTGGTTAGTAATGGATGCTGTTAATCACACAAACTACGGCACATCCCATCTTAAACTTCCGGAAGGTTCTATTCTTGGTGAAGGAGTGCCGATGGCCCGTCAAGAAAAACATGTTGCGATTGTGCCCGTAGGACAAGAAGAAACCGAGACTAAAAAATTTTTGACGGCTACTCATCCCCCTTATCCTTACACCTTCAAATATTGTGATTTGGATTTCTATCGCCATGTCAACACTGTGAGGTATATCGCAATGCTTTTAAATCAGTTTTCTCTCAATGAACATGACGAAAGCATGATTACCCGGATGGAACTCTCCTTCCTTCATGAAGCGTCTTACGGCATGAAAACTATCCTTTTAAGAAGCGACGATAAGGAAAATCCGCTCAATTCCTCTTTCCAATTGAGCGACGAGACTGAGGGCCAGCCTCTTCTTTTCGCAAGAATAAACCGGAAATTAATTGATTAATGACAAATCAAGAATCTCTGAACTTCAACGAATTGCTGATAAATGCCGGAGTCACCCCTACTCCGGTAAGGATTTTGGTTTATCGTTTTTTAAATCAATCAAAATCTCCTGCGTCGCTTGCAGACATTGAATCTGCCCTTGAATCTGTAGATAAGTCAACTGTCTCCAGAACGCTCAACACATTCAGAAAGCACCATCTCGTGCATGCCTTCA
>JAFLTV010000061.1:0-4543 GCA_022509105.1 Muribaculaceae bacterium | reverse complement strand
ACTGTCTCCAGAACGCTCAACACATTCAGAAAGCACCATCTCGTGCATGCCTTCAACGATGGCTCCGGGTCTTTGAAATATGAAATATGCTATAGCAAAAAAAATGAAGATTCCTCCGGCCGTCATGTGCATTTCCATTGTGAAAATTGTGGAAAAACCTTATGCCTCACCCAATTGCAGGTACCTTCCGTAGATCTTCCTTCGGGATATATTGTTCGTGAGGCAACTTATCTGATAACAGGCATTTGTGATGATTGTTCAAAAAAAGTAAGTGGATATGAATAAGCCGGTTTTTAAATATGCCAACTTGCTTTATTGGATAGCCGCCATAATGGCTATTCCGTTGCTTATAGATTTTTGCACTGCATGCCATCTTTTCCCTCTATGGCTGGCTTGGATCCTTTTATTTGCAATTGTGGCTGTATCCTGCGTCAGACTTTGGTTTGGTTTCTCCCAGAAGTGTTATAAGTTTGCCTGGGGCCTTATTGGTCAGATTCTGTTAGGAGTAGGCATTCTTATATTTTTCCAGCTATCTTATAACAATGTTATAGAGACTCCTGTGAGCCATCCTGTCACTCCGGCTGTTGTGGATATAGCACCTCCTCAAATAAAGATTGACTCCGTGCCTGCTAAGCCACATAAAAAATCTGAGGAGAAAACTGCAAAGGATAAATCTGAATAGTCGAAAAGAGCGGATGGCAACAATCATTCCGGTTAAGCAGCCATTGAATAACATTATCTCTATTTCCTTTGTTTTGTTGAATAAAAAATTTAAATTTGCCAATAATAAAAAATAAACTATAAACAGAGAATTTAACTAATAAAATCGACATGAAAAAACACAATTTCTATGCGGGCCCAAGTATCATGAGCCAGTTTACAATTGACGAAACTGCAAAGGCCGTGAAAGACTTTGCAGACATGGGTCTTTCAATTCTTGAAATCTCTCATCGCAGCAAACAATTCCAGGCAGTGATGGACGAAGCCGTGGCATTATTCAAGGAGCTTCTTGAAATTCCCGAAGGCTACAGCGTGCTTTTCCTTGGCGGTGGCGCAAGCTTGCAATTTGCTATGGTGCCCATGAATATGCTCGTGAAGAAAGCCGCATATCTTGACACTGGCGTTTGGGCCAGCAAAGCTATCAAAGAAGCAAAACTTTTTGGTGAAGTAGACGTGGTTGCATCATCAAAAGACAAGAACTACAACTATATCCCTCGTGATTACACAGTTCCCTCCGATGTAGATTATTTCCACTACACTTCCAACAATACAATCTATGGCACAGAAATCCGCAAAGATCCGGAAGTGGGCGTAAGAATGATTGCCGACATGAGTTCCGATATCTTCAGCCGTCCCGTCGATATTTCCAAATACGACCTTATTTATGGAGGCGCACAGAAGAATCTTGCTCCGGCAGGCGTAACTTTCGTTATCGTTAAAGATGATGCCCTTGGAAGAACCGACAGAGTTATTCCTACAATGTTGAACTATGCCACTCATGTAAAGAAAGGCTCTATGTTCAACACTCCTCCCGTGCTCCCGATTTTCTCCGCCCTTCAGACTCTCAAATATTACAAGCAGCTTGGCGGTATCAAGGTTCTTGAAAAGATGGATGTTGACAAGGCTGACGTGCTCTACAATGCTATCGATTCCAGCAAGATGTTTGTTGCCACTGTTCCTAATCCGGAAGACCGTTCAATCATGAATGTTTGCTTCGTGATGAAACCGGAATATAAGGATCTTGAAAAAGACTTCATTGACTTCGCAACAGAACGCGGAATGATGGGTATCAAGGGCCACAGAGATGTAGGCGGTTTCCGCGCTTCTCTCTATAATGCTCTTCCGATGGAAAGCGTGAAGGCATTGGTTGATGTTATGAAAGAATTTGAAAACAAACATTAATCAAAGAAGCCATGAAAATACTCGTATTTACTGAAAAACCTTTTGCTCCGGCAGCTGTGAAAGCCATTCAGAATGTGATTGATGCTGCAGGGGAAGATATGCGTCTTGTGGAGCGTGAAGGCCATGACACACTGATTAAGGAAGTGAAAGATGCAGATGGTCTGATTGTCAGAAGCGACATAGTGGATGCTGAGGTGATTAAAGCAGCAGAAAATCTCAAGGTTATTGTCAGAGCCGGAGCGGGCTATGACAATATCGATCTGCAGGCGGCCACAAATCATGGCATCTGCGTTATGAACACTCCGGGACAAAATTCAAATGCCGTTGCAGAACTTGTGTTTGGAATGATTGTAATGATGTGTCGCAACAAATACAACGGCACTTCAGGATCGGAGCTTAAAGGTAAATCTCTCGGAATCTACGCTTTTGGGCAAGTGGGTAGAAATGTGGCTCGCATTGCCAACGGTTTCGGTATGGATATAAAGGCTCTTGATGTTTTCGTGCCCGATGAAGTCATGATCGAACAAGGAGTAACTCCCGTGCATGATGTCAAGGCCCTCTTCTCTGAGAACGATTATGTGTCGCTTCATATTCCGGCCACACCACAAACCCGTAACTCAATCGGATATGATCTGGTTGTAAGTATGCCGAAAAACGGAGTTCTCGTTAATACAGCCCGTAAGGAAGTGA
Source organism: Muribaculaceae bacterium (assembly GCA_022509105.1). GTDB lineage: Bacteria > Bacteroidota > Bacteroidia > Bacteroidales > Muribaculaceae > Lepagella. The sequence goes on along the minus strand of JAFLTV010000061.1, from coordinate 1,951 downwards.
TTGATGAAGACGGACTGCTCAAGGCTCTTGAGGAACGCCCCGACATCAGATATGTCAGCGATATCAAGCCCGATAAATATGAAGAATTTGAAAAGAGGTTTGCCGACAGAGTCTTCTTCACCCCGAAGAAGATGGGAGCTCAGACAGCCGAGGCTAATTTTAATGCCGGAGTAGCTGCAGCCGAACAGGTCATTGCTTATCTCCGTAACGGATGGAATAAATTCCAGGTCAACAAATAATTCATGCGATTTGTTATTATCAGAGAATCTGAAAAGTCAGATTCTCTGATAATATTATTTTTGAACCTTATGGAAATCAGACAGGCAAATTATAAAATAAGCAGTGCAAAAGTGGAACAGTGTCCGGACACTAATGTTCCCGAATATGCTTTCATCGGCAGATCAAATGTGGGGAAATCCTCCCTTATCAATCTTCTGACAAAAAAAGGATTGGCCAAGACCTCGCAAAAGCCGGGCAAAACCATGCTCATAAATCACTTTGAAATAAACAACGGTGAGTTTTATATTGTAGACCTTCCGGGATATGGTTATGCCGCAAGAGGAAAAGATCAAAGAGAAGAATTTGCCGCCATGATAAAGGATTATATCCTTAATCGCCGACAGATGACGCTGCTTTTCGTTTTACTGGATATTCGCCATAAGCCCCAAAAAATAGACCTTGAATTCCTTCATTGGTTAGGAGAGAATCAGGTGCCGTTTACCATTGTCTTCACAAAAGCAGATAAATTAGGGCCGGTGGCCGCTCAGACTAATGTCGAGAATTATAAAAAAGTGCTCAGTGAAGACTGGGAAGAGCTTCCCCCGATATTTATAACTTCTGCTGAGAATAAAAAAGGGAAGGAAGATCTTCTTGAATATATCGAACAAATCAACAATTCCTTAAAACCATCTGCTGAAAATAATTCAGCCGGAAAATAAAATATTAGATGAAAAAATTAGCCATAGCTTCCGATCATGCAGGTTATGATCTGAAAGAATTCATAAAGAAATATCTTATAGAGAAAGGATATGAAATCATAGATTTCGGCACTCATTCCTCCGAATCGTGCGATTATCCTGATTACGCCCATCCCGCGGCTCAAAATGTTGTAAAGGGAGAATGTGAGATGGGAGTTGCTGTCTGCGGTTCAGGACAGGGTATGGCCATCACATTAAACAAATATCCTGAAATCAGAGCGGCGCTTTGTTGGATACCGGAGATTGCAGAGTTAGCAAGAAAACATAATAATGCTAATTTTCTTGTTTTGCCGGCTCGTTTCATTTCTGAAGAAATGGCAGTCAAAATAACAGACACATACTTTGCAACGGATTTTGAAGGAGGCAGACATCAGCGTAGAGTTGATAAAATTCCAAGAAATATCTCTGTTGAAGGTGAAGTAATGTGATGGAATACAAAATCTGTCTTAATAATCTGCATTTCTACTCATTCATAGGAGTGGCAGAAGAGGAACGAAAAATCGGGAATGAATTCAAAGTTTCATTAACGGTTTTTACTCCTTATTCAGAAGAAATAGAAAAAGATGAAATAGAAGCCACTGTTTCTTATGCCGACCTTTTTGAGATTATCAAAGAAGAAATGGCTGTTAAACGTAAGCTCTTGGAAAAAACGGCTTCTGAGATTTCAAGACGTATCAGGCAAAAATTTCCACAAATAAAAAATGGAGAAATAGCTATAGAAAAGGTTCATCCTCCAATTCCCGGAATGTTAGGAAGCGCATCAGTAAGTCTTCTTTTTTAAAGTTTCGGATTAAATTTCCATTAAATTTATTAAAGTAAATACTTTAATTTTTAATTTCTCACTTAAAAATTTGATAATAGAAAAAAAGTTTGTAACTTTGCACTCGCAAAGGGAAAGAGAACCCAAGCAAAAAATGGTTCCTTAGCTCAACTGAATAGAGCATCTGACTACGGATCAGAAGGTTACAGGTTTG
>JAFLTV010000060.1 GCA_022509105.1 Muribaculaceae bacterium | reverse complement strand
ATGCTTTTTTTGACAAAAAAAGAGACTGCCTAAAACTTGTTAGACAGCCTCTTTTCTTTCTTTTCTCCTCAGACACACTTTTTGAAACAGTATCCAAAAAAAAGACTGCCTAACTTTTTATTGTTAGACAGCCTCACCTTGTCGGTATTGCCTACATTCGATTGGGCTACTGAGATTGCTATGTGTGAAGATGTGGCCATCGTTAGTGGCTTTCACTCCAAAATGGAACGCGAAGTCCTGAACTATCTTCTCCGAAGACGGTGTGGTATCATCTGCGTCCTCGCTCGTTCGATTTATCAACAAATCTCTGCCAAATATCGCGAAGCATACAACCAAATCCGAGTGCTTTTCATCACCGTAATTGATAGTCCGAACACTACAACGGTTAGCAAAGACCGTGCTGTCAAGCGAAACCAACTCGTCGCTTCCCTCGCTGACGAGCTCGTCTTCTCCTCCATCACCTCTATTAGTTCTTTATTTTCAATCTATAAAACCTCATCAAAATCAAAATAAATATTATAATTAAATAAGATTTTAAACCGGATCTATTCCGTTAATATAACCACTTGATATTCAAAATATATCATCACAATAAAAGTAACTTGCTAGCGTGCATAGCACAATAGGATACATTATAGTTAAGAACTTCAGGTTTTAGTCATTCATATTTCTCGTAAAGCCCATTAATTTATCAACTACTTCAATAAATTGAGAATTTTTTGCCACACTTCCGTTTCCACCTAATTCTTTATATTTTTCATAAATTTTATATTTTATAGAATTAATTAATTCATCTTGAACTCGAGAAATATCAAATTCAATTATATCTGAACTCTTTATAGTCGTTTTCTGTAATAATGTAACTGCAACACTGTATAGAACATAAAACAACATGTCATTCTTTTCAGAAGATGTCCAATCTGGGGTCTTACGGATATTATCTTGAATTAATTTTCCTAGTTTCCCAACAACGTAATAAGTAGACAAATTATTCCTATCAGAATATAAAGTATCGTAAATCTTATCATCAGTTAATAAAGTAGAAGGCCTTGCACGGGCAAAATCGGGTTTTCTCAATAACAACGTTATTAGGCATTGGGCCAGAAAAGAAACGCTTATTATGTCATTTGCTTTCTTTTTTTGATTCTTATAATAATTTTTTCTTCTATCATAATATAGTCCTCTCGACTTACAATACATTTCTATTTGAAGATGTATTGGATCTGTCACACGCAGTGAAGACTTAGGGATATTAGTTTGATTATTTGTAGCAAAAATTATATCGTCACGTACTTCTTCAGATGGAGGAACAATAAATCGCACTAAAACACACCGTTCTTCATTATTAAGTCTATCTTTATTGGCAGAAAAGAAATTAAAAATTTCAGTTGAAGTTTGTAGTCCATTTACAATAGCTGGGTTTAAAATAGATAATTGTCTATTTGTGATAGGTATTATTTTATCCGATAGAATTGTAATGCCATTATTTAACCACCAAAAATCTTCTAAATTTTTATTATGTAGCGTATCAGCAATACAGGAATTTACAGAATTTTTTCCCTGATAGTCCCTCACATTTGATTCAAATATTCCTTTCAATAAATTACCTTCAGTATCTGTTATAAAGTTGTAATATTCAGATAGGTTGATAAGTGTTACATATTCATTTTCTTTTCCAAGTGAAATTGGTTGGTCCGCAAGCTTAACATTTATATTAATGTCTTTCTCAGTATTGAACATTGTCATTAGTTCATTTGCGCCTATAAAATTAACTGATATATTTGCGCTAGGGTAATTTTTGGCCACAATTTTTTTCAGTTCATCTGCCTGAGCTATTGTATTTTGGTGCAGATCAACCGCTACTGTCACATAGTAGTATTTAATGTAAATTTTCAACTGTTTAGTTATCAATTTTGTAATAACATCCCTAAATAACATAAAAACATCCCTTACTCCTTCGCAATAACGATCCTTAAACTGGGTAACATCATTAGACATATCAAAAAGATTCTCAGAGATTGTTTTCCACTTCATTATTGCATCCTCGCCAAATCCAGTTTCATTTTTAGATTGAATAATAACAAACTCTAAAGTTGATCCTTTAGCACAATCTAAGGTGTCAACTTGATCTGGTGTAATAATTTCATTATTTAGAATTACATATCCTGCATCGCAACCGCCATCATTAACGCCTCCAATTAATCCATTTTCAATTTCTTCAGAACTGAAGTCATAATCTTTTAATACCAAAGAGGCTGAAAAAAATTCAAAGAAGGCGCTCAGGGTACAAAATTGCTGTTTATCAAACTCTTGTGATATTATTTCTCTTAAAAGTATTTGATTATTTGTCATTTTTTTAAAGATAAAGTTATACCATTATGATTTACAAATTTACAAATTTATCTGTAACCCTCAAAACTAAGATAATGCAAAAGGAGCGTTCTCTGTCTTCCTTTCTTTCAGTATTTATTTTTTCACTATAAATTTACCACTTCTATTTCATTTTTGGTTTGCCACCGCAAATCTAAGGAATTGTATTAATCCTGGAAATATATTCTACTAATTCGTAATGACCATTCTTGCAAATATTGAAAACAAAAAGGCGTTATAATATTGGCAAGTAGAAATTTATACCTATAGTTACAGTAGTTAGAATTTAAAATAACGATAGGAATGACAACCTTTTTCATAATATTCATAGTGATAGGATTGTTTCTCCTTTTACCAGATGCCTATATCATATTTGGAGTATTGAGAAATGTCTCGTGGTGGTGGAAAGTTCTTTTCTTTCTTCCTACACTGGCATTTTATTTTGTAGTAATCAAAATATTTGTCTTTGGAGATACGAGACAAGGGGCGATGAATTGGTTATTCCGCCTCTCGTTGCTCGTCTTTCTGCCGGTTTTTATATTCGCCATCATATCGATTATAGGCAAAGGAATAGGACTTTTTTGGGAACACGGATTCATGGTTTTTAATTGGATTGCACTCGGTGTTACATGCCTATGGTTAATCGTAGCCGTTTATGGCTTAACCTTAGGATGGAAAAAGGTTACAGTTGAAAAAGTGACTGTCGCTTCATCAAAAATTCCCGAGTCATTCAACGGTTATAAAATCGTTCAGCTTTCAGATTTTCATATCGGAACGTATGCATCTTCTCCGAAAACTGTCGAAAAAATTGTCAAAAAGGTAAATTCATTGAATCCTGATCTCATTGTTTTCACAGGAGACTTAGTCAATACGTCTTCATCAGAGATTACTCAGTTCGAAGATGTCCTTTCTCAATTAAAAGCAAAAGACGGAGTTCTGGCAGTTTTGGGAAATCATGATTATTGCCTCTATAAGCATTATGTTGCACCCGACTCTCCCCAAAAGGAACTTTCAAAAGTGGTGGCAACAGAGAAGAAAATAGGATGGAAACTATTAAGAAATGAAAATCTACAGATAAAAAGAGGTGACGACAGCATCGCAATAATAGGCGTTGAGAATGCCGGAGGAAAGTCTTTTACAGACAGGTCTGATTTGAAGAAAGCATTGTCAGGTATTCCCGAGAATGAATTTAAAATACTATTGTCTCACGACCCTTCTCATTGGAGACGGGAAGTGCTTCCAAAATCCAATATTGATTTGATGCTCGCCGGTCACACACATGCAATGCAATTTAAAATCGGCAACTGGTCTCCTTCAAAATATTCATATCCGGAATGGGGAGGGCTTTATTCAGAAGGCAATCAACAATTATATGTAAGCACTGGAATTGGAGAGAATGTAGCCTTCAGATTCGGAGCTTTTCCACAGATAGTATTAATTGATTTGAAGAGAGATACAATGCCCTTCGTCCATGGAAAGACATCCTGAATTTTTATAAATCATTATCTTTTAGATACTCGTCTCTTTTTTCTCTATTGATATGCCGATATGGAATCCGTGGCATGGATGCCACAAAATTAGTCAAGGGTGCAGGCATTGTTACGTTTTTCGTGAGGATGCCGCTTTCGGCACGGAGATATCTACAAACGTGGTAAGGAAAACGGCCTCTTTCAATCTCCCGCTTAGGCGCGACCGCAAGAAGAACTGGAAATTTCCGGCAGGAACGGAATTCGGCCTGTGTTTCACATCAGACCTCCTCATTGAGGAAGCTGATGAATGGCGGCATGAGATTTGGGATATAATTCGCCAGCGACGAGACTGCACATTTTATTTCTTCACCAAACGCATTGACCGTCTGGCCGAATGTTTACCGCCGGATTGGGGAGACGGTTACGATCATGTAGCCATCGGATGCACGGTTGAAAACCAAGACCGAGCAGACTATCGGATGCCTATATTTCTTTCTTTGCCAATCAAACATAGGCTTGTAATTGCCGCACCGATGATTGAGCAGATTGATTTATCACAATATCTCAATCCGCTACTTATCGAAGAAGTAAGCGTCGGCGGGGAATCCGGCAAATATGCACGGCCGCTTGATTTTGATTGGGTTCTCAATCTTCGTCAGCAGTGTGTCGATGCCGGCCTTTCGTTCAATTTTCATCAGACCGGCTCATATCTCATCAAAGATGGCCGAAAATTCCATATTCCCCGCATGCATCAACATTCTCAGGCCCATAAAGCCAATGTTGATTTTCACAGCCTACATTAAAATAAGGATAAATCGCTTTCATCTTTTTATCAACCTCCCCCGGAGTGAAGAAAATACCGACTGATACGAACCTTGCTCCAAAATCCGATGGCTGACTGCCATCTTTAAAGTTAACAGCCAGCCGTAATTTGTGAAGTTATAATTATAAGGAAATAATATTACAATGTCAATCCTGCGTTTCGACAAGCTTTTATTAGTGCCGTAAAACACTCATCTTTATTTTAGCGCATTGACTTTATCCTAACCGCTCTAATCGAGAGAAAACGAGCCGTTCATAGGCTTGCCTCATATCGTCGCTGAGGAAAGAGTTTTGTATTAATTTCTGCCACTTTGGAAGAGCCTTCCTAAAACCTTCAATAAGATGCAATACGACCTTCTCATCCAAACCCATTGTCTTTGCTGCATTTAGGAAATCATCTAACCGCAATTTTGTCTTTCGGCCGGAGATTGGCAGCGCCATTTCTTCATTATCCATACGATTAGCAATCGCTACATTGAGTAGATCGTAAGCCGGAGTCAACTGATAGTTCTCTGCTGGCCGATATAACGAGAAGTTCTTCAAATGCATATCATTGTTGCCCGTAACAAAACAAAAGAGAAGCAGCTGCATGTAGTTGGTAAGGTCAAGTTTCGGAGTGGCACAATGTTGTGCTATCACCTTTGCAATCTGTTCGTATGACCCTTTGTATTTATACTCGGTGGGATGCAGTGTCAGTTGGCACATATCTTCCATATCAATTTTTTCTCCGCTGTCGGTGCGGTCAATACGTTTGGTGATGTATCCAAGACGTCCGTCTGCAATCCGGATAAGGCTATGAGGCACAACTTTTATCTTTGCCGCTTCGGCCAAGTGCATCGTCAGGTCTTCATTCTCGGGCAGTTGGGGATAGTATTCTGTTTGAGGTTTAAAGATATAGTCTCCCCAGAGGCCTACGATAGTGAGTCGGCTGGCTCCTTCATGTTTGCTAAGGTTCAGCGACAGTTTTGGTTGTACGCCTGTGAGTGATGTTTGGGCGCGGATGACTTCTTCTGCCAGGCGATCAAGGTCTTCATGACGATATTCAAATAGGGGTACATCTTTTGTACCGAAAAACTTACGTGCACATCGGGGGTGAAAATCTTTTTGACCTTCTTCCAACTCTTGGTAACAATAAAGGCACTTGTTCATCACTTTTCTTCTTCACTATGTACGGGAACTACACTTATAGAGCCTATGCACTCCTTGCAACACAGCAGCAAAAGCGACATTCGGTCGAGTATGCTGATATCCGTATTGCGAAGTGCTACATCAAGCAACCATCCTTCCGGTATCAATCCGTCGAAGAATGGGAACAGCACCGGGCTCACAAAAGGCTCGGCCTGCAATGGCAAAGTAAGACTAATGGGTTGTGCACCCTCACTTGTGAGATATTCCGGGTCATAGAGAAAGAGGTACTCTCCGCCGTCTTCCGTTAGAATTCCTGCAAGGCTTCCTTTGCGATATATTTCTGCTTGTCTCATTACTTTTTCGTTGGGGTAAGTTCATAGTTGAACAAGTCGAGAAGCTGGTTCACCTTGTCCATTCTTAATGAAGCCTTCCCCTGTTCAAGATTTCGCACAAAGCATAGGCCAACGCCGGCCTTCATCGCCAGGTCTTCCTGCGTGAGCCCATACTCCTTGCGCAAAGCCTTTACTACCGCTGATAGTTTTGTTCGTTCCATGTTAAATTATATCATTTCGGATACAAATTTACACAAATTTTCTCAATTTACATCATTTCGCATATAAATTAATACTCGTTTAGTGTTTTATATACTATCGGCTATAATAGAAGACCTAATAAGAGAACTACATATTATTCGCCGGCGATGGTGAGGACTAATTTGCGGGAGCCGCCGTAGTTGCGAAATTCGCATAGGTAGATGCCCTGCCATGTGCCGAGGTTCAGACGACCGTCGGTTATAGGAATAGTCAGTGACGTGCCAATCAAAGAGGCTTTGGCATGAGCAGGCATGTCATCGTCGCCCTCCATGGTGTGACGATAGTACGGCTCGCGTTCCTTTACAAGTCGATCGAGAATAGCTCCCAGATCAATCTGTACGTCGGGGTCCGCATTCTCGTTGATGGTAAGTGCGGCAGATGTGTGCTTGATGAAAATGTTCATCAAGCCAGCTTTCGGCAACTCAGGAAGTTGCCGCATAATTTCCGCACTGATAAGATGACATCCCCGCTTCCTCGGCGCCAATGTTATTTCAATCTGTTTCCACATGCTATATCCTTCTGATTATAGTTCCTTTTTGTACGACTCCTACTAACTAATATATCCCTATTTCTTTCGATAGGTCTTTCTCCAACCCTCGGAACATTCAATTTGATTGGATGCAAGGAGAGATTTCAAGTAATCAGATGTGCGCGATTGACGAAGTCCAATGGCTCTGGAGATTGCTTTTACATCTGAATCGGGAGAAGTGGCCAAAAATTGTATTATTTTTAATTCAACTTCTCCGATTCGTTCATGAAATTCCGATTTTAATTCTTCTTGAGAATTAGATGCATTCCATTCAGCCAATAAATTTAGAACTAGATGAATCTGAGAATATGCTATGTTATCTTCCGGTGATGATTGACTTAGTTTGAATAATTGTTCTGAATATCTTTTTGCCCTCTCTATATCCCCGTTCTCTCTTAGAAATTCATACAATTTGATTTTCCTAAAGTATTTCCTTGTCTTTTCATACCCCGGCATATATTTTTGAAGATCGACAATCACCTCTTCGCAAGTGGTGTAATGTTTTACTGCTAATTCCGGCAAAAAATGGAGTAGAAACCAGAATTCAGTACAAGGATTTGTTTCAATCCATATTACCCTGTCCGTACTTTTCGCCTTTATCTGTTTGTATTTATTAAACTCCTTCTTGTTGGTAAGAAGTCTATCCATATCAATCAAACAAATCACAACATCATAATCTTTCGACAGATATTCCTCCACCAGTTTCATCATGTGTGAAATATCGGAATGCTGTGGCATAGCCGGAGCAATCTTGAAAGGATACTTTAGTGCAATACGTAGGGATTCAAAGTAAAACCATTCGGTTTCACCTTCTCCAATTATCGCAATACTTTTATTATTCTCCATTCAATCAGTTTTCTAAAAATATACTTCCAAGGAATGGTAACTTAACAAGCTTCCCTTGTCTATAAGCATTATAAACAGACATTGTTTTATGTAGCCCGCTTGCAGAAAGCCGTTTAATAAAAGTAGCTCCATTTTCATTTTTGACGGTGAACCAAACGACATCTCTCCTGATAAAATCCTCATCCAAAAGATTTATATCATGAGTGGTCATTAACAGTTGGGAAGATTCTTCACTATTAGCAAGAAAGACTTTAATAAAATAGGAGAAAAGTTCGTAATGAATACTAGTCTCTATCTCATCTATGGGTAAGAAACAATTCTGATGAATCAGTTTATACAGAATTGTTGCCATTCCTAAGAAACGCTTTGTACCGGCTGATTCAAGCTCTTCATTTAAGGTAAATTCTCCTCCATCTCCGGTGTGCTTGAAAATCAAATCTTCTTCTGATTCCACTTCATCTTTCTTTGACATATAAAAATCAACAATGTTGAAATCGGATGCCTTCAATACTTGTAGCAAGAAAGATTTAATTGACTCCTCAGAGGAGTTATTCAATTGTTTCTTGAAATATTCCATAATAGACATTCGGGGATAAAGCATTTCCATTACATTCCGGGAGAAATATTGAAAGACTTTATCCAACCGTGAGGATTCTATATTTGAGATGCCTACGGCTGCCATTACGGAACAATTGTTTATAGTATTACCCTCAATAATCCGTTGGCTCTTCTTTGGTATTCCCAACTTTCCTCCAAAAGTGATAGTAGCATGACCCGTTTCCTGCGAATATTTACGCTCATATAAAAGAGTCGGTCGACTGGAAGTATATACATTTAGTTGTTCTGATAAAACTAAATTCTCATTAAATTCACACTTCAATACATATTTTTCACCTTCTATGAAAAATGTCATTTCCATAGTGGTGTTTTTATCCCGGGAATAATTGTCAAGCATAAATGGAAAAAATCCCATATCTTTTAATTTATCACTTGGACGCATCACTTGGAAATCCCGGAAAAAAGAAATGGCTTCCAAAACTGTGGTTTTACCGCTTGCATTGGCACCATAGATAATACCCAATTTCAATAAACGGAGACCTGGCTTTACCTCATGGGTATAATAATCAAGCA
>JAFLTV010000006.1 GCA_022509105.1 Muribaculaceae bacterium | reverse complement strand
AAATGTATTCTATAAACTTATATCTTAATTTTGCACTTGCTTGTTGACTCTACACATTGACAAAATCGGAGTTATTTTACGATTTTTTATTAACTTTGCTTTAAATTATCTTTAAGGGAAATTTATGTCCCTCTTATAAACTCCCACATCATGAACCAAGAATCTGAAAATAAAAAGAAGGTGGTAGTCAGCGGTATCCGTTCTACCGGCAACCTTCATTTGGGAAACTATTTCGGCGCTTTAAACAAATTTGTAAAACTCCAGGATGAATATGATTGTCGCTATTTTATCGCCGACCTTCATGCCTTGACCACTAATCCGGATCCCACACAACTTCATGCAAGCGTCAAAGATATCCTTGCTGAATATGTGGCCGCCGGTCTTGATCCGGAGAAAAATATTATATATGTGCAAAGCGACATACCCGAAATTTCTGAATTATACCTGTTAATGAACATGCACGTAGGGATCGGCGAGCTTATGCGCACTGCTTCTTTTAAGGATAAAGCCCGAAAAGCTTTGGGGATAACTTCAGATTCCGAGGAAATTGAAAAAGAGATTATAGGCAATCAAACCAACAATCAGCGTGTGAATGCCGGCCTACTTACCTACCCTACACTCATGGCCGTTGATATATTAATCCATCATGCCGATTTTGTGCCGGTTGGTAAAGACCAGGAGCAACATCTTGAACTGACACGCCGCTTTGCACGCAGATTCAATTCCTTCTATAAAACAGACTATTTCGGCGAACCTGTAAACTTTAATTTCGGCACAGCCGGAGCGTTGAAAGTGCCGGGGCTCGACGGTTCGGGTAAAATGGGTAAAAGCGAAGGAAACTGCATTTATCTTATTGACGATGAGAAAACACTCCGCAAGAAAGTGATGAGAGCAGTCACCGATGAAGGTCCTAAAGAACCGAATCAGACTCCCACTCAACCTGTGGAAAATCTTTTCACACTGATGGAACTTGTGTCAGAACCGGAAGTTGTGAAACATTATCGTGACTCTTATGCCGATTGCTCAATACGCTATGGCGACATGAAAAAACAATTGGCCGAAGATATGCTGAAAGTGACTCTGCCCATTCGCCAACGCATCCTGGATATTAAAGACAATGATGAATATCTATCTAAAATGGTGAAAAACGGAGCAGAAAGAGCTCGCGAGCATGCATCCAAAACTTTGAGAGAAGTGCGCGAAATTATGGGTATCCGTAAAATATAATCTCTTAGATCCTTCGCCTCATGGTGCTTAATTGGATCTGGATAGGACTTCTTGCCGTAGCCTTTCTGATGGCTATCGGCAAGACGCTTTTTGAAGGGGATATTGCAATATGGTCGGAGATTATGAACAGCTCTTTCTCCCAGGCTGCGTTTGCATTTGAAATATCCCTGGGGCTCACCGGAGTCCTGACTCTCTGGCTCGGAATAATGAAAATCGGCGAACGAGGAGGAGTAATAGATTTCTTCGCAAGACTTATCAATCCTTTCTTTTCACGGCTTTTTCCAGGAATACCGAAAGGGCATCCGGCCATGGGAGCAATTTTCATGAACATCTCGGCAAACATGCTTGGACTTGATAATGCAGCAACACCCATGGGACTCCGAGCTATGCAAGAGATGCAAACCCTTAATAAAGAAAAGGAGACTGCCACTGATGCTATGATAATGTTTCTGGTGCTCAATTCATCCGGTTTATGTCTGATTCCAATTAGCGTCATGATGTATAGAGCTCAAGGTGGTGCAGCCAATCCCACCGACATCTTCCTCCCAATATTAATCGCCACCAGCATTGCCACTCTGGTCGGTTTAATAGCGCTTTGTCTTAAACAGCGAATCAGAATGGACCGCGTAATCTGGTGTTGGCTTGCCGGCATCGCAGCCTTAGTGGCTTTAGTCGTATGGTTCTTCTCTTCACTCCCCGCCGATAAAGTGGAAAGCATTTCCACATTTGCTGCCAATGCCATACTTTTCTCCATAATCATAGCTTTCCTGATTGCCGGGGTAGTCAGAAAAGTAAATGTTTACGACACTTTTATTGAAGGTGCCAAAGAGGGTTTCAAAACCGCTGTCACAATCATTCCTTACCTGGTTGCAATTTTAGTGGCCATCGGGATGTTCAGAGCCTCGGGAGCTCTCGACGCTTTCACACATAGTGTGGAAGCGACCGTAGCTCTCATCGGGATTGACACCGATTGGGTGGGAGCATTGCCCACTATGCTTATGAAACCTCTGAGCGGAAGCGGTTCTTGTGCAATGATGCTCGATGTTATGAAAGCCAATGGAGCAGATGCTTTTGTCAGTAAAGTCGCGGCTGCGGTAAGAGGCTCTACCGACACAACAATCTATATACTTGCTGTCTATTTCGGGAGCGTTGGTGTTTATAAAACCCGTTATGCCGCCGGTTATGCCATTTTCGCCGATATTGTAGGCGCTGTGGCTGCGGTAGTTGTTTCTTATTTCTTCTTCCATTAAACTCACCGTCTCCTTCCCTGTCATTCCCTATTTCATACGATTTAGTTTTTCCTATATTCCGGAATAAACCTTCTGTCGGAACAGGTTGTTATAATGACAAAGTTGTATTATTAAAATCTAAAGTTATGGCAGTAGTATTTGAAAAAATGAGAATGGAGGATTATCCTGCATTTCTGAATATGTATAACAATATTTTCCCTCACGATCAACGTCGTCTTTATGAGGATGAGAAACATCTTGATAATTTCATCAGGATGAAGGGAGGTAAATTTAACGCTTTTTCAGCAAAAGACGGTGATTATTTCCTTGGCTTCCTGTCTTATTGGACATTTGAGGGTTACACCTATATAGAACATTTTGCCGTAGACCCGGCTCATAGGGGGAAAAATATCGGCAGAATGATGCTTGAACATCTGTTTAAAGAAGTTAGCCCCAACGTATTGCTGGAAACAGAACCCGGTGACACTCCTGAAGCTCAACGCAGAATTCAATTTTATGAAAAAAACGGCTTTAAAATCCGTAAGGAATTCAATTACACCCAACCTGCTTACGGCGGGAAAGGACAAGTGGCTGTCCCGATGCTTTTGATGACTCATGGAAACGTTAACCTCCACAACATCAATTCTATCAAGGATATGCTAAAAGAGGTTTATAATGTAAACCATGCCACTGAATAACCCATTATGAGTATGAATTCCTTTTAAATTTAAAAGGATAACCCATAAAATAAGAGAAGGGGATGCAGGCTTTGAACCTCATCCCTTTTCTTATATTCTAATTAGTTCTTTGCCAATTCCATATCAGTTTTAGCAGGGTGTTTCTTCATTTTAACGTGCATGGTGTCGAAACCTTTTCCATAAACTCCATTGGCATTCGTCTGTGTAATGAAAGCATTCTCGTCAATGCTCTTAACTATTCTGAAAATGGTAACGCTCTCAATTTTGCGACACCATACCATAAGAATTTTCACTTGTTGTTTTGAATACCATCCTTCTCCGTCAAGCACAGTGACGCCTCGATGTGCCTCCTCATTGATTCTGTCAGCAATCTCGGCCCATTTGGTGGAAAAAATTATAAACTGTGTGGCTTGCCTGTTGGTGTTGATAACCATGTCTGTCAGATATGCCACTATAAATGTAACCACCCATCCGTAAACCACAATAGGCACCCTTGTTTGAATTCTCTCTCCGAATGTGCCTTCAAAGGGTAAGAAAAGACTGCATAACACAATCAACATGTCGCAAAAGATCATAGTTCGGCCTATACTCACATTGCTCACTTTTGATACCATGGCAGCCACAATATCAGTGCCTCCTGAAGATCCGTTATGAACAAAAACCAGACCGATGCCTATTCCACATAATATCGCACCCAAAATTGCACTCATAGAGATGTCTTCTATCAATGGCTTAGACAATCCCATGAATATCGCTTCGAAAACTCCGATAGAAATAGAAATTACGGTCGCTCCGAAGATAGTTCGTAACACAAAGGTTTTACCGACTATTTTATAAGCAAAACCAAGAAGCAAAAGATTGCATGCATATTGAGTCACAGCTACAGGTATCACGCCGTTAGTCCAGAAATAGACCAATGTACCGACACCCGAGAGACCTCCGATTACAATTTCATGGGGAAGGATAAAGGCTGTAAAACCTATACCGTAAATAATAAGTCCGAAGATGATTACCAAATAATCCTTGGCACTCGTCATCAGACTCTCCTTGTTAAATTTTTTCATTTCTCTGCCTTAGTTCATTTTCTCAAACAGGTGCAAAATTAGCCAATAATTTTCATTTGTTGCTTTTTTGCCAATAAATTTATATTTTTGTGAAACATTCCTTTGGCATAGACTTATGGCTAAATATATAAACCCTTTTACCGACACAGGTTTCAAAGTGATTTTTGGTAAAGAAAATCAATCTGAAGAAATCCTCAGAAGCTTCCTCAACGATTTATTTTTCAATCAGCCGCTTTTTGATCCTATAACGGAATTACATTATTCAAATAATGAAAGGGTTAGAGAGAACCCGGCAGGTAAAACCATAATTCATGATGTTATCTGCACGACTTCTTCAGGACATAAATTTATTCTTGAAATGCAGAATAGCAAACATGATGATTTTCTATTCCGTTCAACTTATTACACTTACAGAGGAGTGACTGACCAAATATCAATTTCCAATCCTAACCGAAGGAAATATCATTTTTATCCTGTAGTGTCAGTTTTTATGTGTAACTTTAACGTTCCGGATTTAGAAAAAAAATTAGTTTCCCATTTTGTAACCAAAGACACAGAAACAGATTTTATTTTAAAAACGGGAGTTAGAAGTGCATATATTCAATTACCGGAATTTAATAAAACCTGGGAAGAATGCACTGATAATTTTGACAAATGGATATTTATTCTAAAAACAATGTATACTAAGCAACAATTTCCAAAAATGAGCAGAAAAGATGAAGTCTTCGAACGCCTCGAAAAAGTTTCAAACTATGCGGCTCTGACTTCAGAAGAGCAAGTGGCCTATGAAGCAGATCTGTTATGGATCCATGATTATGAAGAAGGAATTGAAACTGCTCGCAGAGACGCTATTAAAGAAGGGTTAGAAAAAGGTATTGAGGAAGGAAGAGCCATAGGAAGAGCCATAGGGAAAGCAGAAGGGAAAGTTGAAGAAAAATGGGAAATGGCTAAAAATCTATTTTCTTTGGGTATTGATCTGGAAACAATTGCCAAAGCATCAAACCTTCCAATTGAAGAACTTAAAAACAAGCTTTTATCATAAATTTATTTATCAATCTAAATATCATGAATTTAATTGACAGATTTCTGAAATATGTAACTTTTGACACCCAGAGTGACGAGTTGACAAACATGACTCCGTCTACTCCGGGACAGATGGTTTTTGCAGAATTCCTTAAAAAGGAACTCGAAGACCTGGGTTTAACTGAAATTAGCCTTGACGAAAATGGATATCTCATGGCAACCTTACCGGCAAACTGCGAAAAGGATATTCCAACTATCGGGTTTATCGCTCATCTTGACACATCTCCCGACATGAGTGGTAAAAATGTGAAACCTCGCATTGTCAGAAATTACGATGGAAAAGCAATAACACTTAACCAAGATCAAAATATAGAGCTTTCTCCTGAGGAATTCCCGGAACTTCTCAATTATATCGGAGAAGACCTTATTGTGACTGACGGAACAACTCTGCTTGGGGCTGACGACAAGGCAGGTATAGCTGAAATTGTATCGGCAATTGAATATCTCATGGCCCATCCTGAAATCAAACATGGTAAAATTCGTGTAGCCTTCAATCCTGATGAAGAAATCGGCATGGGTGCACATAAATTTGACGTTGAATTATTCGGTTGCGAATTTGCATATACAATGGATGGCGGCGCTGTCGGCGAGCTCGAATTTGAAAATTTCAATGCCGCATCTGCTAAAGTTACAATCAAGGGACGCAATGTGCATCCGGGCAGTGCAAAACATAAGATGATCAATTCCATGAGAGTGGCCACACAATTTATCGTTATGCTCCCCAGATGGGAAACTCCGGAACATACCGAAGGCTACGAAGGATTCTATCATCTTGTTGGCATTCAGGGCACTGTTGAGGAAACAGTATTGAATTATATCATTCGCGATCACGACCGCGCTCGTTTTGAAAGCCGTAAACGGGAAATTGAACATCTTGTCAACAAGACAAACTCTGAATATCCCGGTTGTTGCTCAGTTGAAATCAAAGATCAATATTACAACATGCGTGAAAAGATCGAGCCTGTGATGCATATCATTGAACTGGCTGAACAAGCCATGCGCGAGGCCGGTGTGGAACCGAAAGTTCAACCGATTCGCGGTGGCACAGACGGTGCGCAATTATCTTTCAAGGGACTTCCCTGTCCCAATATCTTTGCTGGTGGAGAGAACTTCCATGGCCGATATGAATATGTGCCGATCTCGTCAATGGAAAAGGCCATGAATGTGATTGTAAACATCTGTAAAGATTTGGCTGAAAAGTGAAGAAGCCTTTGGCTATAGTCATAACAGGGCCGACTGCCTCCGGGAAGTCGGCTCTGGCTGTTTCTCTCGCCAAGGCCCTTAATACTGAAATAATATCGGCCGACAGCCGGCAGATTTATAAAGGGATACCTATAGTTACGGCTGTTCCCACTCAGGAAGAAAGAGAAGGTATAACTCATCATCTCATCGAGAAATTGAATCTCGAAGATTATTATAATGCTTCAATGTTTGAGCAGGACTCCCTCCGAATTCTTGGCAATATCTTTGCAGAAAAGGAGGTGGCGATAGTTTGCGGAGGATCTATGCTCTATGTTGATGCTCTCACGGAAGGAATTGATGATATACCCACAGTGCCGGAAAATATCCGCAGTTCATTGATGGCTGAATGGAAAGAGAAAGGAGACGCCTGGCTTCTCAGTCAATTAGCCTTATTAGATCCCATTCATTTTGATAAAGTCGACCGCAAGAATATGAAGCGGGTATTTCATGCCGTTGAGGTCAGCATGACGGCTCAAGCCCCTTATTCCTCATTATTGTTGCAAAAGAAACCGGAGAGAGATTTCGACATCCTGAAGATTGTGTTGGATGGCGACAGACAATTCCTCTTTGACAAGATAAACAACCGGGTCTTAAATATGATGGAGCAAGGTCTCGAAGAGGAAGCTCGAAACGTCTATCCTTTCAGACAGCTAAACTCTCTGAATACCGTCGGCCTTAAAGAAATGTTTGATTATTTCGATGGGAAAACCGACCGACAGACTGCTATTGCACGTATTCAGAAAAACACTCGAGTTTATGCAAAAAAGCAGACCACCTGGCATAAAAGGGATAAAAAAGCGATGAGGCTTAATTTTCACTCACCGCTTTCCGATAATGTTTCTAATATTTTAAAAATGATATGATTTTCTTTTTCAAACTTTAGAATCCAAGCTGTAGCCTAAATGGCAACTTGTCTTATCATTTTATATTATTAAAAATCATAACCGATTGTAAACATCCATTCCTTGTTGTGACCTCCGGAGGGCTTTGTCCAGGCGTGACACACTCCGGCAAGATAATGGATACCCAGATAATAGTGTTCTAATACTTGAATCCCGGTTCCCATCTTGAAACCGAAATCAAATTTATTATATTTTGCCCTATAGACATCTGATTGGAATACTGTAGGCACCGGCTGATATGGGATATTAATTTCGCTTCCCTTCTGCTTCATGGTAAATTGGAAATATGGTCCAAATTCCACACTCCATTTCACTTTTGGCATGGGATTGAATTTTACAACACCCATGATGGGGATTATGAAATTGAAGGTCTGGAAATGGCCCATCATGTAATCATCGTTATTGTAATAACCGTTGTCGTAATACCACATCAAATAGGTATAGTCGCCACTTCTTGAATCAAAGAATAATCCCGGCTGTATGCTTAGATACTCCTTGAAGTTGACATTGGCTACTATACCTGCGTCAAATCCTGTTCCCCAACTGTTACGATTGTAAAGGCTTGTCGGAACATCGGGCATTGTCCTGTTGGAGGCATTGAAACCTACACGGGCTCCGAATGTAAAGAATTTTTCCGCATCGCTTGTATCAAAAAATTCCTGAGCAAAGCCAGACACGAAAGACATTATTGTTATCAATACTGCTGATATTCTCTTGATCATATACTATTTCTAAATTTTGCTATTATGCAAAGTTACAAATATTTTCAAAATATGCAATATTCAGAACTTTTCACATCTTATTAATGAATTTGTATTCTAATCAATCCTTTTGATTCTTCCAAACCTTGAAAAAATCTGATACAATCTATCTTATCTTATTCATAATCCGCGATACATCTCACATTCATTTTGTATTGGTTGATTGCGAATGAAGAAAATTCCATAGTTGATCCTTTTAATATCATGCCGGTTTGTTTTTCTTCCTCCGGTATTTCCGAAGTCCAATAATATCCTGTTGCAATCTCCCCAAAATTTGCTTTATCAATAATCTTATCCAAATCCGAGGTATTATCATTAAAATAACATCTTCCTTTGGGGAAATATATTTTTCCTGCCCTCGAATCTTCCGAAACAATAAAGGTAGACCAAATGTCTTCACCGTCTTGTGTAATTTGAGCTGTTGTCAACTCCAACTGATTCCATTCCTCTTGACTTGGAATATGATATCCCGGCGGACAGATTCCTGATAATAAAGATGAACTCCCTGTTGATTTGTCATAATTCGATATCCTGAAAAATCCTCCTATAGATTTGGAATCTCCTATAATCTTGTCTGCGTAATCAACGCTCATCAAAGAAGAAGCGGCTAATAAATTTCTGTCAAGCCAATAATATGTTTCATTGTCTTTCCCCTTTATAGGAACAACCTCGTAATAGAATAATCCATTAAAGTTTTCGTTCAATCTTCCACAATCATAAAAGAATCCTGTGTGATAAAGATCGAATGTAAAGCTCTGTTCCTTAAGCTTTGAGTTCTTATTATACTCTATTTTGAAAGTTATTTCTCCAAGAGCATATTCATAAGAATTATTCTGACCATCTTCAAGTTTTAGCCAGCCTTTATAATTATTATTAGTCGGTTCCCAGACTAAATTATCCTTAAAAAAATCATCCCCTGAAACAGAAATTATCACATTCTCGATTTGATTTTTATTGGGCAAATTTGAAAAGTCTATTTCATATTCGTATTCAAGGTATTTATCGTAGGTTTTATTCATTACCGGCATCGGGAAATGAAAACCTGCATTTCTAATTCTCTCCCCTTTTATTTCTCCATCTTTTGTCCCATATAGATTATTTTGTATATAATCAAAATAAGAAGGGATAGAACTTCCAAAGGAAGTTTGATTTGCAGGGTCAACGATATATAAGGTGGCTTCTATTAAATTAGAACTTTGGTTGGCAGTATTATTGCTTTTATAAACCACCTTTACGAATCTTTCCAACCCACACCATGTTATACGGACAAATGCCTCCCTATCCACGGATGGGACTCCATTTTTATTATACAAGATTGCAAATTTCCAATAAACGGCTTCATTGTCTTTTTCAGAAACAAATTCACTGTTTGTTATATCATAGGAATTCATTTTATGAGGAATCTCAACACCATTATATAGTGTTGCTATCTCTATCCAATCTTCTCCTGAAATTATCTCAGCATTTGGAATTCTATTACTCTCCTTCTCCTCAGATTCTTCTTTGTCAATGGAAGAATAACATTTTACATAAAACTCGGCTCCTTTGTCACTATTGGCCGGCATCTCTATTTCGGAGGTCACACCAAGTTCCCGGATACCATCAGAAATCATCGAGGTTATAGCGGTGGCTTGATCATGAACAGAAACAGAATAATCTATTTCCGGATTTTCCGGATTTTCCGGATTATCAACAGCCTCTTTAAATGAGGAATAACCCGGACCCTTGATATTGTTCAATTCAATTTCATACCAATAATTTGGCAAAATGTCAAGATATTTATCCCCGTTATTATTTTTATAAATTTCCTCATTATCTGTGTATAAAGGAATGGCATAATACCCTTTTTCTCCATTATAAATCCCTTCAATTATTATAAATGTAGTCACGGAAGAAATATCATTTGCAACACTATAGGTTTTTGTAGGTAATACATAACAATCCCAACGAACTGAATTATTTTCTTCAACTTTCCCTGCTGTAACTTTTATTTCAGCATTCTCCGTTATAAACTTATCTTCAAGCTGAGCAGCTGCAATATACCCTAAGCTTGCTGTGTTGACAACTGTATATCCCTCTAAAGAAAATAAAGAAGAATTTGAAACATCCTTAACGCTTATTTTCCCCATCGAACGTTTTAATACTATATTAACTTCACGGGATTCAAAACCTTTCTTTTTACCTGTCATTATGAAACCATTGTCAATTCCATAATGTCTGTCAACCGTTATTTTCTCCAGATCCTCTATGCTTTTGTCAGTTCCTGTAGTGAAATCTTCAATCCAATCTTCATTATCTTCTTTCGAAATTGTATTTGCCAATGCATAAATAACACCTCCTGGTTCTTCCTTCACATTTATCTCAACAGGCATTTTAAAAGAGAATGTATTCCCCTTCAAAATTTGGCTTTTTATATTATCAAGATGGGAGGATGGAAGATCATAGCGTTGTACGATTTTATTACCCGTCTCGTTGAATATAAGAATCGTAAGACTATTGATCAACTTCTCTCCATTATTTTGATCACCTCTTGTAAGTATATGCTCTATCTCAGGAATTATGAAGTTAATTTCTAAGGAATCATCTGTCATCATTAGAGGTTGATGTTCAATCTCATCTTTACATGAAATTATAAAGAGAGATGTCAAAATGAGCATCAGACTATATATCTTAATATTCTTATAAAATTTCATATTCTTATCTTCTTTGATAAACATCTTCCCTAAATTTTAATTCATGTTATTTGCCCGGAATATAATCTCCCACATAAATATATGGTGTATCTTCTTCCATTATTAAAGTTACTGTTCCCTCATATGAAGAACCCATATTGTAATAAATCAAATTATTATCTTTCATTAAATAAAGTGGATATTCTTTATTAATTTCTAGCATATTTTCTTTGCTATTATTACAACCATAATATTTATTTTGAGAATCTTTAATAATTACATCATCACTTTTTGAAAGAAATACTTTATCAGATGTTTTCCAGATATTTATAGTTTCTGTTGTTAGGAATTTATAAGTTCCCATAATTTTCCCTCCCAAATAAATAATAAGTTGATATCCCGTCTCTTGCCCCGGAATATCTTCATCTCCTGAAGACAAAGTGGTGTCATCATCAAATTCGCCATTTGAAGGTGGATTCACGTTTATGGTAATTATATAGGGATCACTTTCATCAGCCTTCAACGTCATATTATATTTATGCGATTGTTTCCAATAATCAGAATCTTTGTTGATTCCTTCCATTCTTAAATTTATAGTTGTCCACCCTTTATTCAAAGTGATGGTTTCTGAAAGTCCCTCAATAAATAACGGGTTCTCATTATCTGTCAGCGTCTCAGAACTTGGAGTTATAGTCAATACGGATGCTATATTGGATTCTATATCTATCTTTATGGTTCCGGTGGATAAATTATTGTAAATATAATCTATTGCATAAATATTTAGCTCTGATGGATGAGCTAATATATAAGGTTTAAAATTCAATTTAACCTCTATAGCCTTATATAAATTTCCTGCTATTATTTCAAAGGAATTATATGGGTTATTTTCTATTTTTTCTAATTCGGAATAAGGAATTTCAGGATTGATTTTTACGTCCAGCTGATAATTCCCTTTACTGTTTTTATAATAATTTCCTTCCTCATCCTTTCTGACATCTATCAAATAGAAGTCTATATTTTCTCCTTTATAAAGATATTTGGGAATATTGAAATTTATATTATCAGGGTCAATATTGGTTTGAAAACCAAGAGAGGTGGTGGTCCCGGAAGTTAACTCTATAGATGTAGATTCAACTATCAATTCCGATTTCTTTCCTGTAAGAGAATAATCTAAATTATATGTCGACCAGTTGTCAACTTCGATAGAACAAGTCAATCCGTTTTCTAAATTAACAAGTTTACAGATTACATCATATTGGATATGCCTTTTCAAACCATGGTTTTTAATATCTTCGTAAAGGTCAAACTCATAACTTGAAGCTGTTCCGATCCCTTCACATGGAAAAATTAATTTTGTATGATTATCCTCCGACAAATTTTCAGGCAAATATACTATCCCCTGCCAAGCTTTTCGGTTTTCATTCTCACTGAATGATTCTATAGGTTTTAAATCAGCATCTCTTTGGGCTCCGTCGGCTCCTAAATATCTGGAATTCTCTTCCGGATATTCAGTCTTTGCCAAATGAAATGTTGTTTCAGGATTAAAATGCTTAAGATCATTGATTGTCTTTTCTGATGATACCGGTGTTATAGTCGCTATATTCTTAATATATGGCGCTTTAAATTCTACGTTGCTCCCGGCAAAATCCTCTGAGAAACCACCTTCAGAACTGTCAACCAGAAGTGTGTATCTCACTTTGCTGCAAAGGAAATTCAAAACAGCATAAATTTCACTTTCCGAAGTCACATCAATAAGCCCGGTTTCCGAAACTTCTCCATGATTTCCTTTTATTATTTGGGTCGAGAGACAGGCCATCGGTAGATAATTATGTTGCAATCCATTTTCAGTATTTATGTTATCTGCAAAATTCAATACCGCATCCTCTACTTCCGATATTGTTTTAAATCCGGAAACATCAAGATAAGAGTCTATATTAGCAAACACATAAAAATAATAATTCCCTTCTTTCAGGTCATTAATTACATAGGCATTCCATTCCGAATTAGAATTTTTTCCGCTTTCGGTCAGTAGTTCATTCCTCTCCAAACCTCCTGCTTTATCAAAAATCAATACCCGCAGGTTATTGATTGTGGTTTCGTCAGCAAAAGTTATTGATCTTGAGTCTCGTGTCTCTTCAAATGCCTGCATATTTGATGCCTTGGGCAAATATAATGTTACGCCCCTACTCTCTTCATTTTGAAAGGTTATTCTTTCATCACATCCCGTGATAAAGAATAACAAAATCAAGCCGCACAACAAATTAGCAGCCTGCCATATTTTGTTTTTCATAATTTTAAAATTTGCAAGACAATTAGCCACGTTTTGTTTATAGTGGAATAATCTTAAAAAAGCAAAGATAATGAATTTTAAAGTCAATTCATTATTATATTCAAATTTATTCTTTAAATTTACAATCGCAAGAAAATGAATCACAAATCCTCATCACAACTTACGGATAAAAGAGAGGATAGGAAATATATCAGAATATTAAATATGGCTTCCAGAGAATTTGATTTACCACGCAATCTAAACGGCATCATCGAAAATGCGGTGAAAAACAATTGGGAAAGAGAGGCCCTTTCAGATTTTGAGGGAGTTAATTACAGTTATGCCGATGTGGCAGAGGCTATAGAGAAAATCCATATTCTTTTTGATGCGGCAGAAGTGAAAAAGGGTGACAAGGTGGCCCTCTGCGGCAAGAACTCCTCCGATTGGATGATCATATATCTCAGTTGCCTCACATACGGTGTTGTGGCTGTGCCCATCCTCCATGAGTTCAATTCCGAGAGCATCACAAACCTTGTGAATCATAGCGAGTCGGTGATTCTCTTTGCGGATAAGGCTATAATGGATAAGCTTGAGGCCGACAGACTACCCACACTCAAAGCCGCCATATATATTTCCGAAACCGGGATAGCTTTCTCCCGCAATGAGAAACTTTCCGAGACACGCTCCCGCCTCAACGAAATCTTCGGCGAAAAATATCCTGAAAGCTTCGGGCCCTCCGACATCAGTTATTATAAAGACCAACCCGAAGATCTTGCACTGATAAACTATACTTCGGGATCTACGGGAACACCCAAAGGAGTCATGCTCCCCTACCGCAGCATTTGGAGCAATATAGTCTATTGTATCGAGCATCTGACGTTTATGCATCCCGGCGACGGCATGGTAAATATGTTGCCGCTCGGCCATATGTATGGTATGGTTATAGAAACCCTCCATCCTTTCCTGAAGGGTTGCCACTGCCATTTCCTTTCCAAAGCCCCCTCACCCAAAGTGCTCCTGAGTGCTTTTGCAAATGTGAGGCCCAAGCTTATAATCACTGTCCCTCTGGTTCTGGAAAAGATTATAAAAGGGAATATCTTCCCAAAACTTCAGACACCCTCAATGAAAATTCTGCTCAATCTGCCATTTATCAACAATATAATTTATGGCAAGATAAAAGAGAAGATTGTGGCCGCTTTCGGAGGACGCATTCAGGAAATTATTATCGGAGGAGCGCCTTTGAATCCCGATGTCGAAAAATTCCTTTACAGGATTAAATTTCCTGTGACCGTGGGTTACGGAATGACTGAATGCGGACCGCTCCTCACGTATGCACCCTCCTCCATTTCCAAACCTCAGACAGTGGGCCGCATAGTGGACCGCATGGAGGTCAAAATAAATTCCAAAGATCCTCAAAACATCCCGGGAGACATTATGGTCAAAGGCACAAACGTGATGCTCGGATATTATAAAAATCCGGAAGCGACCCGGGAGGTGTTCCCCTTTGGCGACGAATGGATGAACACCGGGGATATGGGCACAATGGACAAGGAGGGCTTCATCTCTATCTCCGGGCGTTCGAAGACAATGCTCCTGGGACCCTCCGGACAGAATATTTATCCGGAAGAGATCGAGCATAAAATCAATAGTCTGCCTTTTGTTCAGGAATCTCTCGTAATCGACGACGGCGGCAAACTCACGGCACTCATTTTCCCCGATTTCGAGGAAGCCCAGAAACAAGGAATAAGCCGAGAACGCCTCGACAAATTGATGGAAACCAACATTTCAAACCTCAACAAGCATCTCGAAAGCTTCAGCCGGCTTAAGGCTCACAGACTTGTGGATCAGGAATTTGAAAAGACACCCAAAAGGAGCATCAAGCGATTCCTGTATCAAAAATAAATCTTTGGCTTGAATTTTTATTTTTTACCGCCTCTTATTTTCATGAAAGATAAAAAAGTTATACTTTTGTAATACAAACCCTAAATATAATATTATGAAAAAAATTTACACACCATTGGCACTTGCGTTGACAGCGGCTTTCTTCACACAAACCGCTGATGCGCAAATCACAAACGTCGACCAGCTATACGGAACGTATAACGCTGTCTATCTATGGGGATTTAATGACAATAATGGGAATCCCATAGGAGCCCCTGATTTCCTCATCACTCCGGAAATAAAGGCCGGCGATACTGATAAGGAGATTCTTCTCACAGGCCTTTTCCCCACTCATGGAGATGAATTTGCAATGAATGCAAATAATCCTATCAAGGGAACGGTGGATATCGCCACTCAGACCATCACTATAGCAGCAAATCAATCGTTGGGAGAAGATGAATTTGGGAAAAACACCCTTTATATCAGTGCTTTTAATCAAAATACCCAACAATGGTATGATGCGGACAGCGTAACAGCTCAAATTAATGAATACGGTAATATCGTTTTCCCGACAGATTATGTGCTAGGATGTGAATCCACTGATGGAACCCAGAGTGCATTCTGGTATGTTTTCTTCTCTCTAACTCTTCAGCCATATTCAGGTGAGGGTTATCTCCATGACGCCTCATTTTATAACGGCACTTACAACACATCATTCGAATGGTATTCAGAAGATATAAACGGAAATCCTCTGGCAACTCCCAACGATATTATCGAGCCGACAATATCAGCCGCAGGCAATAACTCATATACACTCGAAATCAGCGGTCTGTTCCCCTATCTGCAGAACAATAAGCTTTCATTACAAGCTACAGTGCTTCCAAGCGGGGATATCAGGATTGACAACTTCCAGCTTTGGGACTTCGGAGGAACTGCATTCCAATTCATGATTTTTGATGAGAACTTCAATCTGCCCGATTACGTGATCGGATACCTTGACCAAAACGGAAACATCGAATTCTCTGAAAACAGTATGCTCGGCATGGGCATCTACACAGGCATGTCTTATACTTTCTCCGGATTCTACGGATATATCGGCCTCGTATTAAGCCGCGATGAAGCCGGAGTGGAATCTATCGGCTCCGACCTGAATGCACCCGTTAACTTCTTCGACCTTCAGGGCAAAGTGGTAAGGAATCCGGCTCCGGGTCAGCTGCTTATCAAGAAACAAGGCAAGAACGTTTCCAAGGTAATTATTAAGTAATTATTCCAATATTCATATTAGAAGTGGTATGTCTGTTCCCAAGGCATATCACTTCTAAAATTTTAAAATTTATATGGCAATCCTAAATCTCGTGCGTCTGAACCGCTCTATCATTTTATCTCAAAAATCCGGAACCAGATTTCTATCTCTAATCCTTATTTCGGCGGCCGCCACCACAGCCACTGCGCGGCAGCTTTCACCCCAAGAGGCTTTGGATAGAACAGACCATTTAACACGTAGCAATAACATTTCTTTATCTTTCACCTATCATAGCAATCAGAATAAAGATATAAACACAATCTATATCTTCAACACCAACCCGGGTTTCTTAATGGTGGCGGCGGATGATGTGGCAACCCCGCTTCTGGGCTATTCCGAAGAGTCGGACTTCCAACCTGACAACATAGCTCCGGGAATGACCTATTGGCTCGAATATCTTTCAGCCCAGATAGAGGATTCTTTAGAAGGATATTCAAATTCCCAATCAACAAGATCAAACGAAAGAGAAAAAATTCCCCCACTCCTGACAACCACCTGGAATCAGGACAGTCCTTACAATCAATTCTGCCCCAAGTTCGGCCAGGGAAGAAGCATGACAGGGTGTATAGCCACAGCGATGGCCCAGGTCATGAATTATCATCAATGGCCGGCCAAATGTCAAGGGGGAACAGTCTCATATACTTCCCAATACTATTCCTACACCCAGGACCTTTCCATGAATTTCAACGAGGTTTCCTTTGATTGGGGGAATATGCTTGACAGTTATTCTTCCTCATCTCCAGACGTCAATAAGGACGCTGTGGCTCTTCTCATGCAAGCCTGCGGCTATTCCGTTGAAATGAATTATTCCCCTATAGAAAGTTTCTCTTATGCATTTTTTATCGGAGAAAGCCTGAATCAATATTTCAATTATTCTGACAAGATGCAGACTCCGGAAAGGAAATATTACTCCGACGAAGAATGGGAATCCATGGTGTATAACCAATTGGCGCAAGGTCTGCCCGTGCTTTATGGCGGAACATCCAAATCCGGAGGCGGCCATCAGTTTATTTGCGACGGATATGACGGCAACGGCTATTATCATTTCAATTGGGGCTGGGGCGGACTTAGCGACGGCTATTTTCTTCTCGATGCGTTGGATCCAAGCTCCATAGGCATCGGCGGCGGTGAATCCGGGTATAACTATATGCAAGAGATAGTTATAAATGTAGCAAAACCGGAAATGGAGATAGCCGGGGCTACGGATTACCTTGTGTATTGCCAAGATAACTTCACCACCAAAAACTTAGGGTCAAATCCGGCATCTGACGCCAAAGAATCAGTTGTGCTTGGGAATTCCGTTGTTTTCTTCCCGGAAATTTACAAGGGTGTCGTCAATAACGGCTGCAAGCAAATCCAGGGATATTTCGGCATACTTCTTGAAAATGAAAACGGCGAAACTACAGATCTATATTATAACGGATTGCTCAGCATCGGATCATTTTATAGCTTCTATAATTTTTCCATCACACTCCCTTCCAATCTGGCAGAAGGGAATTATAAGATATCACCCATTTTTAAAGTCAAGAGCGAAGACTATTATTTCCCGTTGAAATGTCCGGTCGGCTGCATTCAGACCTTAAACATGACAGTTACAGGCAAACGAGCCACAATCACTCCGGGCACTGTTGCCAACGGCGAAGCCGGAATCAAGGAGATCAAAACGGAGGCCATATCTCAGATTAAAATTTTCAAATCAGGAAACGGCAAACTGACAATCACTTCTTCACTTCCGATTAAAAATGTGTCTGTATATTCAATTGGCGGAGAGATGACACTGTCGCAAAACGCCATCGGTTTGACAGAAATTAACCTTGACATCGATTCCTTAAAATCTGGCGTCAATATAGTCAGAGTCAGACTGGCAGACGGACAAGTCATGACCCGAAAGATTATTCTTTGAAAATTACAGACATAAAATAGTTTGAAAAATATAGATGGTTGCATTACCTTCTGAATTCATAGAACAACTCCGGTCGCTCCTTGGGGAAGAGGCCGGAGCTCTTATAAATGCCCTTGACCGGGAACCCGTTGTATCAATCCGGCTCAACAGAAGAAAACCCGGGGCTGCATTTCCAGGAATGGAGCCTGTGGCATGGTGCCCTTCCGGCTATTACCTGCCTAAACGACCGGAGTTTATCCTCGACCCGCTGCTACATGCCGGGGCATATTATGTGCAGGATGCCTCTTCAATGATTTATGAGGAAACATTGACGCGCATTATCAAGACTTTATGTAAGGTTTATCCTAACTCGAAGCTAAACATTCTGGATTTATGTGCCGCTCCGGGAGGAAAAACAACAGCCATGATCAATGCCTTGCCTGCCGGAAGCAAAGTAACAGCTAACGAATATTCCTCCAAGAGGGCAGGAATCCTTAAGGAAAATCTTGCTAAATGGGGCTATCCGGAGGTTACAGTCACCAATAAAGACTCATCTTATTATGCTTCAATCGGAGAGGCTTTTGATATCATAGCTGTTGATACACCATGTTCCGGCGAGGGAATGATGCGTAAGGATGAGTTCGCCCGTCAACAATGGTCGCCACAACTCGTGGAGCAATGCAGCGCTTTACAAAAAGAGATTCTGAGCAATGCCGTCAAGACACTAAAACCGGGAGGATTTTTAATCTATTCCACCTGCACTTTCAATCGCCGTGAAAATGAAGAAAATGCAGAATTTTTAGTCCGGGAATCAGGAATGGAACCTTGGGATCCCGATTTCCCAAAGGAATGGGGAATTCCCTCAGGCATAAAAACCGATCTGCCTGTCTATCGGTTTATGCCTCATAAAACCCGAGGAGAAGGTCTCTTCCTGGCTGTTTTCAGAAAACCGGGAGATTGGAGTCCGATATCTTCCAAAGGCAAAAAGAATATCCCTCAAAAAATTACAAAGGACTCAATTCCTGCCATTGAAGATATCTTGGATGAAAATCAAGAAAAAACAGGCCTTCCTCGAGTCGAGCTTTCCCTTGAAGATGCCATCCGTTATCTTCGAAGGGAAAGCATTGCACCTCCGGGGGATCTCCAGAAAGGACCGGTGATAGTAACATATAAGAACCTAAATCTCGGCGCCGCTAAAAATATAGGGAACCGGCTAAATAATCTATATCCCAAAAACTGGAGGATTCTAAAGCAATGACAAAGAGGTTATATCATATTATAATTATATGCCTGGCGGCAGGTGTTGCATCCTGCCACACCGAGACCTCGAAGCCGGAGTCAGAAACCCCGGCGGAAGATACTTATACAGAGCTCTCTGAAGAAAACCTGAAAGAAACTTCTACTGAAATCAAGAACCTTAATACTGAATGGCCCGAAGAATGGAGAGCCGGCATTATTGTAAGCAAGGAGGCAGTCGAGAACTACGGCCTTGAAAACTGTTTTATCTCGGACACTATCTCAGATAAGGTTTTCGAGCGTATAAACGGCATTTCATATAGAGAGGACTGTCCCGTGAAAAGAGGGAAACTCAGGCATATTCGCCTCATTCACCATGACAACGACGGGAATATCCGTCTGGGAGAAATTATCTGCAACGAAAAAATTGCCGATGACATAAAAGAAGTGTTCAAAATATTTTATGAATCGGGCTATAAGGTTGAAAGTGTCAGGCTGATAGATGAATTCGACGGTGATGACGAGGCTTCCATGAGAGCCAACAACACTTCTTGCTTCAATTTCAGAAAAAAGACAACGGGCAGCAACCTTTCAAAACATGCCTACGGGATGGCAATCGACATAAATCCTCTATATAATCCTTATATCAAAAAGAAGACGGGAAAAATCCAACCATTGGAGGGCAAGCCCTATTTAGACCGTTCGAAAGAATTTCCCTACAAGATCGATTCCAAAGATCTTGCTTATAAGGAATTCACAAAAAGAGGATACAAATGGGGAGGATCCTGGCGCTTTACCAAAGACTATCAGCATTTCGAGAAATAAATATGATATTCCCTGATGAAATCTTTCAATTTCTCCAAGGGCACCCTCACACCGTGGAGGCGGGAAGTGCATCTGCTGAAATGACTGAAATAAACATCGTTTGACACACCCCAACGACGTTTCTTCACACCCCACATCTTTCTGTTTTTCTTCACCATTCTCTCAAACAAAGTCACCTTCTCCTTTCTGACGACACAACAATAGAAATCTTTTTCCATTTCCATTATCAGCACCACATGGATGTCGGCGCCCTCCCCTTTCATGGCCAAGCCGGGATTATGACTCTTCAAACCTATTTCCAACTCTTCCGGGAACTCGCTGTTGATACGAGCCATAAAACTTTTGAAAATCCTTCCATGGGTGCTCGTATCTTTTATATCATTCTGGATTATATATTGATGGATCATTTCATGGACCAAAACTGAATTCAGGAACTTTTCATCGAAATCCTCGGAGTTACGGTAGATGACAATAGAGTCTTTAAGAGTCCGAGCCTTGTCTCCACGCCGCCATTTACGATGAAACACACCGTTGAACCGACGGTGGTGAGCCCGAATCCGAATCTCTACCGGCAAGAATTTCTCAGAATCCCAAATTCCTCGCAGCGATATCTCCCTGCGCCAGCGGGCATGCCTTTCAATCAGGTCTTCTATTGATAATTGCATCTTTTTTTATTTACAAATGTATCAATTTTAAGTTAATTTTTCTTATTTTTTCTCTTGGTGAAAAAATTATTTTCTCTATGTTGTTATATTAATAAACAGTTCATTTTAAATTTTTTATCATGTTAGGCAATTTTATTTTTTACAATCCCACCAAACTTTATTTCGGCGACAAAGCACAGGAAAATCTTGCAGAGGCAGTGAAACCCTTCGGAAATAAAGTGCTTGTGACTTATGGCAACGGATCCATCAAACGCAACGGCATTTATGACGACGTTATGAAAGCTCTCAAGGAAGCCGGCAAAGAAGTTGTCGAGCTTCCGGACGTGATGCCGAATCCAACTTATTTCAAAGTTGACGAAGGCATCAAATGCATCAAGGTCAATGAAATCGACTTCATTCTTGCAGTGGGGGGCGGCTCCACAATAGACTATGCCAAGGCAATCAGCGTTGCAGCCGGCTATGACGGCGACCCATGGCAGCATTTCTGGGTGGAACAGAACGATCCGGCACCCGATGCCAAGATTGTGCCTGTCGGCGCCGTTCTCACAATGGTCGGAACGGGTTCGGAAATGAACGGAGGATCCGTAATCACAAACCACAAGCAGAAACTCAAAATAGGCAAGGTTTTCGATTCACGCGTTTTCCCGAAATTTGCCATACTGAATCCTAAATATACATATAGCGTGCCGAAACACCACATGGTGGCCGGAATTTTCGATATAATGAGCCACATAATGGAGCAATATTTCTCCGGAGATGACGACAACACATCGGATTACATCGCCGAAGGCCTCATGCGTTCCCTTATCGAATCAAGCCGCGTGGCTGTCAAAGACCCTCATAATTATGAAGCACGCTCCAACATCATGTGGACAGCAACCTGGGCTCTCAACCGTCTTATCGGAATGGGAAAAAGCCAGGATTGGAATGTGCACATGATCGGGCAGGCCATAGGGGCACACACCGACGCCACACATGGCATGACCCTCTCGGGAGTTTCCCTTGCATATTATCGCTATATCATGGAAGGCGGTTTACATCGTTTCGCACGTTTTGCCAAAGTTGTCTGGGGAATAAATCCGGAAGGGAAAACAGAAGTTGAACTTGCCGACGCCGGCCTCATAGCTCTCGAAGAATGGATGAAAGAGATCGGAGTCGCTACGGAAGTATCCTCTTTAGGAGTAAATGAAGGCAACATCGAAGGCATAGCAGACGCCACATTCGGCATGAGAGGCGGCTACAAGCAGATAAAACGAGATGATGTAGTCAAAATCCTCAAATCCAGCCTCTAACAGAAAGTTATCGTTTCTCAACGATATTTTAACTTTAAAAACTCATTAATAGATGTCCTTTATTGCACTTTGCTCAGGCATATGTGCAATAAAGGATTTTATTTTTTAAAATTATGATAAAGAACATAACTCTTTGACAACTTTTCGACAAATAATATTTAAATTTGCAAATCAATTTTCTCCATACACGGCATTTTGTAAATTTCAATCCGAAACAGGGGTATTGATTGCTGATTTTATTCTTACATAAGATTTTTCTTTTAAAGATTATATAAATGAAGATACCTTTAAGGAGTTATACTTCTACCCAAGGTAGACGGATGGCCGGCGCGCGTGCACTTTGGAGAGCCAACGGCATGAAAGATGAGCAGATTGGCAAACCGGTTATCGCAATCGTGAATTCGTTCACACAATTTGTGCCGGGCCACACTCATTTGCACAATATAGGGCAACTGGTGAAAGAGGAAATTGAAAAATCCGGATGCTTTGCAGCAGAATTCAACACCATCGCAATCGACGACGGCATAGCCATGGGTCATGACGGCATGCTTTATTCGCTGCCTTCCCGAGAACTGATAGCCGACAGCATTGAATACATGATGAACGCCCATAAGGCCGATGCCATGATATGCATTTCGAATTGCGATAAGATCACACCCGGAATGCTAATGGCGGCAATGCGTCTGAATGTGCCTGCAGTATTCGTATCCGGGGGTCCGATGGAAGCCGGGAATATCGCCGGAAATAACATAGACCTTATCGATATCATGGTAGAGGCCGCTGATTCCAATGTGGGTGATGAAAGAGTCTTGGAACTTGAAAAGAAAGGCTGCCCCACATGCGGTTGCTGCTCCGGAATGTTCACAGCCAATTCCATGAATTCGCTCACAGAAGCCTTAGGGCTCTCTCTTGCCGGAAACGGCACGGTTCTGGCCACCCATGAAAACCGGCTTCAACTATTCCGCGATGCAGCCCGGCAGATTGTGGAAAACACCTACGCTTACTACCGGGATGGGGATGAATCAGTCTTGCCTCGAAATATAGCTACACGTGAAGCCATGCTCAATGCCATGAGTCTTGATATCGCCATGGGGGGCTCAACCAATACCGTGCTTCATCTTTTAGCCGTGGCGAATGAAGGGGGAATAGACTTCACACTGGAAGATATTGACAGGCTTTCACGCCAAACGCCCGTGTTATGTAAAGTGGCACCAAATTCTTCATGGCATATTCAGGATGTGAACAGAGCCGGAGGAATTCTCTCAATAATGCAGCAACTCTCCAAACAAGGTCTCCTTCATACGGAAGCAAAAAGGGCCGACCGGCTCACTTTAGGAGAAGCAATCAATAAATGGGCTCCAAATGGAGACCTATTCACGGATGAAGCCCGCAATCTATGGAGCAGCGCTCCGGGAGGAGAATATAACATAAAAGCCGGAAGCCAAAACAACAGATATGCAGACTTAGACACTGACAGGGAAAAGGGATGCATTCGAGATTATGAACATGCCTATCTCACAGACGGCGGACTCGCTGTGTTAAAAGGGAATATAGCACCTGACGGCTGCGTGGTTAAAACCGCCGGAGTCGACGAAAAGATATTGAAATTCTCCGGGCCGGCAAGAGTATTCATCTCTCAGGAAGATGCCGTTGAGGGAATATTGAACGGCAAAGTGAAATCCGGAGATGTCGTAGTCATCACTCATGAAGGCCCTAAGGGAGGTCCGGGAATGCAAGAAATGCTTTATCCCACAAGCTATATCAAGTCTCGACATTTAGGAAAAGAGTGTGCGCTCATAACAGACGGACGCTTTTCCGGAGGCACCTCAGGACTATCGATCGGACATATCTCTCCGGAAGCGGCGGCGGGAGGGCCCATAGCTTTGGTGAGAGACGGCGACATTATCGTCATCGACATACCGGCACGCACTATAAATGTGGAATTATCAGAAGAAGAATTAGAGAAGAGGCGTCATGAAGAGGAGTCGCACGGCAAAGCCGCTTATACTCCCCGAGGAAGAAACCGCAACGTTACGAACGCCTTGAAAGCTTACGCCTCCATGGTGACATCTGCCGACACCGGAGGTGTCAGGAAACTTTTCTAACCGAACAGAGATGCAAGAAGATATAAACAAAACCAAGGAAGAGAAGATCACGGGCGGAGAGGCTTTGATCAGATGTCTGAAAGCCGAAGGAGCCGACATCGTATTCGGATATCCCGGTGGCACCATCATGCCTGTATATGACAATCTTTATGCCCATCGTGAAGAAATTCGCCATATCCTGACCCGACATGAACAGGGCGCGATCCACGCAGCAGAAGGTTTTGCAAGAGCCACAGGAAAAACAGGAGTAGTGGTCTGCACATCGGGTCCCGGCGCTACAAATTTAGTGACGGGCATAGCAGATGCCCGCATAGATTCCACTCCCTTAGTGGTGATTGCCGGCCAGGTATCGACGACTGTTCTTGGCAACGACGCTTTTCAGGAAACAGACTTCATAGATGTGACCAACCCTATTTCGAAATGGGGCATACTCGTGAAGCACGCTTCAGAAATTCCCGATATCATAGCGAGAGCGTTTTTCATAGCCAACAGCGGAAGGCCCGGGCCCGTCGTAATAGACCTGCCAAGAAATGTTCAGTTGGAACTTATGGACTGGAAAGGATATGAGAAATGTGATTTCATCCGCACATATATCGATCGCCCGAAGCTCAAAACCGAGGAAATCAGAATTGCAGCCGGATTATTGAATGAAGCCCGGCGCCCATTGATACTTGCCGGCAACGGAGTATCGGTGGCCCGAGCCGAGCGCCTCTTGGGAGAAGTGGCTGAAAAGGGAGATTTCCCGGTGGCCACCACCATGCTTGGTTTATCGGCCATGCCTTCGGGCCATCGTCTAAACAAGGGGATGCTCGGAATGCATGGAAATATCGGGCCCAATGTGGCTACAAACCGTGCCGACGTTATTTTAGCCGTGGGCATAAGATTCGACGACCGCGTTGTTGGTAGCGTAAAAGATTACGCTCCGTTGGCAAAAATCATACATATAGACATCGACGCTTCCGAAATGGGAAGGACCATAAACCCATATCTCACCATCCACGCCGATGCAGCCGATGCTCTGAAAGAACTTCTCCCGCTGATTGAAGAAAAAAACAGGCCGGAATGGCTCGAGTTCTTCTCCCGTTGCGAAAAAACGGAATATGAAAAGGTGATAAAGAAACAGATCGCTCCCCCTCAAGGCTCACTCATGACCATGGCAGAGGTGGTCAATAAAGTTTCTGAAGCTTTCAACGCAGACGCAATCTTAGTGACAGATGTAGGCCAGAACCAGATGACAGCTGTGAGGTATTTCCGATTCAGCAGTCCCCACAGCGTCATAACATCCGGGGGATTAGGCACTATGGGTTTT
Source organism: Muribaculaceae bacterium (assembly GCA_022509105.1). Lineage (GTDB taxonomy): Bacteria > Bacteroidota > Bacteroidia > Bacteroidales > Muribaculaceae > Lepagella. The sequence goes on along the minus strand of JAFLTV010000006.1, from coordinate 46,202 downwards.
GGTCTTCCGGCATCTATAGGAGCCAAAATAGGCTGTCCGCAGCGTGAGGTGTGTCTCTTTTGCGGCGATGGAGGTTTTCAGATGACCATGCAGGAATTAGGCACAATCATGGAAGAGGGAGTTGCCGTGAAAATAGTGATTCTCAACAATAATTTCTTAGGAAATGTGAGACAATGGCAGCAACTCTTTTTCGGAGCCCGCTATTCTCAGACACCTTTACTCAATCCGGATTTTCAAAAGATAGCCGCAGCCTACGGCATAAAAGGAGAGGATGTGGAAAAAAGAGAAGAGCTCGACGAAGCTATCAAAAGGCTTAAAGACTCCGCAACGCCCTATCTCCTCAATATCAACATAGATCCATACGACATGGTGTTCCCTATGATATATCCCGGAGAAGCGATCGACAACATCAAACTTAACGAGACGGAAACCTTAGATGTATTGCAGCTCTAAATCCGGAGTTAAACGTCGACAATATTAAAGCAGACATGGAAGAAGAGATAAAACCATACACCATGACCGTATTTTCCGAGAATGCTGTCGGAATCCTCAATCTGATTTCTATAGTGTATACTCGAAGGTCGATAAACGTTGAAGGCATCACAGCCAGCATTACGGCTGTGCCGGGAATCTTCAAGACAACAGTTTTGTCTTACAGCACCCGGTCGCTGATGGAAAAAGTCGTGGCACAGATAGAGAAGGCAATTTATGTGTTGAAAGCATATCTTTACACTGATGACGAGATCATACATCAGGAAGTAGCGCTTTATAAAGTGAGGACCTCCACATTTATTGAGAACAAAAATGTGGAGCAGATCATACGCAGACATAATGCCAGGATACTTGACATCAACCCGAAGTTTACCGTTATTGAAAAGACGGGCCATAATGACGAGACAGAAGCCCTTTTCGAAGAACTAAAGAACTTCGACCTGCTGCAGTTTGTGAGATCGGGGAGAATCTGCGTAACAAAAGACTCAATTGAGCATGTGCAGACTTATCTTGCCCAAAGAGAGGAGGAAAGAAAACAATTAACACAAAAATAAAAGATATGGCAAAAATGAATTTCGGCGGCGTTGAAGAAACCGTCATCACGCGGGAAGAGTTCCCATTGGAAAAAGCACGTGAAATTCTCAAAGATGAAACCATAGCTGTGTTGGGCTATGGAGTGCAAGGGCCGGGACAAAGTCTTAATTTGAGAGACAACGGTTTCAATGTGATAGTAGGTCAGAGAGAAGGCAAGACCTACGACAAAGCCGTGAAAGACGGATGGGTGCCCGGCGAAACCTTATTCAGCATTGAAGAGGCTGCAAAAAGAGGCTCTATAATTCTCTGCCTGCTATCTGATGCGGCTGTATTGGCAGTCTGGCCCAAAATCAAAGAATATCTTACCCCCGGGAAAGCTCTCTATTTCTCCCATGGATTTGCAATCACATGGAGCGACCGCACGGGAGTTGTTCCTCCTAAAGACATCGATGTGATAATGGTTGCACCAAAAGGCTCGGGCACTTCTCTCCGCTCCCTTTTCTTAGAGGGCAGAGGAGTGAACTCTTCTTTCGCCATAGAGCAGGATTACACCGGGAAAGCATTGGAACGCACACTTGCGTTAGGCATAGGAATCGGCTCAGGCTATCTGTTTGAAACAACATTCAAGAGAGAGGCAGTCAGTGACCTTACGGGAGAAAGAGGTTCATTGATGGGAGCAATCCAGGGTCTATTCCTTGCACAGTATGAAGTGTTGAGAGAACATGGCCACACTCCTTCGGAAGCCTTCAATGAGACAGTGGAGGAACTTACCCAATCTCTGATGCCGTTGTTTGCCGCCAAGGGTATGGACTGGATGTATGCAAATTGTTCAACCACAGCTCAACGAGGAGCGCTTGACTGGATGGGACCTTTCCATGATGCCATCAAGCCGGTGGTGGAAAAACTTTATGAAAGCGTGGAAAGCGGAACCGAGGCTCAAAAATCAATCGACTCAAATTCTCAACCCGATTACAGGGAGAAACTTGAAAAGGAATTGAAACAGATGAGAGAAAGCGAAATGTGGAGAGCGGCTGAAACCGTGAGACAACTGCGCCCTGAAGATAAATAAAAAGAAATCCTAAAAACAATATCGGCGATTCAGATTTTTCCCATCCGGATCGCCGATTGTTTTTTAAGAACCTTGATGACAATTTATATTATTGTCAAAAAAAGGATCAGAATATTTCTAAGATTTCTTTAACAATCTGAAAAGCTCTCCAATCCATAACACGATTGACGTGCATCCCACGATGATAATCCAGTCTAAGAATTTCAACGGACACACATTGAAGAAATTACCTCCCAATTCTACAATCAGGATCTGACCGCCGAATATCACAAGCATAATTATCAGGAAACCTTTACAGCCTTTGAAGTGGAAAGCTGATTTTCCTGTGGCGAAAGCTTTGGCATTAAACATATTCCAGAATTGCAGGAAGACAAAGATTGTAAAGAAGAGCGACAATTCGTATTCAGAAAGACCCGTATTAGGCCCGAAAGGCACCCTCCAAAGCTGAGTGAGACTATCGATTTCAATATGCTCGAAATAATATAGGAAACCCAATAGGACAGCAAAGAAAAGGACTCCTGCGCTTATAATGAATTTCCACATCGGTGGAGTTATGATGAAAGCCTGCCGCGAACGTGGCTTTTCTGTCATCACAGATCTGGATGGCGGCAAGGATGCCAGAGCCATGGCTGCAAATGTGTCCATGATAAGGTTAACCCAAAGCATCTGGGTGACAGTAAGCGGAGACTGCATACCCATGAAAGCGCCTGTGAGCACAATAAGACATGCAGCCACGTTGACAGTGAGCTGGAAGAGAATAAATCTTTGTATGTTCCTGTAAAGAGAACGTCCCCACATCACGGCCCTGCCGATAGATGTGAAAGAATTGTCGACAATAGTGATATCGGATGCCTCCTTGGCCACTGAAGTGCCGTCGCCCATAGAGAGGCCGACATGAGCCGCTTTAAGGGCCGGAGCATCGTTTGTTCCGTCACCGGTGACCGCCACAACCTCATTTGCGGCCTGAAGAGTCTCCACAAGACGCTTTTTATCCAAAGGTCGGGCGCGAGCAATAATCTTTATATCCTTCACTCTCTCCCGCAACTCTTCATCGGAAAGATTCTCGAATTCTATTCCCGTGATGATATTTCTGTCGGAAGATTCCTCATCATTCCAAAGACCTACCTGACGACCTATTTCTTTTGCCGTGCCAGAAGTGTCACCCGTCACTATCTTGACATCTATACCGGCATCGAGGGCTTCCTTGACTGCATCAGGTACTTCCACACGCACGGGGTCGGAAATAGCCGCAATGCCCTGGAAAGTGAGGTTATCAGCCACAAGTTTATTATCCTCTATGGTGTCGGAATCATCTGCCGGAGCAAAAGCAAACCCGAGGGTACGCATTGCCTGGTTCTGGAACCCTGAAAGAACCTCATTGACCTCATCCTGCGGAGGGCGGTTCTTGCAAAGTCCGTAAACTATTTCCGGAGCACCTTTGACAAAAAGATATCTTTCCCCATTTTCAGATTCCACCAGAGAAGCCATATATTTTCTCTCCGTAGAGAAAGGTATTTCAGCAATCTTCTTGAATTTAAGGCGAATATCCTTATAATCAGTGCCGATTTTAAAGAGATAAAGAAGCAAAGCTCCTTCAGTTGGATTACCGAGCACTGAAGGGCGGCTAAGCACCGACAGATCAAGGTCGGCAGTGGAATTCACGGCCATGTTGGCCTCGAGCATATCAGAATTACCGTCATATTCCTTTATCTCAGCGACTTGCATTCGGTTCTGGGTCAATGTCCCGGTCTTGTCGGTGCATATCACTGTGGTTGCACCCATGGTTTCACATGCATGCATTTTCCTGACAAGATTGTTGGTCTTAAGCATTCGACGCATTGAAAGAGCCAAAGACAAAGTGACCGCCATCGGAAGACCCTCCGGGATGGCCACCACAAGAAGAGTCACTGCAATCATGATGCTTTGAAGAAGATAAGCAATGAAAGGAATCCATTCAAACCCTTCCGTATTTATGAAATACATCCAGATTCGGCCTATGATGATGAGGATGCCGATGGCATAAGATGCAATTGAGATCAAGCGGCCTAAACCTTCGAGCTGCTCATTGAGAGGGGTCTTGACACTATCGTCGATTTGAGCAGCCTCATAGACTTTCCCGTTTTCAGTCTTATCTCCTACGGCAATGACCCTCATGATTCCATGTCCCTCCATCACTTTGGTGCCTCTCATCACATGGTTTGAGGGGAAAGTGGCTTCCGGATCAAAGTCATCTTTATTGATTGTCTTGTGACACATCGGCTCTCCGGTGAGAGTTGACTCATCAACATTCAGCGATATAGCCTCCAGCAGTTCCCCGTCTGCCGGAATCTCTTCACCTGTGGAAATAACGACGATATCTCCGACAACCACGTCTTTCTTGGGAATAGTTATATGGTTGCCGTTACGGATAACTACAACAGGCTCATCATCGTTTACCTGGTTGAGCAGCTCAAACTCCTTATCAGCCTTTGTTTCAAATATGAATCCGAGACCTGTAGCCAACAGAATTGCCACGAATATGCCGATTGGTTCGAAAAAGACTTTAAATCCTAATTTTAAAACCGTGAGTTCATAGATCGAAATGCCGATGGAGAACACTCCGGCCACCAAAAGGATAAGAATCAGCGGGTTTTTAAACTTTTCAAAGAACTTTACCCAGAGACTTACCTTTTTGGGAGGTGTAAGCAAATTGGCGCCATGCATTTTCCTGCTTGCAGCCACTTGCGATTCAGTGAGGCCTTTATAATTTCCTTTTTCAGCCATGATGACAAAATTTAGAATGCAAAATTAGCAAATTATAGTCTTCAATCCATATTTTTTAATAAATTTGGCAAAAGGAGATAACTGAAATTTCTTAACTTTGCGAAATGGCAGGGAAAACTCAGTTCGGTAGCAGAATAGGCCTCATAGCGGCAACCGTAGGGTCGGCAGTGGGCCTTGGTAACGTGTGGAGATTTCCGGCTGAAGCCCAAGCCAATGGAGGCGCCGCCTTCCTATTGATCTATATAGTTTGTGTTGTCTTGCTGGGCATTCCTGTGATGCTTGCGGAATTTTCTTTAGGCCGAGGCACAGGCAGGGACGCGATGGGAGCTTTCAAAAAACTTGCACCACGAAAAAAATGGTGGGTTACGGGCCTTATAGCCATCCTCGCCTCTTATCTGATATTGTCTTTTTATCTTGTTGTGGCCGGTTGGACATTGGAATATCTATGGCAATCATTAACCGGCGCATTATATACAACCCCTCTTTCAGCCGGAAACGAGGCTTTGGAAACCTCTTTCCGAAGCCGGATGGCTGAATATATTTCCGGTAGCTGGGAGCCACTTCTTGCTACTTATGCAATTATCGCGATAAATATCCTCGTATTATTGAAAGGAGTAGAGAAAGGGATTGAAAAATTCAGCAACATTCTGATGCCGGCCCTTTTCGTTCTGCTTGTCTTTTTCTGTATTGCAGCCCTGTCGCTTCCTAAAGCCTCGGAAGGACTCGCATATTTTTTCAATCCCGATTTTTCAAAAATAACACCAACAACAGTCATCAATGCCTTGGGACAAGCTTTCTTCTCCCTTTCTCTCGGGATGGGCATTCTTATCACCTACTCGGCTTATTATCCCAAGAAAACCAACCTTGTGGGGACGGCCTTTACGGTTTCCTCCCTGGATTTGGTTGTGGCATTGCTGATGGGAATGATCATTTTCCCGGCTGTCATGACATTTGGGCTTGACGGAGAATCGCTTGAAGGAGCCACTCTTGTCTTTGTAACCCTCCCGGAAATATTCGCCTCCATGCCCCTGACAAGATTATGGTCTACCCTTTTCTTTCTGTTGCTGTTGGTGGCGGCATTAACTTCCACAATATCCTTGGCCGAAGTCTCGACAGCATTTGTGAGCAGGCAATTTTCATTTTCCAGAAAAAAATCAACATTGATCGTGATGTTGCCCCTTATAGCGTTAAGTTCGCTGTGCTCGCTCTCCCAGGGTGTGCTTTCCCATATAAAGATACTGGGGCAAAACATTTTCGATTTTCTTGACAACCTGGCAACTAACCTTATGCTACCGACTGCGGCCATTTTGTCGTGTATATTTCTCGGCTGGATCATACCCAAATCCTTTATGAAAAAACAGCTGACAAATAATGGCAAAACCAATAACAGGGCTGCAAACTACGTTATCCTGATTATTAAATATATGGCGCCATTATTAATCGGAGTTATATTGGCTGCCAAATTCCTCGAATGATTCTCTTTAGAAAAAACTTAATCTATGGAAACCACACAAGACTATGATGCTATAATAGCAGAGAAAGCACAAAGAGTATTCGACAGCATGAAACCCAGAGTTTCAGATGCCGACATGGTCCGGCTCAAAGATGCTTTTGAGTTAGCTAAAGAGGCTCATTCCAGCCAATTTAGGAAAACGGGCGAACCCTATATCCTTCATCCGATCGCGGTTGCCACCATCGCGGCGGGAGAGCTCAGGCTTGACGTGAACTCAGTTATAGCGGCATTCCTGCATGATGTGGTTGAAGACACTCCTCACTCTATTGAAGAGATAGAAGCGCGTTTCGGCGATGACGTAGCCTATCTTGTGAAGGTGCTTACAAAGCCTGAAAAGAAGCAATATGCCACCACTAAACAGGTGGATAATTTCAAACAGATGCTCAACTCGATGCAACGTGATATCAGGCCGATTTTTGTAAAGCTCGCCGACCGTCTTCACAATATGCGTACACTTTCCTCCATGAAGTCTGACAAACAGATGAAAATAGCCGGGGAAACAGACTATTTCTATGCTCCTTTGGCCAATCGGCTCGGGCTTTATTATGTGAAAACCGAATTGGAAAATCTAAGCTTCCGTTTCCGTTGTCCGCATGATTATAAGGAGATCACCAGGTTGATTGAAATAGACCGCAAGCAACAGAAAGAGCGTCTTGAAAGGTTTCGCCGTCAGGTAGAGGCAACTCTTGTGGAATCTGGTATAGAAGCCTCCGTGGCAGTGGAATACCGCGCCCCTTACAGCATCTGGAGAAAAATGAACCGTTATGGAGATGATTTCAATCATCTGAAATATCGCCATTTCACTGAGATTATTTTCAAAGTCCCCGATGATTCTGATGAGAAAGAAACAGCCTTAAAAATATATTCCATTCTAACCGACAGCTTTAAAGAGAAACCGGGAGGCCTCTCTAATTATATCGACTCTCCGAAAGAGAATGGATATCAGAGCCTTCATGTGAAACTCCTTGCAGATTTCGGACGATGGCAGGAAGTGCATATCAATAGTGAAAGAATGGCGGAAGACTCCCATCGGGGTCTTGAAACTCGCCAGTCTCAGGAATATATCGAGAGATGGCTGCATAAATTCCGGAATGTCTTGCGAGATATCGGCAAGCATGAGGTGGGAATTGATTTCATGGAAAAAGTCACAGCCACTTTCTATAACGACGACATCATGGTCTTCACTCCCCATCGCAAGACGATATTGTTGCCTCAGAAAGCGTCAGTGTTGGATTTCGCTTATGAAATTTCCACCGAAATCGGCGACCATGCCAAATATGCCCGAATCAACGGATTTCTGGCTTCCGTGAAAGATCCTCTGCAAAGAGGGGATGTCGTGGAGATCTTTACCGACCCTGATGTCACTCCTTCCCTCGACCGGCTTGAGGCCGTTGTCACCTACAAGGCTCGGAATGCTATTCAGACTTATCTTGGCAATATCCCGAAGCCCGAGTTCAACCGGTGTGGATTCTGCCATCCGATTCCCGGGGAAGAGGTTATCGGGTTCAGGGAAGACGACGAATCTCTGACCATACATAAACGCGACTGCCCGATAGCCATAAGACTGGCAGCCCAAAGAGGAGACCAGATTGAGAGTGTCGACTTTGAACCTGACGGTACCCTCTACCCTGTCACTGTTTCCATTAAAGCCATCGACAGAGTGCACCTGTTTGTAGATATCGCCGATTGTATCTCCAAACGCTTAAACCTCAACATGACTTCCTATATGTCAAGTTGCAAGGACTACATCGCTTCAATAGAAATCAGTTTCGGAGTGCATTCTTTCTCAGAGCTTGAAACAATCATGAAATCGATCTCTTCTATCGATGGCGTGGATGAAGTCAAAAGAAAAATTGACTGAAAATTTCTTTATCCGGACCGCACTTTTTTGTGAAATTTGAGGTTGAGGCCCTTAAATAAAGGGTCTCAACTCTTTGAAATTTCAATATTTTGGGATATATTTGCATAATAATAAAGTTGTCGCCCCTATTTTTATATCACAAGGCCGGCAATGCCGCATCTATGACAATTAAACGATTTTCCCCCATCTCCTTAGGGTTGAGCGTCATTTTTACCCTTTTTGCTCCCCTTTTGCTGCATGCTAACTATGAGGTCAGTCAGACTGACGCTGATAATCGGGCAAAAGCTTTGATTCATGCAACAACCCCCTCCGACAGTATTAATATTCTCCTTGATGTCTACAATCTTAGCGACAAAAAACAGCAGGCACCTGTGAGAGGCCAGATCATAGCCCTGGCTCAACGCACAGACAACAAAGAAGTCTTGGGCCAGCTGATTAATGAATTGGTGACAACTACCGACGATACCGGCGATCTTGCCCGACTTATAGAAATCTCGGAAGGCATCCCTGAAGATAACGACCGAAAAACTGCTACGACGGTGCTGAATATGGAACAAGCAAAGGTGGAAGCAGAAAATAATAAAGACCTGAATATTCAGGATGAGATTCTGGCATTAAAAAAGTCAAGCCTTAACGTAGGGCTCGACCCTTACCAGGAAATTCAAAACATCTACAGGGCGTTGGTTTATTTGGGCACTAATTCCCAAGGCCCCATGTATCTTGATTATATCATGCGGCTGGGAGATCTGGTGAAAAAACTTCCGGAAAAAGATCACGCCATAAAAAATCTATATTACACCACTGCCGCTATTTATTATACCCGAAAACGCGATTACAAGCTCGCTATAGAGACCGACCGCGAGCTTATCAAGCAGCTGGATATAATGAAACAGCATGCAGAAAAGGCCGGCAGACAGATTCCCGATCTCGACTATTTCTATTATGTCAGCTATCGGCGCATGCTTCGCAACTTCCGGGGGCTCACACCTCAGGAAATCAAGGATGCTTATCAAAAATGCAAACAGCTCGCAGCCTCAAATGAAAGAATTCAAGAAGAATTCGGGGAAGGGAATCTCGTAAATTCTTACTATTACGTTGGAACGGGTCAATTTGCAAAAGCTATTCCTGAAATAAATAAGGCTCTTGCCAAACCCGGCATCAGTGATTTCCGCAAAATGGAACTTAACGGCATACTTGCTTGGTCTTACCGTGAAACCGGTGATTCTAAGAATGAACTTGATGCCCTCCGAAAATTCACATACATGTATATCGACGATATGCGGGAAAGAAGGGCGGCCACTTTCAAGGAACTGGAGTTGAGAAATAATGTCAACAAGATTATTGCTCAGGAAAATATGGAGGCGGAGAAACAACGCGAGGAAAATATCGCAATGAGGAAAACAGCCGTGACTTTGGTTTATGCATTGGCGATTATTCTCATTTTCCTTTGCGGAGCTTATTTCAGACTGCGTCAAAAAGTCAAAATCCTTGAATCAGGAAATCATAGGCTAAGAACCAACATAGAACAAATAATAGATAACGGAATGCCGTCAGGCACCCTTGACCTTCGAATTAAAAAACACAGACTTAAAGGTTGATCATTATCATGGCTAATAATATTCAAGAAAATCCCTACAATCATAAGGAAATTGAAAAACGTTGGCAAAATTTCTGGAAAGAAGCCAACATTTATAAAGTAACCGAAGATCCTTCAAAACCGAAATTTTATGTTCTCGACATGTTTCCTTACCCGTCGGGGGCAGGCTTGCATGTGGGACACCCACTCGGCTATATAGCAAGCGATATCTATTCGCGCTATAAACGTCAGCAAGGGTTTAATGTGTTGCATCCAATGGGTTACGACGCATACGGACTTCCGGCGGAACAATATGCTATTCAGACCGGCCAACATCCGGAAAAAACCACTCTTGAGAATATTGCCAGATATCGTGCTCAACTCGATAAAATCGGATTCTCTTTCGATTGGAACCGAGAGGTCAGAACTTGTGACCCCTCTTACTATAAATGGACTCAATGGGCATTCCTTCAAATGTTTAATTCCTATTATAACACTGAATTAAACAAAGCCATGCCAATTTCAGAGCTTATAAGGCATTTTGAAGAAAAAGGCACCGAAGGAATTCATGCCGCTGAAACCAAACCCCTTTCTTTCACTGCTGAAGAATGGAAAAATTTCTCCGAAAAGGAAAAGGCTGATATTCTTATGAATTATCGCATAGCTTATCAGGGAGAAAGTATGGTCAATTGGTGTGAGGCTCTCGGAACAGTTCTGGCTAATGACGAAGTGAGCGAAGGACTCAGTGTCAGAGGCGGTTATCCGGTGGAACAAAAAGTGATGACCCAATGGCTCCTCCGGGTTTCAGCTTATGCGCAAAGATTGCTCGACGGATTAAATGACCTGAATTGGTCGGATTCTTTGAAGGAAACACAGAAAAACTGGATCGGAAGAAGCGAAGGTGCTGAAATGAAATTCCCGGTTGTGGGCAAAGATCTGCAGCTCGATATCTTCACCACACGTCCTGACACTTCTTTTGGAGTCACTTTCATGGTGCTTGCACCCGAATCGGAATATGTAGAGAAACTTGTGACTCCCGAACACAGAAAAGAAGTTGACGATTATCTCGAACTTGTGGCTAAAAAAACAGAACGGGAACGTCAGATTGACAAGAAAGTCAGTGGAGTTTTCACAGGCAGTTATGCTCTGAATCCTATTTCCGGTAAAGAGATACCTGTCTGGATCAGCGATTATGTATTGGCAGGATATGGAACAGGAGCTATCATGGCTGTGCCCGCTCACGATTCCCGAGACTATGCTTTCGCTAAAAAATTCGGTCTTCCAATAATTCCGCTTATTGAAGGTGCTGATGTATCGGAAGAGAGCTTCGATGCCAAAGAGGGAAAAATGATGAATTCCTCTAACGACAAGCTCTCCCTTGACGGCCTGACCGTGAAAGAGGCTATTGAAAAGACAAAGAAATTCATTGAAGATGAAGGCATCGGAAAAGTGAAAGTGAACTATCGCCTTCGTGATGCTATTTTCTCACGCCAGCGTTATTGGGGCGAGCCTTTCCCCATCTATTATAAAAACGGGATAGCTTATCCCATGGATGAATCTCAATTGCCGCTTCAGCTACCTGAAGTAGATTCCTATCTACCGACATCAAACGGCGAACCTCCATTGGGACGCGCTAAAAACTGGAAAACAGATGAGGGATATCCTATCGAACTTTGCACAATGCCCGGTTTTGCAGGCTCAAGCGCCTACTATCTCCGTTATATGGATCCTCACAATCCGAATGCGTTGGTGAGCAAAGAGGCCGACAACTATTGGCAGGATGTGGATCTTTATGTGGGTGGCGCCGAACACGCTACGGGGCATCTTATTTACTCCAGATTCTGGAATAAATTCCTTTATGACCTTGGAATCGTAGAGAAACCCGAACCTTACAAAAAGCTTGTGAATCAAGGCATGATTCAGGGCCGGAGTAATTTTGTGTATCGCATCAAAGACACCAACACTTTCGTGAGCAAGGGATTGAAAGACAAATACGAAACCACTCCGATCCGGGTGGATATCAACCTCTTGTCTAACGATATACTTGACACGGAAGGCTTCAAAAAATGGCGTCCGGAATATGAAACCGCAGAATTCATACTTGAAGACGGTGATAAATACGTGTGTGGCTATGCTGTGGAGAAGATGTCGAAATCTATGTTTAATGTGGTTAATCCTGATGACATAGTAGAAAAATATGGAGCCGACACTCTCCGTCTTTATGAAATGTTCCTGGGGCCGCTCGAACAATCGAAACCTTGGGACACCAACGGTATCGACGGGTCTAACCGATTCTTGAAGAAACTTTGGGGCCATTTTAACGCGGCTGTTGTAGAGGGTAATAAAGAAATGACTCCCCAGGAGCTTAAGACAATGCATAAGCTTATCAAGAAGATAACTCAGGATATCGAGAACTTCTCTTTCAATACGTCGGTGGCTGCTTTTATGGTGGCTCTCAATGAATTGACAGCCCAAAAATCAGCGAACGCGGCGACAATGGATATTTTCACCCGGCTTATAGCTCCGTTTGCGCCACATATAGCAGAAGAATTCTGGCACCGTCTCGGCAATGAAGGAACAGTGGCAGACGCGGAATGGCCTGCATACGACGAGAAATATCTCAAGGAAGATTCTGTTAAATACCCGGTTAGCTTCAATGGTAAAACAAGGTTTATGCTTGAAATTCCTGCCGATGCTTCTAAAGAAGACGTTGAAAAAGCCGCATTAGAAGCTCCCGAGGCTGCAAAATGGCTTAACGGGCAATCGCCAAAGAAGGTGATAGTTGTGCCGGGCAGAATTGTTAATATCGTTATCTGACAATCCCCTTCTCAGAGATATTATTTGTATTATTATATCAGCAAAATTACAATATCAGATGTAGGGTTTATTTCATAATAATAAACCCTTCATTTTCGTTTAATAAATAATGAAAAACAGACTTCCGGAAATAGTTTTCGCAACTAACAATCCCCATAAACTCGAAGAAGCACGCGCCATTCTTGATGGCTGCGTGAAAATCCTTTCCCTTTCAGATATCGGATGTCATGACGACATCCCTGAAACAGCCGACACGCTTGAAGGCAACGCGATGATAAAAGCAGCCTGGGTGAAAGAAAAATATGGCTATGATTGTTTTGCAGACGACACCGGGCTGATGGTGGAAGCGTTGAACGGTGCTCCCGGAGTTTATAGCGCCCGATATGCCGGAGAACATTGCTCGCCGGCCGATAACATCGAATTGCTGCTTAAAAACCTGGAGACCGTTACAAACCGGAAAGCGAAGTTTGTGACTGTTGTCGCTTTGATTTTTAATGGCAAGGAATATTTGTTTGAGGGGGAAGTGAAAGGTACTATTGCGGAAACCCTGTCCGGAAATTCCGGGTTCGGTTACGACCCTGTCTTTATTCCCGAAGATTCTTCCCTATCCTTCGCTCAAATGAAGCCCGAAGACAAAAATAAAATTTCCCACAGAGGGAGAGCCATGAAAAAGCTCTCTGAATTCTTTGTGACAAATAAGTGATATAGTAAAGTTTGAAAAAAGTCCTTTCCTAAATATGAAAAGAATCATTTTTATATTACTCGCAGCTATAACCGGGATACAGGCTGTTATGGCCGACGGAAACTGGAAAATGCACCCCACGTTTGATGAGGAGGTGAGCCATGTGATTGAGACTCCCGGCTATGTCTATTTCACATCGCGAAATATGGCAATAAATGATTATAACAACACATATTTTGCTCTTTTCAGATATGATAAATCGGGAGAGGAAATAATCTCTCTTTCCACCGATAACCTTCTTTCGGGCAATCTTGTGAACGATGTCATCTATAATCCCAAAAAAGGTTACCTTGCAGTATTATTAAACGATGGAAAAATAGACCTCTTGCACAACAACGGTAATGTGACGAGGATTCCATATTACGAAATGGCCTCAATGAGCTTTTCAAAAGCCGTCAACGGCCTTTCTATTGATCCTGACAACGACCGCCTGTACCTGGCAACAGACTTCGGGTATGTTTCTGTCAATGACAAAAAAGGAGAAATTGCCGAAAGCCGTATATATGATGAGCCATTAAAGTCTTTCGTAAGGCTTGGGGATAATTATATTGTGATACATGACAATCAATTAAAAAAAGCGGCCGTAAAGGATAACCGTTTCAATATAGAAGACTACTCTGTCATGGAATTGGTCAACGACCCTGTAAGCTATGACGACATGTCGTTGGAGGGACTGTATCCTTTGAGCGACAAATATCTGGTGTTGAAATATTACAACGGATTAAGAAATAAGCTGAAAATTATTTCAATAGAGGGAGACAACGCAAATGTGATCAGAGATCTGAGCGGCCCGGTTTATAACGTGGAATATAATTCTAACGGCGTTGTGGCCTCAACCGACTCTAAGTTATATCAGATAAACTGGGATTCATCTTTTTCTCAACTTTCCAAACCGGATGGTTATGTAGACTCGGCAGCCGGTTCAGACAATATGAGCGACCTGTGGGTAGGATTTAAAAGAAAAGGACTGGCAGGCCTCAGATTTTCCAATGATGAATGGAAATTGGTTAAAAATTTCATGATGCCCAATGCTCCGGCAGTTTTTTATTCCTCAAGCTATGCCCAGCATCCCGACAAAGGTCTGCTTGTATTGAATCATGGAATGAACCCCGTGACAGTAACGCTTTTTCAGGGAATTCCAATGCAGCTCAGCGGGCATAAAAATAATCTTTGGACAAATTATTCCCCGTCATATTTAGAGCCTGAATTATCTGATATTTCACTGATGCCTAATGGCATAGCCGTGGATCCTGACAATCCATCCCTTGTGTATATCTCTTCCCCCCATCATGGCATTCTCCGATGGAATCTTAACAATCCGGATGATAAGATAATGTTGTCTCGTCCCAACGAAAGGTTTGCGGCTTACGATTGGTTTTATCCGCTTGTACCCAGAAATAGCACACTTCCCCAGTTTGCTAATTTCTCACATCCTTATTTCGACGCAAAGGGAAACCTTTGGATGGCTTATTCCGATTATGACAAGGCAGATAATTATAAGCCCCAGCTTTATTGTTGGACAGCTGAAGACCGCAGAGCCACAACTTCAGCCTCAAATATAAAGCCTCCTAAATATCTGGAAGTGAATCAAAATGTCAGCGTCTCCAACATTCCTATTCTCCGGCCTTTGTTAAAAACCGGAAACGGCCTTCTTGTTTTCACTCCCAGCACGTATGACGACGAATTGTTACTGATTAATACCAACGGCACACCTGTCGACCCTTCCGACGACAATGTTTATAATTTCACGGAATATATAGACGGAGACGGCAACAATATTGAAATCAGGCAGATAAAATATATTTACGAAGATCCGTCTACAGGCTATGTGTGGGTGGCCCATCTTAACGGAGTGTGCTATTTTATACCTTCACAAGTTTTGAACTATAAAAATTATCAGATGAACCGTGTGAAGGTGGCACGAAATGACGGCACAAACCTGGCCGACTATCTTCTTGAAGGAGTAAGGGTCAATTGGATTGCTTCCGACAACCAGGGCCGTAAATGGTTTGCAACACATGGAGGCGGCCTTCTGTGCACCTCATCGGATGGCAGGGAGATCATAATGGAGTTCACATCTTCCAACAGCGACTTGCCCGATGATGTGGTTTATTCTATAGCTTACGATTCGGAAGCCAATTCCATGATGATATCAACAGCCGGGGGACTTGCAGAATATTTCTTGCCGGTGTCTCAATATTCCACTGAAAAAGAAGATGTAAAGGCATATCCGAACCCGGTGAGACCGGATTATACCGGCTATGTCACCATTTGCGACATTCCCGAAGGTTCACTCGTCAAGATTGTTGACTCAGGAGGAAATCTCGTAAAGGAATTGGGTATAGTTTCCGGCTTTGACATTCTTTGGGATATCTCGGATACTAATTTCAACAGAGTCTCAAGCGGCGTTTATTATATTTTGGTGTCGCCCTCTAATGAATCGGGAAGCTATTCCACTGTTGGAAAAATACTTGTAATCAGTTGACATGGGCAAAAACAAACTGAAGAAATTTGCAGAAATCGAGGAATGGGACTGTGTGTTGCAATATCCTCGTGAGAAGCTTATAAATGAAGGATTTCCTCATAGAGGAAAATGGAATGAGAATATCTTCAGCAAGAGCTCACCCATTGTTCTTGAGTTAGGTTGCGGTAAAGGAGAATACACGGTTTCGCTTGCCAAGTCTAACCCCGATTCAAATTATATCGGAGTGGATATAAAAGGTGCAAGACTCTGGTCGGGAGCTAAACAGATTGAAAAGGAATCTATTCCCAATGCAACTCTGCTACGCGCTGAAATAGAAAATATCGATAAATTTTTCGCCCCGGGGGAAATTGATGAAATATGGATTACTTTCCCCGACCCCCAGATGCAGAAAGCAAGAAAGAGATTGACCTCAAGCAGATTCATGAGTCTTTATGGAAAAATCTTGAAACCGGGAGGTATAATTCATTTGAAGACAGATTCCCCTTTCCTCTATGAATACACTAAAAGACTCGTAGAGGAAAACGGCTACGAAGTCATCCTTGCCACTGATGATCTTTACGGTTCCGGAAAAGCTGATCCGGAAAGTGCCATCAAAACATTCTATGAAGACCAATGGCTCTCCAGGGGCAAAAAAATTAAACTTATCACTTTCCGTCCCTCTTTTGATAATCCACCTGTAGAACCTTTTGCAGACGATATCCCGAAGGATGATTACAGAGCATACACACGTCACACACCCTTAACCCCCGCACAACAACCATGAAAATATATCCCGCACAGATTTTAGAGGCGATCTCTACAGTGAGATATCCCGGCAACGGGAAGTCGCTTGCCGAAAACAATATGATAGAAGACGACATTCGTATTGGCGGCAACAAAGTTTCTTTTTCCTTGATTTTCGATAAACCGACAGACCCTTTCATAAAAAGTGTGGTGAGGATGGCCGAGACTGCCATTCAGTCGAGCTTAGGCAAAGATGTGGAAATAAGAGACAACATCAACGTAAAATACAGACAGCCTCAGAAGCCTGTGGAGCAACCGCGCCCTGTCCTTCCAAAAGTTAAAAACATAATCGGAGTGTCTTCCGGAAAAGGAGGAGTGGGTAAATCCACAGTTGCGGCTAATGTTGCCATAGCTTTGGCCGCCAAGGGGTATAAAGTAGGTCTTCTGGATGCGGATATTTTCGGACCCTCCATGCCACGCATGTTCGGAGTGGAAGATGAACCCGTATATATGGTTAATGAGGATGGCCGGGATTGGATTGATCCGATTGAGAAATTCGGCGTTAAGATGTTGAGCATAGGCTTCCTGGTAGCCAAAGAGAATGCTGTGCTCTGGAGAGGAAGCATGGCCAGCAATGCTTTGCGTCAATTAATCACCGATGCCCTGTGGGGAGAACTTGATTATTTCATAATCGATATGCCTCCCGGCACAAGCGACATTCATCTCACACTTGTACAGACTCTTCCGATCACGGGAGTCGTTATAGTGACGACGCCTCAGGAAGTGGCATTGGCTGATGCCCGCAAAGGGATTGCAATGTTTAAGGATGAAAAGATAAATGTGCCCGTGCTTGGCATTGTGGAAAATATGTCATGGTTCACACCGGAATCTCATCCTGAAGAAAAATATTATATCTTCGGAAATGGAGGAGGTGCAAGACTTGCCGAAAAACTGGGAGTGAAGCTCTTGGTGCAGATTCCCTTAGTCAGAGGCATCTGCGAGGATGTAGACACGGGAAACCCGACTTCGGCAGAATTAATTGCAAAGAAACTGACAGGAAGTCCGGATGGATACACGGCTGAGGCTGAGGCATTTTCAATCTTGGCTGATTCCATAGTGGAGCAATGCGAAGAGCGCAACAAGAAACTGCCTCCAACTCAAAAAGTGGAAGTAAAGCATTAAAAACAACGCAGCCGATTGTGCATTTTGACACAGCGTTTTTAGAACTCGGAGAAGAACTTAGGCTTGAACACCAATCCTATCCTCAACATTGACCGGTATTGATTGTAATGAAGAAGGTCTTCTCCATACCCGTTGTAATACTGGGCGAAAAGATTAAGGTTTGATTTCTTGTGAACTCTCCATGAGAACTCGGCTATGGTGTTGAAATTAAGGTTGAAGCCATAGCGTTTCACCCATGTGAGACCGAATGAAAATTTTTTATCCGGAGTGGTGAGCACCACTCCGCTTTGGTATATGCCGTTGTATTTTAAAATGTCTCTGTTATTTTCTCCATCAATAATAGGAATCCATATTTTGGCATGCACCATCAGCCATTCGTCAATCATTACCGACCCGGAGAGCGAGACCCGATTCCAGCTTCGAGAATCAATACCGTCACGGCCGTTGCTCTCATGTTCGAGCATGAGGGTCATTTTACCTACATAGCGGTTATGATTGAAAAAAGGTTTCGACCAGCCTATGCCCGGATTGAAGTTAATGTCGCCCATCGGCATGGATTCCTGAAAAACGTTCCAGAATGTCTTCTGGGTATAGGTGAGAAACAAGAATGAATGCCAGGGAAGGATCATATCGGTGAGCCTTATGGCCAGAGAAATCTGAAATTTTACGTCTGAATTGTTTTTTGAGGGGATTCCGGGCACTGTTGTTCCGACAACAAAATAATTGTCTTTGTATAATCCGAAATACGGACCGAAATCCATCTCCTTTTTTATGGAATCTGTGAAATGCTCCTGATCTTTTACCGGGATAACCTGGCTATAAGTTCCCAACGATACAGCCAGTATGAACATCAACAAGACAATAATTCTTTTTTTCCCTTCCCCTTTCATCACTTGCCGTTCATTCTTTTATCAATCTGCCGGAATTTATCCATGACATCATATCGCATATCATCGAGCATGGCCCTTAAAGGAGAGATAAAAGGACGGAAAATTTTTTCTTTCTCGGGAGCGAATACTTTCAAAACTTTTTCTTGACAGCGGATATCTATTCTTTTCCCCATCAGGAGAGGCTCGCCGTCAAGATGAACAGGGCCTTCATTTGTGCGTGCTATGGTGACAGAAGGCACCTGAAACGATTCAATACTGCTGTTTTTGTCTAACATGCCCGTCATGAGGTCCATACCCATCATGATGGTAGAAAAAGGATTGTCGGAATGAACAACCGTGATATCAAGCAGGCCGTCGGAGAGTTTTGCTTTCGGACCGATATAGGCATTGTTGCCATATTGAGGAGCATTGCAGACTGCTATCAGCAAGGCTTTTTCTGTAACAACCTTACCGTTGATCAACAGGGCGTATGACTGGGATTGATAGTTAAGATATTCGCGGAATGCGCTTCTAATATAGGTTATTCTTCCTCGTTTTTTCATGGTTGCGAATTTCTCGCTAACCACGGCATCGAAACCTATACCGAATGTGCAATAAAAAGGTTTATTATTGGCTATTCCTCTGTCAGCAGTTATATGATGGCCGTTTTCTATAATCTTCAGGGCTTCAAGAGTGTCTTGAGGGATTCCTAAGGATCGCGCAAAACCATTGCCGGATCCGTAGGGTAAAATTCCCAAAATACAATCCGACCCCGCGAGAGCGTTGGCTGTTTCGTTTACAGTGCCGTCGCCACCTGCCGTCACAACAAATTTGAAACCGTTTTCAACAGCTTCCTTTGCTTTTAAATTGGCATCATCCGCCCCCTTGGTCTTATAGATTTCAATATCTATCCCTTTTTTGGCAAAAGCGGCCGAGACAAGAGATTCCAGGCCATCCTTGGATCGCGTGCCCGATATGGGATTGATGATGAGTAAAGCGCGTTGTTTTTCCATTTCCTTTGTCAGACATGTCAAAATGGCGTGTAAAGATACTCAAAATTTGCGAAAGACACTAAAAAAGTATAATTTTGCAGATTAGACAATGGGTTTGTTCACTCCAAAAATATAGCGGGTTAACACCTCAAACGACTGTGAAAATTCATAGGGAAGGAACGAATATACTGATACTTTTATTGATAGTGCTTGGCGCATTAAATGTGCCGGTATGGCTTTTCATGCCCCCGGTGGTTCTTCCGATAATTTTCACTTCGATTTCCGTTGTTGCTTATCTTTTCGTTTTCAACTTTTTCCGGAGTCCTAAAAGACACTACCGCGGTCAGAGAGAAAATACCGTGGTGAGTTCTGTAGATGGTCATGTTGTCGCCATAGAGAATGTTATGGAGAATGAATTTCTCAAGGAAGAGGCTATAATGCTATCGGTCTTCATGTCTCCTTTTAATGTTCACGCCAACTGGTATCCTGTGGATGGCACCGTGGAATACGTTCGCCATCACCGCGGACGTTTCTTGGCAGCATATCTGCCAAAGGCAAGTTCGGAAAATGAACGAAGCACAATAGGGATTCTGACAAATGGCAACCGACGTATCACTGTGCGACAGATTGCCGGAGCCATGGCCCGACGTATCGTCACCTATGCACGGCGTGGCAATGAAGCCAATATTGATTATCATTTGGGTTTCATCAAATTTGGATCACGGGTGGATATTTACCTTCCTCTTGATTCAGAAATACTTGTAAAAATAGACGACAGAGTGAAAGGAGGGATCACACCGGTTGCCTACATTCCGCCGCTTAAATGATTTTTTCTAATGAATGTTATAGTTAAAAACATACCGAATTGCATCACCTCCCTGAATTTGGGAGCGGGAGTTCTTGCAATAATAGCTGCCTCTTATGGTGATTCTCCCTTTTGGGGACTACAAGGATATCAATGGGCATTCCTGTTTATGGCCATGGCTGCTGTAGCTGATTTTCTTGATGGTTTTGCAGCCCGGATTTTGAAGGCCTATTCCGAACTGGGAAAAGAATTAGACTCTCTCTGCGACTTGGTTTCTTTTGGAGTGGCGCCGGCTCTGACGCTGTTTTTCCTCATGAAAGATTCGGAGATTGATCCATGGCTTTGCTGGACAACAATCCTTATCCCGATTTGTGCGGCACTACGCCTTGCAAGGTTTAATATAGATTCGCGTCAAACCACATTCTTTATAGGGCTACCGGTGCCGGCTAATGCTATTTTCTGGATAGGATATGCAACCCTCATGAAAGGCGGTGTCCTTTTCCTCTCCGAATGGTATGTCTTCCTGTGCTTCCTCGTTATTGAGTGCTGGCTGATGAATTCCAATATTCCGATGTTTTCGTTGAAATTTAAGAATCTGAAATTAAAGGAAAATATCCATAGATATCTGTTGATACTGGCAGCCGGAATATTTTGCTTTTCATTAGGAGTCGGAGGTTTGTTCTGGCTTATAGTGTTCTATATTTTCAGTTCAGTTTCATTCAAGAAGATCATTCGCTGATGTTCAAGGGGTTGGGTATTTTACTACTGATAATAATATTTTTCTGGCTTGTCTGGCCTGCAATCGCCCGTTGGCTGAAAAGAAAGGCCATACAGAAGACTAATGAATATATATGGAGAAAAATGGGGATGGAGCCCCCTCCAAGTCAGAAAAAAAGGAGAAAAGAAGCCCCCGGGCAAAATTCTCCGCATCGTGACCACAGATCCCACGGACCACATGAACCTATAATACCCAAAGAATATGCGGAAGATGTGGAATTTGTCGAGACCATAGACTATTCCGAGACCGAAGTGATTTCTCATAAAGACGATTCAACTGAAATTTATCATGAAAGTCAGATATCGGATGCCGAATGGGTGGAAATCAAACCAGCCAGGTCTAAACAGAATCGCTAAATATATATTCCTTGCCGTCACTATCGCGGCGGTTGTTATATTTCTTGTTGCGGCCAACAACCTTGTGAAGCAGTTGGCAGCCCAGGAAAGAGAAAGAATGGATATATGGGCAAGCGCTACTGAAAGGCTTGCGCGTTCTGATATGGATGCCGATATTGATTTCCTTCTCACCATTATCAGCCAGAATAACTCAATCCCGGTCTTGGTGACCGATTCAAATTTTAATATTATCGACTATAGGAATTTCGATCTTCCGGAAAAGACGCAGGAAGAACTCCCCTCTTTCGACCAGCTTTCGGAGAAGAACAGGGATTACCTTGATTCCCGACTTCACCAGGCCACAGGGAATCAGACCCTAAGAGAAATTGCAGAAACCAATCCTCATTTCATAAAAGTTGAGGTTTATTACAATTCTCCTCAATATATTTACTATGAAGATTCAATTCTGCTTAAAAGATTAAGCTTGTATCCCTATATCCAATTGGGCGTCATGATTCTTTTAGCGCTCATAATCTTCAGCGCGCTGACATATACCAAGAAGGCTGAACAGAATATGGTTTGGGCCGGATTGTCGAAAGAGACTGCCCATCAGCTCGGCACTCCCATTTCTTCCCTAATGGCCTGGAACGAATATCTTGCCTCCACAGGCACAGCCAATGACATCACTGAAGAGATGAATAAGGATATAAACCGCCTCTCCGTGATTGCCGACAGGTTTTCAAAAATCGGATCGCGGCCGGAACTTCATCTTGAATATATCAACGACACGGTAAGGAAATCTCTTGGTTATATGTCTTCGAGAATATCAGGGAAAGTTAAAATAGATCTTGAATTTCCGGAAGATGATATGGGCGTGATGATTTCGGAGCCTCTTTTTGAATGGGTTATGGAAAACCTCACAAAAAACGCGGTTGATGCCATGGAGGGTGAAGGCAATATTATCATCTCTGTCGGAAAGGAAAAGGGGAAGATATGGATAGAAGTGAAAGACACTGGCAAAGGAATAGCAAGAAAAAATTTCAAAACAGTCTTCTCTCCCGGTTACACCACTAAAAAACGGGGATGGGGTTTGGGCCTCACTTTAGTGAAGAGAATCATTGAGGAATATCATCGTGGAAAAATCTTCGTTAAGGATTCTGAAATAGGTAAAGGCACCACTTTCAGAATAGAATTGCCTGAAATTAAAACCGATTGAATACAAAACTCGGGAATATCCACCCGGAATAGCGAAGAAGAGGCCGACAGTTAGTTTGTCAGCCTCTTCTTCGTTAAATTGGATTTTACAATTTTCCAGACACGGATTTTTTCCGGTGATTCCACTAATTTATCAGCGGAGCACTAACATGGCATCACCGTAAGCTCCGAACTGATATTTTTCTTTTACAGCAACTTCATAAGCTTTCATAACCTTCTCATAGCCACCGAAAGCTGCAACCATCATGAGCATGGTACTGTATGGCATATGGAAGTTTGAAACCATCGAATTGCAGACTGTGAAGTCGTAGGGAGGGAAAATGAATTTATTTGTCCATCCTTCGTATGTCATGAGATGACCGTTCATGCAGACAGCGGTAGCAATGGCTCGCAAGACGCTGGTGCCAACTGCACAAACATTCTTATTGTCATCTTTGGCCTTGTTCACCATGTCAACAAGTTTCTCATCCACAAACATCTCCTCGCTATCCATCCTGTGTTTGGTGAGATCCTCAACATCTATTTCCTTGAAATTACCCTGTCCGCTGTGGAGAGTCAGGAATCCTCTTTCCACTCCTTTGATTTCAAGTCTCTTCATAAGCTCACGACTGAAATGAAGACCTGCTGCCGGAGCCATCACAGCCCCTTCATTCTTTGCGAATATGCATTGATAGCGTTCCTCATCCCATTCTTCAACTTCACGAGTGACGTATTCGGGCAATGGAGTCTGCCCTAAGGAATAAAGCATCTCCTTGAATTCGTCGTGCGGACCATCATAAAGAAAGCGAAGGGTTCTTCCTCTGGCCGTGGTGTTGTCTATGACTTCGGCCACCATGGAATCATCTTCCCCAAAATAAAGCTTGTTGCCGATTCTGATCTTCCTCGCGGGTTCCACCAACACATCCCAGAATTTATTTTCCATATTGAGCTCCCGGAGTAAAAACACTTCTATTCTTGCGCCGGTCTTCTCTTTGTTTCCGTACAATCTTGCCGGGAACACCTTAGTGTCGTTGAATACCATCACATCTCCCTCATCGAAATATTCAATAATATCTTTGAATATTCTGTGAGTTATTTCCCCGGTTTTTCCATCCAATACCATCAGCCTGCATTCGTCGCGATTTTCAGATGGACGTTGTGCGATTAATTCGTCAGGAAGTTTAAATTTAAATTGTGATAATTTCATATTTCCTCATTATTAGGTTGAAGCCTGAAAAACTAAAGGAGCATTGTTGATCTTATCGATCGCTTCTTCGATTTTCATGCAATCCTTAATTTTTATATTTCCTACTTTAGTGCGTCTTAATTCTATCAGATGAGCACCTGAATTTAATTTTTCTCCTATATCTCTTGCCAAAGCACGAATATATGTGCCCTTTCCACACTCGACTCTGAACTTTAAAGTTTTCCCGGTGAATTCCAATAATTCGATTTCTTTAATTTTGATCGGTTTTGCTTTAAGTTCTATCTCCTTGCCGTTTCTTGCAAATTTATAGGCCCGTTTCCCTTCGATCTTAACGGCTGAAAAAACCGGAGGCACCTGCATTATATCACCCCTGAAACTCTCCAAGGTTTCCTTTACGAGCTCTTCCGTGATATGATCTGTGGGATAATATGCATTAATTTCCGTTTCAAGATCAAAACTTGGGGTTGTCGCTCCAAGTTCTATAGTTGCGATATATTCTTTATCGCCGCTCTGAAGATCTTCAATACGTTTTGTGGCTCTGCCTGTACACACTATCAGAACCCCTGTGGCAAGAGGATCGAGAGTGCCTGCATGTCCCACCTTGAATTTCTTAATCCTCAATCTTTTCTGTATGGCGCCCCGAAGGCGTTTCACAGCATCAAACGAAGTCCATTTCAATGGTTTGTCTATAGCCATGATTTCTCCGTTGATGAAATCCATTGGTTTGAAATCCTGTTCCATGCTTATCTCCAAAGGATACAAATTATACCCATAACCACGCAATAAATTGAAAACCAAACGAGTTTTCCTTTTCTAACGAGGTCTATCATCCATTTACACGCGCAACAGCCCACTATAAAAGAAGATACAAAGCCTATGACCAAGGCAAGCACTCCCACGCTGTCGTCTCCCTGCTGGGAAGGTGTCGTCACAAGTTCTTTCAAATCCAACAACGCCTCTCCGAGAATCGGAATGATGACCATCAGAAAAGAAAAGTAAGCCACTTTTGAACGTTTATCACCCAAAATAATACCCGTGGCTATCGTAGTACCCGAACGGCTGAGACCCGGAAGAACTGCAACTGCTTGTGCACATCCTATGATAAAGGCGTCGCTCCATGATATCTCGCGTCCCTTTTCGGCTGGAATCATGGCTCCGTCGGGCTTCCTGTCTGTGAAATGTGCGAAGGCAAGCAAAGAAGCTGTAACCAACAGACAGACACCAACAAGCAGAAGGCTGCCCCCAAAAAACTCCTCTACATAATCCTTAAGGAAGAAGCCTACTATTGCTATCGGCACACACGACAGGACTATCTTCCAGACCATGTAGTATTCGGAATCTCTCTTAAAACTGAAGAAAGAGATCAATAGATTCTTGAAAATGGGCCAAAGAATCACTATCGTCGAACATACGGTTGCGGCATGCAAGATTATATCAAACTGCAAAATCTTGTCGGAAGGCAAATCAATCCCCAGGATTTCTCTGAATATTTCAAGATGGCCGCTTGAACTTATGGGCAAATATTCCGCAAGACCCTGGACAATTCCAAGTATCAGAGCGTCTAACCATTCCATATTCCTGATTTTTTAGTCAGCGTTTTGAGTAGGTGTAGTTTCAGTTGTCTGTTTCTCTTTTTTGAAAGATAAAATTCCGCCTCCCTTTTTCCCCGGATTATAAATTATGGCAAAAGCCATCAAAAGGAAGCCAAGAAAAGATAAAAGCGGACCTACTACGATTCGGCGTGTGCTGAATATATCAGGATTGAATTCCCCGTCAGTTCCACCTCCGCCGCTCATGAAAAGATATCCCAAAATAATGAGGATGACACATCCGCCCATCATCCAGAAATTGATTTTGGAAAAGGGCTTTTCGGTCTCCTTGATTTTTTCGATATCCTTATCAGGTTTCGGTTTGATGTCAAAATTTCTTTTTATTGCCATATCGTCTTATGTCTACTTATAGGTTTAGGTAAACAATTCATCATAGTCTTTCTTAAGGTAGCGTGAAGTTGCGAGCCATGCCGCGAGGGCGCAGATAAGCGGCCCGCACACAATCATTCCTCCGGCCACGCAGGCGTATATCCACCATGGAATATAATCAGCCACATCGTTCCAGCCTAAATGTGGTGCGGAAGCCAAAGAGATAGCTGTTATTGCAGAAGCAACCAATCCGGCTATAAAACCTGCAAGCATGTTGTTACGCACAAATGGCCTGCGGATGAAACCGTCGGTGGCACCCACAAGCTGCATCGTATGTATCGTGAATCTTCTTGCGTAGATGGCAAGATGGACTGTGTTGTTTATCAAAACAAAGGAGATGATGACCATAATTAGGGCTATGATGCCTAAAATGATAGCGAGGCTCTCTATATTGTCGTTCATGGCTTCTACCATGGTTGAGTCCGGCATCGCCACGTCTGAAACCCCTTCGATTGATGTCAGCTGCCTTTCTATTGATTTAAGTGAATCGGGAGAAGAATAATCTGCTTTGATTCTGAAATAAACTTCCGGTGACAATGGGTTGACCCCAAACAGAGTCTCTAGATCTTCGCCGGTTTCCTCTTTCCAGTCTTCAAGAGCCTGGGCCTTACTTATCGAGCCGGTTTCCAATGCAAACGGCAACGATGAGATCCGGGCTGCCACTCTCTCGGCATAATTGTCACTGACAGTGTCGTTCATTATCACGCTGACCTCAAGCCTTTCTTTCAATCGGCGTGTCTCTCTTTCCGAACTTAATGTAATGAGAGCGATTATCCCTACCAGTATTAATACCAACGTTACACTTACTATCGTTGTAAGGTGGGCCGCCCAATATGATATTTTTACTTCCCTTGCTCCTTTCATTTATAATGAAGACTTTAAGAGCCTGTTCAAGATTTATATCTGTTTAATCAAACTTTATCAGTTTGCAAAGTTAATACTTTAACACCCCCTTTGTCAAGATTTTGAAGCAATTTTTTATAATCAAGGCTCCCTTTTGTCATTTTTTCTCAATGTTTCATCCTTTTTTAACTAATTTTGCAATAATAAATCTGTTGCAACACTATTTTTTCATCATGCATTTGAAGGCCGCTTACTTCACACTTGGGTGTAAGTTAAACTATGCCGAGACTTCCACGATTGCGGGAATGCTCGGTCAGAAAGGCATTGTCAAGGCATTACCTCAGGAAAAGCCGGATATCTGCGTGGTCAACACGTGTTCTGTCACAGAGACTGCCGATAAAAAAGCCCGCAATCTTATCCGCAGGCTGGCAAATAAATATCCCGACACATCAATCATAGTCACCGGATGCTATGCGCAGTTGAAGCCGGATGAGGTGGCTAAGCTTCCGGGAGTGTCGCTCGTCTTAGGCTCCAATGAAAAACTTCGCATTTCTCAATATGTTGACGCATGGATCGGAATGGCGGATAAAAAAGTAGAAATCACTCCTGCCCTATCCCTTCAGGAATTCATGCCTTCATGTGAACGTGGCGACAGAACCCGTTATTTCCTCAAGGTGCAAGACGGGTGTGACTATTTTTGCACATATTGCACCATTCCCTATGCCCGAGGGCGTTCCCGGTCGGGTAAAATCAGTGAACTCGCAGGAATGGCCCGCGAGGTGGCCGCGAAAGGTGGCCGCGAAATTGTAATCACAGGAGTGAATATCGGCACGTTTGGTAAAGATTCGGGTGAAGACTTCCTCGACCTTCTAAAATCTCTTGATGAAATCCCGGGAATCGAACGATATAGGATATCCTCTATAGAACCAAATCTCCTTTCAGAAGATATCCTCAGATGGATTGCCGATGAATCGAGAGCTTTCATGCCTCACTTTCATATTCCGCTTCAATCAGGCTCAGACAAGGTGTTGAAGCTTATGAACCGACGTTATGACACTTCGCTTTTCCAATCACGCATCGACCTTATACATCAACTGATTCCGAATGCCTATATCGGCGTGGATATCATAACAGGAGCAAGAGGCGAAACCGACGAGGAATGGCAAAAAAGTTATGATTTTGCCCGGCAACTGAATGTTGCGAAATTTCATGTTTTCCCTTATTCCGAACGCCCCGGCACCAAAGCTTTGCTTTTGGGAGAAGCCGTTCCGATGGATGTAAGAAGAAAAAGAGTGGCTCAAATCACAGAGCTTTCCAACAAGAAAAATCTGGATTTTATCCACAGGAATTTTGGCCTGAAAAGAAAAGTTTTGTGGGAACAGCCTTACGGCAGAAACATGATGCATGGGCTCACTGACAATTATATCCGTGTTGAGGCTCCCTTGATTCCTGAATTGTTTAATCAAATTTCAGAAGTTGAGATCCTGCAGCCGAAGACGGGGTCATCTGAAATTGCAATCGGCTCTCATATTCTCTGAAATGGAAAAACAGCTTGCAGTCATTATCCTTAATTGGAACGGAAGGCATTTGCTTGAGAAATTTCTTCCGGATGCAGTGAAATTCACTTCAGGAGATGAAGTTGACCTTATCGTGGCGGATAATGGATCAACAGATGATTCCTTATCATGGCTGAATCAAAACTTTCCGGAAATCAAGGTTATAAAGTTTGATAAGAACTATGGCTTCGCTGAAGGCTATAATCGGGCTATAGCAGAAACAGGATATCCTTTTACTCTGCTTCTTAACAGTGATGTGGAAGTTTCTGAAGGATGGTGGCGCCCTTTGCTTGAATTCATGAATGCCAATCCGGATGTGGGTGCCTTGCAACCGAAGATCAAATCTTATAATGAACCGGATTCTTTCGAATATGCCGGTGCAGCCGGAGGGTTTCTTGACAATCTCGGATATCCCTATTGCCGCGGTCGCCTGTTTGACAGAATAGAAAAAGACCGGGGACAATATAACGATACTATCGACATTTGCTGGGCTTCGGGAGCGGCCCTTATGGTGAGGACAGCCCTTTATCTTGAATTGGGAGGCCTCGACCCTCTCTTTTTTGCCCACATGGAAGAAATCGACCTTTGCTGCAGAATGATAAGAGCAGGCTATCGCATCTGTGCAATCTCCGATTCGGAAGTATTTCATCTTGGAGGTGGATCTTTAAATCAAGGCAATCCGCGTAAAACCTACCTGAATTTCCGCAATAATCTGCTGTTGCTTTATAAAAACCTTCCCAAAAAGAAACGGACCCGAAAACTCTTATTAAGAAGACTTGCCGACACACTCGCGTTCGTTATGTTTGCCGTGAAGTTTGATTTTCCTAATGCAAAAGCCATACTCAAGGCGCATGGAGATTTCAGGAAAATGAAAAAACATTACGGGTATATCAATAATGAAGAAGAGATTTCATTCCCCGGCTCACATCGCAATATAATCCTCGACCGTTATCTTTTCAATCGGCATCCTTCCGAAATAGACTATCGGCCGAATGTCAAATGAAAAAGAAATAATCTAAACAAGACGTAATTTTAAAAATCTATAAGTCATGCCATTAATATTAGTTACTAACGACGACAGCATAAATGCAAAAGGAGTGCATGAATTAATCCGGGTCCTTCTTAAGATTGGAGAAGTGGTTTGCGTGTGCCCCGAAATGCCGCAATCAGGAATGTCGATGGCTCTGACAGTCAATTCTCCATTGATGGTGAAACGCCTCGAAGATTATCATGGAGCGAAGATGTATAAAGTGAACGGCACTCCCGTTGACTGTGTAAAAATAGCCGTAGACAATCTTTTAGAGCGTAGGCCTGACATAGTGGTTTCCGGCATCAACCATGGCTCGAATGCCGCTATTAATGTGGTTTATTCAGGCACAATGGGAGCGGCTTTTGAAGGCTGTGCCTATGGAATCCCTTCTATCGGGTTCTCTCTCACGAGCCATGATGAAAATGCAGATTTCACTCCTTGTCTGCCGGTGGTTGAAAATCTTGTGAAACTCACTCTTGAAAACGGATTGCCGGAAGGAGTGTGCCTGAATGTGAATATGCCGAAAGGATATGCTGAATATAAGGGTATTCGAGTTGTGAAGGGTTGTAAAGGCCGTTGGGACGATCACTATGTAGAATATACTGATCCCGCTCGCCGTCCCTTCTATTGGCTTGCAGGAAAATATGTGAATGAAGAGCCTGAAAACACCAACACGGATGAGTGGTGTCTGGCCAACGGTTATGTCTCCGTAGTGCCGGTTTTATTGGAAAGAACATATCCGAATCTCTCTGAATTCAAATGGATATCCGACAAGTGATAATAAAATTTTATTCTTCTGTAATCAGTTTTTCGAATATTATTGCTAACTTTGTGCCCCAAATAGACATTTTTTAATGCGAAGATTAATAATATGGCTTCCTTTGCTTTGCGCCCTGGTTTCTTGCGGCGAATATAATAAAGTTCTTAAAAGCAAGGATGTCGATTATCGTTACGAATACGCAAAACGTGCTTTCGACGAAAGGAAATTCACCCAGGCAGCCACTATCTTGGAGACTGTCTACACTCCTTTACGCGGCACTGCCAACGGGGAAGAGGCTCTATTTCTCCTGGCTATGTCTAATTTTGAGAACAAGGATTATCTGAACTCAGGCCTTTATTTCAAAACCTACTATTCAAGATATCCACGCGGAAAATTTGCAGAGCTATCACGCTTTTATTCAGGTTATGGCTATTATCTTGATTCCCCTGATCCTCAGTTGGATCAGACAGCCACCAAAAAGGCCATCGAAGAATTGCAGAATTTCATAGATTATTATCCTGAAAGCGATCGTGTCTCCATAGCTCAGAATGCTATATATGAGATGCAAGACAAGCTGACTCTCAAGGAATTGCAAAATGCCCAACTTTATTATAATCTCGGCAATTTTCTTGGAAATAACTATGAGGCCGCTATTATCACCGCGCAAAACGCCCTTAAAGATTTCCCATATTCCAAGTATCGCGAGGATTTCGAAATGCTTATCTTGAAATCAAAATATCAGGAAGCACGTTTAAGTGTGGATGAAAAAAAGGCCGAGCGTTTCCGCGATGTCATAGATGAATATTATTCTTTTACAAACAATTATCCCGACACAAAAAACCGGAAGGAAGCCGACAACATCTTTGAAATAGCAAAACGCCACACTTCCGATTAGGCATCTTTAAATCTGAATTCATTAACAACAGCATATAACCTATAAAATTCCTCATAAATGGATTACAAAAAAACCAACGCTCCTCTTAACACTGTCACACGCGATATGATTGCTATGGCTGAACAGACAGGCAACGTCTATGAAACTGTCTGCATCATAGGTAAAAGAGCTAATCAGATCGCTGTCGATATGAAAAAGGAGCTCGAAAAGAAACTTCAGGAATTCGCTTCTACAGACACTATGGAAGAAGTGTCGGAAAATCGCGAGCAAATTGAAATCTCCAAATTCTATGAGAAGCTTCCGAAGCCGACTTTGATTGCTACTCAAGAATATGTGGAGCATAAACTCTATTTCACAAACCCCGCTAAAGAAAGAGACCATCTCAGCGATTAATCTATTGATTTTTAACCCTGAACACGACTACGCGCTCGCCGTGGGTGAAGGACCTTACACACCTCCCCGGGCGGTCGTAGACCTCAGAAAAAAATATGCACTGTTACCGGCCGTTTTTGCCGGTAACAGTGATTTTATTCTTATCCCTGAAGATCTAAACTCCGGGTTGCTTGAAGAACTACCCTATTTTGACCTGACTCTTTCAAAACATTTAACCCTGATTAAACCCTCCGGCCTTGGCGATGTAGCAGCCGGCATTAGTAAAATCATACCTTGGGGCTGGAACCATAACCTGAAAAGATTCCTCCTGGATTATGGTTTAAATGAAAATATTCTCCCCTCTGACTATGAGCTGGAAAATATCAGAAAACTTTCCCACAGAAAGACAATAATACCCTTTCGACAAGAAATCTGTCGCCTTCTGAATATTAAATTGAAATATGATGTTTCAGAAGTGCATGCTCTTGAAGAAGTGGAAAATTATTTGACTGTTTACCCGGAAGCCTTTTTCAAAGCCCCCTGGAGTTCTTCCGGAAGAGGCATTGTAGCATCAGACCATATTAAAAGAAAAGGGCTGCTTGAATGGGCTGCCGGAACCCTGAGGCGTCAGGGTAGCATTATTTGTGAACCCCGTTGGAACCGGAACCTTGATTTTGCCTCCGAGTGGTATTCGGAAAAAGGAAATGTAAAGTTTCTTGGTGTTTCGGTCTTTAAAACTTCCGATCGTGGCAAATATCATGGTAATATTTATGACTCGCAAGAGGCTTTGATGAATATCATTAAGTCAAAGGCTCCCGATTTTTCTTTCCAACTTATTGAAGCTCAAAAGAAAGCTATCGAATCTTTAATATCCCCTTACTACACGGGGCCGCTCGGCATTGATATGCTTTCTGATGCCGACGGATCTATAAACCCATGTGTCGAAATAAATATCCGGCTCACAATGGGCCATCTTCATCTTCTTTCTTCAAGAGAGCTTATTAGTAATACATAACCTTCAAAATTTATCTTTTCATCCCATGCTTTCGATTATAGGCCGCGGCAATGTTGCCTCCCATTTATATTCTGCCCTTAAAGACTCTGTCGAAACGGAGATTATAAATCCCCGCACTTTGGAAAACCTTCCGGAAAATCCGGAAATAATTCTTATTGCCGTCTCCGATGACGCCATTGCTGAAATAGTAGACCGTCTGCCCGTAGGGAATTATGTTTTAGCACACACCTCCGGTTCCGTGCCAATGTCGGTACTGGCCGGCAAGACTCCCAATATCGGGGTGTTCTACCCTCTTCAGACCTTTACAAAAGATCTTGAACTTGACTATAAGATAATTCCGGTTTTCTTAGAGGGTGCCACACCTGAAGCTTTATCTGCCTTGGAAAATTTAGCGAGGCTTTTTTCAGAAGATGTAAGGATGGCTGATTCCGAGGCAAGACGGCATCTGCATCTTGCTTCCGTATTTGCATGTAATTTCAATAATGCTCTGGCCGGAATAGCTTATGATATTGTCCGGGAAGCCGGGATTAACTTCAACGCTTTGATTCCTCTCCTTACTCAGACAGTCAATAAATTAAAGCATTTAACTCCGCGAGAGGCACAGACCGGACCGGCCGTCAGAAATGATAGAAAAGTGATAGAAGCTCATCTCAAAATGCTTGAACCACAACCGGAATACCATGAAATTTATAATAATATCTCTCATTTGATTCAGAAAAAATAAATTTCTTTGTGAAAAACTCATAAAAAGATTAACTTTGTAGAGAATGTTTGAATCATCTATTAACCAACTATAAAAATCTTTATCATGACTAAGCCTTATGTACTGGGTGTCGATATAGGTGGCACCAACACGGTTTTCGGTATTGTCGACGCTCGCGGGCAGGTGATTGCGAGCGATTCTATCAAAACAAGAAAACATTCCAATTTCGATGATTATGTTGAAGAACTCCACCAAGGCGTGCAACATCTTCTTGAAAAGAATGAAGCCGAAGACAAAATCCAAGGTATAGGCATCGGTGCTCCTAATGCCAATTATTACACAGGTGAAATTATAAATCCGCCGAATCTTCCCTGGGAAGGCCCGGTTATTCCTTTGGCTGAAAAAGTTAGCCGTGCATTCGGAGGCATCCCCGTAGCAGTGACCAACGATGCAAACGCAGCTGCATTAGGCGAAATGACTTATGGGGCAGCTCGTGGTATGAAAGATTTCATCATGATCACCTTGGGAACCGGAGTAGGCTCAGGTATCGTTGTCAACGGCCAGCTTGTCTATGGTCATGACGGTTTTGCCGGCGAACTCGGTCACCTTATCGTTAAACGCAACAACGGCCGCGTCTGCGGTTGTGGCAGAACCGGTTGCCTTGAGGCTTATTGCAGCGCCACAGGCGTGGCTCGCACTGCTCGCGAATTCCTCGAAGTCAGAACCGAGCCCTCGACCCTTCGCAATCTCCAGATCGAAGATATCACGTCTAAAGATGTTTATGACGCAGCGATAGCCGGCGATAAAATGGCTAAGGATATATTTAACTACACAGGCACCATCCTGGGTGAAGCATTCGCCGACATGGTTTCCTTCACAAGCCCTCAGGCTATCATTTTGTTCGGTGGTCTTGCAAAGAGCGGCGATTTGCTCATGAAACCTCTCCAGGATGCGTTTGACAAATCCTTGATGCCTGTTTTTAAAGGAAAAACAAAAATAATTCTTTCAGAACTTAAAGAAAGCGACGCAGCCGTGCTCGGTGCCTCTGCTCTCGGATGGGAAGCCAAAAACCGCTACGAAAATACAACCGCAGAACCAACCGCTGAAGCCTGAATATAACAGTAGAAATAATATAAGATAGACGCGAAGAGGCCGACACAATGTCGGCCTCTTCATGGTTAAGTTAAATTCCAGCCGTTTTTTCCGGCGATTCGCCCGTATATATGTATTTTGAAAAATACTATTTCATATCTTTAATCCGAATCTCTTCATAGCCTGATACAGCCGGTGGACAGGAAGCCCCATCACATTATAGAAACTGCCGTCGATCTTCTCCACTGCCACAGCGCCGATCCATTCCTGAATGCCGTAGGCCCCTGCCTTATCCAAAGGATTAAAATTCTCTACATAATATCTTATCTCCTCTTCTGTGAGGTTTGCAAATGTCACATAGCTTTCAGCTGTGAACGACTCCTGTTTCTCTTTAGTTGCCAAGGTCACCCCGGTGGTCACTCTATGAGTTTTCCCCGAAAGCATCTTAAGCATTTCAACCGCATCTTCAGCATCTTTCGGCTTCCCTAAGATTTTATCACCCAATATCACCACGGTATCTGCCGTAATCAGGAATTCATCATTATTGATCTTCTTCAGATATTCTTCAGCTTTTTTCTTGGAAATATATAAAGCCACCTCTCCGACAGGCATATCTTCGGGATAGCTTTCATCTATTCCGTCGATGGTCACTACTGTAAAAGGAACTCTCAATAAACTCAATATCTCCCTGCGTCGCGGCGATTTGCTGGCTAACAATATCTTCTTCTTCATAATGATGCAAAGTTATAGAATTAATAGGAAATTTCCGCTCTTTGAGGAATTGTTAAAATCGTTAAACCAATTTCTGATTTCTATTGTTAATAAAATAAATTGATAATAAAAACCCTTCTATATGAATTTCAATAATTTCACAATCAAATCGCAAGAGGTTGTCCAGAAAGCAATAGACCTCACCCGTCAGAACGGCCAGCAGCTCATCGAGCCTGTCCATATTCTGAAAGCTCTCATTCAAGAAAGCGAAACTATCGTAAACTTCATTTTCCAGAAACTGGGAGCCAATCTTAATTCCGTTAATCTTTCCATCGACAAGGATATCCAGTCATTGCCGAAGGTCAGCGGCGGCGATGTCACTCTAAGCCGCGAATCAAACGAGGCGCTTCAAAAAGCAATAGACTATTCCAAATCAATGGGAGATGAATATGTCTCGGTTGAAGCCATCCTTATGGGAATTCTCCGCACTCGTTGCAAGGCTTCCCAGATTCTTAAGGATGCCGGAATCACTGAAGATGGTCTGATAGCCGCCATTAACGAACTCAGAAAAGGCAACAAAGTGACCCAGCAAAGCGCCGAAGAATCCTATCAAGCACTTTCAAAATATGCAATAAACCTTAACGACAGGGCTCGCAACGGCAAACTCGACCCCGTGATCGGTAGAGATGAAGAGATTCGCCGTGTGCTCCAGATTCTTTCCAGACGCACAAAAAACAATCCTATGCTTGTGGGCGAACCGGGCACCGGCAAGACAGCCATTGCCGAAGGTCTTGCACATCGTATCGTGCGTGGCGACGTACCCGAAAATCTGAAGTCTAAACAGATCTATTCTCTGGATATGGGGGCGCTTGTGGCCGGAGCCAAATATAAAGGCGAATTTGAAGAACGCCTCAAGGCTATCGTTAACGAAGTGACACAAAGTGACGGTGAAATCATCCTTTTCATTGATGAGATCCACACTCTTGTCGGAGCCGGCAAAGGTGAAGGGGCCATGGATGCGGCCAATATTCTTAAACCGGCCCTGGCTCGCGGAGAATTGCGCTCCATAGGTGCTACTACTCTTGATGAATATCAGAAATATTTTGAAAAAGATAAAGCCCTCGAACGCCGTTTCCAGAAGGTGATGGTTGATGAGCCGGATGAGCTCGCCGCTATTTCCATACTTCGCGGACTCAAGGAAAGATATGAAAACCACCATAAGGTGCGCATTATGGATGAAGCCATAATTGCCGCGGTGCAATTAAGCGTGAGATATATCACCGACCGTTTCCTCCCCGACAAGGCTATCGACCTTATCGATGAAGCCGCCTCCAAGCTTCGTCTGGAAATGGATTCAATGCCTCAGGCTCTTGATGAAGCTTCACGCAAGATCAAGCAACTCGAAATCGAACGTGAGGCCATCAAGCGTGAAGGCGACGAATATAAGATTAAAGAGATTGATGAAGACCTTGCAAATCTGCGCGACACTGAGAAATCTCTGAAAGCAAAATGGAAGGCTGAGAAAGAAGAAATCAATAAGATTCAACAGAATAAGATTGAAATCGAACAACTCAACCATGAGGCTGAAGTGGCCGAACGTGAAGGCGACTATGCTAAAGTGGCTGAAATCCGTTACAGCAAGATCAAACAGAAAGAGGAAGAAAACAAGGCCACTCAAGAGAAGCTTCGTCAGCTTCAGGGTGAGGGCGCTATGATCAAAGAGGAGGTTGATGCCGAAGACATTGCTGAAATTGTAAGCCGCTGGACAGGCATTCCCGTAAAGAAGATGGCTCAGAGTGAAAAAGACAAGCTTCTCCATCTTGAAGAGGAACTCCACCACCGTGTGATCGGTCAGGATGATGCCATAAAGGCTGTCAGCGACGCTGTGCGCCGTTCTCGCGCCGGACTCAACGATCCGCGTCGTCCTATCGGTTCTTTCATCTTCCTCGGAACTACCGGCGTCGGTAAAACCGAACTTGCGAAAGCTCTCGCCGAATATCTTTTCGACGATGAAGATATGATGACACGTATCGATATGTCGGAATATATGGAGAAACATTCCGTTTCACGTCTCGTCGGAGCGCCTCCGGGATACGTTGGCTATGAAGAGGGAGGACAGCTAACAGAAGCTGTGCGCCGCAAACCTTATAGCGTTGTCCTTTTCGATGAAATCGAGAAAGCAAATCCCGACGTATTCAATATTCTGTTGCAAGTGCTTGACGACGGCCGGCTCACAGATAATAAGGGGCGTTTTATAAACTTCAAAAACACCATCATTATCATGACCTCCAATGAGGGCAGCAATATCATCCGCGAAAACTTCGCCGATATTGAAAAGAAAAACCGCGAGGAGGTTATTTATAAAACCAAAAACGACGTGATGGACCTTCTGAAAATGAAGATTCGCCCGGAATTCCTTAACCGTATCGACGAGATTGTGATGTTCACTCCTCTCAATAAGAAAGAGATTCAGGAAATTGTCGACCTTCAGGTCAAGAGCGTTCAGAAGATGCTTGCTTCCAATGGAGTCACCCTCGAAGTCACTCCGGCTGCCCTTGAACTCCTTGCTGAGGATGGCTATGATCCGGAATTCGGAGCTCGTCCTGTCAAGAGAACTATCCAGAGAATGGTGCTCAACCAACTCTCGAAAGATATCCTTGCACAGAAAGTCAACCGAGAGCATCCTATAAAAATAGATCGAAAGGGCGATGAACTGGTGTTCAGCAATGACTAAACATTTCCTTGAAAACAAATAAAATCGGAGGGCCGGAATCCAATCCCGGCCCTCCGATTTTTATTTGTTGTTATCACATTATTCTTTTTATTTTTCCTTCACCGTTAATCAAGAATGCTCCGGGATTTTCCGAAACGCCATAATCTTTGAAAACTCTCTCCGACACTTCGCTATAAGCAATCTGCTGTTGCGACGCTATGCCGTCACATTTCAACACTTCTCGCGCCAAAGATTCATCACTGTCTATACAAATTGTGATAAACTCTACGTCACTTTCTTTGTATAAATCGCTGAATTTTCTATTCGATATTCTTGATTCAGCATCTTTGGGACTCCAGAAACTTATCAGCTTCTCTTTCCCGTCTTTCATCTCAATTTTTTCTCCGCTTATTCTCTCAATTGTCGGAGCCGTGCTGCCTTCTTGAAGTTTATTGTCTGTTGAAATATAAGAAGACAAAAATGCAGTCAATATTCCTGCTAAAATAAATCCTTTAAATTTCACAATAATCAGATTTCGTTAAACTTGGCTTCTTTATCCCATAAATCCGGGATTTTCAAGAAGCGTTGACTAACTCTCTGTCATGTCTGTGCGCCCTCCGGCGTAGGACATTTATGCTTTATATTTATGCTATAAAAATATGCTGTAAAACATATTTTTGTGCAAAATTACTGATAAAATCAGCCTTTTCCAAATTTTTTACCTTTTTTAATCTTTCACTTTTATTCCTGAAACTCACCCAAAATGGCCCGATTCTCTTATAGAATCATTCATTGGGCACGATTCTTTATATGATATTTTTTCAGTTATTTTAATTATTTTTGCATTTGTTGGAATTGGATTTGTTCCATAATATCATGAAAATTTTAACACTATTATAATGACCTTAAAATATCTTATGGCAACCGCCACTCTTTTCGTGGCCTCTTCTTTAGGCAACTATTGTTTTTCTCAAAGTAATTACGACGCTAAATTCAAAGATTTCCCCACATATTCGGGAGAAGATCTCGAAATGACAGTAGACAACTCCGGAACTCATTTCAGACTTTGGTCGCCCGAAGCCTCCGAAGCCATTGTCAATATTTATGACCATGGCACAGGTGGCCAGCCGATTTCCTCACTTTCTATGAAATATAACCCGGAAAACGGTACCTGGACTGCCTCTTCACCACAGCAGCTCTACGGCAAATTCTACACTTTCCGCATCCTCCACAATGGCAAATGGCTCAATGAAACTCCGGGAGTATGGGCCAAGGCTGTAGGAGTCAATGGAAAAAGAGCGGCCATAATTGATTTCGCTTCCACCAATCCTGAAGGATGGGAAAACGACCGCGGCCCCATGGTGGATAATTTTTCAGACGTCATAGTCTATGAGATGCATCATCGCGATATGTCGATGCACCCCTCTTCGGGCATCACAAACAAGGGTAAATTTATTGCACTGACTGAAGAAGGAACAACAACTCCTTCCGGACAAAAGACCGGTATTGACCATCTTAAAGAGCTTGGAATCACACATGTGCATATCCTCCCCTCTTATGATTATAACTCGGTAGACGAAGCCAATCTTCAGCAGAATGTCTATAACTGGGGCTATGATCCTCAGAACTATAATGCTCCCGAAGGATCATATTCAACAAATCCGGCCAATCCGGCCGCCCGTGTCAGCGAAATGAAACAAATGATTAAATCGCTTCATGACGCAGGAATCGGCGTGATTATGGACGTGGTTTACAATCACACTGCTGAAAATGATGGCAGCAATTTCTCTCTCACCGCTCCCGGTTATTATTACCGTCACCGTGAAGACGGCTCTTACTCTGATGCTTCAGGATGTGGAAACGAAACCGCTTCCGACCTTCAGCAGATGCAGGATTATATCGTCAACTCTGTAAAATACTGGGCCGACGAATACCATATCGACGGATTCCGTTTCGATCTCATGGCTATCCATGACACTGAAACAATGAACCGCGTTGCCAAGGAACTTAAAGAAATCAATCCTTCCATTTTCGTTTATGGCGAAGGATGGACTGCAGGAGATTCTCCTCTGGCTCCGGAAAGAAGAGCTTTGAAAGAGAATGTCAGCAAGATGACTGATATCGCAGTCTTTTCAGACGACCTCCGGGATGCCGTGAAGGGACATTACACCAATGCCGCCGACCGCGGATTTGCAACCGGCAAGCCGGGCCTCGAGGAAACAATCAAGATTGGCATTGTGGCCGCCACCGAACATCCTCAGGTGGATTACAGCAAAGGCAACAATTCCAAGTTTGCCTATGCTTCATCTCCGGAAATGATTGTGAATTATGTTTCCTGTCATGACGACCTTTCTCTCACCGACAAGCTTCACCACTCAATGGAGGGCGAGCCGGAAGAGAATATGCTTGAAGCGGCCAAGTTGGCTCAGACAATTGTGTTTACATCACAAGGCACTCCGTTCATGTTTGCAGGCGAAGAGATCTTCCGCGATAAAAAGGGTGTGCACAATTCTTACAACAGTCCCGACTCTATCAATGCTATCGACTGGAGCAACAAGGATAAATATCACGACCAGTTTGATTATTACAAAGGCTTGGTTGCTCTCCGCAAAGCCCACCCGGCTTTCAGAATGACTTCAGCTCAAGATATTGCCAAAAATCTTGTGTTTGACAAGATTGATTCTTCAAAGACTCCCAATCTGATCTCCTATTCTCTGAAGAATCATGCAAACGGTGACTCTGCAGAGGAAATTAAGGTAGTGTTCAACGGAGCTTCAAATCCACAGACCGTCAAGATTCCGAAAGGAAATTGGCAGATTGTGGCTCAAGACGGCAAGATTAATCCTGAAGAGGGTCTTGGGTCAACAAAAGGTGGCAATATCACTCTCGCGCCTTATTCAGCTCTTATCCTGACACGATAAAGACCGGGATAAAACCGGAGAAAGAATTTAAGTTCGTAAGTAGGTTCTCTAAATCGCCTATTTACGAACTTAATTTTTAGGCTTATCTCTCTGCATATTATTGTTTAAATTTTTTTGGTTTTCCATTTATTTTTTTAATTTTGTCATTGAATGATAACAATAAATTATCGGGCCTCAAATCTAATACCATTTTAAACGCACAATTATATTTAACCGGCCTGATTATTTAACTTAATTAACCTTAACAAAAACCAACATTAAAAGATGAAAAAATTAAGTATTCTAAGCGCCTCATTGCTTTCAGTAATGGCTCTTCAGGCGCAAAATCCGGCATCACCGGTGATCCTTCCCGACTGGGGAGTTTATGCGATCACTCCAAATGGTGCCTATGCGGGAGGAATAAGCTTCTCTGCCAAAATTTATAATTTGGAGACAGGCCAGATCACAAATGTAGGTGAGGTGAAAAATGGGTTAGGCAACTACATTTCAAACAATGGCTCAATGGTTGGGGAAAGCGAGTCAGGAACTCCGCAGGTTTACATTAACGGAAAACTGCAGATGCCTGAAACTTTAGGTAAGTTTTGGTTTGTCAACATAAATGCTATAGCCCCGGATGATTCAAGATTATGCGGAACAGTCAATAATACTACGGGAACCGGCCTCGATTATGTGCCATTCTATTGTGATATAAATGAAGACGGCACCGTGGGTGAAGCAAAAATATTGCCATATCCCTTGGAGGATTTTACAGGAAGAACTCCTCAATTTGCCACAGCAATATGGATAAGCGAAGACGGCAAGACCATTCTTGGTGTGGTCAACGACAGCTATGGTGATTATGACTATCCTATAATTTATACCCAGGATGAATCCGGCAATTGGGATTATTCTCTTCCTACAAAGGATTTGTTTAATCCGCGTCATCTTGAATTCCCGCCTAACCCATGGGCTGATGAACCACCTTATCCGGAATATACTGAGTTTATGAGCCCGGCAGCTCGCACAGCTTATGAGTTAGCCATGGAACAAATTTCCTCAACCGGAGTTATTCCCGACCCGGTGGATTATCTTACACCCGAGCAGTTAGAGGCCTATAACGAAGCTGCCATGATTTATAATGAATGGTATGATGCCAACAAGGCTAATGTGAATGCTTATGTAAAATTCTATTATGATGTTATAGCAGAATCCTACACATTCCCATTGAATGAGTTAACATTCAGTCCTGATGGCACCAAGTTTGCTTCAACATCTACAAAGTCAATACTTAGCGGTCCGGCAAATCAAGTGATGGGCGTTCAATATTATATTTATATCTACGATTTGGAGACTGAAACCGGTACATTTGTTGATAGTCCAAGCGAATGGATTCAGCCGCACCAAATTCTGAATGATGGCACTGTTTTAGCTTCCTACCCCATCAATTCCACATTCTCACGCCTGCCGACCGACTCATTTATAATCACTCCGGGGGCGGAAGAAATCATCCCGATTGTTGATTATTGGGCAGAAAACAATCCTGAATATGCTGATTGGGTTGAAGAAAACGTCAATGGAATTGCAGGTTATGTATTGACAGATTCCGATAAGTCAGTTTTCATCGGATCACTTGATGAATTCCATTTCACTTCCATGTCAGGACCTTTCGCAGGCATGGCGGCTGCAGCCTATATTTTCGGAGTTGACAATGCCGGGGTTGAATCTATAGTTGCTGATGCTGACGGTTATAAGGTTTATAATCTGCAGGGTGTGAATGTCTTGACAACTAAAGACAAGAATGAACTTTCTCAACTTCCTGCCGGCATTTACATTATCAACGGCAAGAAAACACTTATCTCCAAATAATTAGCCGGATAGAGTTTTTTATCATATCGAAGGAGGATGTGCCAAAAATTTTTGACATATCCTCCTTCCTCATTTATTCCTAATTAATATATCAAACTTAACTTAAACTATAGCCTGAATCAATTGTCTATATAATGGAATTTTTCGGTATCTTTGCAGTTAACACTATAATTATGCTATCATGAAAAGATTTTTTACTACCATTGGATTATGCAGCTTGTTAGCCTTCCCAATGTTGGCAGACCTTAACGGCACAGGTTTCTACCGTGTCAAGAATTATGCCACAGACAGATGGGCCTCTCTGGTGGATAACACAGCTGAAATTGATAAAACAGCCACCACGGTCGACCTTCATGCAATGTTGCTGACAAAAGACACGGAGTTTATCCTGTCGGATCCGGGCTCTGTTTTATATTTTGAGAATGTCGGTAGTTCTAAATACGACATAGCTTCTCAAGGCACAAGCCTTGAAGACATGGTCGGATACTCGGTAAGTGTAAAATCCAACGGAACAGCCAACGGTCAGACTCTCTACCGCGTATATGGCACATATAATGGAGTCACCCGATATATAGCCGACAAAAACATCGCTGTTGATGAAGAAATCGGACAGGCAACCGTGGAAAACGTTTCTAACGCTAAGTTTGCTCAATGGTTTATTGTTCCCATAGATGTGAATTCCACCAATTATTACGGTCCGGTTCCCGACATAACCGTAGATGGGAATATGTACACCACCGTTTTTGCATCTTTTGCATATAAGCCGGTTTCCTCAAACGTGAAAGCATATTATATCGGAAGAGTTGGATTTGGAATGGCGGAAATAATTGAAGTTTCCGGAGCTGTTCCTGCAGGTAGCCCTGTAATTATACAATGCGCGGGCACTTCAGCGGGCGATAACAAAATGGAAATCCTGACCTCACCGCAAACTGCTCTTCCCAACAATTCGTTGTCCGGAGCTTACTTTGATTATTACTATAGCAAAAATCTCAACAATCAGATCAAATATGATCCTGAGACTATGAGAGTTTTGGGCGAATGTTCCGACGGGTCTCTCGGATTTATCACTGCATCCGACCTTAAGACCATACCGGCAAATACTGCCTATCTTACAGTGCCGAAAGGTTCATCTCCTGAATTTAAATGTGTGTCATCTCAAGAATATGATGATAATTTGCCTGTAATCCCCACTCAGATTACCGTGCTTTCTTCCGTTGATTCTGAAGACGGCTCGATGATTCTTTATCCTCAGAATGAATACACATTCTCCGGAAGTTTCAAATTCCCGGAATCTGAATATCTTTCATTCACATTTGAAGCTACTCTTGAAAACGGAGATATTCAGATTATTGGCGCCGAAAGCGACGATGACGTAACTCTTGACAATCCCAACACATCCTATCCCTTCTCTTATGGAAGTGAGAGCGCTTGGATAATCAACGATTGGAAAGGCGGAGATGTTTCTATAAGCCTTAATCTGATAAACCAGACTGCA
Organism: Muribaculaceae bacterium; assembly: GCA_022509105.1. GTDB lineage: Bacteria > Bacteroidota > Bacteroidia > Bacteroidales > Muribaculaceae > Lepagella. The sequence goes on along the minus strand of JAFLTV010000006.1, from coordinate 2,335 downwards.
AAATTTGACATCAATATGGCAGGAATAGAATCAGTGGCAGGCGATAAGGACGGCGTGCGTTTCGCCAACAACACGGTTTATTGCGACTCTCCGGCTTCTATTTCGGTTTATAATCTCACCGGACAGATGATGGTTTCATCCTTTGGCGAAACTTTAAGCCTCAACCATTTGCAGAAAGGCATTTATATTGTAAAAGCCAATGGCAAGGTGATTAAAGTGATGATCAATTGAAATTTATGACAGCATGACCCACGAGCCGGTCGCCTCTTGAACCTGGCTCTCTAAGATAAACCCGCACGAGATATTCGTTGCGGGTTTCATATTTGTTACCCTCGATTGGAGAAGGATAGGAAGAAGGAGCACCTTCGGGCACCACTACATACTGATAATTGTAGCTACCCTGCTTCAAGGGTAATTCAGCATGATAGAGACCGTCGCGCCAGTCATATCTCATCAGGTTAAAATCATCAAAGCGATGGCTGGTGAAATCCCCGTCGAGATAAATTGCTCCCCCGCTCAGTTGGGGCGCATCCAGCGTGAAATGAACCATTATATAATCTGCAGCAAGATCAGGGTCGGAAGAATTATATTCATCAATCATGAAGCGCCCGTGCTGCGTGCTGTCATATATGTAATTGCTTTCCACTCGAGATTGATCGGGCACTAACCATGCATGCCACATATCATCAATAAATTTCACTGAATCAACCCTCATCCCGGGATAGTCAGCCCTTACTGTTTCAAACCTTCGATATTCATTCCCTGCTTCGAAGATGAGGTCCTGGATATGCTCGTAATCAACCTTGCTTCCTTCAACCCTCATTGGATGTTCAACCCTCCTTAGGGTTTCAGGCCGGTTGTTCTGCATGACGGTGACAATAAGGTCCTGGTAAGGATTGATACGGCCAAGGCTTGTGGCGTCTATCTGAAGATTCAATTGCTGGTATTCAGAATTATAACCTCTGTCTGTACGGCTCGTTGCAATTCCATCCACAAAAACTTTATTTTCCGTGACAGAGAAAGGAACTGTTAGTATCACGTCGTCAGGATCTGTTTCGGGATAAACTTCAAGAAGATAATCTCCGGAGGCAAGAATTGGCATTTCCGGATTAGGGAGCTCTATGTTATAATTCACATAATGAATATATGTATTTGCAGAATAGGCATAATCATCAATCATACCCTCGTTAAATCCTCCCACAAACTCAGATTCCATAAGCCGGGAGGGCTGACCGTCGGCATTACAATGGATAATTCTGTATCTCAGATATTCATGCTGATCCCCCAATATATCGAAATTAATGGCAATCCTGTCTTGAGAATCCATACGAAGGATTGGTGGTGACATAAAATCATCAAGATTCCTCACCTGCACGCTCGTCACCTCTCCATACATGTTCATGACTGCGGCGCCAGCCAACAAGATCCCTATCCAGTTCCTCATATCTCTATATTTCTTATCATGGAGTGGTACAACGGGGATTATTTCGTGAAAAGCCTCACCAAGTGATTTCTCCCTTTCCGTGGCTTCGCAAATAATCGTTAGTTTTGGAAAAATGATGATTTCCGAAAAAGCCTCTATGTGCCGAGAGTGGTGAAGGATGGGGAGAAGTCAACACCAAATGTTTGTTCCTGTCAATCTTTTCTCCTTTCTTTATTGCATGAGAACCCCATAAAATAAAGACTAAGTTCTCTTTCTCTCGGTTTAATTTATCTACCACTGCATCAGTAAATTCTTCCCACCCTATTCCGGCATGCGACGCCGCTTGCCCTTCTCTCACAGTCAAAGAAGAATTTAGGAGCAAAACCCCTTGAGCCGCCCAACGGCTTAAGTCGCCATCTTTAGGAAAAGGAACACCTGTGTCGCTGCTCACCTCCTTAAAGATATTCACTAAAGAGGGAGGCATGCTCACACCGGGTTCCACAGAGAAACAGAGTCCGTTTGCCTGTCCTTTACCATGATAGGGGTCCTGACCGATAATGACCACTTTCACATCTTCGAATGGACAGGCGTCAAAAGCATTAAATATCTTTGGGCCGGGAGGAAAAATATGTCCCGGATATAATTTATATTCATTTCTTACTTTTTCCGTTAACTCTTTAAAATACGGCTTTTTGAATTCATCATCCAAGGCATTTTTCCAACCTTCTTCTATCCTGACCATTGTTTTTTTCTAAATCCGGAGTGTTTGACGTTATTTCTTGACTCCACACCACCGGAGTCAAAGTGTTTTGTAAATTTCGCAATTAATCTTTAACTTTGCAAATCCCTTATAAAACGTCTCCATAGTTCAATGGATAGAATATCGGATTCCGGTTCCGACGATTACGGTTC
>JAFLTV010000059.1 GCA_022509105.1 Muribaculaceae bacterium | reverse complement strand
AAAAACATCGGATTCATTTTTTCCGATTTTGTGCGATTCAAAATTACCGATTACACATCGGATTACGTCTGTCTTTGGGTGAATATATTAACATTCTCAATCTGAGAATCAAATAATATATCATAGCTTTTTTTGTAGGAAATGAGTTTTAAGTGTAATTTAGAGGGAAAGAATTTATTGGTTCAAATATTGAGTAATGATAACAAAAGAACAATTTTTACTGAGGCAGCCGGCTGCACCGGAAGTCACTGATACAGATAAATTTTATTTCGATCTGGCAAATCGTCTTGTGGACTTAGCGCAGAAAAAGGCTCTTTTCCCCTCTTATCCGGAGAAAGTGATGGAGAGAGCTGCTTTATGTCTTATCGGTTATTATCAAGACGTGATTTGTGATGCCGGAATCTGGCGTTCATTCATAAATGAAAACAGACGTTTGTATAATTATACCGTTCCTTTTTATTCCTCCGATGAAGAATACACGGATTACGAATTAAACCGGGCAGACGTAAGGTTTATGGTCTGGTATGCCTTATCAATGAATTATGAGAACAAGAGGGTTTGTTATCCTTTTGATTCTGAGATTCTGGCGGGAGCTGATGAATGGTTTGAGGAATTGGAAAAAGTGTATGAAGAAGCTCCGATTCCTCAAGACTACAGGCTTGCAAAAGAGCTTGAAATGCATGCTGAGGAAGATAGGCAGGCAATTTTCAGACTGGGATCATGGCTTTTCCTTCATTGCTATCTTATGACTCCGGCTTATGCCATGACGCTCGCTGAAATTTCTTCAGAATACGATCTGTCGAAAGAAGAGGGTGTCATAGAGCTTCAAAAGAGGATAGAGGTGTCAATGAGTCAAGACCCTACAGGACCATTGGCGCTATATATAGGCGAATGGCTTTATCTTATTGTTGAGGGACGGCAGGCTCCCCAACCAAAGAACGCACCATCTGATAAGGAACATAAATATTACACTTCCTTTACGAAATTTACCGGAGGAAAGACTCTTCAATTCTTTGCCACTTATGCGGACTTGAACCGATTTTTCATTGAGGCTCTGGGATGGGAAGCCGGGAAGGAACATTTAGACCAGGTGAAGGAAGACAGAGATTTTGTCTTGATGGTCGACCCTCAAAAAGGAATGCTTTTGGCAAGAAATGTTGCGAGATGTATAGCCGCCCCGGATAATCCGTTATATGACAAGGATTACGCCCGGCATCATGCCATTGATTTATTGACTGTAAGAGGATGTTGTCCCGCTGATTTGCTTATTCCGGTATGTAATAACGGATGGCTTCCTGACGCTGTATTCCCGGGAACCGATGATTCTGACTTAGTTAAACATAATTGGGATTTTATAGCACGTTGTTATTTACAGCAATATTATCGGGGAGACTGAGCCCGATAAAGACCGCGATTACCACTTTTTTTTGTGGAAATAGCTGTCGAACTTGAGCTTTAAGACACCAAACATGGCCTCGCCGAAAATGGAACTGTTCATTTTGGATGTGCCAAGTTGTCGGTTGATGAAAATTATGGGAAGTTCTGAAATTTTAAAGCCTTTGACATGGCTTTTGAATTTCATTTCGATTTGAAAGGCGTAGCCTTTGAACTCTATATTGTCGAGCTTGATGGCTTCAAGCACTCTTCTTCGATAACAAACAAAACCGGCAGTGGCGTCACGCAGCTTCATGCCTGTTATTAATCTGACATAAGCTGAAGCAAAATAAGACATCAGCACTCTGCCCATCGGCCAGTTTACAACGTTTACACCGGTAATATAGCGGGAGCCGATAGACACGTCGAAACCTTTGTCCTTGCTGTTATGGTAAAGTCGCGTAAGGTCGTCGGGATTATGTGAGAAATCCGCGTCCATTTCGATTACGTAGCCGTAATCTCTCGCCAGAGCCCATTTGAAACCATGAATATATGCAGTGCCAAGACCTAATTTCCCGGCTCTTTTTTCAAGGAAGAGACGCTGAGGATAGTTTTTCTGCAGTTCTTCAACTTTTGCGGCTGTTCCGTCAGGAGAATTGTCGTCAATTATGAGAAGATCGAAATTATCCGGATATTTCATCACTTTTTCAATGATTGCCTGGATATTTTCAATCTCGTTGTAAGTTGGTATTATGACTAAGACGTCGCTCATTCTATATCATTAACATGGCAAATTTAATTAAAATTCGATTATGAAACATTATAGGGCTGAAATTTGTTTAATAATAAGAAAGTTAAACTTAATAAGCAAAAATAAAAAATAATGGAAACAACAGTATTTCTGAATGGCAATCCGATGCATCTCGTTGGAAATCTTCCTAAAGTAGGCGACGAAGCTCCCTATTTCGTTCTGGTAGACAAAGACCTCAAAGATTTCAATCTTCATGATTTCAAAGGCAAGAGGGTAGTGCTCAACATTTTCCCAAGTGTCGACACTCCTGTTTGTGCAGCTTCTGTACGTCGTTTCAATCATGATGCCGCCCAGCTTGACAACACGGTTGTTGTATGTGTATCTGAAGACCTTCCGTTTGCCGCAGCTAATTTCTGTGCTGCTAATAATATCGAAAATGTATATACAGGCTCAGCTTTCAGAAGTGACTTCGGTAAAACTTACGGCATTGAGATCGCAGACGGCCCGATGCGTGGCCTTCTGGCAAGAGGTGTTGTTGTGATCGATGAAAACGGAAAAGTTTTGGGCACAAATCTTTGTGAGCAGATTACAACAGAACCCGACTATGCATTCGTTGAAAACCTTTTGAAGAAATAATAGTTACTATAGTTATTTAGAGTCTTAATTTGAGTCTTTCTTATCTTTATAATAAAGAATAGGAGAAGCTCACAATTCATAACAAACCCGGGAGTTTACAAGCAACTTCCGGGCTTTATTTTTTTCGATTCATTGAAAGTTATATGAACCAGACGGCCTCGTTTATCTTTTTGCCGGAACTGTGAAAGAATCATGCGCTTCTCCATATCTGTCATAGAGAGTCATCTCGATTCTTTCGGGATTAACGTCCATTAGCATACCCCCGATTGTGTGAGTTCCTTCGCTCCAGCGTGTCTCGATTATATCTCCGTTTGCAACCAGCCGTTTTATATCCCTGCCTCGGGAATTATCGCTCGAAGGAGTAACAACATAAAAAGTGCCTTCCTCGGGTTCAACAGGAGATTTATCTTTAAGCGGAAGTGTGCGCAGATAGACATGGTTATTTCCTGAGATTGCCAGGTCTACACCTAATTTATCGAAAGTGGGATAGAATCTTTCAATCAATGAAGTCTCACCGTCTGTGCCTATTATCCATTGGTAATGTTCAACAACAACTATATATTTGGAGGGATTTTCATTTACTACTTTTTCAATCCAGGCTAAAGCAGGATGCAGACCGTCTTTCAATCTAATGGCTTCGTTATTAAGCATGAGAAATAAGACATCGCCATATTTAAACCAATAAGAGACTCCCTCTTGGCCTTCATAACCGTTATAAGGAAAATAATGTGAATCCCTGAAGAAATCATCGGAAGCGATTTTATCGGAAGAAGTGTGGTCATGATTGCCTTGAACTGTGGCCCACATATAGTTTTTAAAATTAGGCTGTTCTGAAAGTTCGGTCCAAAAATTAAAGCTGCCGCCCCATGCAGCCACATCTCCTGTGGATAAAACCCAGTCATAACCACCGCTGATACTGTCGATAACATCAAGCATACCCATAGCTGATTCGAGTCTTGACCATAACGGAGAATAATGATGAAAATCACCTATGATGGCAGCCTTCCAGGAATCCGCTCCCGCTGTGCAAAAGCGATAGATATCGCTATATTCTTTTTCATTGGTGGAATCATTGCGGGCAACAATTCGATAGCTATATTCCGTGTTGGGTTCCAGATCATACAATTCGAAACCATGTTTGTCAAAAATATGCATTTCATTGACACTGGTGTTGTCTCTAAGTTTGGAAGGGATATCGTTGAAAGTGTCGCAATAATAAATATAGGGGAATTCATATTGATCATCTTCGGGAGTAGCTTCACTGTCGACATCGAATCCGATCAGAGATTCTTCCTCATAGGTGTAAGTGAAACCGTCATCTTCGTTAGTGACTTCAATCTCGCATCTGACGCCGGGAGGAGTAACCCAGCTTATATTCATGGATGTGGAACAGTCTTCCCCGGGATTGGTAAAAACAGTATTAATGATTTTTTCAGAACCGAATTCTGTCAAATCCTCATCCATAAGTTGAGAATGGCCCGTCTTCTGTCCACAAGCAATCTGAATAATCAATAAAATAAGAAATAAAAGAGGCAAGCTTCTTGAAAGCTTTTTATTTAAAAATTTCATAATTTAGCTAAATCTTGATATGCGTAAAAATGGGTTTGTTATTCCATTAACTTGTGGCTAAAGTCAAACAATCCCGAATCATGAATAGACAAAGATAATTCATTTTCCCTTATTATCAATATGCACTTATGAAGAACTTGGCCTAAATCTACAAATCATTAACTAAATCCGTAAAAACTATTTAAGATATAAGCTTCGATGCTGAATTATTGACTGACGATATATTCGTTATTCTGAGAAAAAGAAGGGGGCCAATTAAAAGCCCCCCTCATTGCGAAAAATGGTAACTAAAGAATTTTATGTCATTGAGGAATTGTTAAATCAATTATCCCTAACACTTCAGTAGAAACTTCACCAAGCCATCCGGCTTCTGAAAACACCCCTGTCTGGATTTTAACAAAATCAATATAATCTATATTCACTACGTTTCCTTGGGAATTTATCGCATCCGAGATTCTAAACCGGTTGCAATTTGAGAATCCTTCAAAATTAATGTTATCTTCGCCTATATTGTCGGCATAACCCCATTTAAAGGGAGGATTTTCCCAATTCCCGGTGTCAGGATTCTTCCTTGTCTTTGCTTCAAGTAGAGTGCCTGACAAACTATAAGTTTCAGAGTTTATCCAACAGGGATAATATGTGGGCTGACTATGGAAGGCTCCAAGATAATCCACCTCCCCGGTGTTCCCAAAATTATCTGTCCATTTCACTGGTTGTCCATCTTTTTCCGGACGATAGTATGTGACAACATAATCTCTCACAGTCCCATCAGCAAATGTGTCACTCCCTTTTAGTTCATACCAAGTGTCATCCGGCAATCCATTTTGATTCTCATCCTGCATCACATAAACGATGCCGGGTTCGTTGGAATTCCCATTGCCACTTAGAAAAGCATTGCCAATAACTCCAATTTCGTAATCTCCCCTATTTTTAATGCTGTGATCAAAACCGACCACAATATAACCGCCGAAGGCTCCAAGACTAACAAAATAATTATTTTTAAGACGTTGAAAAGCCCAATCTGCGGCTTGCACCGGAGTGATTTGATCCTCATTGGAGAAATCAGGTCCGAAATCATTGATATATTGACCCGGAGCGGGAGTCCATTCATACACTTTATTTATGAAGGGAGTGCTGTCGGAAGTGGAGGGTCGGAATCCCTCCTGACCCGAATTTCCATTATTGCCTTCTTCATCTTTTATAATAACCTCATCTTTATTACAAGAGAGACATAAAGAGATGAATATGATGGAAATTATTGGAAGTTTTATCCGGAATTGCATGGTGAAGTTTGATTATCTAACAAATTTTAATCTGTTATTCCCGGCTTTCACTACATATACACCACCATGCAGATGTGATACAGAGAATGATTTCTTGTCTGAAGAAGTCATAACCACTCTTCCGGTAGAATCATAAATTATTGCAAAATCCTCATTACCCAGATCAATGGTATTAGTCTTATGGTCATATTGGATTTTATTATTGGAAGCAAGGTTTTCACTTTTTACAGATGATCCCATGACCTCTCTGACAGCCAATTTATCAAGACAGAAGTATGAAGGAGTGTTTAATCCGTATGTGCCGACATCCGAACCGGTGATGGCGAATTTAAGTTCCTCTACTATTCCTAATTCTTCTAAGTCAACATACATCCATCCATTGCAAGCAGTGAGAGATCCATTGTCAAATGATGCCAGTTTCACTTCCACTGTCTTTTCATTGTCATCACTGTCTACTCCCGTGATTTTGAGAATAAGATAATCGCCTTGTGTAAAGGCCCTGGCAGGAGAGGCACCATATAAAATTGAATAGTATGTATAAGAATTCAAGTTTACATACGCCCCGACCATTTCGTAGACTTTATCAGAGTCGATTGTAATTTCCGCCGGACCGAACATTGATGTGTCGCAGAAACCTACCAGATATGGCATATCTTTGCTTGTTTCAGGGGCTCCGAATTCATTTAACTTTATGGAACCGTCTTCATTGAGAAGAATGCCACCGAGGGCCATATTGCTATATTGATAGGTAAGGGTATTTGATTGATATTTATTATCTGTGGAATTGGAAGCTGTGAATCCCCACCAAGTGTTATATTCCGACCATGATCCATGTGATATGGAAAATACCTGGCTTTCGATTTCGGTTTCGTCGTCATCAAAAGTGCCTTCCCACATGCCATTGGTAGAATCAAATGTAAGTTCGGTTGTGGCATTTGCCAGATCAAGATATATAATCTTGGAGTCAGATGAATTTTGTGCAGTGATGCTCCCTGTTGCAAGGAGTGTAGCACACGTCAGATAGAAAGTTTTTAGTTTCATTTGTGAAAACAATTAAAAAATTAAACTATTCCCGGTTTTGTCTTCTAAGTCTTACACCGGAAATAGTTTATAAAATCTTTCTATCAAATGGAGTTATAAAGTCCGTACGCTACCTTTCACTCTCAAAATAATAAAAGAAACCCATTTCCCGGGGTAATGACTTTTATGATGACGAAATGGCAGGTCTTCTGACTTATTCCGGATTATCACACCTTCCCAACTTTCGGTCAGTGGTTATTGTGACATCCTTTAAATGGAAAATACAGCAGCGGGTACTGTCGGGGAATCTCACCCCATTCCCTTTTGTGCCTGTTGTTTCTACCAACAGAACGGCTCTCTTGCCGTTATAGGCGACCATTTCGGGGGCAAAATTAAACTATTAATTTTTAATCTGCAAAAAAATCATACTTATTCATTTGAAAAGTTTCAATTGAAACTTTCTCATCCAATTTTAAAAAATTATATAGCAAGGCAAATGAAAAAGAAACAATTCAGGGCCTCTTTAATCCGATGTTTAAATATTCATTTGGCAGGGAAAATAAAAATAATTAATTATGGATCAAATTATTTCGAAGATTAAAAATTTATTTGGAAGGGAAAGTAAAAAAGTATTAATTTCACAATCTGGCAGCTGAAAAAGAGGTGATCCGGCAAGTGCGTAACATTTATTTTTCAATGTAGGTTTGAAGATTGTAATCAAGAATATGAATACATTTCTTCAATGGGTTTGAAAATTTGTGGCTCTACTTTGGATTTAAAATCTTAGCTAAAAATCTATAGATAACTCTCTTTTTTAGTAAATCTGTTGATACGGACTTTAATGGTTCCCGACCTCATTGACCGGAAATTTTTATTTGAAAGACAATAGAAAATAAAATCAAAATATTATAATGAAGAAACTAATATATATTTTACTCTTTTCCCTACCTTTAAATGCAATGGCATTTAGCGAGAAAAGAGGATTGAGTGAAAATGAGTTCAACGATCCGGGACAGATAGAAGTATTGGCTCCCGGTGTAAATTGGTATTATAATTGGGGGAATGCTGAAAATAAAGGAGTTGACGGACAGGATATGATGGAATATGTGCCAATGTGCTGGAATGGATCATATAATGCAAATACTATCCGAGATTATTGTAAAAACCATCCGGAGACAAAATATCTGTTGGGGTTTAATGAACCTAATTTCCGGGATCAGGCTAATATGACTCCTAAGGCAGCGGCGGCTGCCTGGCCTAAAGTGCAGCAACTTGCAAAAGAATTTGATTTAAAAATAGTAGCCCCGGCAATGAACTATTCTCCTGATGCTCCATATTATACACCTGAAAGCTGGATGGATGAATTTGTGGAACTTGTAGGATTGGATGCATTTGATTATGTAGCGATTCATTCATATGGAGGTGCAGGCCTCATAAGTTATCTTGCAGACTTTTTCTATAAGCGTTATGGCAAACCTGTGTGGGTAACGGAATTCTGTCTATGGCAAGGGAATCACACCCCGGAGGAACAGATCTCAGACATGATGGCAAGCGTTGAATGGATGGAAAAATCCGATTGTGTATTCAGATACGGATGGTTTAAGGCCGTGGGTTATTCAACCGCAAATGCGGGACCTAACTATGGTCTCCTTGTGAAGAAAGGTGCGAATTGGGAACTCTCGGAACAAGGAAAGGTATATACCTACATGAGTAATTTTGATAGTGAAGTCTATTATCCTGTAAATACAATGATTCCATCTTCTGAATATATATCGTCAAAAGGAATATTGTTAGGGGGAACAAAGGATTCGGAGGCAAAAATTCCAATTGAAATTACAAAGTTTAATAATGGAGCAACAGTCGATTATCAATTTGATGTGCCGGAAGATTCAGCTTATGAACTGGTTTTAAGAGTAAGCGGTATTGGTAGTCCTTCCAAAGCAGATCCATCCTTGGCAGTAGGCTTGTTAAATAAATATGGCTTTGAAAAAGAAACAATTCTTCAACCAACCTCTTTTACGCTTTCTAATTCAAATGAAATATATTCAGAGGTTAAATTCAATTTAAATTTGAACAAAGGAAAACAGACCATCAGACTCCGTGATGGAAATCCTAAAGAAGATTCAGGATTAAGAATCTCAGGAATAAGTTTGAATAAAATTTCAGCAGGAATATCTGAAATCAGTTTGTCTGATGAAACTAAACTGGTGGATGTCTATGACTTGCAAGGTATATGTATTAAAAAGAAGGTGGCGCAATCCGAAGCCCTAATAGACTTGCCGGCTGGCATTTATATAATAGAAGATAAAAAGGTTATAAAAAAATAAAATATATATTCCCGCAATTCTGCAAATACTAATAGCCTTAATCTATAAAATGATTTGATTTTGTAACATGAAATCGAAGTCAATGAAAGACAACAAAAATTATCAATCGTCTATGGGACAGCTTTGAAAGAAAGTTAACTTTTTAATAAAAGAAGGTCACATAAACTGTTCATTTTATTTGAAGCACAAAGATAGCGAATCTCTTTTATATTACATTGAAATTGTTTAACTTTGTGCCAAACGCAAAGTTTTAATAAAATAATGGAAGATTTGAATAGAATAAAGCTGGTTTTGGTTGAGAAAAAGAGAACCAGCAAGTGGCTCGCACAGGAAGTTGGGAGGGACCCTGCCACTGTTTCTAAATGGTGTACAAATGTATCACAACCCGATTTACATACTTTTGTCAAGATAGCAAATGCTCTCGATGTAGATGTTCGAGAGCTTATAAACAGAACTAAGAATTAAGAGTTAAGATTTTAACCTCAGAAATTCTTATTTATTACTTCTTAATTCAAATATGAGATGGCTCGTGCAAAGAACATAGACAGTCCCTATTCAGCAGCATTGACGGGGGGCG
>JAFLTV010000058.1:3610-9642 GCA_022509105.1 Muribaculaceae bacterium | reverse complement strand
CACCAGCCACACCATGTGCCTGTGAATTCCTCTACGAGAGGTCTGTGAACAGGTATGAAAGGAATGACATTTACTGCGCATGTCATTACAGGATTGGTGCCCATATTCGGCTGGCCGTTAACTTCGGTAATGGTGATGTTAAGGTCATGTCTTCCGGTGGTTGATAGAGGATTCAATTCAACTGTTACAGGATAAGAGGCAGAAAGACTGGGTTCCAATGGAGCCGGCAAATTAACGGATCCTTCATATTGTTGGTTTTCTCCATCATAGGAATAAACATAAGAAAGACTTTCAATTGCATTCAATCCCTTATTGGAAACAAACAATTCAACCTCAAACGGCTCGTCGGGCATTGCATATATCTGTGAATAGCTTAACAGATCTGCTGAATAAGGCTGATAATCTCCTTCAATAGAGGCAACAATATAAGCCACACCACCTGCATTTTCAGCATAATTTGTCCATTTTAAAATGGATTTATTCATGTGGACATACAAACCATTTTCATTGATGTTGGAGGCCAGCACCATCGGCTTCTTTTGCTCCGGTGTAGAAGCTTCTGTAACGTTAATTGTATAGCCTAAATAAACCGGCTCACCTGTAAATTCATAAGGGTCTGCAAGCTCCACTTCGAGAAGACCATATTCATTCCCTTCAAGAGTAGCGACAGATGGAGTTACTGAAAAGCTCGCGATATCTGGGGCATTAAGTTTATTTTCCAATGTGAGTTCATTGGAAAGCCACAGAGATGCATCGGAGATACCTTCCGTGGTACTGATATAAGCCTTAAAACCTGTAAGCTTCTTGCCGGCGAAAGAAGCATCGTTGATACACATTGCAACGTCTACTATCTCTTTCTTGCCTTTACCGTAAATTGTCGGTGTGCCGCTGGCATAAGTGAAATCAAGACTCTGAACTTCTGCAAAGGCAGTAGCTGAAATTGCAGCTATTGATAATAATGTGAGTATTTTCTTGTTCATAAGTTGGAAAATGCAAACCGGAGATGCCAATCAGTAGATTGACATCATCCGGTTAATGATTTATAATTATTTATCTTACAACAACTTTCTTAGTTGAAACCTTACCGTCATTATTCACTGACTTCTTGATAAATATTCCCTGTTCCGGATTAGCGATTCTGCGGCCGTTGAGGTCATAATACATCACGCTCTTAACTTCATTGTTAATAAGGCCTTCTACTCCTGAAGGAGTTGAATCAACTTCGCCTGTTTCAGTGTTGAAAGTGACGATACCGCTTTCTGTCACCTGTCCGTTGTAATCGTAGATTGTCTGAACTCCGATAGTGGATACTCCCTCAATGTAAATACCTACTTCTCTCTGATTTACGGACCATGAATAGAAATCATTTCCATTGTCAAAATAGAAAGGAACTAATTCGCCGGTTCCAAATCCGTCATAGATATTATAACCAAGGTCATCATCAAATTCTTCTTCAAATTCAAAGACATCACCGTCGATATAAACTTTGTAATAGAGATCTTCATTATTCAATACATTACCTTCTGTAGAAACGTTGGAAATATTGAACATGAATGAATAGTAGCCATAATCTATATAATCATCATTGTAATCAAGATTATAAGGATTTCTGGGAGTTCCGCTGAAGGAATCCTGTACTTTCAGATTGAATTCCTCATAGAGCGCTAATCCCAATCTTTGCTGTAGATCCGCTATTATATATAAAAGCGGGCTGTTTTCTGAATAAGAAATTGTCTTGTTAGCTGTGTCAATATTTAAATTTACAGTTGCCGATTCGGGACTGAAATCATATTGTCCGCCAATCAATTCAATACATTTGGTATAAATCTCATAACCATAATATCCACCTAAGAACTGATCCTGAGGAAGAGATGCCTGATTACCGTTTAGATCTCCATATATTGTTGTGAAACTTGGCATTCCTTCAACGATGCCCTGGAGATATATATGTTGACTATCCATTCCTACTTTCACAGGATATCCGAAATAGCCATCATTGAAATAATATGTTTCGGTTTCAATTCCTTCAGGCGTAACTACCGGTTGTTCTTCCATCGGTGAGTAAACCATTGATAAATATGATAAACCGATATCAGAAAGGTCGTCTGTATATATCACACCTAATGCATAATCGCCGGTTTCTTCACCTGGAAGTTCCAATACAATGTCTCCGTCATCATAAACGTTGAATTGTACACTGCCTTCTGCAGCTACATAGGCTCCTGTTATTGCATTTAACTTTTGAAGGGTTAATGCCATTCCATAGCCGTATGCATCATAGAATTCCAAAACCTGAGGGAGTTCAACAGTAATAACGTCTCCTTCTTGAGTGCCTTTTACATAGGTTGTGGTTCCTAATTCCGGTGCAATATTATAAAAATAAACGTCGTTATTTTCACCATATACGATAGTGGAAATATTACCGTAACTTTCGGCTGGATCTCCATAAATCAATGCATCATTGTCTTGGAAATAAAAGACCGGCTTACCCTCAGCGTTTCTTATAATGCTTGAGCCATCAAGTTCCGCACGAGTTCCTACTGCATGATGTTGTGACAACTTACGTTGAAACAGTTTCTGGGTTTCGGATTTTCCGGATTTCAGATCCTTCTTTACCAAGGACTGTGGGCCGGCTGCCATGGCTGTTCCTGCCAAAAGGCAACCTAAAGCTAATAGAGTAAAGTTTTTTACCATAAGAATAATGTTTGGTTAATAAATTAAATTTATGCTCTCGAAATTTGTATTTTTTTAGATTTTTGAAAGATATTTTACAAAATTAGCAAAAAAAGAGTTACGGGCAAATTTTATAAGCTAAATATTTGTCAAATAACTACATTTATGCATAAAAAGCGGGTAAAATTGTAAAATATTGAGTAAGAATGGCCAAACAAAGATGCAAAAGTATTAGGAAATGAAGTCTCATGAGGGCTCTTCTCTTAAAAAATTGAAACAAGAATTAAAAATAAATTGGAAATAATTGGAATTAATATTAATTTTACTGCAAAATGGAGATCAATAAACAGCGGATATATTAAAAATCCATCCTTAAAATAAAAGAGAGAAAACTTTTAATAAACCAATAAAAAAATGCTTATGAAAAAAAATCTACTTAAGTTAATGGCAGCGGGTGCTGTAATTGCTATGGCAGGAACAGCCACAGCACAAGCTGAAGATCACAATTTTACCGGCTCTTATACAATCAACGGCTTTTACTTCGGAGCCGACGGGAGCGTCGATATGGATGAACAACCGCTCGTGATCGATGAAAACAATGTTGTCACCCAATTTGCTTTCTATGATCTTACCGACCTGGTTGGTCTGAATATCACCGGCAATGTTTCAGGAAACACCTTCACTTTCAAATCCGCTATGGATCTTCTGATAGTAGCCGAGTTGCCAAACGGCCATTACACCGTGTTGGGAGGCTATGGATATGAAGAAGAATACAACGGGCTTCCCGTAGAGATCACCTACGATGAAACTTATGATGAATATCTCCTTTCAGATTGGGCTGTTTGGGATTATAACCCCCAGAACAATGAATTTGAATTTGTGGGCTCTTATATGTCATTCGGTCTCTATCGCAATGATGGTGAAGCCGGAGAGGCAATTGATTTCGAAGGCACATATTATGTGACCGGCTACAAAACAGTCTACACTGACGGCGTTGCAGGCGAACCTCAGCTCGCTGAATTTGAAATGACAATCCAGGATGATGGCGACGGCGGTTATGAATTCACAGAAATAGCAGGTTATGAAGTAGGATACACCCCTAAAGGCTGGTTAGGCGTTTACGGCATGATCTATGGCAAGAACATTCTGGAAATTCAAGGCGACATGATTGATTCTTCAGCAGACGGACTCAAAATAGCGTGCCCGAACGCAGAATTCGATGAAAATTATATTGTTTCCCTTGCATTTGACGATTCAAACAGCGGAGCAATGTCGAACTTCGGTATCTGGAGAACTGAAGACGGAAATCCTGTGGAATTGCTTGAAGTATGGACAACTCTTGCTTTCTCAACCGAGGGTTCAACCGGCATTCAGACAATTGAAAAAGCCGATCTTGATAAAGAATCAAATGAGGCTCCCGTTTATTATAATCTGCAGGGCGTTAGAGTTCAGAATCCTTCAAATGGTGTCTACATCATGAAACAAGGAAACAAAACTCGTAAAGTTGTTATCAGAAAGTAAAAAATAAAAGAAAAACAGGAGAAAGAGGCGCGCTGTCTTAGGGTGCCTCTTTTTAAATAATCGGATATGTTTAAAAGAATTACATCCTTGTTATTTGCCGGCCTTTTAGCCGGAGCGACATTAGTGAATGCGGAGGAGACTGAATTCTCTTATGCTCAAGGGGAGCTCTTCGCTTACGGACAGGGACAGAAAGAGACTATAGATGTGGCCATGTGTATCAACAACCCGACGTTGGTTGGTATGAAGATCACGGGAATAAAGGCTTATACAACCTGTGTAAAGGGGTTGGAGAATACATCACTCTGGCTGAGCAAGGAGTTGACATTGGTTGACAAGATAAATGTGCCCGATATCATGTCTTTTGATGTGGCGCCTGTAGAAACTTCCATGGCAGGAGAAAACCTCGGTCTGCTCTCGATAGAATTGCCGGAGCCCTACATTATCACTAATGATCCCGTCTACATCGGCTATTCAATGACAGTGACGGAAACAACGGATATAGAACAGAAATATCCTATCATTTTGAGTGAAGGCACAAATCCCGACGGGCTATTTCTCCACATGAGCAAATCGGTTTTGAAATGGATGAACTATAATATCAAGGCCGGAGGCGTGGCCTATATCGTGGTTACGCTTGAAGGAGAATTCAGTGAATATGCTTTGGCCATAAGAGATTCCGGTCAGGTTTATGTAATGGAGGATGAGGAATATAATATCGAGCTGCAGGTCAGCAATAGCGGAAGCCATCCGGTAGAGAATTTGAAATTTACTTATTCCTATGATGATTCTGACAAGATTTACGAAGGGTCTGCAACTTTGCCGACTCCTATAGAAGCTGATATGACCCAGACATGGCCTGTCACATTAAGCTTAAAGGGAGTCTCAGGAATAGGGCGACATATTCTGAATCTTAATATAACTGAGATTGACGGAAATCCCAACAATTCACCTTTGGCATCAACATCCTGTCTGGTGAATGTGATGCCATATAAGCCCAAACACCGGCCTCTTATTGAGGAATTCACGGGCTTATGGTGTGGATGGTGTCCGAGAGGTTTTGTCGCCATGGAAAAACTTTCCGAAGATTTCGGAGATGACATCGTGGCTATCTGCTATCATAACAAAGACGAGATGGCGGTTACTTCCGTTTATCCTGTGCCGGAAGCCGGTTTCCCAAGCTCGACATTAAACCGCACCAACATAATGGACCCATATTACGGCACATATAACGCCGACATTGATTTTGGAGTTGTTTATGATGTGGAGAATTCAATGAACGAGATGACCATGGCAGACATACAACTCGAGACCGTATTGAACGGCTCAACAGTTGAAGTCAAGTCTTCCACCACATTCATGATCGATATTGATGACTGTGATTATGAAGTGGGATATGTCTTGGTGGCCAACGGTCTGAAGTATCCAACATGGGTACAGAAAAATTTCTATGCCGGACTTGAAAGTGAATACACAGGCACTTTCCTTGAAGAGATATGCAGCTGGCCCCAGTTGGTTGCCGGGCTCACATTTAATGATGTTGTAATCGATGTTTCCGGAATGATGGGTGTGGCAAACTCAATACCGGCAACGGTAAAAACTGCGGTACCTTACGTTCATGATTTCAGCTTTGATATAGAGGGCAACAGTCTGGTTCAAAACACGGATAATCTTGTTGTCTGCGCGTTTGTAATAGATAAATCCACCGGATTTATCGTAAACGCCAACAAATGCAAGATTAATAGTTCCGGTATTGAAAAGATTGACGGCCGGAATGAAGTCACAGAGACTGAATATTATGACTTGACAGGACGCAAGGTTTCTCATCCTGAATCAGGAAT
>JAFLTV010000058.1:0-3510 GCA_022509105.1 Muribaculaceae bacterium | reverse complement strand
GGTGCGAGCACCAACTCCTGGATGTCATCAAACAGGAGGATCTTTGTCCAGACAAAATCTCCGAACATACTTGCCAGGAGCTGATTTTGCGGTATCTTGACAATGTCTCCCTCAATGTCTCCTTCAATGACTATATCCGTGTCTTCCAAAGAGAGGCCTTTTATATACATCTTGTTATCAATAGTGCCGATTTCAACCGGGTAGCCGTAATAATTGTCATTGAGGTAATAAGTGTCTAATGAAATATCTTCGGGCAAAGTGTTGTAGTTCATGCCGAGGGGAGTGTAAACCTGTGTGAAATCTCCCGTTTCATTCCAGCTGCCGTCATACGACCACGTAAGGCCGATAATATATTGGCCATCTTCTCCCGGAAGGTCTGTTTTAATCACTCCGGTTTCTTTATCGTAAGAATATGTGATATATGGATATTCGGAATAATAATATTCTCCATCCTCACCTTTTTCTCTCAGGGTCACGTCCTGCCCCCAGGTGCCATAGGATTTTACTGTCTGGGGAACCGGAACTCTGATTTCATCCCCAACAATTTCTCCTTTTACATAACTGCCATAAACAATGCTCAATTCGCGACCTACAATATCGCAAAAATAAACCTCATTATTTTCACCGAAAATAATGGTGGTGCCTGATTCTTCATCATAGGGGGTGCCCCATTCAAGTCCTGTTATATTTTTTTTATAGGCCACCTTTTTACCGGCCGGATTGAAAATTACATCCGTTATTCCAATGTCGACCCTTGTGCCCACATTTTGAGAAAAATCGGGAGTCGGAACATTCCTTTCAGGAATTTTGAAAGTGTCTTTAGCCATAGCCGAACCGCCGACAAAAATAAGGGCTGATAAAGTTAAAAGAGTAGATATTTTTTTCATATAGATTTTTTTGTTTTACTGGTATGCTACAAAATTAATCATTTAATACATTAAAAACAAAAGGGTCGGGGCTCAATCTTCAGAGCCCCTTCCCTTATGTTGATAAAAATCTGATTTCCTATTTTAAATTCAATTTATAGACTATGAATGAAAGAGGAGGGATCTGAGCCTGAAATTTTGAACCGCTTGCTTCAATATTTTTTTCTACCGGCACAACCTTATCGGGATTTTCAAATGTGTTCTGATCTTCCGGGCCGGCTGATAGAGTTATAGCGGAGCCATTATTAAGAGACAGACCATTGCTTAATCCTGATATATCTATGTTCACATCATTTGGAGTTGAGGAAGTATTGGCGATTTTAAGAATAATCTGATTCGTTGCATTGTCCCAAACTGCCGATGCAAACATTCCGTCTTGACCGGGCAATCCTGCAAGAGGAGCTCCGTTGCTCAATCGGAGAGGAAGCATGTTGGTTCCTTTATTGTTTGCATAAAGCTTTTGCACATAATAATTAGAGGAGGGCACTGCGGTGAGATTGTCAAACCATATCATGTCGGGACGCCATTGCCAACCATCTTTATGAGCAAGTAGCGGAGCGTAAGTGGCCATATAAACAACATCAGCATTTCTTTCGAGTCCGGTCATGAATGCGGCTTCTAAAAGGGCCGGCATGAAATGGTTATATTTCCTGCCTCTCATGTGGCATGCATACTCTCCGGCGAACACTTTCGGACCTTCACGGTCGTAATCGTCATAACGTGTGCCTTGAGCAAGAAACCAATCTTCAGGACGATAAAAATGTTCATCGACGAGGTCTACCTGCAGGCGTTTCATTTCCGGCCACAGATAGTTGAACTGCTGTCCTTCGCTATCCGGGCCTGAACTTCCGATTATTTGTATCTCAGGATAAGCCTGCCGGATAGGGGTGATGAATCTTTCAAGACGTTCCACATATTCGGGTCCCCATTGCTCGTTGCCAATAGCAAGATATTTAAGGTTGAAGGGTTCGGGATGTCCCATTTCAGCACGTTTCTTCCCCCATTGTGAAGTAGCCGGACCGTTGGCGAACTCAATAAGGTCGAGAGCGTCTTGAATATAAGAGTCGAGCGAGTCAACGGGTACGTGGGCGGAAGGGTCATCGTTTTGATACTGACAGGCGAGGCCTACGCTCACAACGGGAAGGGGTTCGGCTCCTATTTCTTCAGCAAGTTGGAAATATTCGTAAAATCCGAGGCCATTGCTCTGAAAATAATCGGGGAAGAAACGATGGGCGAAAGTATAATGCCATCTGTTTTCATTCAAAGGACGGTTTTCCACCGGGCCAATAGTGTTCTTCCATTGGTAGCGCGTAGCAAGATCCGTTCCTTCCACAATGCAGCCGCCCGGGAAGCGGAACACACCCGGCTGAATGTCGGCAAATAATTCAACTATGTCGTTTCTTAAGCCGTTTTCATGTCCTTTCCAGGTGTTGGCCGGGAAAAGGGATATATGCTCAAGATCCACCTGAGTGTCGGGTTCCGGTTTTACGAGAAATATCCTTAAAACTGCATTTTCAACAGTCTTATAGGGCTCCAGTTCAACGGTATACTTTTCCCACTCCTGAGAGTCCACAGATATCGTAGCAGAAGCTAAGTCATGAGATTCATCCATGCTTTTAGGGTCGGCTATTATGACTCTGATATCTGCATTCTTATTGTCGGGCACTCTTGCCCAAACAGAAAATCTGTATTTTTCACCTTTTTCAACTCCGATACCCATATAACCTTCATTTTGCAGGCCTGTGTGTTTCTCTTTATGACCGGAGTAGGACAGACGAACGTAATGAGGGTTTCTTTCAAACGGACCGTCATCGAGAACGTCTACTTTGCCGTAAGCGGTCCAGCCTAAAAGGTTTTGGGGAAATTCAAACGAACGGTTTTTTATTAATTCCGCATATAAGCCTCCATCGCCTGCATAGTTTATATCCTCATAAAAGAGACCATACATTGTGGGTTGTATAGGCGCTCCATCTTTTGTGAAATCCAGATTCAGATTGAATGTGGAAGCAGACACCAAGAGAGAGGCAAAAGAAAAAGCGGTTGTCAGAATTAAAGATTTCATTTATGTAGGTTTTAATTTATTATTTTGCAAATTTATATAAGTTTTGTCGGAAGTTTCCACTAAATAGACAGAAACTAACATAAACGCAATTGCGAGAATCTGCCACCATGAGAATTTATCCTGGCCTATAATGTAGCTGGCAATGGCCGACACTATCAGAATGAGATCGCTGTAGAGGGCCACAACGGTCGCCGGAAGCAGCTTAAGTGAGAAATCCTGAAGTAGATAGCTCAGGGCGGTAGGAAAGATTAGAACAAAAAGTAGCACCAACATAGGAGTGGAGAAAAAATTCTGATGTAAGACTGAAGCTTCCCAACCGGAAAAACATACAAGAACTATAGCACCTAACGCTCCTCCGCCAAAAGTGAGGGCCGAAACCATAGCGCTTCCATATTTTGGGATATATCTTTTTTCAATAACAAGGTAGCAGGAAAAGAAAAAGGCGCCTAAAAGACATAACAGATTTCCCTTCAAGGGGTCGGTGGCGATATCTGTGGAATGTTGGGTCAGCACACATAATAA
>JAFLTV010000057.1 GCA_022509105.1 Muribaculaceae bacterium | reverse complement strand
TGCGGAGAAGCTGGTTGTATTTAGCCATACGGTCTGAACGGCTTGCAGAACCGGTCTTAATCTGTCCGGCATTTGTAGCCACTGCTATGTCGGCGATTGTTGAATCTTCGGTTTCACCTGAACGGTGGGAGATAACAGCTGTGTAGTTATTACACTGTGCCATTTCAACTGCACGAAGAGTTTCAGTCAAAGAACCGATCTGGTTAACCTTAACGAGGATAGAGTTTGCACAACCTTCAGCGATGCCTCTTTCAAGATATTTCACGTTTGTAACGAAGAGGTCGTCACCCACCAACTGGCAACGATTGCCGATAAGGTCTGTCAGAAGTTTCCAGCCTTCCCAATCGTTTTCAGCCATACCGTCTTCGATAGAATCGATAGGATATTTGTCGATAAGGTCTTTGAGATATTCAGCCTGTTCTTTAGAAGTGAGCTTCTTGCCGTTGGGCTCTTTTACCTGACCGTCTTTCAACTGATGATAGTCATAGTAGCCATCCTGATAGAATTCAGAAGAAGCCACGTCAAGACCGATTGTAACGTCTTTTCCGGGTTCATAGCCTGCAGCCTTGATTGCATCCATGATTACGTTGAGAGCATCTTCTGTGCCTTCAAGTTTCGGAGCGAAACCGCCTTCATCACCAACAGCTGTGGAGAGGCCTCTTTTCTTCAAAACTGATTTCAATGCATGGAACACTTCAGCACCCATTCTGATACCCTCTTTGAAAGTGGGAGCACCAACGGGACGGATCATGAATTCCTGGAAACAGATCGGAGCATCAGAATGAGCGCCACCGTTGATTATATTCATCATCGGAACGGGAAGCACGTAGCTGTTAACGCCACCGATATATTTATACAAAGGTTGACCAAGATAGTCGGCTGCCGCTTTTGCAACTGCAAGAGAAACGCCAAGAATTGCATTAGCACCAAGGTTTGACTTTGTAGGAGTGCCGTCGAGAGATATCATGGCTTCATCTACTGCGATCTGATCGAGCGCATTCATTCCTTTGAGGGCTTTCGCGATCGGGCCGTTGACATTTGCAACCGCTTTTTGAACGCCCTTGCCAAGATAACGGCCCTTGTCGCCGTCTCTGAGTTCCAATGCTTCGTTTTCACCTGTGGAAGCTCCTGACGGAACCGCTGCGCGACCAAATGCACCGCTTTCAAGATATACGTCTACTTCTACTGTGGGATTGCCACGGGAGTCGAGAACCTCCCTGCCGATAATCTGTTCGATTTTCATTGTTGTGGTTTAATTTATTGTGGTTTTTTATATCTTTTTTACCATCGCAAATTTAATGAATTTTCCCATAATTTCTAAGAACAAATCTCACAAAATTATTATAATTCACATTCTTTTGCAATTAGACTTTATTATTCCATTTTTTATATGTTATTTTGAAGAATGACTCCCGAAGCCTTAAAAGAGCTTATACTTGAAAATGTGCCGTTTGTGCCGAATGTGGAACAAATGGGACTCATACATTCTCTTGCTGATTTTGTTGTCAACAGAGAGCCGACAGACGTTTTCCTGCTTAACGGATATGCCGGCACAGGAAAAACCTCAATAATCGGGGCCTTGGTTAAAGCCCTTGAAAGACTTAAAATGAAGACAACAGTGCTCGCCCCTACAGGAAGGGCTGCAAAAGTTGCCGCCAGCCTTTCTTTTGGGAAAGCATCAACAATCCATAAAAAACTATACCGTGGAAATTCTGCCGACCCTTCCAATTCCACTTATTTTTTGGCAGAAAACAGAGATAAAGACACTTTATTTATTATAGATGAAGCCTCTTTGATCACTGACGGCAACAATATTTCCAATTCCTTGCTAATCCAGCTTTTCAGATTTGTGTATAGCGGCACCGGCTGCACGATGATACTTGTAGGAGATATGGCTCAGCTGCCCCCTGTAGGCCAAACACATTCTCATGCGATGAATCCTGAGAGGATAAGGCAGATCGGGTTTAATCCGGTTACCTATTCCCTTACCGAGCCTGCGCGACAGGCTTCCGAGAGCGGAATCCTGTATAATGCCACAATAGTGAGGAAATCTCTTTTCTCCGATTTTCCCATAGAGAATTTCACTATTTTCCAATCCGGGTTCCCTGATATAGAAGTTTTGAGCCCGTCAGACTTCCTCGACTCTCTGGCTGCATCCTATGCAAATGCGGGCAAGGATGAAACTATAGTCATCACCCGGTCGAATTTCAGGGCCAACAATATCAATGCCACCATCCGAAGATATATTATGGATGCGGAAGGTCCTTTGGTGGCCGGGGAGCGACTCGTCATTTCTAAAAACGATTACTTCTGGAGCAAAGAAAACAAACTTGAAAATTTTCTCGCCAATGGAGAGATTGCGGAAGTGGTGGGTTCAGGGAAGAAAACAAAAGCTTACGGGAGATGGTTTGCCGATGTCGACCTTAAGATTCCAGGTATTGAAAATTCCGTAGCTGCCAAAATAATATTGCGAAGCCTCGTGGCGGAAGGACCTGCAATCCCTCGTGAAGAGATGGAGAGATTTTATGCTCGAGTGCTTGCGGCTGCTGAGGGAGAACTCTCGGAGAAAATAAAGTTTGCCATTTCCAACCCGTATTATAATGCCCTCCAGGTGAAATACGGCTATTGCGTCACTTGTCATAAAGCTCAAGGTGGCCAATGGAAACATGTCTATATCGATATGGGCGGCATTTCTCAGGACGCGGAGCCCTCCGATTTCTACCGATGGCTTTACACTGCCATTACCAGGGCCACTGAAAAAATCTTTTTCCTTAACCCCTCTTTTGAAGTGGAATAATATCGAAGGCACGGTCAAAAAAATGAATAATGCGTGTCCTTAAGCAATTAATTTTTTAAATTTGCATATTATATAGCAGATTCAGACCTCCATAAAGATGGGAAGACCATTCACATTTGACCGCACCGTAAGACTTGTGATCGCGCTGGCGATTACAGCGGCAGCAATATGGCTGCTGGGTGTGCTTAAGAATGTTCTGCTACCGTTCTTTCTTGCTTGTCTGTTGTCTTATATCCTGGAACCCTTCGTGGAGTTTAACCAGCTTTTATCAAAATCCAAGAGGAGGGCTCCGGCCGTTTTCATAACATTGGGCGACGGGCTGATAATCATTTTCCTCTTATGTTATTTTTTCATTCCGCTGGTGATGAAAGAGATGGCACAGATGGAAATAATGATGAAACAATATTCCGGAGAGAACTACAGCCTTCCTTTTCTGCCGGAGAGAATCAGCTCTTATATCCGTGAACAGCTAAGTATAAACACCCTTATTCAAGAATTCGAGAACGGCAAATTAGGCTCCTGGCTTGACCGGGGCGAAACATTCATTTCCGCCTCTGTCGATTTCCTCCTTCATTCAATCGAATGGCTTCTGACCTTCATCTACGTCATATTTATTTTATTAGATTATGACAGGCTCGGGAAGGGATTCTCCTTACTTGTGCCTCGCAAATACCGTAAGTCTGTAAGCCAGATATTGAACGACGTGAAGTTCTATATGAACAAATATTTCCGGAGCCAGCTTCTTATCGCCTGTTGTGCAGCTGTGCTCTATTGTATCGGGTTTACGATAGTCGGGATGCCCCTCGCCATAGTTATGGGTATTATTGTCGGGGTTTTATACATGATTCCTTATTTTCAGTATATCACTTTAATTCCCGTTATTGTAATCTGTTTTATAACCTCACTCGACGGAAATGTTGATTTCTGGATCTTGCTCGGAAAATGCGGACTTGTATATCTTGTGAGCCAATGTATTTGCGATTATATTCTGACTCCGAAAATTATGGGCAAGACCATGGGTCTCAATCCGGCTATCATCCTGCTCTCTTTATCAATCTGGGGAACTCTGCTCGGCATTATCGGAATGATAATAGCCCTTCCGCTCACCACTCTCCTGCTGGTTTACTATAAGAAAGTATTCATCGATCATGTACCCCTGTCCTCACCCACGGATATGGACAAGGAACTTTTACCGGTTTCTGATTCTGAAGAACTCTCCGACAATTAGAGTTTCTTCAAAACTAAAGACTGGAATACAAATTAGTTTGCTTCTAAATTTGGACGTTTCTTAACAAGCTTTCAGAATTCCGAAGAGAAATGGAATCTGATTTTGGGGAAATCGTTGCGGGCCATCTGCAAGACATAATTGGAATCTGCCATAAAGACATCCCTGCCGTCTTTATCTTTGGCCATAAACTGATGTTTTCTCTTCTTGAAAGCCTCCAAGGCCTCTTCATCGTCGCTTTCTATCCAGCACGCCTTATACAGGCTCAACGGTTCCCAACGGCATTGTGCTCCATATTCATGAAGAAGCCTGTATTGTATAACCTCAAACTGAAGCTGACCTACCGTGCCGATAATTTTCCGGCCGTTGAAGCTGCTTGTGAAGAGCTGAGCCACTCCTTCGTCCATCAATTGCTTGATGCCTTTATCCAATTGCTTCGCCTTCATAGGGTCGGCATTTTCTATATACTTGAACATCTCGGGAGAAAATGACGGCAAACCTTTGAAATGTATCATCTCACCTGACGTCAAAGTGTCTCCTATCTTGAAATTCCCGGTGTCGGGTATGCCTACAATATCTCCGGGATATGCCTCTTCCACCACACTTTTTTTCTGTGCCATAAACGCTGTGGGAGCAGCAAATTTCATCACTTTATCTGAACGCACATGACGATAGCCCACATTCCTTTCAAATTTTCCCGAGCAAACTTTTACGAAGGCTATACACGACCGATGATTGGGGTCCATATTGGCGTGAATCTTGAAGACGAAGCCTGAAAAACCGTCTTCCTCAGGATTTATTGTCCTTTCCTCCGCAACCACGGCTCTTGGCGAAGGAGCAATTTTAACAAAGCAATCAAGGAGCTCTTTTACTCCGAATGTGTTTAATGCCGAACCGAAGAACACCGGGGCCACATTTCCTTCCAGATATTCTTTCTCATCGAATTCGGGATACACCCCATTAATCAGCTCTATATCTTCCCTTAGTTTGGCTGCATCCTGAGGGCCGACAAGTTTATCTATTTCCGGCGAATTTATATCGTCTATCTCTATTCTCTCGCTGATTGTCTGTTTGGATGGTGTAAACAAATCAAGGCCATGTTCATATATATTATATACACCTTTAAACTTTGCCCCGATATTTATAGGCCAGGTCAATGGCACGACCTTGATTTTCAACTCTGTCTCAAGTTCATCAAGGATGTCAAAAGGATCCCGACCTTCCCTGTCAAGCTTATTGACGAATATAATGACCGGAGTGTTTCTCATTCGGCACACCTCCATCAATCTTCTTGTCTGAGTCTCGACACCTTTGGCAACATCCACAACAATAATCACGGAGTCTACCGCCGTAAGGGTCCTGAATGTATCTTCTGCGAAATCCTGGTGGCCCGGAGTGTCAAGAATATTTATCTTATATCCGTCATATTCAAAACCCATCACTGAAGTTGCCACCGAAATTCCTCTCTGTTTCTCTATTTCCATCCAGTCGGAAGTGGCTGTCTTCTTTATTTTGTTGCTTTTTACGGCTCCGGCCACATGAATAGCTCCTCCGAAAAGCAAGAGCTTCTCGGTGAGTGTGGTCTTTCCCGCGTCAGGATGGGAAATAATGGCAAATGTTCTTCTTTTCTGTATCTCTTTGGTCAGTTGTTCGTTCATAAGTCTATTTAAGGGTTCATTTTTCCCGGAATTAGGACCGCTCCCGGATTTGATTATTTTGATTTATCCTTGCTCGCCGAATAATTCGTTGTTATAATCTTTTTTATAATACATTGCCAGAATAGCGAGGAATTTCGAAATCTGCTGTATGGCCTCCTGAGTCTCTTTTGAAATCTCCTTATTCTGCAGACGCAAGAGCAATGTGCCATATAAAGCATTGAAACATGTCTCGATTTCTCCTGCTTTATCCTCGCCGGCCTTTGCTCTTAATTCCACAATTATGGGCAAAGTGTGATAAAATTGGGCTGAATAAGCAGCAAACTTCTGATCTGCAAGCAAGCGGCGATGGAGGTCTTCCAATTGTATGATCACATTCTTGTTGAGCTGCAGATGTCCTTTTTCGGCCACACCTTCTCTTCTCATCATATCGATAAGAGATTCATACCAGTCTCTCATCTCTTTCCGCTGATCATCCGTGAGATCCTTATATTGGTCAATGATTGTCTGCTGAATCTTATCTATATCAAGCTGATTAGCCCTTATAAGATCCTCTATCTGCCACATATAAAGCAGATATTCGGCTATGTTTTCTTTCTTCTTTGCTGAAGCTGTTATCATGATCAATCAATTTCTCCCCCTGTCAATGGCTGACCGTTGCCCCATTGGCAATGAGTGTCTGTTACAAAATTATAATTGAACTTTGCTATGCCCAGGTCGATAAGGTTTTTTTCATTTTTATTGTCTACTTTGGCACACACCATCCCCTCGCCGAATTCCTTTCCTATAAACAACCTTACGGGTCGCTTGTTTAATGACGATGGGGCGCAAGCCACAGCCTCTATGCCTTTGTCGAGACCGGGGAAATCCTTACAGGCTTTCTCAAAGGTATATTCCGGCTCGAAGAAATGGGTTACATCATATTTCTTTCTGTGAACAAAGTTTACGAGCCATTTCTCTTTAAGCCTGATATGGCCTGAAGGATAGCCGAAAAGCACTAAAAACAATATCTTTTCACCGGCTTTCAGCTGCACGTTCACGGATTTGGAATCGTAGGTGCCTCCTACAAAACAGGTGCCCAACCCCATTTCACAACATTTGATTACAAACTGCTCGGCATAATATCCGGCTTTCTCCCAGATATTCTCAACGCCGTCGTCTACAATTGCCGCAAGATAATTCGAGGGATTTTCAAATGTGCCGTAGCTCTTGAAAAAGCCATTGAAAGGATCAGAATTATTAAAAAAGAGTTGGAATTTTAATCCGGCCACATGAGTATTGATCATCGTAACCTCCGCTTTCAGCGCGTTCTGAATTTTATCGGAAAGCGGCTCGGTTTTATACGATCTCACCGAATGGCGTGATTTAATCAGCTCAAGTTTATTCATAGTTTTGTTTTTTAATTTCAAGTTTAACTACGTTCTCCACATGATGGGTGTGCGGGAACATATCAACCGGCTGCACGGCTGTCACTTTGTATTTCTCGTCGAGTAAAGCCAGATCTCGTGCCTGGGTAGCCGGATTACAACTGACATATACTATCACTTCCGGAGAGGCATTCAAAATAACTTTCACCACATCTTCGTGCATTCCGGCCCTTGGAGGGTCGATTATCATAACGTCAGGATGGCCATGACGGTCAATAAATTCATCGGTCAAAACATTCTTCATATCGCCGGCGTAGAATTCCGTGTTTTCAATGTTATTGATTTCTGAATTTATTCTTGCATCCTTGATTGCATCTTCAACATATTCGATTCCGATAACCTTACGGGCGTTTCTCGCTACAAAATTGGCTATTGTGCCCGCTCCGGTATATAAGTCGTAAACCAACGGTTTTTCGATATCCTCTTTCCCTTTATCGGCAAGGCCACCGAACTCTGCGGCGGTTTGATATAATCTCTCGGCCTGAAGCGAATTTGTCTGATAAAAAGACTTTGCACTTATCCGGAATTTCAAGTCTCCCATTTTCTCTTCAACAAATGGAGACCCTTTGAATGGTAAAACTTCCTGATCAGCGATTGAATCGTTTACTTTCCGGTTGATCACATAAACCAGCGAGGTTATCTCCGGGAATTTTTCAGCAACGGCTGTCAGCAATTCCTTTATTCTTTCATCATCTTTCTCCCCGAAAACCATGCAGACCATTAGCTGACCGCTTATCAATGGCCTTATCATCAAAGTCCTTAACAAGCCGTTGTTGCCCTTGATATCATAAAATGAATAACCCTTCTCCAAGGCATATTCATAGATGAAATTTCTTATTCTGTCTCCAATGGAATCCTGCAACGGACAATTCTCTATATGAAGCACCTTGTCAAAGCTTCCCGGAATATGAAAACCGAGGGCATCTGTGGCAGCATTGCCTTCCACTTCTCCCCTCATCTCTTCCCATGTGCGCCATCTTTTGTTGGAAAAAGTGTATTCCATCTTGTTACGATATTCCCAAGTGGAATCCGAACCTAAAGTTGGCTTCACTTCCGGAATATCTATTTTTCCTATCCTTTGCAATGCATCGACAACTTGCTGCCGTTTGAAATTCAATTGTTCGGAATAAGGGAGATGTTGCCAACGGCAGCCGCCACATACTCCGAAATTCTGGCATTTGGGAGACACACGCATCTCTGAAGGGCTAATCATTTTTATAATATGCCCCTCCGCATAGCTATGTTTCTTCTTGTCAATCTTAAGGTCGACTATATCGCCGGGCGCAGCAAAAGGCACAAATACCACTATCGTATCTGCGTCTGTTTCCTTCAATTTTATTTTGGCCAGAGCCTTTCCTTCAGCTGCCACTCCTGTTATCTCAACATTGTTCAGCTCCGGCAATTGCTTCTGTTTTCTTGCCATTCCATTGATTTATGGTGCAAATATAGCTATTTTTCCCAAATTTTTCGTTAAATTTGCAAGTGTAGGCGAAGATTGTGGCTAACTGCAATCCCCTAATGTAAAAATTCCTTAAAGACTCTTCTTATAACAAAAGAAAACATATAATTTTTTAACATTTCTTATGGCTAAAGCAGTTTATACATTCGGCGACGGTAAGGCCGAAGGTAATGCCGGGATGAGAAACCTCCTCGGCGGAAAGGGAGCCAACCTTGCTGAGATGAACCTACTCGGCATGCCGGTGCCCCCGGGATTCACTATTACTACAGAAATTTGTGCTGAATACACGCAATACGGGCGTGACAAAGTTGTAGCCGACATCAAACCTGAAGTTGAGGCTGCAATCGCTCACGTTGAAAAACTTACAGGCAAAAAATTTGACGATCCTTCAGATCCTCTGTTGGTATCTGTTCGTTCGGGAGCCCGCGCTTCCATGCCCGGCATGATGGACACAGTCCTCAACCTCGGTATGAACGATGCCTCTGTAAAGACTATGGCAGAAAAGAGCGGTAATCCTCGCTTCGCATGGGACAGCTATCGCCGTTTCGTACAAATGTATGGCGACGTTGTGCTCGGCATGAAACCAAAGAGCAAAACCGATATCGACCCCTTTGAGGCTATCATCGAAAAAGTGAAAGAAGAAAAGGGCGTTAAATTTGACAACGAGCTCGATGTTGAAGATCTTCAGGAACTTGTAAAGCTCTTCAAGGCAGCAGTTAAGGATTACACAGGAAAAGACTTCCCGGAATCAGCATGGGAACAGCTATGGGGTGGTATCTGCGCAGTATTCGACAGCTGGATGAACGAACGTGCAATCCTCTACCGCCGCATGAACCAGATTCCCGAAGAATGGGGAACAGCTGTAAACGTGCAGGCTATGGTTTACGGCAACATGGGTAACAATTCAGCCACAGGTGTTGCTTTCAGTCGTGACGCTGCCACTGGTGAAAATATCTTCAACGGTGAATATCTCATCAATGCTCAAGGTGAAGATGTTGTTGCCGGTATCCGTACTCCTCAGCAAATCACTGTGGAAGGTTCACGTCGCTGGGCTGCTCTCCAAGGAATTTCAGAAGAAGTCCGTAAGGAAAAATATCCTTCTTTGGAAGAATCTATGCCTGTTTGCGCTGCAGAACTTATTTCAATCGCACACAAACTTGAAGATTATTACAAAGACATGCAGGATATGGAGTTCACAATCCAGGATG
>JAFLTV010000056.1 GCA_022509105.1 Muribaculaceae bacterium | reverse complement strand
ATTGTTGACTGCCATTCATAAACTCCGTTTAATTTCCTGACTTGCGATGCCTTCATTTTCAATGGAGGTTCATTTCTCCAGCCTCGCTGAATGTTGGAAGCTTTTAAAGAATTTTCGGCGTCAGCAACCTTTATCCAATAGTTATAAACCTTACCCTCTTCATATACCTCTCCATTCGGAGTCTCCTTTATTGGATAGGTTTGTTCTGTAGCGAATTGCTGAATAGGTTTATCTCCTGCCGGCCAGTCGCTGTATTGATGCATGGGATATCCTAATATCAAATACTTTACTATGACAAAAATATACCATCCCATCAAGGCTGTGTAAAGTGCAAAATAAAACCAATTAGGCTTTTTCTTCTTCTTTATCAGATACCATACTCCGAATATATAAAGGAATGGATAGGTGATTGTTATGAGACAAAGAATTATAGTCCCTATTATTATTTTGAATATAACGAAGGCCTGGATACCATAGAAAAATGGCCATGGCATGTCAGAAATGCCCCACACTTTCTCTGTAACCTTATATATCATTCCCATAATCCATCAGTATTTATTGGTGTCTTTCCAATGCATCTTTATAGAGATTCCTCACCCTCTCTTTTAATGATTCAGGCTTTATTACCGTCAATGATCTTGTCCGCGCTAAAAGAGCCATTACGAAATCGTTTGTGATTTTAATTTTCAACCTTATCCGAAATTCTTTTTCATTATCCTCAAGAATTTCCTGGGTCCAATGCAAAGGATTCGATTTTAGAAAGCTTCCGTCTAATGCATCATATTTTAATTCTACTTCCTCTATCGGAGTTTCCGGGTCATCCCATATTCCGTAGCTATACTTATAAAACTCATTTGGGTTTATTGATTCATCCTTCTTGAAGCAGTCATCATTGATTTCCAGATCGCTTATCCTGTCTATTCCGTAAGATTTAATTTCATCTTTCTCATCTTTGGCAATAAGATACCATAATCCCAATGACTCTTTAAGAAAATATGGCTTAACCCTCTTCTCAATCTTCTTATTGTTTTTCCTCACCAATTTGTAAGTGAAAGTTATAACATTGCATTCCTTTATGGCTTTAATCAAGGTTGGTATCCGGTCGCTTCCTTTAGGCCGGTGATGTTCCGGTATTATATAACCCTCGCTATTTGTATCTCCGCTTATAGCCGTAAGCAGGTCGAAATTCATCAGGAGTTCTTTATATCTGAGTTCCGTGTCTTCATAATTGTCTGCAATATAATAACCATAGCCTCTATAATTCTTTATTACTATGCCAAAAACTTTCTCTATGTCGTGGATATCTCTTTGAAGTGTCCTGATTGTCATTCCGGCACTGAATCCTCTTGCCATCATCTGTGAATCAATATAAGAGAAAAGCTCATTCGCCGGAACATATTTTTGACGCCCCGACAGCTTATTTATAATAAGCATATATCTTACAAGACGGCTTAGATTCTGTTTCATACCGCGAATATATAAATAGAAAACGACAATTTACGTCGCTTTCAATTAAAATTGAATTTTTTCTTAAAATTTTCTGAAAACGACGTATTTCGACATGATGCATAAATAATTTTGTAGCATTCAATATATAATTCATTCAATATGGAAAGGAAAAATTTTTTAACGTATCTCAAAGGAGGACTTATGCTCCTTTTGCTTTCTCTCATGTTTGTTTCTTGCGACAAAAAAGATGACACCCGGGATGATGAACCTGAGGCTAATCCTGAAAATATCATCGGAAGATGGCAAAAGTTTCAGGTTGAAATTGAAGATAATATATGGGAACCGGGTGATCCGGATGAATTCTGGATTTTCGGGCCTGATGGTTCTTTCAAAAATGAAGATGGTGGAGAGCTTACTACGATTGGAACATATCAAATAAATGGCAATATTCTGAGCATATTTTCTAATTCTTTAGACGACCCTGACGAAACAGAAAATTATTCCGGAGAATTCTATTTCACCAACGGTAACCTGATTTATGATTATTACGAACTTGAAACAGGAGAAAAATCTAAAGTGCTTTTCAAAAAAATGTAACATATATTTTTTAGAAAGTCAAAGTTGAGGACTTAATATCATCATAAGTTTCTCATTCAAACTACTACAATTGCAAATCATAAAGACTGGAATTCAAACTTTAACGACTATCTATTTGTTATTCAATTAGTATCATTAATTTATAAAATTGAAAATTATGGAAAAACCGAAGAAAATAGATGGTATGCTCACCAGTGCCGAGAATGCAATACTGGTAGTTGATATGGAAAATGCATGGGTGTCACCAAAATCCCCTCAGTGTATAAAGGGTGCATTGGCAACATTGCCGGCGATAAAGAAATTCCTGGAATTTGGAAGGGCAAATGATTGGGCCGTGATTTATCTTTATAGAATTCATCTCCCTTCAGGCATAGATGCAGAAAACTATAGAAGACATTTCTTTGAGGAAGGCAAGCCTTTCTGCATTGCCGGAACGTGGAGCGCCGAAATTCCTGATGAAATAGCACCGCAACCGGGAGACATAAAAGTTACGAAACAAAGGTTCAGTGCATTTTTCGGAACCGAGCTGGATATCATCCTCAGAGGTTTGGGCACAAAGAATGTGTATATCGCAGGCACCCAATATCCGAATTGCGTGAGAGGAACAGCCGTTGACTCCATGAGCCTTGATTACAACACTTTTGTAGTTACTGACTGTTGCTCTGCAATGTCAGACGAAGTGGCAAACGCCAATATTTACGACATGGAAAATATGGGAATTACTTGTATTCCCTCCACCGATATTATGAAATAAGAGTCGCTGAATACTAAGAAAGAAGGTGATGCTTCAACAATGAAGTGTCACTTTTTTTTCGATCCATTTATTCCTTTCTCAAAAGCTCACGAATAGAAGGATATAAATATGGATTTGAAACCAATATGGAGTGATTTCTGTTGCTACGTATCGACTCAATTATCGCTCCTGCCTCCTTAGCTATCAGTTGACCGGCTGCAACATCCCATCTGTTAAGGTTTAATTCCCAATATGCGTCAAAGAAGCCGGCGCCTGTGTAACTTAAATCTATGGCTGCCGATCCCATCCTCCTGATACCTCTAACGTACATGGCCAGTTTCACGATTTCCTGCATATTATTGTCAGGATTCTCCTTCCTGTCATACGGCACTCCGGTGGCGAGAACAGCCTTTGACAATTCAGACTTTTCAGAACAGTGGATCTGTTTGCCGTTCAACCAGGCTCCCTTACCCTGGACCGCATAAAAACATTCTTTAAGATAAGGGGCATACACCACTCCCAAAATAGCTTCCCCGTTTAGTTCCAAGGCAATAGAAACACAGAAAGCCGGCAACCCGGAAGAGAAATTTGTTGTTCCGTCAAGAGGGTCAATGACCCAGCGCCAATCTCTACCCTCGTTTTCATTACCTGATTCTTCTGAAATAATTCCATGTTCGGGATAATGATTGTGAATATAATCTAATATGAAGTCTTCTGATTGTTTGTCGGCAATGGTGACCACGTCACTGTCATTCAGCTTCGTTGATTGTTCCAGATTGTTTCTTCTGAAATATTTCATTTGAATGTCCCCGGCCTTTTCTGCCATGTGAAATGCATCTTTAAGAAAAGAAAACTCTATTTCTGAAAGTCCGGGAATAATATATCTGCTTAAATCCATCTGTCAATGAGAATTATTTTCTGCAAAATTAAAGAAGTCCCTTTATTGATACCTATATTCAAGCCTGTTTTTATCCGCCAGGTGATAATTTTCCCGAAATAACCGGTGTGGTCTTTGCACATTAAAAAAAGGAGGACTCGCTCCTCCTTCCCCAAGAATTTATGGATATTTAAAACCTCAATAATTCTTGTTTTAGTTTCTTATTTAAGAATTTTTCCTTTGTTTTGCTTCCTCCACAAGACGTCTTCCTAATTCCTTGGCACGATTCAGGTCTTCAGGAAAATGTTTGTCTCTGTATTCTCTTTTTACTTCCTCCGGGAAATAGTCAAAAGCCATTTGTGAATAATCATCAAACTGATATGTGAAGTTGATATACAGAGCCTCTCCGAAACCATAAATATGCTTGCAATTATCAACCGATGTACCCAAAAGAATATCATAATGACCCGGAATCATGTATTCTTCCGGTGCATTCATTGTAAAAATGCAGGCCGTGTTTTTGGGATTCACCAGCGGAGTGTTTCTCACATAAGAAAATTTCGGGAAAAGAAATCTTTCAAGGAAAGCTCTGAATTCACCGGTGGGATAACCGAAATAATTCGGACTTCCGACTATCACCACGTCTGCCTCCCTTGCCTTGTCGAGATATGGCCATGTTTCATCCTTGATGCAACACACCGGATCGACTTTTGAAAAACCTTTTCTTTGACAACGGAAACAGCTGTAACAACCTTTCAGGTTCTTGATAGAATAGAGATTGATGAGCTCAGCCTCTGCTCCGGCTTCAATCGCTCCCTCCATCGCAGCTTTAAGCGCCTTGCCAGTGTTATGGTTAGGTCTCGGAGAACCGTTAACCAACAATACCTTAATTTTCTTTTCTTCCATAATCTTATGTGTTTTAAAATTCAAATTCTTCATAAACTGTGTTGCCCAGCCTGTCTTCAATCCGGTTCAAAGGATGGATTTCTGTATAAAGGTTCGGTAAAATGCATTATCAATTGCTTTACTATTTTATGTTTTAACATCTTAAGCCATAATATGGTTGAAAAGCCGAATAATTATTTTTTATCCAAAACCAAACACCCGATACAAGTTTTATTTTTATATAATTAAGTTTATAAATGTTAAAAAGATACTTTCTATGGTATAACCTATCTAATTTTGCAAAAAGTTTATGTCTGTTCAGTTTTAGGTATGAATAATTTCTTAAATTCCGTGAGAAGATATCTCATTTTTTGCTTAACGGTTTCACTAATTTCAATAACAGCCAAAGCTGATTTCTCTGTTTCGGGTACAATCCTTTCTGCCGAGGATGGAGAACCTTGTCCCGGAGCAACTTATAAGATTTTTAATCCAACTGACACCGTATATCCGTTGGCATTCAATGTCACAGATATCGACGGGAAATTCAATCAGAAAATCTCAGAAACGGGAGATTATATTCTTCAGGTAGATTATGTCGGACTAAAAAAGAGAGATATAAAATTCCAAATAACTGACCAGGATCCTGATATAAACTTAGGAGACGTATTTCTCTCTCAAGATGGAGAAACATTAAGCGAAGTGGTGGTCACGGCAAGAAAAAAACTTGTGCAGAGCGATGGCGCCACTTTAACATATAATGTGGAGGAAGACCCGGAGGCATCTATAAACAGCACTATAGAGATGCTTAGAAAAGTGCCCATGGTCACAGTCGACGCCGACGATAATATAAAGATAAACGGCGATTCAAATTTCAAGATATTGATAAACGGCAAGGAAGATCCGATGCTCTCCGGCGACGTGAAGACTATTCTTAAGTCGATGCCTGCGGCCACAATTAAAAAGATCGAGGTCATCACCGAACCCGGAGCCAAATATGATGCGGAAGGCACCGGCGGAATTCTGAACATAGTCACCACTGGCAAACAATCCCTTGACGGATATCTTGCCAATATTTCAGCACGCGTTGCCAACAATAATTTCGGAGGCTCTTTCTATGGCAGAGGTAAAATCAACAAGGTCACTGCGAGCGCCAACATCAACTATGTGAAGTCTATCGACGAGGGCTACACCATCACCGGGAAAACCATTCTTGAGAACCTCACGGATGATGCCAACCGCTATCAGACAAGCGACTCAAAGATGAAAAACAGTTTCAATTACACGGGCGGGAACCTTAATATTTCGTGGGAACCGGATTCCTTAAATCTCATCACTGTTCAAGGAAACATCGGCAGAACAGGCTTCGGGCAGATTTCTCATGAGAATGTCAGCATGAAAACCATCGAGATGATTCCTGTATGGGAGTTGAAACGTGACAACAATTCTGATTATAAAAATTTATGGGCCGGCGCTAATGCATCTTTCCAGCACACTTTCCACAAGACGGGCCATTACCTCGTGACTTCTTATATTTTCGGTTACGGTAAAGTAAATTCCGACCAGACAACTTTCACATTCAACGACAACGGTTTCCCTGATGATTATCCCTGGAGGTTGCAGCAATCCATCGGTAATGACTATAGGCATACCTTCCAGCTCGATTATGTAAATCCTTTGTCATCCACAAGCACAATCGAAGCCGGCTTAAAAGGCAACTGGAGGAAAAACAGCAGCAAGGATTCTCCTTTCTATGGAGATTCAGAGGCGGGAATGGTAGTTGCAGAGAGAGAAAAAATCTATGTCAAGCAATTTCAAGACATCATGGCTGCTTATGTGTCATACACCGGAAATTTCGGTAAATGGAACACTCGCGCCGGCCTGCGGTATGAATACACCCGGATGGGGCTTGATTATGAAATCGGAGATTTTCCGAATTTCACTACAAAACTTAATGACGTTGTGCCGAATTTGGCAATAAGTTATAAAATCCAAGATGCATCGAATCTGAGGCTCGCTTATCAGATGAGAATATCGCGTCCCGGCATCAGTCAACTGAACCCTTATATGAACACTATGGAGATTAATAAGGTGAGTTATGGTAATCC
Organism: Muribaculaceae bacterium; assembly: GCA_022509105.1. Classification (GTDB taxonomy): domain Bacteria; phylum Bacteroidota; class Bacteroidia; order Bacteroidales; family Muribaculaceae; genus Lepagella. The sequence goes on along the minus strand of JAFLTV010000056.1, from coordinate 3,436 downwards.
GGACCTTGAAAGTGAGAAATCAAACTCTATCTCCCTCACCTATACAAATTTTGGAGGTAAATTGGGCGGAAGCTTCGGTTTAAGTTATGACAGGGTTGACAATATGATAACGGAATATAGCTTTATCTCGAATAATATTCTCAATTCCACTTATGCCAACATTGGACATAGGCAGGAATTCAGAGGTAATCTCAACCTGCAATGGTCGGTTATTTCAATGCTTAATATCGGAGCCTATCTCTCCGGCAGATACACTGATTTAAAGGCAGACTCTCCGGAACTGAAAGCTAAGAATCATGGCTGGTCAGGCAACTTTAATCTAAATGCAGACTACACTTTCCCCTTCAAATTGCGACTTAGCGCTTATGGAGGGGGAGGAACAGGATGGATCAATCTTCAAGGCAAAGGAGGCGGTTTTTCATATTATGGGATATCCTTTAGCAGGTCTTTCCTCAAAAACGACATGATGACCCTTACGGCAAGCGGTTCTAATTTCTTCACACCCTATCGCTCGTTTACTAACACATCAAAATCTGAGACCTTTTATTCAAGCAGCGACTACCGCTTTAAACAATGGTCGGTTAATATTGGCATCTCTTTCAAATTCGGTTCACTTAGGACAGATGTGAAACGCACCGGAGCTGACATTGAAATGATTGAAGGGTCGAGTTCATCTTCCGAAGACGGAAATCCCAGAATAAACGGCATTTAACATGCTTTCCGTAAATTCCTTTATTCTTTGTTGAAATTCCGAATTCTTTGCAGCTAAATCTCTACAAAGGATTTTGGCAATCTCACATTTGGCAACTCAATTGCCTCGCGGAATAATGGAGCAATCTCTTCATCCGTGAATCCCGCTATACCACATCCTATTCTTGTAACATAAAACGTCAATTCAGGATGTTCCTTTGAAAATTCTATAAACTCGTCAACGTATGGTTTGATTGTTTCAACGCCTCCCTGCATAGTGGGGATTGCATATGATTTTCCTTGTAATCCCACTCCTTGACCCCAGACGGCCCCGAATTTCTCATGTGCTATTCTTGCTGCTCCGCCTGCATGCATACCCTGAAGATTACTTCCGAAAACGAATATTTCGTTTTCACCTAAAGAAGTGATGAACTGAGGCGTATATTTTTCAAAATTCTCTTCCATAAATTTAATAAATTATCGTTTTGTAAAGTTTCTGATCTAATTTAAGAAACAAATTTATCTAATTTTTAGTAAATTAACTATAGCGAAGCCGGATTGAAATTCTCAGCCAGCCCTCATTTCGTTTGAATGTTTGAACAAAGTTTTAATTCCCCCGAATTCGGGGGAATTAAAATTATAAATATCTTTATTTCAGATATTTGGGATTTTTCATATGATCAAGTTTGCTAAACTTATTTTCTATTTGAAAATCAATGATTCTTTAACTTGCAGTGTCGGAAGAGGAAGAAAAATCTATCTCCTGAAGATGTTTGCATGTTCTTTCTCCTAAATCCTCTTTAACTAATAAAATAAGGGTTTTAAAGAATTCCGGATTCATGGCCGCCAATATAAGTTTTGCATTAGATAGAGATGGCACTTCGCCTGTTTCATAATTATGGTATTGATTAATACCAAATCCTAATATAAGGGACATTTTGGAGGCGGAAAGTCCATATTTTTCTCTTAAGGATTTTATTTCTGAAGGACTGGGAATGCCATGTTTTTTCCTGTAGGCATCATATATAAGATCCACAGCTTCCTCATCCTGTTCTTCAGTGGAGAATTCAAGTCCGGTCTGATCACAACGATATAATTTTCGAGTAATCTCAAAATTTTCTTTTCTATACGGAATAATAGTTTTCTTTTCAATTAAAGTTGCTTTTCCGTCGCAGAATGGTGAATCCATATTATTGTTTTTTATAAGGATAAGACATGGGATATTCTGAGAAATGAAAAGAAATGCAAATCACATCTTTATTTGGTTGACCCAGGGATATCTTGGTATATACTTCTTGATTTTTAATATCTTTTCCAAAAACCCACATGTCGCCTAACAAATTAATAACATCTTTAATGGGTCCTTCGGAATAATCTTCGACTGTTAATGTTTTAATAATATCTTTCCGTTTAGTACCAGGGATATCCAAAGCTGCTAATGTCTCAATATTTTTATTCCGGTTATCGAGAAATCGAATTTCACTGATTGTAAGTTTGCCGAATAAAGTAGATAGAAATTTTTCTACCTCATCAAATGTAGATATCCTCTTTTCTTCCATAAAGCAAAATTACATCAAAAATCCGAAATTATCACTTTAAAGTGATAATTAAATGCGAATTAAATGAGAGTTGGATATAAAAACTCCTGCCGCCCCTGCTGATTTTCAACCATCAACTCATTGATTCTAAAAAATATAATGTCGCAATAAAGGAAATGCTAAAGGTCGCTAAGAATGGTTAACATACTATAAAAGGGTAGAAAAATTTCCTACTTTTAAAAATTTCATTATCTTTGCATTGAATAAAGACGTAGGGAGATGCCTGAGCCGTTAAGGCGTTCTATTTTAAGAGAGATGGGTCTTAAATGACCCACCTCTTTAATCAGAACCTCTAAATATTTTCTTATTATGGAAAAGAAACTTATCATCAACATTTGTGCAAGCGAGGATTCTTTTGGTGCTTATGCCAAAAACTGCTCCGGAATAAATATTGCGGGAGATAGTGTGAAGGATATCAAGGAACAAGTGCCGAAAGTAATTGAGCTTTACAAGGAGGTAAATCCTGAATCTGAATGGGAAGACCCAATTAGGGAGAATTGGTCTATCGAATGGAAATATGACGTACAATCCATCTTGAATTATTATTCCGGAATCATCAGTAATGCCGCCCTTGAACGGTTAACCGGGATTAATCAAAAGCAATTGTGGAATTATGCCCACGGAGTAAAGAAACCTCGTCAGGCAGCTAAAGAAAAGATTGAATCCGCCTTACACAAATTAGGTCAAGAATTAATAGAGTTCAGTTTCTAAAGAAATTAGCCGGGCTTCTCAGTCCGGCTTTCTTATGTATGACGGGCATGTTCTGTATCTGTGGTGCAAGTCCACAAGGGGCGTAGTTGCCGACGAACCCCATAGCGACTCGCAAGTTTCAAGCGGTGACGCTTGGGAGAGAAGAAGCGATAGCGAAATCGTGGCCTGACGGACAGAAACATGGTAATAAGGCGTATCAAGCGGACAAGATGGCATGAGACATCGAAGTTCCCAAAGGCAACCGTACCCTTGATGCGTAAACCATGCGGGTAAACGATGAAAGATGCCGGGCTTATCCCGTGAGGTCTCGTCAGTGGCCGCAAAGCCATAGTAACAACGAATGACGAGAAGTCAGCAGAGGCCGAAGTAGCGGACTGCGAGTCAGTCAAGGCGAAGGGCCGAATAATTTGTAACGTCAATTGAGAATGTATGTTCCC
>JAFLTV010000055.1 GCA_022509105.1 Muribaculaceae bacterium | reverse complement strand
TGAACTTGAATGATACTTTAAAATATTGACAATCAATTATATTATTGATTATTAATGGAATAAGAAAAGGAATTGCCATGAACAATTCCTTATTTTTGGTAGCCGATCCGGGACTCGAACCCGAGTCTCCACCGTGAGAGGGTGGCGTGCTAACCGCTACACTAATCGGCCGTAAAATCGGGGCTCAAGCCCCGATTGGGTTACAAAATTAGGTAAATAATTTTTAAAATCAAAATTATTCAGCTGCTGGAGCTTCCGAAGCTTCAGTTTCAGCCACTTCTTCTTCAAGGTCTTTTTTAGCGGCAGCTTCTTCAGCAGCTAATTTCTCAGCTTTCTTCTTAGCTACAGCTTCACCTTTCAAGCGGTTTTTCTCCACTTCAGCGTCATGACGGGCCTTATCTTCAGCGGCCTTTTTAGCGTCGCTTGCCGCCAAGGCAGATTTAACTTTCTTGTCGCGAGCCTCTTTCCAGGCATTGAAACGACGTGTTGCTTCTTCTTCGCTGAAAGCACCTTTCTTAACGCCGCCACGTAAATGCTTCATAAGCATTACGCCCTCTTTTGAAAGAATTGAACGCACTGTGTCTGTTGGAAGCGCTCCAACCTCGATCCAATACAAGGCGCGGTCGAAGTTTAAACTTATTGTAGCAGGATTAGTGTTCGGATTGTATGAACCTATCCTTTCAATAAATCTACCATCACGTGGTGCCCTGCTATCGGCGACTACAATTGGATAGAAAGCGTAGCCTTTGCGGCCATGACGCTGTAATCTGATTCTTGTTGCCATAAACTTTTAGCCTTATATTTTTGGTTGTTTTATTTGGCGGGATTTTTTATCCCGATGTTTCGGAGGGCAAAGTTAATGATTTAAACAGTATCTTGCAATTAACCTTGTTGAAAAATTTAATATTTTGTAATTTTGCATCATGCAAGAAAATCCTATTCTATCAAAACTTGAGGGCTTCGACAGCAGATTGGAAGAAGTTTCAACTCTCATAACCGATCCGGCGGTTATCGCCGACCAGAAGAGATACGTGAAATTGACCAAGGAATTCCGATGGCTTGGAAAGCTCCTGGAGGCATCTAAATCCTATAGAGAATTGCTGGCTGAAGTGGAAGAGGCCAAGGTGATTCTTTCGGAAGAGGATGATGAGGAGATGAAAGCAATGGCAAGAGACATTATAGCTTCATCTCAAACGAAACTTCCGGAGCTTGAAGAAAAAATAAAATTCCTTCTAATTCCGGAAGATCCGGAAGATTCCAAGAATGCTGTGGTTGAGATACGTGGCGGCACAGGCGGCGACGAGGCGGCTTTGTTTGCCGGCGATCTCTTCCGTATGTATCAGAAATTTGCTGAACAGAAGGGGTGGAAGCTCGAGGTCACCAACTTCAATGAGGGCACAGCCGGGGGTTATAAAGAGATATGTTTCAATCTCTCGGGTGATGACGTATATGGGGTTATGAAATATGAGAGCGGCGTGCATAGGGTGCAGCGTGTGCCAGCAACTGAAACCCAGGGCCGCGTGCATACATCGGCGGCAACTGTGGCAGTGCTCCCGGAGGCTGAAGAGTTTGATGTCGAGATAAATGAAGGAGCCATTAAATGGGACACTTTCCGTTCGGGAGGTGCCGGTGGCCAGAATGTAAATAAGGTGGAATCGGGAGTTAGACTTCGCTACATGTGGAAGAATCCTATCACGGGCGAAGAAGATGAAATCTTGATTGAATGTACGGAAACTCGCGACCAGCCCAAAAACAAGGAAAGAGCCTTGTCAAGGCTCAGGACATATATCTATAGCCGCGAACGTCAGAAATATCTTGATGATATAGCTTCGCGGCGTAAAACGCTGGTGTCTACCGGCGACCGTTCGGCAAAAATCAGGACATATAATTTCCCTCAAGGGAGAATGACCGATCACAGGATAAATTACACCGTCTATAATTTGTCGAACTTCATGGACGGCAATATCCAGGAATGTATCGACAGGCTTTCTGTGGCTGAAAATGCAGAAAAACTCAAAGAAGCAACTCTTTGAAATTTCTGTATTATATAGACTGAAAGTAAAAGGTGCTTATTTTGTAATAATTGTCATTCCGTCGTAACAGGGAAAAACATTCTCAGGGAGCCTTCTTTCAAGATCACAATGTTTCCCGACTTCATGGCAAAAATGCGTCAGATAGGCTCGTTTCGGTTTTAATTCTTCAATTAATTCCAAGGCCTCGGCAATTGTGAAATGTGCAAAATGATCTTTGTCTCTTAACCCGTTCACTACCAGCACATCCAATCCTGCAAGTTTCTCTTTTTCCTCTTCTTCTATGGTTTTTGCATCTGTTATATAAGCAAAGTTGCCGATTCTGAACCCTACGATAGGCACTTTTCCATGCATCACTGTCACAGGTGAGATCCTGACTCCCTTAATCATAAAAGGAGCGTTTTCTATTTCGTTCATTTCAAATGAGGGCACACCGGGATAATGAGTGTCTGAAAAGCAATAATCAAGCCGACGATGCAAATCGGCATTAACGTCGGGTCGCAGATAAATCGGGAATTTCCCATTTGCGCAAAATGGCCTGAGATCATCAAATCCCCCAACATGGTCATAATGGTTGTGGGTGATCAGAGCTGCATCAAGATAAGAGATTTCATTATTTAAAGCCTGCATTCTGAAATCGGGGGAAACATCTATGAGGAGCCTCACGCCGCGAGTCTCTACCAACGCAGAACAACGGGTGCGTTTGTCTTTTGGATCAGTCGAGGTGCAGACGGGACAATGACATCCTATCTCGGGAATCCCTTTGGATGTGCCCGAACCTAAAATAGTGACTTTTATTTCACTGTCGATGATGTTTACTTCAGGGCGCAAGACGACTCCGAATTTTGATAAGACGGTTTTTACTACATGACTCGCCACTTCTATCACATCCCCGGATGAAGCCTCTCCCTTATTTGCAATTACAAGACATTGTTGAGGATAAACCTCGGCATCTCCGATGGAAAAACCTTTTAATCCGGCATGTTCTATAAGCCATCCGGCCGGAATCTTTACATAATAAGGATCTTCGGTTTCATAATAGGGAATGTCGGGACAGAGGGTGGACATCACCTCTTTATAAAAATAAATTCTAACAACGGGATTTTTAAAAAAGCTTCCGGCATTGCCGATTTTTGCAGGGTCGGGGAGTTTTGAATTCCTTATCTCGGTCACTTCTTTTGCTACTTCAGAGATAGTCGGGGTTCTTCCCAATTTCTCCTTCAGTTTTTTCAGGGGACCGTAGTTTAAATTTTCAGCGAGATTTGAATTTTTCAATTTCAAGCTCACTCTCAAGACCACATATCTTCCTTTCCCTTCATTTTTAAATATGCTGTCGCGATAACCGAAACGACATTGCTCGGCAGTCAGGGTTAAGGTGTTATGGGAAATCACGTCGAAACATTCCACCTTATGTATAACTTCTCCTATTTCCGAGCCATAAGCACCTATGTTCTGAACGGGGGCCGCCCCGGCTGTGCCGGGAATGGCTGCCAGATTCTCTATTCCTGCAAGTCCTTCTTTTATAGCAAAATCAACAACATCGGTCCAAAGTTCGGCCGCGCCTGCAATCAAGAATACGGTTTCGGAATCTTTGTCGTATCTTTTTATCCCTTTTATTTCAGATTTTAAGACCAACCCGTCAAAATCACCGTTAAAAAGAACATTGCTCCCTCCTCCCAGATAGAAAACTTCATTTTCCATAAATTCCGGGCTGAACGATATTTTATGAAGCTCTTCAACGCGGGAATATGTGGCGAAAAGTTTAGCCTTTGCCTTGATATGGAACGTGTTCAGAGAGGTGAGGTCTTTATTTTGTTCAAATTTAATTTCCATAATAAGAGATTTAAAAGGAAGGGGGATTGTCTTAACCTTTGAAACGCACCAATTTGCCGTCTTCAAACCAGAGCACTTTGCCGTTGTCATAGCTCCAGATGTCGAGGGTTTGGGAATAATCATGGCCCGACGAGGTCTCGATGGGATTTCCAAGAGCAAGCCGGCATTCCTGTTTTGTCATTCCGATAGAGACTTTTCCGTTGCAAATCAGGTCCCAGAATTCGGAAGAAATGTCGGGGTAATGTTTTTTTATATCAGAAATGGAAAAAAGATTATGGAAAGCACGGCTTTCTGTGTCTGAATTTCCCAGATTCATAAACATATTGAAAACCTCGTTGTCTAAGGTTCTAAGAGTCAGTTTCAAGGGGAAAGCCAGATTTCCGGCATCAACGTTTTCTACAATTACTTCCACATATTTTTTACCATCGATGCGTTGTTCGTTTTCGTCATACCAAAGATTAGATCTTGTCCACAATTGTTTGCCTTTTAGCAGATTTGCCGCCTCTTCTATAAGTTGCCGGTCGATCAGCATCGGAATTTCATTGCTGAAGAGAGTTTCGGGAGCCGTATCGGAGGGCTTGCCCGTGTCGTAAATATAAGGCATGAAATCGTCGGAAAAAATGATGGAGGCGGTTAAGACACCTGCAGGACTCATTTTGTGTTGGAGTCCGTCGAATTTGAGAATTTTTCCTTTAAATTTGACAGAATCGGGGAAAAATTCTGGTTGAATACCGTCAAAAATGAGCAAGGCCTTATCGTCAGCGGCAATAAATTCACGCCCTTTCTCCCAATCTTTAAGAGGCACACCTTGAATGCCGGAAAAAAATCGTTCTTCCGGCGTCGGGTTGGCTTTCCGTTTGTCTTCACGCGACATATTGATCTTTTTGGTGCTTTCTATGCCTGTGAAACAAGACGTTAAGGCAAGGAGAGCAACCATCGTTAAAAGACAGGCTACGCCGCGGAATATAATCTTTCTGAAAAAAGGAATATGGATAATATTAAATTTCACAATGCAAATTTAGTCAATTTTTAAGAAAATGATTTGGGCATTAGAAAATAATTAGTAACTTTGCAGTCGCAATGCGAAAGCATATCCAGGCGGGATAGCTCAGTTGGTTAGAGCGTCGGATTCATAACCCGGAGGTCTCGAGTTCAATTCTCGATCCCGCTACAAATGAGCAGTCTAAATAAAACAAGGCTGCTTTTTTAATTATCTATCCTTAAAATCGAATAATCCTTTCAATTCCCGTCCTGATGGTGTCAATGTATGAAACAATAATGGAGCTCCCTCTGTTTAAGGGCATCGGTTCTGATCAGCTTTCCCAGATGCTGGAAAAGACCAGAGTGGAATTTTTGAATTTCGAAGATGGCGAAGTTATTGCGAAAACCGACGAACAGGTAGACTCAATTGGATTTTTACTTTCGGGACACATCCGCCGCCTTCATAAACTTTCCAATTTTAAAATCACGTTTGAAGAGACTTTAGGCAAAGGAGCTGTAATAGGGGCTATGAACCTTTATGGCCTCTCCAATCATTATATATCGGATATTCAAGCTGTTGGCAAAAGCAGTATATTGAAGATAGGAAAGTCTCAATATATGAATATTTTAAGAAGCGATGAAATTTATCTTATGAATTATTTGAACTATCTGTCGGCAGCCGCGCAACGTAGAATCAAAATGGCTTCTCGCGATGAAGGATATTCTATCGGGAGCTATCTTAAAAACATTGCATCATTATTGCTGTCGCCTATGGCAAAAGATGTTCGAATAAAAGGGAGGGATGAAGATTTGGCGGCACTATGCGGCGCTTCTGAAACGGAGTTCATGGTTTGGAAAAGGAGCACTGCCCTTAATGAAGGTTTTGAATTTGGCGATAATCAAGTAATATTAAAAAAAGGAGACCCTGAAAAATGAACGGACATAAAACATTAAGAGTGAAACTCGCTGCCATGAGTTTCCTGGAATTTGCCGTATGGGGCAGTTACCTTATTTCGCTGGGTAATTTTTTAGCAAATGTAGGTCTGGCAAAAGAGATATATTGGTTTTACACCGTTCAGGGTATTGTTTCGATTCTCATGCCGGCTCTGATAGGAATTATAGCCGATAAATGGATTCAGGCCCAAAGAATGTTGAGTTTATGCCATTTGATAGCCGGTTTGGCTATGGGAGCTGCCGGATGGTATTGCCTGTCACATTCAGCGCATATTGAATTCGGGCCCTTGTTTGTTTTATACACTGTGTCCGTGGCCTTTTATATGCCCACAATCGGATTGTCAAATTCAGTTGCTTACTCGGCCTTGACAAAAGCAGGACTTGACACCATCAAGGCTTTCCCCCCGATCAGGGTGCTTGGCACAATCGGTTTTATCGTGGCCATGCTTATGGTGAATTTTATTCATATCGACGGCCATAGCATGCAGGAGACATGCTATCAGCTGTTCCTTTCCGGAGCTTTCAGCATGGTGATGGTCGTTTATGCCTTGACAATGCCGGAGTGTCCGATAAACAAAAGTAAATCCGGAAATCTTGTTGAAGCCTTTGGCCTTAAGGCTTTCTCTCTTTTCAAAGAGAAGAAGATGGCTATATTCTTCATTTTCAGTTTTCTCCTCGGCGTCTCCTTACAAATCACGAATAGCTATGGCAACAGTTTTATCTCCTCTTTTGCAAATGTGGCTGAGTTCGCCCAAACCTGGGGAGCAAAGAATGCCAATGCTTTGATATCGTTGTCGCAGATGAGCGAGACTCTGTGTATTCTTCTGATTCCTTTCTGTCTGAAACGGTTTGGTATTAAGATTGTGATGCTGATGTCGATGTTTGCTTGGGTGTTCCGCTTCGGTTTCTTCGGATTGGGTAATCCAGGCGATGCGGTTTCACTATTCGTGCTCTCAATGATTGTATATGGAATAGCCTTCGACTTCTTTAATGTGTCGGGTTCCTTATATGTAGATACTCAGACAGATCCGGCCATGAGAAGCAGCGCTCAAGGTTTGTTTATGCTTATGACTAATGGTTTGGGCGCAACTGCGGGAACTTTGGCGGCAGGTGCGGTTGTAAATCATTTTGTTTATAGCCATCCTGACCCGATGGATCAGATATTGGGCTGGAGAATTTCATGGTATTGCTTTGCAGGCTTCGCCTTAGTGGTCGCTATAGCTTTCATGTTTATTTTCAAGGATGATACAAAGACGCGCCAAGTGTCTGATCATTCTGAAGAGGTGGTTGAAAGCGACGACCCGGGAGGAATGGTGGTTGAAGACGGAAAATTATAATCTCTTCATCTTAATTGACTTTAAAAGATGATTCAATTTTATGCTCCTGAAATTGAAACCACCGGCATGTTGCCGGAGGGAGAATCGGCTCATTGTTGCCGAGTGTTAAGAATGAGGCAAGGAGATGAAATCTATGTAACGGATGGCCGGGGTGCGCGCTTTTTATGTAGAATAAATGACCCTCATCCATCACATACTGAAGTGTCGATAATTGAAAAGATCGAAATTCCGGACGACAAGGGTTTTTCAATCAATCTGGCAGTGGCACCAACAAAAAATGCCGACAGGATGGAATGGCTCGCTGAAAAAGCTGTTGAATTAGGGGTCGATTGTATCACTCTTCTTAAATGCCATCGCAGCGAGCGTAAAATAATGAAATCGGAAAGACTTCGGAAAGTGATGGTATCAGCCATGAAACAAAGCCTTGGCAGCAGGCTTCCGCAACTTATAGAGCTAACAGATTTCAATGATTTTATAAAGAGTAATGCTGATTCCCCGAATCAGAAGTTTTTTGGTTATTGTTCTGCAGACTATCCCAAAAAGGAATTTGCAAAAGAATGTAAGCCCGGCAATGATGTAGTTGTAATGATAGGACCCGAAGGTGATTTTTCAGAAAAGGAAGTGGAACTGGCAGTGGAAAATGGCTTTATGCCGGTCAGTTTCGGAGAAAAAAGACTCCGGACAGAAACTGCCGGAGTCTTTGCTGTGGCTGCCGTAAATGTTATAAATCAAATCCTATAAATTAAAATAGAAAGTGCCGATCGGCAACATCGCATAGTAATTATAGGTGAAACCATTAAGATAATAAGAAGTGGAATAAGCCGGGATGTCAACACCCACATTCCAACTCTGGGTATATGGATTCCAGGAATTCAACACAGTAATGTTATAATTCACTCCATTGAAGGTGTAAGAAATATAAAGGGGAAGCTGTCTCATGACTCCTTCCGAATCATAGCCGGTAGCCATAACATTTAATGTGCCTTGGTTCATCCAGTCGGCAGAAGGGGGCACTGATAAAGAACCCGGAGCTCCCCATCCCGGTGGTATTCCCGGATTGGGAGGAGGTGGAGGAGTTCCCGGATTGCCGGGAGGACCCGGGGGAGGAAGCTGACCCGGAGGTGAATCCGGATTTGGATTAAAAGGGGGCGGAGTTAATGGAGCTTGTGCCATAACGGCAGCCCCGGATAAAAGAAGAATTGCCGCCAATAATCCCTTCTTTATATGTTTCATAGTTTTCATTTTCTTATTTTATAAAATTGGTGAATGCCCCTCTTTCCTGCTGCGGAAGTCCCTCTTTTTCCTTTTGAGCTTTTATAGCTTTCACAAGGAAGGCAATGTTAGTGGCAAGGTTTCTCATGGTTTGCAGCCCTTCGAGATCTTCTTCCACCTGTTCTGCTGTAAACCCGTGCACCTCATTCCAATATGTGCTCGAAGCTACAGGCATCGCGCTGATGGTGAAAAATTTATTGATATCGTCAAAAGCGCTTGTAGATCCGGCTCTTCTTGATGAAACAACTGTAGCCCCGACTTTCATTGTTTTATTGACGCTTGTCATGGTGCTATAGAATAATCTGTCAAGATAGGAATGAAGCTGACCGTTTGGTCCGGCATAATATACGGGAGTGCCTACTATCAATGCATCACATTCGGCCAAAAGGGGAGCTGTCTCGTTTACTATGTCGTTAAATACGCATTTGTTATGGGTTCGACAATAATTGCAGGCTATGCATCCGCGGATATCTTTAGTGCCGGCATCTACCCACACCGTCTCTATTCCTTTTTCATTTAAAACTTTCTCCACTTCCTTCAGCCCTCTGTAAGTGCATCCTTTGGGATGCGGGCTCCCGTTTACTAACATTGCCTTCATATTCTATTCCTTATAATTTATTATGAATAAAAAAATTTATGACTGTCATCATAAATGCCAACATGAGAAAATAATCCTCAATGTCTTAAATCTTGCATATTTATATAAAGTTTATGAGGATATGCCCAAATTAATGAATTGGACATATCCTCATTGTTTTATTTATTTTTTCTTACTGTTTATATATTCAGCCATCTCTTTGGAATTGGAACCTCCAACCACATATTTCTTACCGTTTTTAAGAGTGATAAGCACCGTGTTGTCGGGTTTTCCATAATATGCAAAATAGTCGCCAATATTATCGTCTGAATATTGTCCCCATTTTCCGAAGGCCCTTACAGGAGAAGAACGCAAGAATTTTTTCTTTGCTTTCTTAGAAACTGTGTAAGGTTCTGCTGAAGCGATTTCATCCATTCTTATTCTTTTTGTTTTGAAGGGACGGCGAATCCTGACTTCATCGTCATCGGCATCAACATACATCGGTGCAAAACATAGGGTGCAGATCCACCAGAAAAACAGACATGCAAGTATGATCCATCCCCAGGTCCAACCGGAACCCCAGCCCCAGCCCCAACTTGTATTGTTTGCATAATTAACAGTGTTGTCGGCATAACCATAATTTGGAGTCGGCCACCAGAAAAAGCAGAAGAAAATTAAGCATATCAAGATTATCCAAAAAATAACTGAACCTGAATAATCATCGCTGTCGTAAGAAATATTCTGTCTCATAGCTTTAATTTTTTTATAATGAATAATTAATATTGTTTTCAATTTGAAGTTATAACAAAGTTTAAAGCCATTTGTATTTTAAGAGAGATATATTTTTTATTCATCGGCATGTTTTTTTGGGAAGTTAAATTCCATAAGGCTTATTTATTAACCTATTATTACAAAAATTAACAAATTTTTATTCAGCTGAAAATAAGCAGATTGAGTCGAGGTATAGTGGTAAAAACCGGGAATGGGGATAAAAAGATTTGGAAACGGAGCGGAATGACAGTAATTTTGCAACCGCTGTCGCGAAGTTCGGGGGTGATAGCCCGGCCAATGAAGACAGCGGGATGAGAACAATGACATGATGCCACAGGACACTTGGTCCGCCACCGGAGGCGAAGGGGTCAA
>JAFLTV010000054.1 GCA_022509105.1 Muribaculaceae bacterium | reverse complement strand
TTGAAAATAAAGAACAAAACCAATTTCTTCAGAAGATGTCAGTAACAACTTTACAGTTAAAGAATCTATAGGAATATCGGTTGAAACTAAATTAACGTTTTGAGAATCGGGGAATTTTTTCTATGATGGCTATTTGAATGGAAAATAATTGCACACCATTCACAACATAAACCATTAGATTTCAATGTCTCAAAATAAAAAAATAGTTCAAAACGTTAATTTACAATAAAATAATAAGGTTATGAGTAAATCAAAAGTATTTTTCTGTCCTCGGATAACGGCAGACAATCTAATAAAAGTGTATAAAGCCCTTGGTAGGGAAGCTAAAGGAAGAGTAGCCGTAAAACTTTCAACAGGCGAAGCAGGCAATCCAAATCATCTAAGCACAGATGTGATCAAGGGATTGGTTCATCTGGTGGATGGTACTATAGTTGAATGTAACACTGCCTACGAAGGGCGTCGCTTGAACTCACAGGATCATCTTCAGACTGCGGCAGAACATGGATTCACGGCCATAGCCGAGGTGGATATCATGGACACTGAGGGAGATGTGGCTCTACCCGTGAAGAGAGGGAAACATATAAAGGAAAATTATGTGGGGAAAAATTATCTTGATTATGACTTTACAATGGTTCTCTCACATTTTAAGGGGCATCCGATGGCCGGTTTTGGAGGTGCGTTGAAAAATGTGGCTATTGGGATTGCATCTTCTGCGGGTAAAGCATGGATTCATACAGCCGGAAAATCAAGGGAAGTGCCTGTTGATTGGGAAAATGTTCCTCCTCAAAACGATTTCTTGGAATCAATGGCTGAGGCCTGCGAATCGGTGTTTGATCATGTCGGAGATAAGATTCTTTATATCAATGTAGCCAATAATCTTTCCGTAGATTGTGATTGCTGCGCCGAACCCGAATCCATAAAAATGGAAGATATAGGTATTTTTGCATCTTTAGATCCGGTGGCAGTTGACAGGGCATGTGTTGATGCCGTATATTCTTCAAAAGATCCCGGAAAGATTCATCTTATTGAAAGAATCGAGGAAAGAAACGGCACCTATCTTCTTCAATATGCTGAAGAGCTCGGATTAGGAAGCAATGATTATGAACTTATAACTATAGAACCGGTTGCACCCGATGAAGAAATATGACATTGAAAGTCAGGTTGTCATAATGTGTGGAATCAGCGGAGCCGGTAAAACACAATATGCCCTTGGATTGGTGGCAGAAGGTTTTACCAGGCTCTCAACAGATGTCTTGATCTGGGAAAAAGTAAAAGACAATCTTTTTATATTATCAAAAGAAGAACAAAAGAGATTGTTTGCTGAATGTAGGGAAGAAGTCTTTGAGCAATTCAAATCTCTTCTAAAAGCCGGGGCGAAAGTTGTAGTTGATGCCACTCAGTGTAAACGAGCCGTAAGGGATGAATTTCGCAAGTTAAGTGCTGAAATGGGAGTTAAACCGGTCTTTGTTTATTGTTATGCTGAGAAAGATGAATTATTGCGACGACTTTCACAAAGAAAAGGGGAGGGCCCCGATGATTTGATAGTCACTGAAGAAGAACTCAACAACTATTGGCATGGATTCGAACGGCCACAAAAGGATGAATCCGATATTATTTTCTGTAAAACAGATTAAAAGAATTGAGTATCCCGTATAATAACCCGATAAGCATTTGTAGAAGGGACGCAAGGTAATTGCGTCCTTAGATAATCGAAAAATAACTCATCTGATTTTTAAGAGGATAGTCATAAATTTTTAATCTTTATCCTAATTAATTTTTTCAAAATCTATGATTTTGGTAAGAATATCCTTAAAAATGGTAAGTATTAATAATCAAGCTTTTATAACTTTGCAAAAATAAAATATCAAATTTATGAAATATTTATTTTCTCTAATTCTTTTCAGTTTAAGCATTATTACCGGAACAGCCCAGTCAAATGTATATTTCACGTCTGACATCTCTCCTGAATCCTTAGTAAAGATTTATCAGGCTTTGGGTGTCGAAGCTAAGGGAAACGTGGCAATAAAGATATCTACGGGAGAATCAAGCAGAAGCAACCACCTGAGTCCGGAGCTGATAAAAAATCTGGTCCAAACAGTTGACGGAACTTTGGTTGAATGTAACACTGCCTATTGGGGCAATAGAAACAATACGGAAGCACATTTGAGAGCTATAGAAGAAAGGGGCTATAATGCTATTGCAAATGTTGACATCATGGATTCCGAAGGCGAAATAACAATCCCTGTTACCGACACTAAATGGCTTGACAATGATATAGTGGGTTCACACATCAGTAATTATGACTTCATGATTAATCTGGCCCACTTCAAAGGACATGCTATGGGCGGTTTCGGAGGCGTTCTTAAGAATGCAAGTATAGGAGTTGCTTCCTCTCGAGGCAAGAATTATATTCACAGTGCCGGTAATAAAACATCAGGTTCAGGTGCAGATCAGGATTCATTCCTCGAATCTATGGCTGCAGCAGCTCAAGCCGTACATAATTATTTCAAGCAGGAGGGAAAAGATATAGTCTATATAAATGTAATGAACAATATGTCGGTGGATTGTGATTGCGACGGAAATCCTCATGCCCCTGAATTAAAGGATATGGGTATCTTGGCTTCCACTGATCCGGTGGCCCTTGACCGTGCCTGTCTTGATTTGGTTTTCAGTCATGAATCGGTATCCGGAGATGATGCGAGTGCTCTTATACGGAGAATTGAGAGCCTTCACGGCACTCATACTGTTGAGTATGCTGAGGAAATCGGACTCGGCACCCAGTCATACAATCTCATCAATCTTGATGAATCAGAAGAAAGTGGAGTAAAGAGTATAAAAGATAACGAAGCAAATAAGGTTTACAATGTTTATGATTTGAAAGGAAATAAGGTTCTTGACAAAGCAAAAAATCTTGACAGCCTTGAAAAAGGCGTTTATATAGTGAACGGCAAAAAACAAATTGTGAATTGAGCACTTACATTTAGAACTCTAACTTTAGATACCATGAAAAACACACTAAAAGTTAGATATTATAATAGCAAAGAATAGTAGATTTTTCTAAACCTATGTTAATCATCCAAACATTTTCATAACACTGTGAAGTGTATCACAAGCTTTTTTCCGAGATGGAAAAACTTTCTGAGGAAATGTCAAAGAAAATCTGTTGAAGCGATTCAACAGATTTTTTTAACCTTCAATCCCGCAAAATAAACCATAAGATTTCTATGAAAGAATTAATCTGCCTAATATGGTATTGGGAATCGGGATTTTTCAAACCATTTGAATTTAAGATTGTTGTAATGATATGAAACAATAAAATTCAACAATTAAAAATTTAAGATTATGGACTATAAAGAAATTATTAAAAGCTCGGAAGTGGTGATGGTGGAATTCTTTGCATCATGGTGTCCTCATTGCCAGAGAATGATGCCTATCGTGGCTCAGATTAAGGAGTTGCTTCAAGGTCAGGTAAATATATATCAGTTTGATATCGATGAATATGCCCAGCTGGCTCAAGCCAATGGCGCCAACTCGGTTCCAACATTTATAATTTATAAAAACGGGGAAGAGCAGTGGCGTGAAAGTGGAGAGATAGATGGTCAGGTTCTTCTTTCTAAAATTGAATCTTACCTAAGATAACCATAGATGCATACAACGGATCATACCCTCATTACTGATTTGTTGACGGCGTTGAAAGTGCCGTTTACAAACGATTACACCAAACAACGTTTTGAATCAATGCCTTTCAAGACGCTGTTTGGCGTTTCGCAACTTTTAAAGGAATACGGGGTAGACAGCAAGGGTTATCAGTTAGAAGATAAGACTGAACTTACAAAATTATCCGTTCCCTATATTGCGCAGACTCAGGGAGGATTGATTATCGTAACAAAAGTCAGTGATGACACGGTTACTTATTTAACGCAAGGAATTACAGAGTCAATCCCTGTGAAGGAATTCGAGGAAATTTCAACAGGAGTCATATTGATTCCTACAGTGCAAAAAGGCGCCAAGGAACCTGATTATAGCAAGCATCTCACAACAGTAATAATCAACAAAGGAAAGAATGTTTTATTATGGGCGTTGGCCGGCTTGCTTTCAGCTTATCTAATTGTTATTCATGACCTGTGGCATTATTGGTCTTTCTGGGGATTGTTTGCTGTGGATTGTTTTGGAATCTGGCTCACCTATATGCTTGTGCAAAAGTCATTGAGCATTAAGAGCCATGTTGCCGACAAAGTTTGTGGAGTATTGCAGGAGGGTGGTTGCGATTCGATTTTGAAGACAAATGCGTCATCTTTCTTTGGGATCTTCAGCTGGAGCGAAGTTGGGTTCACATATTTCGGAGTGAGCCTGTTGGCGATGTTGATCTCACCTGCCACTATTCATTGGCTTTCATTAATAAATATCTGTTGCCTGCCCTTCACTGTCTGGAGCATCAGTTATCAGAAATTTGTTGCAAAACACTGGTGCACATTGTGCGTGTGCGTGCAGGCATCTTTATGGCTGCAATTTATATGTTATCTTTTGGGTGGCTGGATGAAACCGGTGTTCCCTCTTGACTTAGGATTCTTTGCATTGGGCGCTACATTTGTCTTGGTGCTTTTAGCTCTTAATAAAGTCTTGCCACACTTCAATAATAAAGACAATTAAAATGGGAAATGATATTAGTTCGGCAAAAGAATTGTCGCTCCTGGATCTGAATAATATAAAACTGGATGTGAAACATACGGTTTTAACACCTCAATATTTAGAAGACCTTATTCGGAATAAAGATACTGAATCCGACAATAATTCCAAATAACTTTACTTCAAAAAGAATTAATGGCATTCGGGTTTACGATTGTTGTTTTAGGGATTATACTTTTATTGTCTGACTGCTATATTGCTTTCGGAGTCTTAAATGACTCGGCTTGGTGGTGGAAAGTTTTGGTTTTTATCCCTGGAACCATTTATCTTACTATTAATTGGTGGCGATTTAGTGGAGGAAAGATAAATCAGTGGACTATGAATTTTGCAATCAGGTCCACTCTTATTGTTTTCTTCTCCACCTTGATATTTACAATTGTATCAGTTTTAGGTTGGTGTCTTGGATGGGCTAATCCTATTTTGTGGACTATCTTTAATTGGATTGCATTAGGATGTTGCGGGATATGGCTGATGGCGGTCTTATACGGAATTTTTATTGGATGGAAGAAAGTGACCGTTGAAAAAATAAGCCTTAATTTCTCGGATTTGCCTTCAAAGTTTAAGGGATATAAGATAGTTCATTTGTCGGATTTTCATATCGGCACATATTCAACATCGCCGATAACAGTTTCAGAGATAGTTGAAAAAGTAAATTCGTTGAATTCGGACTTGATTGTTTTCACCGGAGATCTTGTAAATACCTCTTCAGAGGAAATAATCCCTTTCATAAATGAATTGAGAAGTTTAAAGGCAAAAGATGGAGTTATTTCTGTTTTGGGAAACCACGATTATTGCCTTTACCGTTCCTATACTCCTCCCGATTCTCCGCAAAAAGAATTGGAGAAAGTAATAAACTTGGAAAAATCTGCCGGCTGGAAACTTTTATTAAACGAATCTATTCAAATTGAAAGAGGAGGAGAACGGATGGCTATAATCGGAGTTGAGAATGCAGGTGGAAAATCTTTTACTGACAGAGCAGACTTGCAGAAAGCCATGAAAGGTTTGACAAAGGATGAATTCAAGATTCTACTCTCGCATGACCCTTCACATTGGAGGAGGGAGATACTGTCGGCAACCAATATTGACCTCACTTTGTCTGGCCACACACATGGAATGCAATTCAAAATCGGAAGGTTTTCTCCGGCAAAATGGGCTTATAAAGAATGGGGTGGGATTTATTCAGAGGGAGCCAGAAAATTAGTAGTGAATACCGGAACGGGTGGAAATGTGGCATTCCGTCTTGGTGTTTACCCACAAATACTCGAAATCACTCTGACTAATTCTTGAAAGCCAGATTTTATCCAACTGAAATGATAAATATTCTTTGAAAAGTTTTAGAAATAAAAGTCCTGATAAAAAAAATTTTCATCGTAATTTGCAGATTAAAAATATTTATCGCAACTTTGCGATAAATATTAATATGAAGAAACCTGATTTTGAAGAAAAAGATAAAGTGCTTTCAAAATATTTAAAGGCACTGTCACATCCCGTGAGATTATCCATCATTAGGACTTTAATGGATAACTGTCGTTGCCCTCACGGGAGCCACCCTTGCAGTTGCGGAGAAAATTGTGAGGGCAGAAATTGTAAATGCGGTTGTAAGTGCGGAACATTTGTTGATATGTTTGATATGTCACAGTCAACAGTTTCGCAACATATAAAGGAATTAAAATCAGCCGGATTGATTGAGTTAAAATCCAGAAAAGGTGATTACACGATCAATCATAACAAATTAAAGGAGACTCTGGATCTTCTCCAAAATATCTTTGAGCTTCCTGTGAATAACTTCCAAGAAGATATAAAATGTCAGTGTTGTTGTTAACCTATCTTCGTCCATAAAAAGTTTTAAAGCCATGAACTATCATCATATTTTACATTCTTTTCTACAAATACTTAATGAGATGTCTCCATATGTGTTGTTAGGCTTTTTAATAGCGGGGCTTCTGCATGTATTTGTAAATGAAGCTACGTTGACTCGTCATCTTTCCGGAAACGGATGGAAGTCTGTTGTCAAGGCTGCGGCGATAGGAATACCATTGCCTCTTTGTTCTTGTGGGGTTTTGCCAACTGCTGTTTCCTTGCGGCGTCAGGGAGCTTCAAAGGCGGCCACAACCTCCTTTCTTATAGCGACACCTCAAACCGGTGTGGATTCCATTGCAGCAACCTATTCATTATTAGGGTTGCCTTTTGCCTTGATAAGGCCGATTGCCGCTTTATGCGGTGCATTTTTTGGAGGATTGGCCGTAGGAAAACTTTCTCCCGATGAGGATATTAAAAATAAAGACTCAATGTCGAATGCCGAGGGGACAAAGAAGGAATCTCTTTTTAAGAAATTGAAAGCGTCAGTAAGTTATGGCTTCTTTGACATGGTAGACAACATGGGAAAATGGCTATTGATTGGCCTTGTAATAGCTACACTTATAACCATCTTTGTGCCCGATTCTTTCTTTGTAGGATTACGCGAATATCCCTTGATTGCAATGATAGCCGTGGTATTGATTGCTATACCGATGTATATATGTGCCACAGGTTCAATTCCTATTGCGATGTCTTTAATGTTGAAAGGTCTTTCCCCCGGTGTTGCGTTTGTTATGCTTATGGCAGGCCCGGCTGCTAATTTTGCTTCCATCCTGATTCTGGATAAAACGCAGGGAAGGAAGGCGACAGCTGTTTATGTTTCATCAGTGGTTATAACAGCGATTGCATTTGGATTTATTATTGATTTCCTCTTGCCTCATTCCTGGTTCACAATAAATGCCGCTACAGACAGCCACAATGCCCACATGCACATGGGATGGTTTGAAACGGCTTGTTCAATCGCCTTGGGATCATTGTTGCTCTTTTCTTTCATCAAGAAATTTGTTTCAAAATTAAAAGTCAAAAATATTCCACAAAACGATATGACAAAAACTTATAAGATTAAGGGAATGGATTGTTCCCATTGTAAGGCTGCCGTGGAGAAAGCAATCTCCGGGGTCAGTGGTATTGATTCCGTGGAAATAGACCTTTCAAGCGGACTTGCCACGGTGTCAGGCGAAGTGGAAGACGATAAAATCTCTGAGGCTGTGAGATTGGCCGGCTTTGAACTAATTAAGTGTTAGGTTGTTAATAATTTAGACGGGCAATAATGCCTGCCACGATTATTAAAACTTACAATTATGAATTACGAAGAAGTTGTCAATAGCAGCAAGCTTGTATTGGTGGAATTTTTTGCAACATGGTGTCCTCATTGCCAAAGGATGATGCCGGTTGTGGAGGCAGTTCGTGAAAAACTTGGAAACTCCGCAAAGGTTGTTCAGATAGATATCGACAAAAATCCTGAACTCACCGAGGAACAGGGAGTGGAAGGAACTCCAACTTTCATTCTTTATAAAGACGGACAGGAAGTTTGGCGTCAGTCAGGCGAAATGCCGGGAGAAGAACTGCTTGAAACAGTCAGAAGTTACGAATAAAAATTTTCATTCATTTTTATAAATTAAAGGTATATTCAGCTAATGGATATGCCTTTTTTGCTTTTACATGGTTGCCTCTCTGCAAAAAACTTTAGAAACCTTGTTTCTATCAGTGTTTCAAGTCGAGAATTTCACTAATTTTGCACCCGATTTGGTTAGTGGTTCTAAACTTGAAAACATTGATACTACATTTCTATGGGAAAGTTTAAAGGATATCTCCTGGCGGCTTTAGCGGCGGCTGCTTACGGCACCAATCCGGCTTTTGCAATACCCTTATATGAAATGGGGATGAATCCTAATTCCGTTTTGTTGTTTCGTTATGGACTGGGGATTCCTATACTCGCCATTTTGATGGCTATCCGTAAGATAGATTACAGAATTCACTCGGATGAAATAATCCCGGTATTCATTCTTGGAGTCTTGATGGCTGTCTCGTCACTTACTCTTTTCGAGAGTTACAATTATATGAATTCAGGTGTGGCTTCCACTTTGCTTTTCGTTTATCCCATCATGGTGGCCGTTATCATGACTTTCTTTTTCAAGGAGCATTTTAAGGCAAGCCTTATATTATGTTTCATTTTCATGATCGGGGGATTGATACTCTTAATGCGTCCTGATGGAAATGCCGGATTAAGCGGTTTCGGTTTTCTATTAGTTATGGTGTCAGCACTGACATACGCCATCTATATCGTTCTTGTAAATGCCTCAAAAGCTATATCAAGAATCCCGACCACCAAACTGTTGTTTTATGTATTGATTTTCGGCTGTTCTGTATTCATTTTCAAAATTATGGTTGGCACAGAGCTAACCTTTCCCGATAGAGGAATCGGCTGGTATAACTTAGTGGCATTAGCTGTCATACCCACTGTATTGTCATTGGCTTGTACGTCAGCGGCCATTCATATCATTGGATCGACACCTACTGCCATTTTCGGAGCACTGGAACCGGTGACAGCAGTTATTCTAAGTATAGCGTTTTTGGGTCAGTCAATCACTCCGAATGAGATTGTCGGTGGACTTTTGATAGTGGTGGCTACTACCATTGTGGTTACAAGCAACTCGGTTGATAAATTTATTCTTCATGTGAGAAAATTCTTTCCCCGTCATCTCATCCATAAAAAATAAACAAACGAATTTTACAAAGACACTATGAGAAGGATTTACCGATCTTGGGGATAAGGAGCTGAAGCTTTGTCTATTTTTTTAATTATCTTTAATTTATCGCCTGATAAGTCCACCTCCCATAAAGTAGGGCGACGTATGTATCTACCTCCATTGTCAACATGACTATGGACGGATAACAGGTCTCTGCCCGTGAAATCCTTAAAAATCATTCCATGACCGTAATTGGGTGGCAAGATTGGTTCCTCTTCCTGAATCCAGGGCCCATGGATAGTGCCGCTTTCAGAATAAGCCACCCCCATTGTATAGTCTGAAAAAATCCATGATGTCCATATCATACCCAGTTTACCGGTAGCCGTTCTGAAAAGATATGGTCCGTCAGTCACTCGGTTCGGACCGATTGAACCGTCTTCTCTTTCTGTGCGGCTCCATGGAGAATCACTTGCCCGGAATAATAATTCGGGCTCTCCAACACTTCCGCTTAAATCCGGAAGCAGCTCGATAGCTTCCATCGTGCCATTGTTGTCATACAACCATTCACCGCAAAACACCATATAGGGTTTGCCATCCTCTTCAACCCAAAACGTGCCATCCAATGTAGGCCTGTTGGCAGGAAGATAATCCTTTTCATTTATCGGCCGGTATGGTCCTTCAGGATTGTCTGCAATAAGAATATGAGAGGCTCTCCTTGGTACATCAATCCCTTCCTGATTTTTCAGTATTATTGTGGAAGGGTTTGTGAATGTTGCGAAATAATAGTATTTATCTTTATATTTATGGGGTTCTGCAGCCCAAATCATAGGTCGACGACCCATCCAAGAAAGTGTGTCCGGAGAGGCTACCACATAGGGACCGGACCACGAGTCAAGATCCCGGCTTTTCCACATCAAGCCTCCCGTGCCGGTCATATAATACATGCCGGAAGCGCCATCTGCCAATATAGCCGGATCGCTCATATAAATGGAGTCTCTCGGCACATTGTCTCTCACTTCGGGAGGCCATTGTCGCCTTTGTGCTCCGACGGTCATTGTCATTATTAACAGGAATAAAATTGCTGCCAATTTCCCTATTTGAAATTTTTTCATAATTCTGTCTTTATCTTGGGCGCTAATTTTTTCGAGGATAATTTAATTCTTTTCTGAAAATTTATTTTTCAAGTCTTCTAAAGGTAGTTTGGTGTATTTAGCAACCAAATCCAATGTCATTCCATCCTTTATCAAAATCCTTGTTGCCTTCGCTTTCAAGCATTTTTTGAATTCTGATGGGTTGGCCGAGTAAAGAAGAGAGAAGACCATTAAGGATTGTATGGTCAGTCTTATGTCGGAGCAGTCTTTTGATTGCCCAGTCAAAACGAACGAGATTATCTT
>JAFLTV010000053.1 GCA_022509105.1 Muribaculaceae bacterium | reverse complement strand
CGTTCCAATTCGGCTGTCAGAGCCGGAAGATTTTTAACGGTACGGTCAAGTTCCTTACTTCCTTTCTCATGTTCTCTATCAGTCAAGAAAGGTACCGTAAATACTTTTAGATTATGGGCCATGTCCTCCGGAACGGTATAAGCATTCAGACATCTTACCACGGCTTCCTTATGGTCTCGGCTGAACTCTGTATACATCTTTGACTTGGCAAAGGAAATAACTGCTTTAATGGCTTTTCTGACTATTTCCGAAAAGGATTCAAGGTATTTGTCTATCCTGTCTTTCAAAGTTTGATATTCCTGTTTAAGCTTCTTAAAATCATATTCTGAATTAGCCTTCAAAGCCCTGAAATTTTGAAGAAGCTCATTGTATTTACCTACCACGCCATTATGTTTTTCAACCAGGTTATTATATTCTTTGTCAGAGTCAATTTTTAGCTGCTCTTTTTCCTGTTCATGTCGCTTGTTGATTTCTACAATCTTCTCGTTGACTTTTTTCTCTACAACCGCAGGGATCATGGCAACTTTTTCTTCCATTTTTGCAACATGAGTTTTCATTTCCTCATTCTCGGCCAATAGCCTTTTATTCTCTTTTTCTATCTCGGCATATTTGCCTTTGCCGAATAAGTTAACGATACCGCTCTTTATAGCCCGGTTGTTTTCTTCCTCAAATGCCTTCTGCCTTTATTCATGCTCCTTGTCAAGATTGGCATTCCTTTCTTTCTTTTCTTCAGCTTCACGGTCAAGATCCTTCAGTTCTTCCTGTATCTGCTCTTCCTCCTTAACAAGCGATTCAAGTAATTTGGACTGTTCCCTCTTACAGTTGTCAAGAATGTTGAGACTGTCTTTTTTCAGCTTGATTTCATCGTTAATCTCCCTGTACTTCTCCTTACTGTCTTGTATTCCTTCCTGTAATTTCCTTACATGCTCCTTAGCCATCTTCTCCTTGTATTCGATAGCTGACAGGCTTTCCACTCCCGTGTCCTGTTTGGGTGTACCTCTCTCCATTCCGAGACTTTCTGCAAGAACGGTCTGCATCATCGAGCAATCCTCTTTGTCGAGTTTTACAGTCTTTCCGGTTTTATGATCTATCCAGTCCACGATAATATGTGCGTGGTGGTTCGGCTTCAGGTCGTCAGTTTGCGGATCTGTATGTCCTTCGTCATGATGTAGGTCTATGCTTATGACGGAACAGCCTTTTCTCTCTATCCATTCGATAAATTTGGCAAAGTCCTCGATCTTGGTGTCGAGCTTGATTGGAGGACAGCCCTCACGGATGACTGAACAGCTTGAGACCTCTCCTATTATCATATTTTCCACAATGGAATATAGGCCTTTTATGATTCTTCTATCCCTGAAATCAATTCATCACCATTGATAGATTCCATCTTGGAAAATGCAAAAAGTTTCTTTCCTAAATCCTTGAACGATGCCCCAACATGATAAACAGTATCATCAATGATCAAGAACCTGTCGTGAACTTTATTGTAAAATCTTAGATTTATGGGAGTGTATTGATCATTATACCTTTCTATATCCTGACTGATTGTGCCATTTCTCTGATGTGTGTAAACTATGGCTGCCACTCCTGCATTTCTCTTCAGCAATTGAGTTAAAATTACATCATCGGCATAATTATCAATGACTATAATTCGTTTTTTAGCTGAACGGATAATATCAGCAATTTTATTATAGGCATCATAAATTTGACCATTAAATAAAATTCCTTCAACTGGAGGAAGGGCGGTGCGCAACACAAAATCTATTTTCTCTTCTGTTTTTGCCATCCTGTATTCCAGGCGTTCAAATCGCTGACTTATAGCATAACCATGAAGAAGATAGTCTTTCAATATTCTATTTGCCCATTGTCTAAACTGTGTACCTCTTAATGAACGTACTCTATATCCAACCGATATTATAACATCCAGACTATAAAGTTTAACAGGCTTGTCAGAATTTGCAATGTGCAAAAAATGCACATTGCTTTTCTCCTCAAGTTCACCTTCATGAAAAATATTGTTTATATGGCGTGTAATTACTGATCTATCACGTTGGAATAAATCAGTCATTTGGGCTTGGGTAAGCAAACAGTTTCATCCTCCACTCTAACTTCAAGGGAAATAGAAGAATCAGGTTGGTAAAGTATTATTTCATTTTGGTTTTCCATAACTTTTGCAAAGATAATGATTACAGATCAAACAAGGCCATAGAATTGACTTTTATTGAATCGGCTATATCAATGTACGGCTTCATGGCTTTGTAATCGCTGTGTCGTGTCCATTTCATCACAACATTCGGGGGTATGTTTAAAGAAAGAGCTTTGCAGATAAAGGTTTTCCTCATTTCCCTTTCATTAGACCATTCCGATAATCCTGGTTTTCGGTCTGACTGAAAAATTGAGAAAATATTCACTTTCAGTTGCAGGTAAGGTCTTATAGGATTCATGAAACTTAGGGACTAGAAAACTTATAAAGCTTGATACTAACTAACGATTTGTCGCGTTTTTTATGTGATGAAGCGTTTTCTTTTCATATTACTTTCAACCCTTGTTCTTACTCTTTCTTTTTCAGCAAATGCTGAAAATGTAAAGATCTCGGGGAAAGTGCGTGATCAACAAAACGTGCCAATCGAGTTTGCCACAGTCAGAATCGGAGGTACTTCTATTGGAACCAATACTGATTTAATGGGAGCCTATTCTCTTAGTGTTGCTCCAAAAGACACGATTGAGGTGATATTCAGCTGCATCGGTTTTAAAACAGTAAACCGCAAGCTTATTGATGCAAAGGGTGATGTCACACTCAATGTGCAAATGATGCCTGACGATGTGCAGCTCAAGGAAGTGGAAGTGACCGGATTCCGTAATAACATAAACGGAATGCAAAGCTTTGATGTCGATGCTTTCAAACTTTCTCCAGACGTTTCCGGAGGAAGCGTGGAGTCTATGCTCACGACAATGCCCGGTGTCAATTCCTCCAACGAAATGAGTTCACAATATTCTGTAAGAGGCGGATCTTTTGATGAAAACTCAGTTTATATAAACGGAATAGAAGTTTATAGGCCTCAGCTTGTTAGAAGCGGGGAACAAGAGGGTCTGAGCATCATTAATCCCGACCTCGTTGGAAATATCAAATTCTCAAGCGGAGGCTTTCCGGCCAGATATGCCGACAAGATGTCGTCGGCACTGGATATTACTTATAAAGAACCCCAGGCTTTCGAGGCAGCTCTCTCCTTAAGTTTTATGGGAGGGTCTCTTTCAATAGGAAGCAATACAGGAAAATTCACTCAGTTGCATGGCGTGAGATTCAAAAAAAACAACTCTCTGCTATCTTCTCTTGAAACGCGCGGGGAATATAATCCCGTATATTTCGATTATCAGACCAACATGATTTTGAAGGCCACGTCGAAATTCTCTATAAATCTATTGGGTAATATTTCTGTCAACCGCTTCGGCTTCAAACCCACCGATAGAGAGACATCATTCGGCACAGCGGAAGATGTGAAGCATTTCAAGGTGTATTTCGACGGAGAGGAAAACGATCAATTTGAAACTTATTTCGGTTCACTGCAATTCAAATATAGACATAACAGAGCCACAAGCTTTGATCTTATTTTCGGGGGATTCCTCACCAATGAATTCGTAAGCTATGACGTTTCGGGTGAATACTGGCTTGATGAAGCCGGCACAGGAGGAGCTGAAGGAATCGGAGGTGAACTTGGAGTCGGGAAATATATGGAACATTCCCGCAACCGTCTAAAGGCTTCTGTGTTGACTGCAGCTTTGAACGGCACCACAGTGGCCGGTAAGAACCATCTTAGTTATGGTGTGAACTATTCTATTCAGAATTTCCGCGATCGCACTAAAGAATGGGAATGGCGTGACAGCGCCGGTTATTCTCTCCCTACCAGACCGGATGGAGTTCATCTGATTTATAATCTTACTTCACGCCAGGATATAAAATCAAGTCGTTTTGCTGTCTATGCTGAAGATGCCATATATCTTGAAACCGATAAGGCATTTATAACTGTTAATGCCGGAGTCAGAGGTTCTTATTGGAGTTTCAATAAAGAATTTCTGGTATCTCCTCGTTTTAATATAAGCTTTACTCCGGCCAGAAACACAGGATGGAATTTCCGAATCGCCGGCGGTGTGTATTACCAATCTCCTTTCTATAAGGAATATCGGCAAACCGTAATGGACGATCTTGGAAATGCTTATGTTTTACTTAATGACACTATAAAATCCCCTCGAAGCATCCAGGTGGTTTTAGGTACAGATTATACTTTCCGGGCTATGAACCGTCCTTTCAAAATAACGGCTGAATTATACTATAAAAATCTTCATAACTTCATTTCATACGAATATGACAATCTTAAAGTGACATATTCAGGCATCAATGATTCAAAAGGATACGTGATGGGGTTGGATTTCAAGCTGTTCGGACAATTCGTGCCAGGCTCCGATTCCTGGATATCTTTAGGTCTGATGAAAACACAACAAGATTTGAATGGAAAGAAAGTGCCTTTGCCTTCTGACCAAAGATATGCAGTGGGACTTTATTTCACAGATTATTTTCCGAAATTTCCAAAGTTGAAGTTTAGTCTTCGTGGAATTTTTTCCGACGGTTTGACTCTCACTCCTCCCCGAGTTTCCCGAGATCAGGCTTATTTCCGCGCTCCGAGTTATAAAAGAGTGGATATCGGAGTGACTTATATGATTGTAGATGGAGTGAAAGAGGGAGTTGTAAAGAAAAATTTCCTGAGCCATTTCAAAAGTCTAAGCCTTGGCCTCGACCTCTTTAATCTGTTTGATATTTCTAACGTCAGCAGCTACTATTGGGTCACGGATGTGAATAATATCCAGTATGCGGTGCCTAACTATCTGACGCGACGTCAGGTAAATCTCCGTCTTTCTGCGGAATTCTAATAAGCCCTAAGGTTCAGGTATTCCTCCTGAAATATGCGGTTCCCCTTTTCCTATAACTTTCAATGCCGTCTCAATCTTCTGAGTATGGATAGGAATCGTGTATATTAATGAGAATGTGGCATTAATGGCCCTTGTGCCATAACCCGGTATAAACCATGGAGTGGAATTTGTTCCGATGGTCTCCTTCATTTTGAATCCATACCTGAAACTCCAACCCATTGAAATCTGCTTCCAGATTTTCACTTTGATTCCGGCCACGGCCTGCCCGTAGAAGGCATGGGCTTTCTGATCCATGATGGAGAAATGGTTTGATTGGTCCCAATATCCGGAATTTATGGTTACATCCGTTATATCATAACGATAATTCGTATATCCAAATCTTAACCCCAGATAAACTTGATAATCAGGATTGCTTTTATATAAAAAATTATAATTAAATCCTATTTTGCCGTAAAAAGATGGTTTTCCTTTATAGTGGAAATTAGAGTTTTCAGGATGGTTGTTGGCATATCCAACACCTAATTCTACCACAGGCTCTATCCAATTGAAAAGAGAAAGAGATGCTTGAAGATCATAACTTCCATGTGTCTGACCGAAAATGGCCATGATTCCATCAAAGAAATTAACACCAATGTTGGCTGAATAAAGCAACGGATAGACAGGTTTTGGCCTTACGTTAGCGACAGTGTCTAACTCGGCGAGAAATAAAACAGGTTCCTCTAATGGTTCTCCGTGTTTATCATAATAGTGAAGAGTGGGCTGTTGCGGCTTATTAGGATCGTCATCCACCGGAGTAATCTTTTTCTGCGCAGAAGTTCCTGCCGCTGCTAATACAGCGAACAACAGTATTATACGACAAATCCATCTACGCATCATTTTTTTCTTTTCCTCTTCCTTTTATTTTTTAATCACTTACTCTTATTTAATACTTTCTGTTAAGTACTTAAAGTTATTATTGTCATTCCTCCAGATTCACCCTGAAATAGATTCTTAAATTCTCTATATTCGCATTTGTGATTTCCCCGGTGGGACAAGTCACGGAATCTATGAAATTATGAGTGTTCTCAATTGAGGTTATTTTATAATAATAGACTGTGCCGCATGCTGTTGAAACAAACCAAGGCACTATATCATAATTGAATGTTATGAGGTCGTGCATTCGATATAGGCCTGCTGTTCCGGCAAGATATTTTATTTCATAAGTTGTAGATCCCTGATCTATTCTGAAAGGCAGATATACCTGCGAAAGAGTTCTCACTGAATCCTGAAGTATACTGTCACCCGGGGCTCCTACCCCTAAGATCGAGATAGAATCAAGTGAAATGGCCTGCGGGTTTTCTGATGAACTGTAAAAACCTGCAAGGGGCAGCGAGTTTTGATTGTCATAGCACTCCGTAGTGGCACAACCTCCCACAACTCCCATAATCAATAACAGGAGCAGCAACGGACCTGCCATCTTTCCTACAATCTTCTTTTTGCCTCCTTTAAACATTCTCCTTCTTTATTTATTCCTCATTCTATCTTGTCGGAAATCAGATAACTGTTTCTTTCTGCCGAATTTCTTATAATCAATTCTCCCACAAAGCCTGTGAGGAAAAACTGCAATCCCATTATCATTGCTGCAAGCGAGAGATAGAAATAGACAGATTTGGTGAGATAAAAATGGAATTCCGGATTGCAAATACTCACAATTTTTAAGATAATAACAGTCAAAACCGCTAAAAATCCTATTAAGAACATAATTGAGCCAAACAATCCGAATATATGCATCGGTTTCACTCCGAATTTTGTTTGAAACCAAAGGGTGCCTAAATCCAGATATCCATTGACAAATCTGTCAAGGCCGAACTTTGTGTGACCATACTTTCTTGCCTGATGTCTGACCTCCTTCTCCCCTATTTTTGAGAAACCGGCATTTTTGGCAAGATAAGGAATGTATCTGTGCATATCGCCATACACCTCTATATTCTTGACGACAGCCTTCCGGTAGGCCTTAAGCCCGCAGTTGAAATCGTGAAGATTCTTTATGCCGCTCACTTTTCTTGCAGTGGCATTGAAGAGCTTCGTAGGGATGGTCTTTGATAGGGGATCGTATCTTTTCTTCTTCCAGCCCGAAACAAGGTCATAACCCTCTTCGGTAATCATTCTGTAAAGCTCGGGAATTTCATCGGGACTATCCTGAAGGTCGGCATCCATCGTTATGACCACATCCCCTCCGGCAATGCGGAAACCGGTGTGTAACGCCGGTGATTTCCCATAGTTTCTGCTAAACTGAATTGCTTTGATATTAGGATTTTTTTTCGCAAGTCTTCTAATTACACTATAAGAATCATCCGTAGAACCATCGTCTACAAAGATGATTTCATAGCTGAAGTCATTCTCTTCCATAACTCTCTCAATCCATTGAGTGAGTTCCGGAAGAGATTCCGATTCATTGTATAATGGAATGACTACCGTTATATCCATTCTATGCTGATGCTCTTTCAGATATTTTCTTCGACATTTTTGTCATCACCAAGGCGACGAACAATGAAATTATCGAACCCGAAAAACATGTAAACCATGCCATTGTTGTCAGAAATTCTGTGGCTGAAGGAAGAATATGAGCATCCAGAGCCTCTTGCATGATTATTATTGTCTGCTTGTATTGTGCTGCCATAGGGGAAGCCTCAACTGTCTCAATGGCATTCTGAACATATAGATGAACAAAACCGGGTTCTACCATAAAAAGATAAAGCGCCGAAAAGAGTGTACATATCAAAGTGCCGAAAATCACTGTATAAATGCCGCCTAACCAAACAGATGCAAATTTATTGTAAGCAGGCTCGCTTGCACAGACTCTCTTCATCAAAGCCCATATCAGGAATGGAAAACCTATTGCAAGAGGCACCAGCAACATTGGCAATGAGGGCACCTTAAGACTTAAAAGGAAACAGGCAGACATCAAGGTAAGATAAAGCCCTGCAGGCACTCCGGCCTCTGCCGCATATTTATAAATCGATTTTTTCTTCATATCCCGGCAAAATTACTAATTTTTTCTCCAATTTATATCCTTTTTCGCGGTTTTCCACGTTAATAGAATGTTAAAGTTTCGCAAACATTGATTATCTTTGCAAAAAACAATCCTATTTTTAATATAGTTTCTATATGAAAATTAATAAAATTCCCAAATTGCTTTTTTGTTGTTCATTGGCTTTGATGGGACTTGGAACCGCTGCTGCGCTCAGTTCTTGCACAACTGATTCAGACGCTTTTAATCCTGACGATTATATACAAAAAAATCCAGAGACAGAAGATCCGGACAATTCAGAGGAACCGGGAAAGGATCCGGAACCCGAAATACCGGATAATCCTGACGAAGATGATGGCGACGAAGATTTCGATAAGCAGAAGCTTTATGAAGTCACTATCCCGGGCGATCTCCCAAGCCAGATAAAGGAATACACAGGCTTCACCCTCTCTTTCAATAAAGACAACAAAACGTCTAATTATGTTGTCTGGGAACTGCTTTCATCTGAAACTAATGGTTCAGCTAATAGAAATGACTATGATTTCTGGCAAGACAATTCTCTCGAAGGGTGTCCTACGAAAGACTATGCATACTCGACCTACGGTTACCAACGTGGCCACATGTGTCCGGCTGCCGATCAGAAATGGAGCGAAGCTGCCATGAGAGACTGTTTCTCCATGGCAAATATGTGTCCCCAATATGCTTCTCTCAATGAAAAAATGTGGGCTACTCTCGAAAATAAAGAAAGAGAATGGGCAAGAAGAGACGGCGCTATATGGATTGTTTGCGGTCCTGTATATTCAGACGATGACACTTTGAGAATCGGTTATTCACAAGTGAGAGTGGCAAGTGCTTATTATAAAGCTTTCCTTGCAATTGATGTCGATGAGCCTCGGGCAATAGGTTTCATTTTCCCCAACGGCTCCTGTCCGGGCGATATGAAAGATTATTCAATGACAATCGATCAACTCGAAGAAGTGCTCGGTTATGATTTCTTCTCAGCCCTTCCCGATGAAATTGAAAATAAAATAGAAGCTGAAGACTCCTACAGCAAATGGATTAAATAATTAATATCCTTTAAATCTCCTCTTTAAGGCCCGGCTTTGATTCCGGGCTTTATAAATATAAAAGCTCTTTTTCAATAACTGAACATGAAAGTAAACAACACAGGATCCATTGTTCTTTTCTTATCCGTGGGATTAATAATCGCCGGAACACTTCTTGCCATCAATTCGAGATCGGATGCAAGTGAACTGAAAGAAGAGAATGACAAGCCTTTGTTTGAAAATAAAAGTCACGGAAAGTTTTATCCCGGACTTGAAACTGTTTTTCTCCCGGAGGGTCAGGCCGCACAAATGAAGGAATACACCGGTTTCACAGTTTCGTTTAACAAAGATAATCACACACCTAACTATGTAGCCTGGGAATTATTGGGTTCGGAAGTGGCCTCAGATGTGAAGCGTAGCAATAAATTCTGGCAAGATCAGGATATAGAAGGATGCCCTGTAACTTCTGATTACACCCACTCGGGCTTTGACAGAGGACACATGTGTCCGGCTGCCGACCAGAAATGGAGCGAAAAGGCTATGGATGATTGCTTTGTGATGGCTAATATTTGCCCGCAAGACCATAGTCTCAATGCAGGAGCATGGAACACTCTCGAAAACAAAGAGCGTTTATGGGCGCAGAGAGATTCAGCCCTCATGATTATTGCCGGACCGATTTACACGGATAATGACAATCAAAGGATTGGAGATATCGGAGTAAGAGTGCCCGGTGCATTCTTCAAGGCCTTACTGGCTCCTTATGTAGAAAATCCTCGTGCCATAGCTTTTGTTTATCCCAATATGACGTCGCCGGGCAATATGCAGAATTACGCAATGAGTATTGATGACCTGGAACAACTCACAGGCTATGATTTCTTCCCCGCGCTGCCTGATGATATCGAAAATAAAGTGGAATCTGAATTCTCTTTTACAGAATGGAACCGAATGAAATAATAGGAAACGCCGACACAATTGCAGCAATCTCTACTCCTCAAGGTTCGGGAGGCATCGCTGTGATAAGAATTTCGGGTCCAAAAAGCCTGGAAATAACAAATAAGGCCTGGAAAGGAACCGATCTTTTGAAAGCAAAAGGCCACACCACACATTTCGGCGTATATATTTCCACCTCGGGAAATGAGCTTGACGAGGCTTTGGCAACAGTGTTTCGGACTCCGGCTTCATTCACGGGAGAAGACACTGTAGAACTATCCATTCATGGATCCAAATGGATTCAGCGAGAAGTTTTAAACGATCTGATAAGTCGGGGTGCAAGGATGGCAAATCCCGGCGAGTTCACGCAGAGAGCTTTCCTTAACGGTAAAATAGACCTTACTCAGGCAGAAGGAGTTGCCGATCTTATCTCCTCTTCATCAAAAGCAGCTCATGACCTTGCATTGAGACAAACGCGAGGAAGTTTCTCAAAAGAATTTGAAAACCTTCGGGGGAAACTTATTGAAATAGCCTCTCTTCTGGAATTGGAACTAGATTTCTCGGAAGAGGATGTGGAATTTGCCGACCGTTCTGTTCTGAAGTCCTTATGTGATGAGATACTACAGAAAGTAGAAAATCTTGCCAATTCTTATTCACGAGGAGCAGTGCTTAAAGAAGGAGTGCCGGTTGTAATCGCTGGAATACCAAATGCCGGGAAATCCTCATTGCTCAATCTTCTGCTTAATGATGAAAAGGCCATTGTAACAGATATCCCAGGCACCACCCGAGACATCATAGAAGACACTCTTGAATTGGATGGTATACTTTTCCGTTTCATTGACACTGCCGGCCTTCGAGACACCTCGGACGCTGTAGAGGAAATCGGAGTGGAAAGAGCAAGAAAAGCCCTGGAAAAAGCCTTTATCGTAATTTGGGTAATAGATTCAACTGCTTCTATTGAACCTCAATTAGAAGAACTTGAAAAATTCCATAAAAATAATCCTGACATCAAAATAATCACCCTATTTAACAAATCAGACATAGGAGAGAAAACATACCTGGATATAACCTCCCGCCAAGACACAAATTCTGAGGAAGAATCCCGTTTCAACATAAATTCAAAAGAAGCTTCCAAACTACCCTCAGACTCTGATGAAACATTATCGCTTGACACAAACTCAATGGGAGCATCATTGAACCGGTTAAACCCCATTCCCTTTTCTTCTAAGACATTCCAAGGGCTTCTCCAACTCATCTCTGAATTAAAAAAGCATGCTTACGGAAATAATAATCCGCAGACAGATTTAATTGTTACCAATGCACGTCATTATGAATCATTGACTCGCGCTGCTGAATCCCTAAGACGGGTAAGAAAAGGATTAATAGAGATGATTCCATCCGACTTTGTAGCTATAGATTTACGAGAAGCCCTCCATCACCTCGGCACAATCACCGGAGCCATCACCACCGACACCCTCCTCACCTCCATCTTCTCCTCCTTCTGCATCGGCAAGTAAGTATCTGACTAACAGATAGTTAAATATATCAACAAATATCAATAAGGCGTTCATTCAGAGCGTCTTTTCTTATGTACTTTTATTACTGTTTTATCCGATAATAATCGATTTCAAGCCATTTTAACCTCGATTTTGTACCTCATTTGTCACTCATCTTCAATGGGTTGAAATCCCATTGCGAGGTAGTGGAGGATATGTCACACCATGACACACTCTGACACGCCATGACACAGAATTAACAGAAATTAAAAGAAATAAAAATGAGTAGTACAATCGAAATTACAAAGATTTGTGAGCATTGCGGTAATAAATTT
>JAFLTV010000052.1 GCA_022509105.1 Muribaculaceae bacterium | reverse complement strand
TCGGAGAGTCTCAAGTTGATGCAACCTCAGACAAGAAGCTGCGGAGCTGCATCGCAGTCTGAGGATCCAAAGCTCTGAAGAGGCTGTTTATTTGAAGGAGTCGGGGAGGTCGTTTTCGTAGAGGACTGTGTCGCCGCGTTGAAGCATCGGATTCAACAATTTCTGAGCTTCATTGAAGGTGTCTACCTCATACAACTTGCCTTCGAATTCTCCCTTTTCTATACCCTTTGTTATCGCCTCGCGGTTGTAATGGCCTACAACTATAGCGATATCACAGCTTCGGGCTATATTCTCTCCAAACTTTTCATTTAATTCAAATTGCCTGTCGCCCAATTCTATCATTCCGGGAGTAACGATTATCCTTTTGCCATCTTTAAATTCGCGCAACACGTCGAGAGCCATCTTAGAACCGAAGGGATTTGAATTGAAAGCGTCATCAAGTATTGTGACTCCTCCCGGAGTGTGCTTCATGCTTAGGCGATGTTCCACGGGTTCTATGGCAGCCACTCCCCTCTTTATTTCATCGTCGGAAAGACCAAGATGTTTTGCTACAATCACAGCGCCGAGAAGATTGGAAACATTGCAATCTCCTAAAAGACGAGTCTTCAGATCCAAGTTCCATCCGTTTTTCCCTTTTACCGTAAAAGAAGTGCCCTCGGGGGTGTATTGAATATTCTCAGCTTTGAAATCATCCTGCGGACAACCTTCAGCATCTGTGGAATATCTTTCACATTCCACATTTTTTACAATTCTGTTCCTGCAAAATTCGAAATCGTCATTCACAACAGCAAGACCGTTTTGAGGCAACGCGTCGATAAGCTCAAATTTCGTCGACTGCACATTCTCTATGCTCTTGAAGGTTTCGAGGTGCATGGGTCCGACAGCGGTGACAATACCTATTTCAGGTTGAACGAGATCGCAAATCTCCTCAATGTCGCCCTTCTGTTTGGCACCCATTTCACAAATGAAAATATTATGGTAAGGCTTAAGCAATTCCCGAATTGTGCGAATCACTCCCATTGTGGTGTTGTAAGAGCCGGGAGTCATCAATACTTCGTATTTCTCGCCGAGAATTCTTTCCAAGAAATGCTTTGTGCTGGTTTTTCCGTAAGACCCTGTTATTCCAATAACCTTCAACCCCGGCATACTTCCAATGATTTTGGC
Source organism: Muribaculaceae bacterium (assembly GCA_022509105.1). Taxonomy (GTDB): domain Bacteria; phylum Bacteroidota; class Bacteroidia; order Bacteroidales; family Muribaculaceae; genus Lepagella. The sequence continues at coordinate 11,030 of JAFLTV010000052.1, read as the reverse complement.
TGCCTCATTCCAATATTTCCTGTTGATCATCTTCTCCACAGGGATGAGCAATATGACAGCCACGGTTACTATAAACCATGAGAAAATAGTCATCAGAAGAAGGATGGAAACTGTCAGAGTTGGTCCGGTGTAATAGCTCCAGGCTTCGGGCTTGAAACCGAGTTCAAACACCGTCCATAAAAAAAGCCCTACGGCGATGGCACCCGTAAGACAATAGATGCGCCATACTCTTTTTGTGAATACCAGCGGTTTCTTGAATTTTTTCTTCAGAATGGAGCCTATCTTATAGACGGACAGCAGGGCGACCAGGAGGACCACTAATCTGAAATCTAAAAGACGCGAACAAGCGATAAAAAGCAATGCCACATCAATCATCCTCCATGTGCTCGCAAAATCATTCTTGGAAAGATATCGCCAATAACGCGAAAGCCGGTAGCTGTTCTGTTGAAGCATGTGGATGTCATGCTTGAAATTCAAAAGCATGTAGATTCCACAAATAGAATATATAACTATCAGATAGGCAGTCATTTTTATTAAATTATAATATGGAATATCCCTGTTCAGGTTTTAGCGGAAAGCTCCGGTTTGAAAAACTCTCTGATTACAGCCTTAAATCCCATGGGGTTATCGAGAAAACTATAATGTCCGCAACCCGGAAAAGCCACAAGGCCGGCATCCGGAATCTTTTTCTCCATTAATTTGGCATCGCTCAGAGGAGTCGCCGTATCGTTTTCTCCCCAAATGAGCAAAGTCGGAGACTTGATAGCCGGCATAATATTTCTCAGATCTTCATTCACGCATTTGCTCATTATCGCCCTCATCATCGGCGAGGATGAATTATAATCGGCCGAACCCTTCTTCTGTCTCATCCTGTCGACAAACCTCTCCCCTTTCTCCTTTCCCAAGAAACTCAATGCCAATTTCTTAGCCAATTTATAAGAATACACCTTATAATAATAATTCAAAGATCTCCGAGGTTTAATTCCGGCCGCATCCACCAGCACAATCTTATGAAAAGGGAAATCCGAGGCTAAAGCAACGGCGGTCCTGCCCCCGAAAGAATGGCCTATAATTGAAGGGTTTTCAAGCCCGAGCCTTTCAATAAGCTTCTTTATGAAAGCGGCGAAATCGGCAGTGTCCCAAACTTCAGAGGGTTCGGAAGAATTCCCATGGCCCGGCAGATCCACATTATATATCCTCAGTCCCGATTGCAGACAGGCGGCAATGGATCTAACGGTCGTGTGATTACAGCCCCAACCATGGAGCAACACAACCGGGAAGCCGTCTTCTTTGCCGGTCACTTCATAAGCCACCTTCAAGCCGTCTATTTCAATTTCCTTTTCCATCTCCAGGGGGTGTAAAGTAAAAAAAGATGAGAGAAATAAGTATGCAAAAATACTTAAATTTGTTTTAATGCTGTAAAAAGAGAGGTAAGTAATTTGCTTTTGGTCTGAAATTCCGTTATATTTGCAGTGTCCGAAATAGGGCCCAAAGAAAAAAATGACAGCTAAGTGGAATTACCAGCCCCTCACTCCTCAACAAAAGGAGAAAATAGACGCCATGCTTCCGGAGTGTGGCGGCGATGCTGTCGTTGCCGAACTATTGCTTAGAAGAGGCGTTGAAACTCCCGAGGATGCGAAAGCGTTCTTCACTCCTTCCATAGCCGACCTCCACGATCCATTCCTCATGCCCGACATGGAAAAAGCCGTAAACAGGCTCAACAAAGCCATGGGTTCAAAAGAGAGGATTATGGTTTACGGCGATTATGATGTTGACGGCACAACGGCTGTGGCATTAGTCTACAAATATCTCCAAAACTATTACAGCAACATAGAGTATTATATCCCGACCCGATATGAAGAGGGATATGGCATCTCCATGAAGAGCATTGATTATGCGGCAGAAAACAATGTAAAGCTTGTGATAGTTCTCGACTGCGGTATAAAGGCCATCAATGAAATAGCCTACGCCAAGGAAAAAGGGATTGACTTCATAATCTGCGACCACCACATGCCCGACGAAGTGCTTCCGGATGCAGTGGCTATTCTTAATCCGAAGATGCCCGATTCAACTTATCCCTGCACTCACCTCTCCGGATGTGGCGTAGGATTTAAATTCATGCAGGCATTTGCACAAAGCAACGGGCTCTCCAACCATAACGAACTGGAATCTCTGCTCGACCTTGTGGCTGTCAGCATAGCCGCCGATATCGTGCCGATCTCCGGGGAGACCCGAATCATGGCTTATCATGGTCTGAAAAGATTAAATTCAAATCCCAATTTAGGACTGAGGAGCATTATACGTCTTTGCAAGCTTACAAACAAAGATATCACCATCAGCGACGTCATCTTCAAGATCGGGCCCAGAATCAATGCTTCGGGAAGAATGCAAAGCGGAATAGAGGCTGTTGACCTGCTCGTGTGCCGCGATCTGCATGACGCATACGAAAAGGGAAAAGATATCGACCAATATAACCGCGACAGAAAGGAGCTCGACAAGAAGATAACAGAGGAAGCCAACGATATCATCGCCAAGAATGTCAACATAATCCAAGGCAAGAAATCCATTGTGATCTATAATAAAGACTGGCACAAGGGAATCATCGGCATCGTGGCCTCACGTCTCACGGAATTATACTACAAGCCGGCAGTGGTGCTGACCTGTTCCAACGGTGTCGCCACTGGCTCTTCACGTTCAGTGCAAGGTTTTGACATCTATTCGGCTATCAACACCACCCGCGACCTCCTTCTCAATTTCGGAGGACACCCTTATGCCGTCGGCCTCTCTCTGAAAGAGGAAAATATCCCGGAATTCCGGCAGCGTTTTGAAGAATACGTTTCAGAGCATATCAAGCCCAATCAGCTTCAGCCGATGACCGAGATCGACGCGGTTATTGAATTTGCCGACATAACGCCTGAATTAGTGGGCTATATCAAGAAATTCAATCCTTTCGGCCCGGGCAACCAGAATCCGGTTTTCTGCACCAAAAACGTTTTTGACTTCGGCACAAGCCGCCTTGTAGGGAAAAACCTTGAGCATATAAAGTTAGAGCTCGAAGACAACAGCACAAGCCGGGTAATAAATGCCATTGCCTTCAATATGGCACCATATTTCGAGCATATCCACGCTCATAAGCCCATAGATATCTGCTATACAATCCAGCAAAACCGTCATTCCGACGGCCATGAAAGCATCCAATTGATGATAAGGGATATCCGGCCCTCACAACAATCAGAAAATTAAATGGCATATTCTTCAGCCGACCTGCTGCAGATCCTCAAAAAAAATTGGGGATATGATTCTTTCCGACCTTTGCAGGAGGATATCATCATGTCGGTGTTAGACGGAAAAGACACCCTCGGCCTTATGCCGACCGGAGGCGGGAAATCGCTGACTTTTCAAGTGCCCGGACTCTGTTTTCCCGACGGCCTCACTATTGTGGTCACTCCTTTGATTTCTCTGATGAAAGACCAGGTGGATAATCTCAAACGCCACCGCATTAAAGCCGTGTTTCTACATTCGGGAATGACAACAAAAGAAAACCGCATAGCCTGGGAGTATCTCATCAACGGAAAGGCAAGGTTCCTTTATGTTTCGCCCGAAAAACTGCAAAGAGACAAATTTCTGCTCGAGCTCCGGAATTTAAAAATAAATTTCATAGTGGTTGACGAAGCCCACTGCATCTCGCAATGGGGCTATGATTTCCGGCCCTCCTACCTCAATATAAAGAAGCTGCGCAAGATTAAACCGGATATTCCGGTTTTGGCTCTTACTGCCACGGCCACGCCGGCAGTGGTGAAAGATATCATGGCACAACTGGAATTCCGCCATGACAATGTTTTCTCAAAAAGCTTCACACGGGAGAACATCAACTACCTTGTCAGAAAATCTGACACCAAGATCAACGATGTGTTTCATATTCTCTCGCGCACAACGGGCAGCAGCATCGTTTACGTGAGGAGCCGTAAACGCACGAAAGAGATAGCGGAATATCTCAGCAATATGGGCATCAGCGCCACATTCTATCATGCCGGACTTGACAATGAAGTCAAGACCGAACGACAGAATCTTTGGAAGGGAGGGCAATGCCGGGTGATAGTGGCCACGAACGCTTTCGGAATGGGCATAGACAAAGCCGACGTAAGGGTTGTTATCCATTATGACATGCCCCCTTCTCTCGAGGAATATTATCAGGAAGCGGGACGCGCGGGACGTGACGGTCTCACAGCATACGCCGTTCTGCTGACCGCCAAGACCGACTCCGCAACCCTGAGAAGAAAAATAACCGAAGCATTTCCAGACAGAAAAACCATAAAAGCTTATTATGAAGCCATCTGCGTCTATCTCCATCTTTCAATCGGAGAAGGATACGACCATGTGAGGGAATTCGACATCAACAAATTCTGCAGCATAAAAAAGGAGGAAAGAAACGAAAAGAAATGCCGATCCTCACTTCGACTGTTAGGACAAGCCGGATATATGAATTTCATAGAGGAAGCTGAAAAGCGAAGCCGGATCAAAATGATATGCGAGCGCGAGGAACTCTATTATATAAAAGGTATACCCGAAAAGGCGGAGAAAGTCTTGAACATGACAATGAGGCTCTACACAGGCCTTTTCATGGATTATGTCTATATCCGGGAATCGGAAGTGGCCCATCATCTGAACATGACCGAAAACGAGATCTATGAAGCATATCTGGAGCTCGACCGCCAGAAGATTCTCAATTACATCCCGCGCACAGGGTTGCCGATGATCCACATGCCGACTGCAAGGGAGGAAACCCACACGCTTCTTATCGGGAAAGATATCTATGAAAACCGAAAAAAAGAGATGGAAAACCGGGTTGAAACTGTCATTGATTATGCTTTTTCTGAAAAAGGATGCCGGGTGAAAAGAATGTTGGCGTATTTCGGAGAAACAGATACAGACGATTGCGGCAAATGTGACATCTGCAGAGCGAAGAAAGCCGACAAATCCAAAGCTAAAAAGAATTCTGAAGATAATCTCAATCAAATTCTGGAGATTCTCAGATCACACCCCGAAGGAGTGAGATATCTCACGATCGAGCGTCTTTGCGGGAAAGACAAGCTCACATTATCCCGAAATTTAAATTTTCTTTGCAACGAAGGCTTCGTCTTCTTCAAAGATAATTTATATTTTCTAAGGGAATAATCAGCAGTTTTGCTTATATTTGCCATAGGAATGAAAAACTTACTCCACATATCGCTATTCATATTGCTTTTTATCCTTCACCAGGGATGCAAGAAATCAGACAAAACCACTCAGACTGTTGCGGAGACTCCCATAGCTGTAAAAGATAAAGGACTGCCTACCGACACTCTCAGGGTTGTCACTCTATACGGGCCCATCTCTTATTTTGACTACAGAGGCGACACTCTTGGATTTGAATATGAAAATGTAAAGAAATTTGCCGAAGAACAGAATCTCATACTCGACGTCAAGGTTAAAAACAATGTGCCGGAGCTGATTGAGTCGCTCAATAAAGGAGAAGCGGATCTTGCCGCCTACCCTATCCCTTTTATAGCCGAATATAATTCCGAGATTATCCATTGCGGACCCAAAGAGATAAACTGCCAGGTGCTGGTGCAAAAAACCGGTGGTGAGCAGATTACAGACGTAACACAGTTAGTGGGGAAAGAAGTTTATGTAGAAAAAGATTCCAAATATCAATACAGGATTGAAAACCTCAACAAAGAGCTTGGAGGGGGGATAAAAATCAAAACGGTAGCCAACGACACAATCGATACGGAAGACTATCTCCGAATGGTGAGCCGCGGAGACATAGACTACACTGTGATCGATTCAGACATAGCCATGCTGCATAAAGGGGATTATTCGAACATAGACACATCGCTCCATGTGAGTCTTGACCAGGCGGCATCGTGGGCTGTGGCTCCGGATCATAAAAAGCTGGCACAGGTGGTTGACGCCTGGGAAAAGAAAGTGCATGATTCTCCGATGATGATTGCTATTTATAAAAAATATTTCTCTTCGGATGAAGTTGATGAAAACGACAAGGTCTTGAAATATTTTATTGAGAAGAATCTTAAGGGAGGATCGCCGGTGTCTCCTTACGACGATCTTTTCAGGCGGTATGCACCACAGGCAGGATTTGACTGGCAACTATTGGCGGCTATCGCTTATGTGGAGAGCCGTTACAACCCTTCGGCCCAATCCCGATTCGGAGCTTCCGGCCTCATGCAAGTGATGCCGTCAACGGGACTTTCTCATGGAGTGGAACCTTCCGCATTGTTTAACCCGGAGCGAAACGTCTATGCCGCAAGCAAGGTGATAGCCAAGCTCAACAACTCTCTGGCCGATAAGGTTAAAGACCCCAATGAGAGGATGAAATTCATTCTTGCCGGCTATAATGCCGGATTAGGCCATGTGTATGACGCCATGGCACTGGCCGGAAAACATGGAATGGATCCCACAAGATGGAACGGAAGCGTCAGCGTGGCGGCCTTAATGAAATCACGCCCTGAATACTATAACGACCCTGTGGTGAAACACGGCTATTTCCGAGGAAGGGAGACTGTGGATTTCGTTGATAAAGTGACCCGGATTTATAACTATCTGAAAGAAAACAAAAGATAAATATTATGAAAAAGAAAAAATGTTTTGTTGCGATGGCGTTATTGCTCGCCTCCTCAATTGCTTTCCAATCCTGTATCGGAAGCTTCTCACTGACCCATAAGGTTTTGAAATGGAACAAACAAGTGAGCAATAAATTCGTCAATGAATTAGTGTTTATCGCTTTCTGGGTGCTTCCTGTTTATGAAGTCACGGCCGTAGCCGACCTTCTCGTTATCAATTCCATTGAATTCTGGAGCGGCAACAAGCCGTTGGAAGCCAACAACCGGGTGATTGACACGGAACAAGGGAAATATTATATCGCCTCCAGTCAAACAGGCTATGATATAATCTCGCCCGACGGCGGCAAAATCAGATTCGACTATGATGCAAAGACACAGATGTGGAGCTTTTCAAAAGACGACGGAGAAAAGATCGACTTCCTGCAGTTTGAGGATGAGAATCATGTAAAGATTCTGGACACAGACGGTAAGTTTGTAGATGTTGAACTGAATCAGGACGGGATTGACAATTACAAATACAGTCATCTCATGCCGATAATGGCGCAACTCTGATGCATGATTAAGCTGCAATCCGCATAATTTTGACTTTGAGAGTTAAAATAATAAAAAAAGGGGTTGCACGTTAATCAAACATACGATAAATTTGTTATATAATAAACGAATAAATAAACTTTAAAATTTTTGATTATGAAACCTATTCACATTATTTGTGCAGTTGTAGGCGGCGCAATAGCCGGCGCTGCTGTTGGTCTGCTCGTTGCTCCTGCTAAAGGAAACGAAACACGTAAAAGAATAATGCGCGTTCTCAAAGAAAAAGGGATCTGCCTGAAGAAAGACAAACTTGAAGAACTCGTAGACGAAATTGAAGATCAGATAGAAAACGTTCTTTAATTATAAAAGAAAAAAGATATGAAAGCTCTTAATATTTTATACGCCTTCTTGGGTGGCGCCATCGTAGGATGTGGCGCAGCACTTCTGTTCGCTCCTGAAAAAGGCGAAGACTTGAGAACTAAGATATGTGATCTTATCAGAAGAAAGGGTATTAAGATCAGCGATGCTGAAGTTGATGCTTTAGTTGCTGAACTTGCTGCCGCTGAAGAATAAGATTTTCCGGTATAAAAGGGTGAGTCTGTAAAGATTCACCCTTATTATAATTATTAAGAAAGATAGAGACACAATATGAAGACAAAACTTACGGATGAGATTAAAGAACTTCTGTCGCAAAGTGTGAATTGGGCAAAACTCGAAGTTGAATATCTCAAACTGACAGCCGCTGAAAAGATAATAATTCTTGTCAGCATGATGGTGATTGGAGCTATCTTTCTGATTTTGCTATTGCCTGTGGTCTTGATGTTTTTGTTTGCCCTGGCACAAGTGTTCATAGATTTCATGCCGGTTGCTTTGGCTTACGTCTGTGTGGGAGGGATTGTGCTCCTTCTTTTAGGTTTGCTTGTGGTCTTTAAGAAACCGTTGGTAATAAATCCAGTGGCTAAATTCATAAGTAAGGTCTTGCTTGACAATCCGGATCAAAAGAAATCAAAGTGATAAAACGATGAAAGAGACAAAAACTAATAAAAAGGCGGCAGAAGATATCATGGCCTCAGAATCCGAATTTAAAGGATATACGATAGAAGAGATTCGATTTCATCGTGCGCTTGTAGCGATGGAAGCAGATTTCTGCAAAACAAAAATATTGAAGACATGGAGCAACATCCAGAAGGTGAACCCACTTTCGCCTTCCTCCGGGTCGTCACTACCGACAAAAGCCGGGTCGGTGGCCATGAAATTGGTGAACGGCCTTAACTATATGGATTATATTTTGCTCGGGGCCTCCGTATTCAACGGAGTGCGTAAAGTCATGTCATTTTTCCGTAGAGGCAAAAAGAAATAAAAAACATCCTTTGCTTTAAACCACCTCGATTTTCCTGTGTCAATATACATGAAAGGTGATTGTCGCAGACATTGCCGAAATAATGAAACAATGCTATCGCGACAAAACGAGACAGGGGTCGAGGCAACTGTCTCGTTTTATTATGTATGTTTTATTGGCCGAATCCAAAACGATGCTCTCCGATCAGTCGGAAATAGCCGACAATGAGCTAAAGAACCGGCTCCCCTTGTTTGAAGAGATTGCAGATAAAGAGATGGGCTTTATAACCTCTCTGAAACCGGATGAAATCGCTGAAATTTTAGGAATAAGCGGGAATCTGGCGACAAAATGTTTGTCATACGCTTATGATTTCCCTAACAAGACCACGGGATATCCGGCCTTGAAAGGATTCATTGGAGAAGCTTACCGGGGTTTAGACGCCTCTTCCCTCTCTGCGAAGGCATTGGAAGCAGCCAATTCCAATCTGATAATCATATCGTCGCTTTACGGTCTTCTCAAGCCTTCCGACATAATCAAACCTTACCGTCTGGAATTCAACAAGCCGATTTATCCCGACAGAAAATCGGCTATAAAGATTTATAAACAAAAGGCCACAATAGAATTTGTCAGGAGAATAAAGGCGGAAGATAAAAAGGAAATCATAGATTTGCTCCCGGCGGATGCCGATTCCATGCTTGATTGGAAAATTATACGCGCATTTGCAAAAGTTTATAAGATCAGATTCCAGACAATTGATAGTGACGGGAAATTAAAAACTCCTTTGGCAAAACGGCTGAAGGAACTTCGGGGAATGATGTGCCGTCAGATTCTTGAGGAGGGTTTGACTGAATTTTCTCAATTAAAAGATATCCAATCCTCCCATTTTATATATTCGGAGGATGATTCCAAAGAAGGGATGCCGATTTTTATCACCACGGAATAATATTAACCCAATTATAGGTAATTACTTCGAAAACTTAAAAATTATTCAAACAATATAAAAAATTATTTGCATATTAAACAATTACTATTAAATTTGCATTATTGAATAAGAAACTGAAAAAGAGTTAACCTATAACCACATCAAAGCTTATTGGGAAACTCATCAATTAAATATGAACACCGAGAAACGCCACTGCATCAATGGCGGGCCCCACGTCGAAAGACGATGTCCCTTAACGGGGCACAGGCGGATTACAAAGGTGCAGGGGGCACTCAAATCCTGACTTTCGGAGTTTCATCATAATACCTTTGATGTGGCCCTTATAAACCGATAAAACGGGCTTCCGTGGCGTCGGTTTTTTTAATTAAAGATAATTTTTTAAATCTAATACTAATAATATGGAATCAGTTAAAAAAGCCCTTTTGCAACGCACAAGCATCCGCAGATATGAACGCGAAGCCATTCCGGAGGAGACTATGAATTTCATTTTCGATGCCATCCGCAACACTCCCACGAGCTATAACGGTCAGCAATTTTCTGTCATTGATATCGATGACCAGGCGCTAAAAGAGCAACTTTATGAGCTAACGGGTCAGAAACAATTGAAGACCTGCAATCGCTTGCTTATCTTTTGCTCGGACTATTATAAAATGGAATTGCTCGCAAAAGAAAAGGGGCTCGATATGCCGCCTTTCACCGACACTATGGACGGCACCATCATCGGCATTATAGACGCTTCTCTGGCAATGATGAGCGCTGTTGTTGCTGCAGAGGTTGCAGGACTCGGTAGCAATTGTGTAGGTTATCTCCGCACCGTAGACCCGGCTAAAGTTGCCGAACTTCTTCACCTTCCGAAGGGTGTTTTCGTGGTGTGTGGCCTTGCTCTCGGAATTCCTCGCGAGCATCCGGATCTCAAACCCAAACAAGCTAACGACACTGTATTCTTTAAAAACAGGTATACAGGCGACTCTGAGAAGCTCACAGCGGATTTAGCCGAATATGACAGGATTGTGAAACATTATAATGAAACTCGTTCAGGAGGCACAACGGAGAACGATTGGTGTGGCCATATCCTTGACTACTATCGCCATGCTATGGATTATCATATCCTTGACTACTTGAAAGACCAAGGCTATGATATAAAGAAATAAGAAAAAACGCCTGACAACTTGTACATCTATATACAACTTAAGGGGATGTGCCCAAATAATTATTTTTGGCACATCCCCTTTTTCTCTTGATAAATTTATTTATTTCACTTTATCAACAATTGCCTTGAAAGCAGCCGGATTGTTCATAGCGAGGTCGGCGAGAACTTTACGGTTGATTTCGATGCCGGCCTTATGAATAAGACCCATGAGTTGAGAATAAGAAAGACCTTCCATTCTCGCAGCAGCATTGATTCTCTGAATCCAAAGAGCGCGGAAATTGCGTTTTTTCTGCTTACGGTCACGGTAAGCATAGGTCATACCTTTTTCCCAAGTGTTCTTGGCAACTGTCCACACGTTTCTGCGGCTCCCAAAATAGCCACGTGTGAGTTTTAATATTTTCTTTCTTTTAGCCCTTGAGGCTACATGATTTACTGATCTTGGCATTT
>JAFLTV010000051.1 GCA_022509105.1 Muribaculaceae bacterium | reverse complement strand
TGCTTGTGCCGATATAATATCTGGCATTGAGTCCGATTAAGCTTGAAGTTTGATTGTCGCTGTTCTTGATTGGGAAATCATAGCCTAAGCCGGCAAGAATTCTGCAGTCTCCACCTTTTAATCCCTTGATATCATAGGTCACATTTTTTAAATCTGAAGATGGGTTGTTGACTGTGAGAGTCTTCGGACTTTTACTTGTAAGGAATGCGAAATCAGGGCCGACTTCGATATAGAATGTATTCATCGCGTCGCTCTTATAGAAAGGGAAGATCTGGGCATAGATCGGTATTTCGAAATAACCGAGATTCATATTGGCATTCTCTTTGCCGTCTTCGTTTGTGCCAATTGTCTTCACGGTGTTGAGCTTATATTTCAGCTCAAGTCCTACTCCGAAGATCCCTGTTCCTGCAGGCGCGTTTTCAGAAGCTCGGTTAAAACGGGCATTGGCAACTAAGCCGGCGCTGAATCCGGTTCCCATACCGTCATAGAGTTTTGATTCCTCCGGCTGAGTCATTGTGGTCATGTCTACTCCCGCTTTCACTCCTAAATAGAAAGCATGTTTCTTCGGTGCTTCTACTATCACTGCGGAACGCCCTGTGGGTTGTGCCTGCGCAAATTGTGTTACAAAGAGCAAACCACCCGCAATCATTAATAATGATTTTTTCATAGATGTTTGGTTTTTAAGTTGTTATTGTTTTTTATTCCTTGAATATCAAAATTCTTTGAGTAAAGAGATTAATTAAATGGTATCAGCTGCAGTCCGGTGATAGTTGCCGACCCCCCGGCAGAGGTCGTAACCGTAACCTTTTCTCCTGATTTCGCTTTCAACACTTTCAAGTTGATAGGAACATTTATGGTACCGTTGGCCGGCACTGTCACTGAAGTGCCCGATCCTTGAAGGAGGCTGCTGCCTGTCCATTTCACTTTTGCCTTCACCGGAACGGCATTCGGGTTGGTAATAGTCGCGGTCACGCTGCAGAGGTCGTTTTTGTCCGCATGAGTCCGTGTAGCTTTTAATTTCACAACCAGACTCGACAGCTTCATCTCTTTGGGATTCGGTTTCGGTTTCGGATCTTCCTGACGTTTAACTATCTTTTCCGGCTCTTTATCATATACATAATTATATGTCAGTTCACCATTCCAGAGGCTCAAACCGTCGGAAACTATTCCCATAAGAAATGTCTTCTGTTCCGGAGCGCCCCCGTCTGTGAATTCTCCCACTCCGTTGCGGAATGTGAACTTCAAGGGATTGCCCTCTTCATCTGTAAGGTTGATTTTCAGGTTAGATTTGTCAACACTCGACGGTATGTTAAGATTGAATTTATGAGCATAACCTTTGTTGGAATTTTTCTTTATCCTTATATCCCGGTTTTGAGGGGTTACGCTGAAAGAATCGCCAGATTGCTGATATAAGATGATGCCCGGCTCGCCATTAGTTTCCACAACTGCGTAATCTCCGTAAAAATCTCCCGCTTTGTCGAATTGATAAGGAATCACAATGTTTCCGTTCTCTTCATAACCGTATTTGTTTTCGCGGCTCACGATTTTTAAATCCGAACCACCGGGGACGATATTTTTCATCGGCACGGTCTGCGGCCTCTTGGTGAGGATTTCGAAACAACACAGATAGTCGTATTGGGTGGAGGAGGGTGCCGACGTCTTTTTAGTTTTTTTCTTCGCTATATCATAATTGTATACTTTGCCATTGGCATCCCAAATCACGGCATTACCTTTATAGACGTTTGTTCCGCCCAGAATCTGGGCAACGCTTCCTCCCTGAATGTATATCTTGTTGAAAGCTTTGTCGATATAATAGAAACTCTGACCGTCGTTCACTCCGGCATATCCTTCGGAGAATGGAAAGATCTCGGTCGCGTCAAGTTCCTTTACAATTACTGCGTTAGGATTCATATATGCCGGTTTCCCGTTCTCATCCTTCACTGTTAGCAGTCCTTCGGAAAAAAATTCCTGATAGGGCACAGTATAATAATTTCCGGTTGTCTCGGAATACTTGCCGTCTGATGATAGGATTCCTAAAATCCTCTGTTGGCCTCCCTCTGCCCTGACCACCAAGGCCAGGTCTTCATAAAATCCCGTCATGTCGGTAGCCGTCACGGGAACCACTATTTTTCCTTCTCCATTGATGGCGCCTGATTTATCACCTTGAACCACATAAAAAAGATTCTTCTCTATAGGAGATATGAATGAATATTTTCCGGGCCTCACCGAGAATGAAACTCCCTGAGAAAAGGCTGCCGGAAAGAGGCTAAACAGAATTAATGAAAATATTAAAAGTTTTTTCATATTCATTTTTTATTTTTTAATTATTGAAGAGGAAAGCTTTGTTTTGTGTTTCCTTTAATAAAGACGAAGGAAGAGCAGCAAACCTATCACCACGAACAAAATAATCAGGAGGGAAACAACCGCGGAAAGGATTTTTGTTGTCCGATAGGGGTCTTTCACACTGTCCCAATCCAAATCGGTTGCATTAGCAAAAGTGATTCTGTCTTTACGCGTCACTTTCATTCCTTTGCCGTTTTCGAGTCTTATTCCGTTGACGTAAGTGCCGTTGTTGCTTGTGTCATAAAGCTCCATGCCTCCCGGAAATCTAAAAACCAAGACTGCCTGTTTCCGACTCACGGTATGCGTGGGGTCGGAAATGATTATATCGCATGAATTATTGCGTCCTATCACGATTTTCTTCATCTCGGACAGTTGAGATTTTTAATCTTTCAATATGATATTCAATATCTTTGAGAGAAATGATTTTTTATATTTTGAATTATTCTTCATGTCTACGGCAATCATGGTGTGATTATCATGATGGCCTCCTTTTTCCAGGCCTATCTTCTCCACCAAGTTTTTAGTGGTCTGTATCGTGGTCTCGAGATCTGAATTAGATGTGAGCATGCTTATAATCTCGGGCTCAGGCTGTGAATTCCACACTCCGTCGCAACAAAGAATAAATCTGTCGTTGGTCTTGTAATCAAGCTTCGTGACTTTAACTTCGATATCCGGAAGAATTCCTAAAGCCTTGCTGAGGATATTTCCCCTCGGATGCACTCTTGCCTCCTCTTCCGTGAGCTTTCCTTTGGCAACTTGTTCGAACACCATGGAATTATCGAATGTGCGGAAGATTTTCTTGTTTTTCCTTAGCTGATAGATTCTTGAATCTCCCACATAAGTGATATATGCCGCCGTGTCGTCAAAGACCAGCAGGGTCAGGGTAGTTCCCATCCCTCTCAACCGGGGTTCCTCCTGCGATTTTTTATACACGGCTGAATTCGCATCCTCCACAGCTGAAATTATGGCGTCTTTGGTGGGCATGATAGCCGGCTGCCGTTTGAAAGATTCCAAAATCTCATTCGTGGCGGTTTCTGAAGCCACACAGCCGCCTGCGTGGCCGCCCATGCCGTCGCAAACTATAAATATATGTCGCCCGTTGGCCTCTTCGTAGGCAAGGAAATCCTGGTCTTCAGTTCTCCCGCCAATATGCGTGTAGCCGCAATAGGAGAAGTTCTGGCCCTCGCCCTTTATCATCGGCTCCGGGTTGGGGTTTATATAATTTTCAGTCATGATTACACTCGTAATTTTCAGGTTGTCTGTTAATCTTCAAATTTTTCAAGCATAACCTCAATCCTGTTTTGCATCACGGCGTCCTTTCTTTCTTTAGCGCTCTGCAGTGCCTTCTCGAAATATTGTTTTGCCAAATCAAGATTTCTTTCGTCCACACCGCGTTCTTCTCCATAATAGTAATCAAGGCCAAGATTAAACAAGATGCGCGGATCTTGGGGAGCCAGTTTGTAAGCCGCTTCCAGAATATGGTGAGCTTTACGGTTGTCGGCGGTAACCACGCCCTCCAGATTTTTCTTGATGATCACTATCGAATCGGGAAGATTGCCGTTAAAATAGATGCGGCTCTGAAGGAACAAAGCTTCCGCGTCGTTCATTTTCAGCAATCTGTTCCAACCCTCCTTGGCTGTGGAAGCCTCGTAGAGCTCTTGCTGCACACTGTTCTGCTGTGGCGGCTTATGTTCTATAAACCTGAAGATTCCCCAAATCACGAGGCCGGCCAAAATAAGCGCGCAGCCGATCATCAGCCATAGCTTGGCTTTTGATCCGCTGTCGCCTGAATCAAGAGCCACACGGAATTCAGCAGCCGATTGATAGCGCTTGTTCTGATCCTTTTCCGTGGCTTTTGCCACTATCGCTTTAAAGGACTTCGCGTCTTTTATGCCGGTTATATTCTTCACAGGGGTCTTGGTGTTTTTCTGAGCCTCCAGAACTTTTGTAACAGGACCCGTGAAAGGTAGCCGGCCTACTAATAGCTGATATAAAAGAATTCCCATTGCATAGATATCGGTGGTTTCGTTCTGATAGTCGATATCTCCAACCACCAATTCCGGAGCTGCATACTGGGGTTTGCCAATAAATTGGCCTGTCATTGTAAGTGAGCGATCTTGAGTGGATAGTTTTTCTTCTCCCCCTGTTGTATGGTTCGGCAGTTTTTTTGCTATACCGAAATCTATAAGTTTAATCTTTCTGTCTTCTGTCACCATGATATTCGTAGGGTCGATATCACGATGTATGTATCCCTTGTCATGAAGCACCATGATCCCCGAGGCGATATTTTTCATGATCGTCAGGGCGAAAGATGCTTTATCTTCGAGATACATGTTGTAAAGTTCCTGTGCATAGGCAATCGGGCGTCCATCTTTTGTGGTCGTGACTCCCTTGAGCAAGTCGGCGAGCATAACTCCTGTGAGCAGTTCGCTGACCACATGATAGTGAGGTCTTTCCGTGTTGTTCGGGCCCTCTGCTTTGGTTTCTATAAAGCCCATCATCTCCACGAGATTCTCGCTCACGACCTGAATGCCGGCCTCTCTTCTTGCCCTGTCTATCACAGACTGCGGCAGCCCGTCAAACATGAATTTGATTGCGACATCACGTGATAAGCCGGTCAATTCCGAGATCTGCTTGCCGCGATACACCTTGCCCATGCCGCCTTCGCCAAGGGGCTCGGAATCTGTGTCAAATTCGTAGTATATATGCTTGTCTTGGGGCGATGTGCCTTTTAATTTTATTATTGCCATATATGTCTTTACAAGATAATTGTGTTGCTGTTAAAATGGTCTTGCTCTTTCTGTTTTGTGGGTTTATAGAAATCCAGCGAGGGATTCGTGAATTCCGGAGCGTCCGATTTTTTTTCATTTAAGCCCGTCCCTTCTTTTCCGGCTTCCATGTTTTCTTTCAGCGAGGGAGCGACTATCTGTTCTTCCTCCGGTTCCGCCCTTTTAAAAAGCTCCGGATTTCCGCTCACTGCCAGTCTTCCTATTGCGTCAAACAATGTCACAAGCAATTGATAGTTGTTGCCCACTGTGACCAGATCTCCGCTTTTGCAGATTCTTTTTTCGGAAAATAACCTTTCGCCGTTAAGAAGTGTGCCGGACTCGGAGTCTGTATCTGAAATTATCAAATTGATAAATTCATTGCCGTCGTCATCCGGTTGCTTTCTTGCCAGGATTATCCCATGGCGCGGCGACACCGTGGCTTCGTTTAAAATGATGTCGCAGGTAGCATGACTCCCGAATATGTTTCTGCCGATGTAAAGAGGGAAAATTTCTCCCATGATTCCGGCTGAAATGCTATATAAGACTCCGACGATCTGCCTCGGCTGGAGTTTTATCATTCTTTGGGTTATCGCTCCTCTTCCTTGTGAGGCTCCGGAGCTGTGTGAGCCTTGATCCTCGTTAAGAATCTCCTCGGCGGCCTGCCGATACATGTCCGGCACATAGGTACGCCGGCTGTCTTTCACATTTCCCGAGGGACTATAAGGGGATTTCCGGTTCATTGCGATAGAGGAGTTAAGTTGTAAACTGGCATTGCGTTCTTCCGAGTTGAAGTATATCTCCGTTCTTCAGCGTGTAAGGGCGCGCAAAGGGCAGAAGCTTTCCGTTTATTATCACAGGATTATTCTCCTTCAGCCCTATGATTTGTGCCATCGGTTTCCCTTCCACGATTTGAACAGAAAGGCGTGCATGCAGACGGCTCATGCTTATGTCGGGGGCCAGCTGCAAGGTGGCCTGACTGTCTGAGCTTTTACGCCCGAGAATATAAAGACCCGGATTGAGAATAAACCTGGAATTGGTGCCGGCAACTGTCAGAAAAACCTGATGTTGCTGAGCCGGATTTTTATTTACTTTTGTCGGGTTATGGCTCCCGCCTCCTCCTGGCGGCGGAGTGGGGGGCAGCGGCGGCATCTCTTGAGTCAGATTGGGCTTTTCGCCTCCCAACCCTTTTAAGACAGTGAGGAAGGGCGCCGTGAATTTACAATTCGGACACGTGAAGACCTGATTGCTTAGGTGTGAAAGATTCTCTGTCGTGAGCTTGTATTTTTTCTTACAAACCGGACATGTTATTATTTGAGTTGTCATAAGCCTCTTTTGTGTTCTATTTTACATTCACGATCACCATATCGTCGGGAAACTTTCCCCACATCACGGGATGCTGCTCCCCATCTGTGACATATTCCACTCTGGGTGCAACATAATTATAGAGCTCCCGGGCTGTCACCTTCTTGTCGTTGTTCTTGTCGGCCTTTCCGTTTAAACCCTCGAGCAGAAAATGATAAAAGAAGGAATTGTCCATGCCTCCCATCTCCCAGGAATATTCATCATCCTTGCTGCTCAGGAACAGCAACACGTTTGATTTCTTATTGTATTGTCTCCTTCTGTCTCTGACATTCTTGTATTTCTTTGTGAATGAGCCGGAATGACACGACATCACATACATCATCTTGCGTCGGGCATTGGAATTGAGCATTATCTCCTGCACTTCCGAACAATACAACACCTCATCGTTATTGTAGGTGGAGAGGCCCCCGTCAAATCCATGGCCGCTATAAGCGAAGATTATCTCGTCTGCCGGCGTGGATTTAGAGAATTGCTGTTTCAGTATTTTTAAAATATGGTCGCGGGTGGCGTTGGAATCCAACAACATAAACACGTCGCTGCCATTGTAATCATGATAAAAATTCGCTATGGATTTCATATCTCCTCTCGAGCAAGGCAACGGGTCGACTCCATCGCGGTTCACGTTTAAGCCGACGCAGACTATATAAGTCTTCTGCCCGTAAAGGGAGATACCTGACAATAGCATCATCAGGACCAGAACTATCTTAAATCTTTGAATCATAAAACTCGGTTTTACATTTAGGACATTTGCTTTCTGCTAAAATATTTTCATAAAGCTTCCCCGCAAAAGGCACATGGCAGGCGGGGCAACAAAACGAAATCTTGTAGGTTTTATCGTTGCGGTTTTTTTCCGCAATTATCTTCTTGCTTGCCCGATTGCAATATAGCATCAGGCCACCGAGCAGGAGCACGGCAACCAGTGGCCCGAGAAGGTAATAATACCATTCCACGGGTTGACCTCCGTCGCTGAGCATAGTGGGAAGAAGGGCAGTGATTCCTCCGCCAGCAATTGAAGCCACAAGACTCAGACCCCTCACGCTGTTGATGTTGGCCTGCTTCTCTTCAAGCTTCATCTTAGTGGTTTCATAATTTTCGGCCACATTGCGCAAATAGGCTATATCGGCATTTTTGGGCTTCTTTTTATCTCTATTCTCTCCGCCCCCGGTGTTCACCGGCTGAAAAAGCTGCCCGATACGGAATGTGAAATACGGACCTAATCTCACATCGGTTGTGGGATCGACATTGCAATGGGTCACTTGCTGAAACTGGTTGCCCATTCTCACAAAAGTGCCCACTCCGGGTCTCGACCTGTCGGTAATAGTCATCCGGCCCGTGCTCTCATCGTATGTGAAGAGCGCGTGCTGCCGACTTACAAACTCGTCATTTATTAAAAAAGGCTGATTTCCCTCTCTACCTATGATAATTGTCTTCATCCTTAATCACTCCCGCACGAAATCAACACAGTTAAATTGCAAGCTGTAATCAATTTATATCCTGCGATCTCCTGCAAGAAGGATTAATAAGGTAAAAATAAAGGGACTAACGAATATATAAAAAAGCGTGAGATCCGTACTTGCCGCTTATCTCACACTCCTGGCCTTCGAACTTGCCTCCCTGTTAGATAAGCAACGTCGAAGCCCACGCCGATATGATCTATAACATCCCTTCACCCCTCTGACTGTAACATATCGTCCGTTATATATAACGCTATAGGGTGTAAAGGGATGTGTATATAACACATCCCGGGTCATCTACCATTGCCTCATGTGCCACAGGGTTTCCAAATGTTCGAAGTCTGGAGTGTAGCAATGAAACGTTGAGTAAACGCCTTTCTACATACAGTAGCGGTTCCCGTTCCCTCCGCCTCCCGCCTCTATAAGTTGTTGTATCTTAACTTATGAGGCCCGGCGTAGGCTTTTAATAATACAATGATTTCTTATTCGATGCTCATTGCTTATTAAAAAAAATTCTGAACCTATGCAAAATTAATAAAAAAATTTATTATAAAGTTAAAAATCAAAAGATATTATACACAGGCATGGCTTCCTTAATTTCAGAAATATGTCGGCCTTGGCGGCTTCTTACATCTGAGTGTAACCTGTAAAGGATGGAATAAGCGAGGGGCTGCGGCAGGATTTCCTCCACAGCCCCTTGACTTGCCTATAAGATTGTTTTCCTATCTTTTGAGAGTATTAAGCGGTTTTGGCAGCTGCATCACATTGTTGGTTTTCACACTGTTGCCCTTCACATCCGCTGTGAGGGTTGATTTGATGTCGCGAGAAGATGCTCCGACAAGGAATTGATATTGACCCGGCGTTGTTACCCAGGCTGATTCCTCTTCATTGAATGAAGCGAGGCTCCCTTCAGGCACAATCAATGTCAACGTCTCCGACTGACCCGGCTGAAGCAGTGAAGTCTTCCCGAATGCTTTCAGCTCCTTATCCGGCTTATTGGCTGTCTTGGCATCCGGAGCGGAAACATATAGCTGCACCACTTCTTTTCCCGGTTTGTTGCCTGTGTTCTTAACCGGTATGCTGACCATATAGTTTCCGTTGGCATAATTGATGGTGGGTTGCCCATATTCAAACGTGGTGTAAGAGAGTCCGTAACCGAAAGGATATGAAACATCTTTTCCAAATGTGTCGAAATAGCGGTAGCCCACATAGATGTCTTCCTCATAGTCTGTGTAATCGAAATTCTTTCTGTCGCCTCCGATACTGTCTCTGTCAAGGAATTTTGAAACATCCACCTCCATATCTACCGGGAAATTAAGGTTTGAATAATGGTCGCTCATCTTTACAGGGAAGGTCATAGGAAGTTTTCCGGAAGGATTCACGTTTCCTTTGAGAATGTCGGCCACGCTGTTGCCCCCTTCCTGTCCGCCTTGCCATGCAAGAAGGATGCCGTCGGGAATATTCTTCCAGGAGTCTGTTTCGATAACGCCTCCGATATTGAGGACCACCACTACAGGCTTTCCTGCTGCCTTGAATGCTTTTGCCACATCTTCGAGAAGCTTGCGGTTGTTGGCGGAAAGCTGGAAGTCGGCAGAGGTGCGGTCGTAGAATTCTCCGGAATTACGCCCGATTGTAATCAATGCTGCGTCATTGGCAGCAACATAATTGTTGATGTCGTCTTGGAAGAATGTGATTTCTTCCGGACGGGGGCTGGAGAATAAAACGGTCCAGTCGTTTCCTTTTTCTTCCCTCAGCTTCTTCATCTTTTCTTCTTCCTGTGCAAGATAGTCGACGTAAACCTTCTGGATGTCGGGATCTACCTTAAATCCTGCATTGGCAAGTCCGTCAAGTAAAGAAACGGTGTAAGCTCTGTTAACATTTCCCGAGCCTGTTCCTCCCGGAATGAAATCGTAGGAAGTTACGCCGAAAAGGGCCACATTCTTAATTTCGGGTGAAAGTGGAAGGACATTGTTTTCGTTTTTGAGAAGAACCATACCCTCTGTGGCACTTTCACGAGTGATAGTGGCATGAGCTTTCAAATCGGGTTTGTTGGAATATTGATAACCCTTAAACCTCGGGGTTTTCACTATAAGTTCAAGAATTCTTCTGACGTTTCTGTCTACATCGTCTATTGAAAGGGTTCCGGCTTCAAGAGCGGCTGTTATGTCGTCATACTGTTTCTGATATCCGGGCTGAAGCATGTCGTTTCCGGCATGAACTTGTGCGGGTGCGTTTTTGCCTCCAAACCAGTCGGTCATCACCATACCGGGATATCCCCATTCGTCACGAAGGATTATTGTCTCCAGTTCCGGACTTTCAGATGTGTAGACTCCGTTGATAAGGTTGTAGGAAGACATGACAGTCCAGGGGTCTGACTCTTTTACTGCCGTCTCGAATCCTTTGAGATATATTTCCCTTAAAGCTCTGGGAGATATATAGGCGTCATTTCCCGTGCGGTTTGTTTCTTGATTATTGGCGGCATAATGCTTTATAGAGGTGCCGACTCCGTTCTTCTGAACGCCCCTGACGTAAGCTGCGGCCATCTTGCCTGCAATCAAGGGATCTTCTGAATAATATTCGAAGTTACGTCCGTTGAGCGGATGACGATGAATATTCAAAGCCGGTGCCAGCAAAACATCGGCTCCGTATTCAAGAACCTCATTGCCGATAGCCTCGCCTACAAATTCCACGAGTTGAGGATTCCAAGTCGAAGCAAGGAGCGTGCCGATAGGGAAGTGGGTGCAATAGTAGGTGTTTTCATCACCCTCACGGGTGGGATTTATACGAAGTCCGGCCGGACCGTCGGCAAGCACGATAGAGGGGATGCCGAGACGTGGAATCGGATAGGTGGTGCCCGCGGCTCCAGGCACTAAGTCCATGGTTTCACCAACAACTGCATTGTCTCCATTATTCACTCCTGCCATACCCATGCCGATAAGCAGTCTGACTTTTTCCTCCGGAGTCATCACTGCAATTACCTCATCGATATTGTCGGCCGACAATTGGGGAAGCGACTGGGCGGAAGCCCCGAGTGCTATTGTAGCTGCCATTAATGATAATATTTTTTTCATATTTGTTTTTGCCGGTCTTTATTTAAAAAGTTGGGGTGCGAATTCTGTCAGATATATTCTCCAGTTTTTCCAGATATGTCCGTCAGGAGTTTCAAAATAAACATAGGGATAATTATTGGCATCAAGAAGCTGGCGGTATTTCACGTTGTCATTATAAAGGAAATCCTTGTCGCCGATAGCTATCCAATAAAGCTTCGGGTTCTTTTCAAATTGAGTTTTAAGTTTTCCCTCGAAATCTTGATAAACCGGGGCCTGGTCCCTTCCTTCAAAGGGGAATATGGCTGCTGAGAAAAGACCCACATAGTCAAACATATCGGGATATAGTTTTGAAGTGTGGAGAGAATGGAAACCTCCCATTGAGAGTCCGGCTATAGCTCTATGGGCTTTGTCGGCCTTGGTGCGGTAATGTTTGTCTACATAATTCACTACATCGGGGAACGAAGTCTCGAACTCTCCGGCGTTCATTCTTGAGACATCCATGCTTGGCTGTTTGAATCCTTCTGATGTTTCTCCGGGTGCCGCTTCCTCCGAAGGATTTCCATTGGTCATCACCACTATCATCGGTTCGGCTTTCCCTGCAGCTATCAGATTGTCCATGATCTGTGCCGTTCTTCCGAGTGCGATCCAGGCCTCTTCATCTCCTCCGGCCCCATGCAGAAGATAGAACACGGGATAAGATTCATTACTGTCTTCATAGCCCGGCGGAGTATAGATTGTCATCCTGCGTTTTTTATTAAGTCCCGGACTGTCATACCAAACTCGTGAAACTGTGCCGTGGGGCACATCGTTCACTTTATAATTATGGGCTCGCGAACCCTCCTCGTCAATCAGGAATATATTTGTTACGGTGGCAACGTCTCTGTTCATGTAGACATTGGAGGGATCCATCATTCGCAGGCTGTCTACTGCGAATGAATACATGTAAAGTTCCGGAGCCAAAGGATTCGGGGTAGTGTATTCCCAGACACCGTTTTCTCCTTTCACCAGATTGGCGGTTGCCGGCACATCAAATGTGCCGTACGCAGTTTCAACCGGAACAGGAGGAAGAAAATCACCGGTGACTGTAACCTCGTTGGCCTTCGGTGCAAAGAGCCGGAAGGTCACCGTATTATCCGGATTTATTTCCGGAGATTTCACTTGACCTCCGCCCCATAAAGCCTGCTGACTGAATCCTGTGGCTACCGTGGTCAGAGTCAACCCTCCGAACAATATTATTTTTTTCATATTCTCAAATTTTTATTTTTATACTTCAAGAGTTCCTTTCAATATCCTCTTAAGCTGTGTATAAATGTGCAAGATGTTAGGCGTTGAGGATGAGGTCGAATGGAGTTTACAAAAGTAAATGACTGAGACCGAATTCCGAAAACAACGCAGCAGATTGTGCATTTTGACACAGCGCCAGGGGTCTCTGTCAAATGTTTTGTGTTTCCCACACTTTATTCTTTGTGCATTTGGCTTTAACAGTCTGGCTGCCGAGAGTGAACTCAAATTCTCCCTCTTCCAGACGCCATTTGCCGTCGGCGCCTACAAATGCAAGGTCGCTTGCAGGAATTGTGAATGAAACTGTCTTGGTTTCTCCCGGTTGAAGATGAATCTTGTCAAATCCTCTTACTCGACGCACATCGGGAGTAATGGAGGCCACAAGGTCGCTGCTATAGAATATAACAGCCTCTTTGCCCGGTTCATTTCCGGTATTTGTAACCTTTACGCTTACAGTCAGATCTTCTCCATCTTGGAATTCCGGTTTGTTGATTTGTATGTCAGAATATTCAAATGTTGTGTAGCTGAGACCAAATCCGAAGGGCCATTGCACGTCAATGTCTGAAGAATAATTGTAGGCTCCTTCCATAGTGGCTGTCTTTTCACTGGGCTTATGGTCATAAGTGGCGATGGAATTTATCCATTTAGGATATGTGTAGGGAAGCTTGGCGCTGAAATTCCATTCTCCGCTGATAAGTTTGGCAAGAGCATCGCCTCCATAATTGGCAGGCAATAAAACATCTATGATTGCAGAAGCGAGAGGTTCTATCTCTCTGATGATGCGTGGCCTTCCTTCGTTGAGAACAAGGATGATGGGTTTGCCGGTCTTTGCAAGTTCCTTCACCAGGTTTGTCTGGTTGGCAGAAAGAGTGAGATCGTTGGTATTGCCCGGGGTTTCCGTATATGAATTTTCACCTATGCAGGCGATGATAACGTCTACATCGGAAGCAACCTCCACAGCCTTCTCGATTCTTACATTTTCTTCGAGTTCCCATTGTCCGTAGGCTGTGACATAATCCATACCCTCTTCCAGCTTGACGTTATCTTTACCATATTTGTCGGCGAGTGCCTCATAGATGGTGTTATATTGTTCATGGAACATTGGCATTTCCGAACCTTGCCAGGTGTAAGACCATCCGCCATTTAGGCTTCTCATGGAATTGGCATTCGGTCCGGTCACAAGTATTTTCTTCCCCTTTGCCAAAGGAAGCGTATTGTTGTCATTCTTCAAGAGTATTTCACTTTCGAGTGCAAGCTGCAGAGATTTGTCGGCATGTTCCTTGCTTCCGAATAATGGATAGTCTTTCGGGTTAGTGTCAGGTGTTTCGAAAAGTCCGAGACGTAATTTCAGGCGTATAATTCTTGACACGGCATCATCAATTCTGCTCATAGGCACTTTCCCTTCGTTCACAAGTTCTTTAAGAAGAGTGCAGAACACCACATCGTAGGGAGTCATCGACATGTCGATACCGGCATTAATGGAGAGCATGATGGCCTCCTTGTAATCGTGAGCTATTTTGTCGCGGTTATATAAATTATGGATGTCGGCCCAGTCGGTAACAATCATACCGTCCCAGTTCAATCCCTCTTTCAGCCATTCTGTGAGGAGTTCATAACTGGCGTGCACCGGCACTCCGTTAATCTGTGCTGAATTCACCATTACCGAGAGTGCGCCGGCACGTATAGCCTCCTTATAGGGATGGAAGAATTTCTCCCGAAGTTCCAATGGGTTGACGTTTGCCGGAGTACGGTCTTTACCGGAAACGGGCACACCGTAAGCCATGAAATGCTTCAGACAGGAAGCCACATGTTTGCCGCCGAGATGGTTAGGGTCATCACCCTGATAGCCTTTCACCATTTCCACAGCCATCGCTCCGTTGATATAGGGGTCTTCGCCGAAGCTTTCCCAGATACGTGGCCACACCGGATTTCTGCCAAGGTCCATCACAGGATTATACACCCATGGAATGTCGCAGGCACGAGATTCGTATGCTGTGATTCTGGCGCCTTCTCTCACGAGTTCACGGTTGAGAGATGCAGCCATGTTGATTTCTTGAGGAAAAAGTGTGCCGCCGATTGTATAGGTTGTGCCATGATTTTGGTCGACACCATAAATATCCGGAATGCCGATATATTTCA
>JAFLTV010000050.1 GCA_022509105.1 Muribaculaceae bacterium | reverse complement strand
TGGCGTATACACGCTTTCCAGGCGTGCCTCTTCAGCCACTCGAGCATCACTCCTTGAGATTTTCTCCGCGAATTTAACGCTTTTATTCCGTTTAACAATAGCTTTGCCCATTTTTTTGTAAATTTGCAATCATTTTAATATTTTTTCTGATGGTAAAATCAAGAATCTTCCGTTTTTCAACAATTGCTTGCTTTTTAAGCTTGCTTTTAATTCCGTTTATTTCTTGTAATAAAAATAACAGGTTAAATCTCCCGGAAGATTTCAGTTCTTATTCTGACTCTGCAAAAGTCGATTGGTTGTTAAATAACCATAAACCGGCGATGGTAGCGGAAGTTTTATGTGAGGAGGGGGCCGGAATGGATTCATCCTTAAATTTTAAGGATTTCAGAGCCACTGTGAATGTTATCTATAATCTTTACGATGAGACTCAAAAGAAAGAATTTGGCACATCTATGAATGATTATGCTGCTTCTCTGCCTAATAAAGAAAAAATGAGGTTGTACGTGGCAGGTTCAGGATTTAACGGTTATAACTTAGGATATGCCTATGGGGTTGATTTCCTGAATCAAGCAGATGAATCTAATATTGGAGAGATTCAAGAAGATTATGAAGCCTTAAAAGAAATATATCCGGATAATTCTCAGCTTACTAATAATTTTATTAAAGGATTGAATGCTGCCTTGGCAAAACAAGGAAAATCATGGCAACCAAATAAGTAAACCCAATAAAAAATCTAAATATGAAAAGCATTTCAGACTATCGATCAGACATCGAATCGGCTGTAAAAAATCTCCAATTTCCGGAAGGAAATTTATCGACACTCTACGATCCCATCAAATATGCCTTATCTGCCGGTGGCAAGAGATTGCGTCCAGTTTTGACTTTGATGGGAGCAGATGCCTTCGGAGGAGATACTGAAAAGGCTATGTTTCCTGCAATAGGAATAGAAACATTCCATAATTTCACTCTTCTGCATGATGACGTTATGGACAAATCTGAAATGAGAAGAGGGCGCCTTACAGTGCATAAAAAGTATGACGATAACTCAGCGATACTCTCGGGCGACACAATGTTGACCTTGGCTACCGAATATGTATGCAAAGTAGAGGATAGTATTTTGAGAGCTGTCTTGGATTCCTTCAATCAAATGGCTATCAAAGTTTATGAAGGACAAAGGCTTGACATGGATTTCGAGAAGATGCCGAATGTGAGTGTTGAGGATTACGTAAAAATGATAGAATATAAGACAGGAGCATTGCTGGGTACATCCGTTATGATAGGTGCTCTGATAGGTGGCGCATCTACAAAAGATGCTGAATTGATGTATCAGTTCGGTTTGAATACAGGCGTTGCATTCCAGATTCAAGATGATTATTTAGATACATTCGGTGATCCCGCAACTTTTGGGAAGAAAATTGGAGGAGACATCAACAATGGAAAGAAAACATATCTCTATGTTGCGGCTCTCTCCGAGGGTAGTCAAACAGCGCAGGCTTTGAAAGCGGCCTATGAAATCCCGGCAGGAGAAATGAGAGTAAAGACAGTCACTCGATTGTATGAAAAACTTAACATGGCCGAAAAAAGTAAGAAAGAGGTTAATAAATATCTGTCAAAAAGCCTTAAGGCTTTAAATGAGACTGCTCTTTCGGCCAATGCTAAGGAACGTTTCCGCGAATTTGCAGAAAAATTAATCGGTAGGAAGAAATAATGGTCGACACCCACACCCATATCTATTTCAATGAATTTAAAGCAGAGAGAAAGGAGATTGTAGACAGGGCAAAAGCGGTCGGAGTAAGACATTTTGTTCTGCCTAATGTCGATGAGGAATCTCTGCCTTTAATGAAAGACTTTTATGAAAAATTTCCTGATATCTCTTCCATGGCAATAGGACTGCATCCTACGGAGGTTAAAGATGACTGGCAAAAATTTTTTAAATTGTTAGACCATGAATTGTCAAACGGGAATTATGTAGGCATAGGAGAGGTTGGAGTAGATTTATATTGGGATAAAACCATGAAAGAGTCACAATTGGAGGCTTTTGAATGGCATCTGCGGCTTGCTGAAGAAACGAAATTACCCGTGATTATTCATTCACGAGAGGCATTTAAGGAAACTGTAGAGGTGATTGAAAAGGTTTTGCCTTCTGTCCCTTTAATTTTTCATAGTTTCACGGGAAGTCCTGATGATGTGGCATTGATAAGAAACGTTTGCAATCCCTTTTTCGGTATCAACGGAGTCGTTACTTATAAGAATGCACAGTCATTAAGAGATGCGTTGCCTATAATTGGAATTGAAAACATTGTTTTAGAAACAGACTCACCTTATCTTTCTCCCGTGCCTCATCGTGGTAAAAGGAATGAATCTTCCTATGTAGCACATGTCAGAGACAAGGTGGCTGAAGTTTTATCAATTTCTAAAGAAGATGTAGATAAGACTACAGACCGGAACGCCGGAAAAATATTTAGAATTTGAAATTAGCATATATTCTGACATATCCGTTAACAGGACCTGTAGAAATTTTTCTTCTGGTCTTGCTGATTATATTGATATGTCCGATTATTTTTCGAAGGATTGGAATTCCACACATAGTTGGTTTGATATTGGCGGGCATAATAGTAGGTCCTTATGGAATTAATCTTTTAGCCCGGGATGCAAGCTTTGAGATTTTTGGAGAAGTAGGAATTCTTTACCTTATGTTTACTGCAGCAGTAGAGATCAATCTATTTCATCTTAAGAAGAATCTCAAGAAAGGTTTTATTTTCGGACTGCTTACTTTTGCCATTCCGACTGTATTCGGTATTTTCGGATCAAGGTTTGCATTCGGTGCCAATTGGAGCACTTGTGCTCTGATTTCCACAATGTATGCGGCCCACACCTTGGTTTCTTATCCTATTGTGAGCCGTTTTGGCTTGCAAAATGCGAGGGCTACAATTATTTCGGTCTGTGCCACCATTGTTACGGTGTTATTGGCCCTTCTTTTATTGGCAGGAGTGATTGATGCAGCTGAAAGCGGAGGTTTTCAAGCCAATAGGCTTTTCCGGCTTTTGGCTTTGATGATAATCTATGCCTTTGTTGTAGGATTCGGCCTTCACTATCTGACAAAATATTTTTTCAGGAAATTCAGCGATCAAGTCAATCAATTCATATATGTGCTTGCAATGGTTTTCCTTTCCTCTTTGTTGGCAAGTGTCATAGGATTGGAGTCTATTCTTGGAGCCTTTTACGCCGGTTTGATAATGAACAGGTTTATTCCCGACCGTTCCGGCCTTATGGGAAGAATAAAATTTGTAGGCAACGCTATCTTTATACCTTATTTTTTGATAGGTGTAGGCATGCTTATAAATGTTCATGTTATATTCAAGAGTTGGAATGTTGGATGGGTAGCCTTGAATATGGTGGTTGTCGCAATGATAGCGAAATGGTTGTCGGCTTTTATTGGGGCAAAGATATTCGGATTCGGAAAAACCGACAGGAGATTAATGTTCGGGTTGACTTCCGGTAAGGCTGCTGCCACTATTGCCGCAGCAATGATCGGTTTCAAACATGGTCTTTTAACAGAAGACATGCTCAATGGTTCGGTTTTGATGATACTCGTTTGTTGTGTTGTGGCTTCAGTGGCGACTCAGGCAGCAGCCAAACGTCTCAGAATTGAGATTACAGAAAAAGAACTCAAAAATGAACCGGACAGGCAACAGGGTGAATACGAACGCCAATTAGTGGCAGTGGCAAACCCAGTCACGGCTGAAAGTCTGATGAAAATGGCTCTTCTTATGCGACATAAGGAAAACCAGAATCCGGTCACAGCTCTTTTTGTCAGGAATTCCGACGATGCCCGAAGTGTTCAATCAGGAAGAAATGCTTTGGCAATTGCAGTTTCAGCGGCACAATCTGTTGATATTGAAGTGAAGGATATAGAAAGATATGATATAAATGTTGTGGCAGGAGTCACAAATGAAGCCAAGCAAAATCAGATAAGCGATATCATGATAGGCCTTCATAGAAGAACAAATGTAGTTGATTCCTTCTTTGGTTCAACAATAGAACAGCTTTTGGATTCTTCTAATAAAATGATATTAATTAGCCGTGCGTTCTCATCTGTAGACACTTTGGCCCGTATATTCGTATTGGTGCCTGATAAGGCCGAATATGAAACAGGTTTCCAGTCATGGGTAATGAGAATCGGTAACCTTGCTTCACAATTGGCTGCAAAAGTTATTTTTATGTCATTCTCCACAACGGCGGGATTCATAAGAAATATATTGATTTCTGAAGGATATGCCATCAGACATGAATATAGAGATCTTGGAAGTTGGGATGATTATATTCTCCATTCACGGGATATTGGTCCTGACGATTTATTTGTTATTATAGGAGCCCGAAAAGGTTCTATTTCACATTCAGGAGATATGGAAGGTTTGCCGTCTTATTTACAAAAAAACCACTCAGACGATAATCTGGTGGTTATATATCCTGAACAATTCGGAGGTAATTCCATATTCCGCTCGGGAATCTGATAAAAGGCCCGATTTTCCACGGCAAATTGGCTGAACTCATATTTATTTCATCAGTTCCATTTTTTCGGGATCTCCAACGGCCCAGATTATATCTCCTGAATATAAAACAGTCTTGGCATCAGGCTGTTCGAAAATATCATCCCCTCGTTGCACTTTTATTATCATGCAATAATAATCTTTTCTAAGATGAGTTTTCCCTAACGGAATGTTGATTATAGGAGATTTGTCAGTCAATTGAAGGCTTCTTAATTCCACTTTTGAATTAGAAACTGCCACAGCTTTATAAGCTTTTTCATCTCGCTCAATATCGTCATTGAGGCGTTTGATCTGCTCATCGTTTCCTATCACTCCAACCACATCTCCCGGGAAAATTCTTGCATCTATAGAGGGGAGGGGATAGGTGCGTTCGCCTCGTTGGATACTTGCCACGCTCACCCCGTAATCACTTCTTAATCCCGTGTCTTTTAGTTTGTCTCCTACAAAAGGACAATATGCTCCCACTTCAATATAAGCCAGGTGCATGTCGTCTACCAACTTATTGTTAAGACCCATGCGAGTGTTTTCTCTGATGTTGAGATTATCCATAAATTTCTTTTCTATGGCAGCATAGCGGGTCTTTATTTCTTTTGAGGCAAAAAAGATTATAAATGCGAGGCAAATCACTCCGGCAATCCATGCAACAGTAGCGTCGTAGGCAAGGGTAAGCAGATAGACAATAAAGAGAAGTGCAACAATGTATCTTATTATTCTCATTGCCACCAAAGGAACTTCGATAAAACTTGCCGATTGATGCAGCTTCATTCTTTCATCAGGTTTTAAAGAACTGAAAGAAAGAGCAATCAGAAATGGCAACATAGCTCCCAATGTGATTATAGTGGAAAGGAACCTTCCCCAGTCATGGAAATATTCTTCAAGCAAAGGGAAAAGGAATTGTCGGCTCACAAGAATAATGGCAACGAGGATAACTGAAAATATCAGCATCCTGGTGAAATATCTGCTGATGATATCCTTCCATAAGTTTTTGGTGCTATTGGAATCTACCACCTGTTTGGAATATCTGTCGATTAGGAAGCTTAATCTCTCCGGTAAATGGGCTTCCACAAATTTATAAGCCGGTTGAGAGAGTTTTACAAAGTAAGGAGTGGTGAAAATTGTTATAACTGACACGGCCACAATTATGGGATAGAGTGATTCCTGAAGCACTCCTAAACTCATACCTAAGGCGGCTATGATGAAAGAAAATTCTCCCACTTGTGTTAACGTGAATCCGCTCTCGATAGCAACTCGTAGAGATTGACCTGTGACTAACATTCCAAGTGACCCGAAAAAAATCATTCCTACAATAACAACAACCGCAAGAATTAGAATCTGCCACCAATAGTCGACTAAAACTTCCGGGTTCACCATCATGCCGACGGAAATGAAAAAGACTGCCCCGAATAGGTCTTTTACCGGTTTTACCACTTTTTCCATCTTCTCGGCCACCATTGTGCCTGCAAGAATTGAACCCATGACAAAAGCTCCCAATTCAAGTGAGAATCCGCATATCACTGAGAAAATCGCCATAGAGAAACAGAGTCCCATTGCTATAACTAAAAGAGTTTCATCATTTAGATAGCTTTTTACCTTTGACAAGAAGGAGGGTAAGACGTAAACTCCAACCAGAAACCAGATTATTAGGAAAAACACCAGTTTCCCGATTGAGAAAAGCAAATCCTTTCCTTCTACATTGCCAACCGCAATTGAGGAAAGGAGCACAAGCATCAAGACTGCAAAAAGGTCTTCAATAATCAGCACAGCCAATACCAGAGATGCAAATTTCTTTTGTCGCATTCCCAAATCTGTCAGTGTCTTAAGTATGATGGTGGTGCTTGACATTGAAATCATCCCACCCAAAAATATACAGTTGATTGAATTCAAATTCAGGATTTTTCCGACCCCAAAGCCTGCAAACGTCATTCCTGTTATGATTATTAGGGCCGTGATTATGGCTGATGATCCGGAATTCATTAATTTCCTGAAACTGAATTCAAGACCAAGGGTAAACATAAGCACCACTATACCTAAATCTGCCCAGAATTCAATATTATCAAGATTTGAGATAGAAGGCAGATATGTAAATTTCGGGCCTGCAAGAAATCCGGCCAAAATATACCCTAAGACAACCGGCTGTTTCAATTTTTTAAAAAGAAGAGTAACAATTGCTCCTAAAAGGAGAATCCATGCGAGGTCGGCTATTAATCCGTTGTTGTGTTCTTCCTTTGATGAAGAGTGGGATTCTTCATTATTTATTTCCGTATATGTCTGGCTGACTATGTCTGAGACACTTTCTCCATTTTGTTGTCCGTCTGCGAATTCCTGGGAGGCGGGTATATAGAGCATATTTGTTTTTATATTTAATCTAATGTTTTATCCGATTCAGCAATCTCAACAATCTCTCTTTCTCCTTTATTCAAAACATAAATGTTATAATAAGAAAGGAGCAAAGTGGTTAGCGGTAATGCTATGATCAATCCCATAAATCCTAACAAAGCTCCCCACACTGAAAGCGACAGCAATATAATCGCCGGATTTAATCCCATAGCTTTTCCCATTATTTTAGGAGTCAGGAACAGATCTTGAATACATTGCACGACTATATAAACGGCCATGCTTTCCCAGAAGATAAGCCAGAAGTCGATGCCTGTGCTTGCTGTGGAAACAAGGCATAATATTGCTGTGATCGGCAATGAAATCAATTGAAGATAGGGCACCATGTTCAAAACTCCTATAAACAATCCTAAGACTACACCCATTGGTAATCCTATAATCACAAAACCAATTGAAAAGAGAATTCCTACAGTCATTGCTATAAAAAACTGACCTCGGAAATAACGGTTCATGGCTCCTTCTATATCTTTACCTATTTTAAACACTTTTTCTCGGTGGCGGAAGGGAACTAATTGTTTAAAGCTTAACATGATTCTTTCATAATCAAGCATTATGAAAATCACGTATAATATCACAATCAGCCAGCTTAAGACTCCGATAATAAAGGCCAAACCGGAACTAAGGAAATTCCATGAGGAAGATAATGTTGTTTTAATTATTGATTTCCATTCTTCCGGCGTCAGGAACTTAGTGATGGATTCCAGGTCTAAATTCTCTTTTATAAAATCATGAATGGGTCCTGAAATGAAGGGAATATCTATTTGAGCGGTTGCATAATTTTTTAGCATTTTCACCATCTCGGTTGCTTCGGATGCGAGATAAGGGAAAAATAAAATCGAAAATACGCAGACTATGAAACAAGCTTCAAGAAGCGTCAAAACCACAGGAAGAAATCGGGCTTTTAAATGTAGCAAACGCCTGTTCCATTGCACAATCGGCTCTAACATGTAAGAGATAAGACAGGCCACAATAAAAGGCAACAACACACCTTTGAGCGCATCCAACAGATACAGAGCGGCTATAATTGCCAGAATGGAGAAAGTTATTCTTACAACTCTGTCAAATGTATATGGCTGTCGTTCCGGGATTTTATCTTTTGACATATTTTAATCTTACCGGCTAAAATAGGGTCAGATAACGAGATATTTGCCGAATATCCAACAAAGTTAATTACTATTTCCCACTTTAGCAAAGATGATAATTTTGAAAAACTTTTGTAAATTTGCCATTCTAAAAATCAATTTAAAGTTGTAACCGATTAAGTTTGTGTTCATAAAATAATGCAAACAAATAGATCTAATAATTAAATCTAAGTGAATAAATTAAGATATTTTTTAACTCTAAGTCTTAGTCTGCTCCTATTCCTGACAGTTAGAGCTGATTACGGCAATGAGGCTATTGCTGAATTTTTGAGAACGAATGGTGTCCCGGCTAATTCAGTTGCCGTTAAGATAATTGATTTGTCAAACGGTAAAGTAATCGGAAGTCACAATGAAGAATCTCCTTTAATTCCTGCAAGCATAATGAAATCTGTTACTACAGCTGCGCTTTTGGGAAAATCCGGTCCCGATTGGAAATATCAGACAAGAGTTTATATCGACGGTCCTAACGATTTGGGCTATTTACGTGGCAATATTATTGTGACGGGTGCTTGTGATCCCACAGTAAACTCGGGGAAGCTTCCTTATTCCCCGGATTTGGTTGTGGAGATATGCAAGGCTCTGGAGTCTCTTCTGATAGATAGGGTGGAAGGTTCCATTATAATAGATGACTCGGAATTTGCCGGGCCTCCTCGTCCTGCCTCCTGGACTGCTGCAGACACTAAGAGAGATTACGGCACGGGAAGTCATGCTTTCAATTATTCTGATAATACATCAGGAAGTAGCTCAGTTATGAATCCCTCTTCGGTTTTCCTTAAGGAATTGAAAAAAGAGATGGAGGCCCGTGGAATAGAACTGGAAAACAAAGAACTGATTTCGGGTAGAAAAATACAGATTCTTAATCATAATTCCGCTCCAATAGATGAGATCATGCGTTCATGTATGATGAGAAGTGATAATATGTTTGCTGAGGCTATGCTTCGAACTTATGGCAAATTTGAAGGAGGAGACGGATCGACTGAGGATGCGGCAAAAAGAGAATACCAGTTATGGAAAAGCAAAAAGATGCCTCTTGAGGGCGTGGTTATCATTGATGGCTCCGGATTGTCTCGTCAAAATAAAGTCACAGCTAATTTCATGGCGGAGATGCTGAAGTCTATGAGTAAGAATCCTTACTATGCATCTTTTTTCCCATTGGCCGGCCAGGAAGGTACTCTGAAGAAGTTTTTAAAAGACACTGAACTGGATAGCTATATTGCGATGAAGACCGGTAGTATGACAGGAATTCAATGTTATGCGGGATATAAATTTGATGATAATTATTCTCCCACTCATGTGATTGTGATAATCATGAATGACATCCCGGGCGACAGACAGAAAGCTGTAAATGCAGCCCAGAAAATGTTGCTGACTGTTTTTGGTAATCAATAATTCTATATTTCTCTTTCCCTTTTATTTCACAGATATGGATAAAAATAATATAAAATTAAAAGCGATTCAAGATAAACTTTACGAGTTGGAAGGATTAGTGCTCCTTGCTCTTAACAGAAATAATCTTACTGAAGATTTTTTTAATCTTATTGCCAGAAAGGGAAAAGAAATTTATTTAGACACAAAATCATTTGAAAACAAAGATAATCTTGGTTTTGGAAACTTTGAGGAAATTGAGAATGACAATTATTCCATAGAAGATAATGAAGAAAATTTTAAGGGAAATGTCGATGAAATTTTATATGAACAATCTCACGAACAAAGAGATTCTGACAACGATGAAATTTTCTCTTCCAATTCTGATTCTCAGGAAAAAGAATCAAGAGGGAAATTAGTGTTTTCCATAAATGACAGATTTAGATTCCGTCAATCTCTTTTCGATGATTCGGATGTGGATTTCAATAATACCCTTGCGCTTGTTGCCTCAATGGACACATATGAAGAGGCAGAAGAATATTTCCTTAATGAGCAGGGATGGACAAATAATGATAAAAATGTAAGTGCGTTTTTAGAAATATTGAAAAAATATTTCAAATGAAAGAAGGTAAATTATACATTGTCCCTACTCCTGTAGGCAATCTTGAAGATATGACCCTCCGGGGAATAAGGATTCTTAAGGAAGTTGATCTCATTCTGGCAGAAGACACCCGGATCTCCGGTCATCTTCTGAAACATTATGAAATCATGACTCCAATGAAAAGTCATCACAAATATAACGAGCATGAAACAGTGGCAGCCGTTATAAATAAGATTAAGGATGGTTCTGATATTGCTTTAATATCAGATGCCGGCACGCCCGGCATTTCCGACCCCGGATTTCTTATTACCCGCGAGTGCAGAAAAAACGGAATAGAAGTTGAATGTCTTCCGGGAGCCACTGCATTTGTGCCGGCTTTAGTAGCCTCCGGAATTCCTTGTGACAGATTTGCTTTTGAAGGTTTTCTTCCTCCTAAAAAGGGACGTCAAACACGGCTTCAGGAACTTGCTCAAGAAAATAGAACTGTTGTAATATATGAATCTCCATTACGGCTTCAAAGAACTCTGAAAGATTTAGCTGAGTATTTTGGTGAAGAAAGACAAGTTAGTGTATGCCGGGAAATTTCTAAACTTCATGAAACCTACCATCGGGGAACTATATCTGAAATTTTAGCTTATTTTTCTGAGAACCAAGCAAAGGGGGAAATTGTTATAATTGTTGAAGGCAATAAATCGAAATAAAAAACTTATTAACAATCCTTATTATGAGAAAATTTACACTTTGTTTCTGCATGCTTGCATTGATGTGTGTAGCGTCATGT
Source organism: Muribaculaceae bacterium (assembly GCA_022509105.1). Classification (GTDB taxonomy): domain Bacteria; phylum Bacteroidota; class Bacteroidia; order Bacteroidales; family Muribaculaceae; genus Lepagella. Next base: position 3,596 of record JAFLTV010000050.1, on the reverse strand, counting down.
TCTAAATCTAACGACAAGGATAGAGAAAAAGAAGAGATGGATTCTATAAAAATTGCTGAATTAACAGCCAATTATGATGAAGCCACAACTTTTAACGATTCTCTTATGTTGTTGATGTCTGATATTTATACAGGACTTGATTCTATCAATATGCAGGAGGGTCTCCTTTATAATATGGGAAATGGTGAGTCGCTGAATAGAAGAGAAGAAATCAGGAGAAATCTTTCAGATATCCGCTCTCGTTTGTCGGCTAATCAAAAGGTGCTTCTTCAGATGGAACAAAAGCTTAAGGCTTCAGGAAATCAGAATTCTGTTCTTTCCAAAACTATTGAGCAGATGAAGCAAAGTATTGCTCAACAAGAAACTAAAATTTCTCAATTGGAAAATCAATTGGCTATGGCTCAAGATTCTATCTCTAATTTGAATAGGAAAGTAGAGGCTGTAGAAGAAGAAGTTAAAGTTCAGACTGAGGCTAAGGATGCAGCTCTTCAGGCTGTGCAGGAAGCAGACCAGGAAATTGATAATCTTAATACTGTTTATTATGCACTTGGCACAAATAAGGAATTGAAACAGAACGGTCTGCTTGAAAAGAAATTCCTCGGCCAAACAAAGGTTTTGAAAGGTCAATTCAATGAATCTTATTTCACAAAAGTTGATAAACGCAATCTTTCCTCGATTCCTACAGGAGCAAAGAAGATAAAAATATGGACAAATATGCCGGCAGGATCTTATGAAGAAGTGAAAGGGGAGGATGGCTATATTACTTTGAAAATAACCAATCCTCAACAATTCTGGAGCTTATCTCCATTCTTAGTAATACAATTGGATTAAGGATTAAGCAAAAAATCATATATAGACATTCAGTATAAAAAATCAGGCAAGTTCTAAATGAGCTTGCCTGATTTTTTTATCCCTTAATTATTCTCGTGTGTCGTCGTAGTTGGGATTTTTGTGAGTAAACCGTCTTGGTTCCTGCGGGCGTGTGCCGTTATCATTACGTGGTCCGTTGCTATTGTTGAAACGATGCGGGCCGTTTTGGTTTTCGCGACGTGGTCCGTTGCCATCTCTTCGAGGACGATTTTCACCTCCCTCTCTTCGGGGGCGAGCACCTCTTTCCACATAACCTTCCGGTTTTTCAGTGAGAACTTTGGCGGAAAGGCGATATTTACCGGTCTTCTTATCGATTTCAATCAATTTAACCTTTATATTATCACCCTCTTTGAGTCCGCTTTCTTCCATGTTGTCAAGACGATTCCAAGATATTTCACTTATATGAAGCAAACCGTCTTTCCCGGGCATGAATTCCACAAATGCACCGAAATCAAGAATTGATCTAACGGTGCCGTCATAGATTTCTCCTTCTTCTGGTTGTGCCACTATAGCTTTAATCTTAGCCAAGGCTTCATCTATGCCGGATTTCTCTTTGGAGGCAATTTCCACTTTGCCGATTCCAAGTTTTTCATCTTCCTCAATGGAAATAACTGTGCCGGTTTCTTCCTGGATTCCCTGTATAATCTTACCTTGTGGGCCGATTACAGCACCAATAAGGTCTTTTGGAATTTCAAGAGTGACGATTCTTGGCACGTGGGGCTTATAATCTTCGCGTGCTTCAGGTATGGTATCCTTAATAATATTTAGAATATGAAGCCTTCCCTGGCGAGCCTGCTCTAATGCTTTTTCAAGAATTTCATAGCTGAGACCGTCACATTTGATATCCATTTGAGTTGCAGTTATACCTTTTTCTGTGCCTGTAACTTTGAAGTCCATATCTCCAAGATGGTCTTCATCACCGAGGATGTCGGAAAGGACAGCGTATTTAGTTGCACCTTTATCGGAAATCAATCCCATTGCCACTCCGGCCACCGGACGTTTCATCTTCACCCCGGCGTCAAGGAGAGCTAATGTGCCTCCACAAACTGTAGCCATTGATGATGATCCGTTACTTTCAAGAATATCAGAAACGATACGGCAAGTGTAGGGGAAACCATCAGGGAACATTCTTTTTAGGGCACGATGTGCAAGATTGCCATGACCTATTTCTCTACGTCCCACTCCTCTTTGCGGACGAGCTTCGCCTGTTGAGAAGGGTGGGAAATTATAATGAAGAAGGAATCTTTCCTTGTCTTGGTTTAAAACATCATCAATTATCTTTTCATCGAGTGTGGTTCCCAAAGTAGCAGTAACTAATGCCTGGGTTTCTCCACGAGTGAAAATAGCTGCTCCGTGAGGTCCCGGAAGATAATCCACTTCACACCATATAGGGCGAATTTCAGTGGTCTTTCTGCCATCGAGTCTCACTCCTTCGTCGAGAACGCATCTTCTCATGGCCTCTTTCTCCACATCATGATAATAACGCTTCACCATTGCTATCCTCTGTTCCGGAGTATATTTTTCAAGTTGCTCTTCCGTCATTTCAGGAAGGTTCTCTATATATTCGTCAACAATGGCTTTAAAGCTTTCTCCTCTCCAATGTTTGTCGGCATTGCCGGCTTTAGCAATTTCGTAAGCCTTTGAGTAGCATTTTTCTTCTACGTCCTTGCGAAGATCTTCGTCATTGATTTCGTGATTGTATTCACGTTTTTGTTCCTTTCCGGCCTCTTTCATAAGCTCGATTTGAGCCACGCAATGCTTTTTGATCTCGTCATGTGCCACTTTCAAAGCTTCGAGAAGTTCTGCTTCGGAGACTTCGTTCATTTCGCCTTCCACCATCATGATATTATCATAGGTTGCGCCCACCATTAATTCTATATCCGCTTTTTCAATTTGTTCAAAAGTTGGATTGATAACCCATTGGCCGTCTACTCTTGCTACCCTTACTTCTGAAATGGGGCCTTCAAACGGTATGTCGCTACACATCAGAGCTGCGGAAGCGGCTATTCCGGCCAAGGCATCCGGAGCTTCATTTTCATCTGCAGAAAATAGGGTGACATTTACAAATGTCTCTGCATGATAATTTGAAGGGAAAAGAGGACGCAACACACGGTCAACAAGACGAGATGTGAGAATTTCATAATCACTTGCCCTTCCTTCTCTTTTCAGAAATCCTCCCGGATATCTGCCAATTGAGGAATATTTTTCTTTATACTCAACTGTAAGGGGCATAAAATCAACCCCGTCGTTTGCTTCAGCTGCTGAACATACGGTTGCGAGAAGCATTGTGTTGCCCATTCTCACTTCAACAGCCCCATCTGCTTGCTTGGCCAGTTTACCGGTCTCAATCGTAATCTGTCGACCGTCGCCAAGTTCGATGGTTTTTTTAATCGGTTTTAACATACTTCTTATTATTTTCTTCTTCTTTCTATTTTCGAGTGCAAAATTAACGATATTATTCTTATTATATATTATAAGGTGTTTTTTAAATTTTACAATTTATCTAAAAATTAACTAATGAATAATATCCTGAGTTCAGATATGCAAATCTTATTCCAAATCCTATATTTGTTTATTAATATATAATTACAAAAATTAACATATTTTTATTGTGTTAATTGTCAGGAGATTAACTAAGAGTTTAGAGGGGATTTATCGGTTAGAAGTTGCGAGGACTTGCAAAAGGATCAAAAAGGCAGTAATTTTGCACTGCTAAAACGGCGGAG
>JAFLTV010000005.1 GCA_022509105.1 Muribaculaceae bacterium | reverse complement strand
AAGATAATTTATTAAGACCTTTGAAATCTACAAGGGAATAAAGAGCGGTATTGCCGGATTCATCTTTCTCTGTAAACCAAACTGAATCTTTCCGTATTAAATCATCTACTGTGTTTAGCAACGGATCATAATGAGTTGTAACAAGCAACTGGCTCTCCGATTTTGTCTTTAAGAATTGCTCAATTATAAATTCAACTAAATCCGGATGTAATGATGAATCTATTTCATCAATCGGCAAGAATGCATTATCCTTTAGTGCTTCATATATAGCCGTTTCTATCTCTATGGTTCTTAATGTTCCATCAGATTGTAAACGGGACGGCAATATGTATTCCTCGTTTCCTCTTTCATTTTGAACAGAATGTTGGAACTGAGTCTTTGTTTTTGACCATGAATTATTGGCTCGTTCAGCTTGCAGATCAGAAATATTAAAGTCTGCCCGATGAATAAAGTCTAATAAATGTTCCTTTAAGGAGTCATTATTATGAATTCTTTTTCCGGCATATTCATACAGATTTGTAAACGGATCAATATAAGGCATAATCTTATCCTTCATCCAGTCACGTGCGGCATCAATTAAAGGCAAAGAAATATTTACCTTATTACGGGCTACGAAAAAAGACATATTGGGAAGACATTTCAAACTCAACTCTTCTTCAGCTGCACTGCTTATTTTAATTACTTCAGGATTGAATTTGATATTAGAATGCCCATCTTTATAGATTCTATCAAATAGCTTTGTAGGTTGGTGGCTTTTATAGTAATATAGCGTTTCTTTCTCAACATATTTTCTATTTACTTTCAAAATATACCAATAACGGACACCGTTTACCCAGAACTTTAATTCAAAGCAAGAGGGCTCCTCCGGAGTGGATTTATCCAACAGGAAGGGGATTACATTAGTTGGTTCATCCAAAGATTCATGTTTTTCAAACCAAAATAATCGAAGGAAGTCAAATGCTTTGAGTACATTAGATTTTCCGGAAGCATTTGAGCCGAGAATCATAGCAAAGCGAAGAAGCCTTATATCCGGAGCAACTTCGACTACCTGATAGTCCTCAAACGACTTATCTTTTGTTGCTTCAAAACTAAATTCTATCTCATCTCGAAAAGAGAGAAAGTTCTTAACTTTAAGTTCCTGTATCATTGCATTTGGATTTTATTTTGTAAAATTACTTTTTTTGGTCTAAATTCAAAAATAAAATACTATTTAGCATCAATTTTATTTTGAAAATATCTATCTTTGGAGATATATTGCAGTATCGGGATCGTTTCTTACATCGATATTTTTCCTCGATGACCCAAAATATAAACAACTTTGTTACTAACAAAACTGTTACTAACAAAACTGTTATAAAGAAAGCGGGTTATAGGAAGAAAAGTCTGATGAGTGTTTTGTGAATGGTTACGCAGGATATTTTGATTTTTCTTGTCGTCAAGCTTTTTATAGTCGTCAAGCTTTTTATAGTCGTCAAGCCGTTTCTTATCTTCAAGGTTTTTTCTTGTCTTCACGTCTGTTTTCTCTTATATGGAATTTTTGTAAATTAGCGGAGGTTATAAACGATTGCGGATAAAACAATAAAAGTGCGGATAAAACAATAAAAGGCCGATTTGAAACTAAAAAAGCAGATATGAAAATTTGGAAAGAGATGAAAAAGAAAGAGTTGCAGATGATGAGTAAGTTATGGATAGGCGTGGTTGCGGTGATAATGGCCTTTACGTGCCTTTGTTGCGAAAAAAATGAGGTAATAGATGGTATGTGGCCCGCTATGAAATGGGAAGTAGTGGATAAGGAAGGGAATATTGATGTTAAGCTTGGGGAATATCCTAACGTTATAAATATCGATGCATCTTCCACTGCTTCCATAGAATTGAAATGCAGCAACTATTCCCGTTTTTGGTTTGCTGACAAAATGGATACCGAGGGTGACATTTCAGAACTGTTTCAATGGGAAAATGAATGGGTTTCGTTAAGAATAGAGGATGACAGACTGATATGTGATTTCTCGGCTTTGGAATATTATTATAATGATGAGATAAGGGTGGTAGTGACAGCAGGAGATATATTCGCCACATTTTGTTTCATCAGGAATTCAGAAAACCGATTGCCGGAAGAAATTGACGGCAGTTGGACTCCAATGGAATGGAGTGTAAAAGATGTGACAGGGGATATAGATGTTGATTTCATATCCGATGCTTTTGTAAATGTCAACATCAACTCTGCCGGAACATTGAAATTAGAATGTAGTAATTATCCCTCGTTTTGGTTTGATGCGAGCAATTATTATCCATTTACCCCGGAATCTTTTAATAAATACAATGAGCAATTTGTAAATCTTTCTATTGAAGGAAATATTCTCTCTTGCAACTTCCCGGAAAACCGTATCCTACCTTTCCCGTTGGAAATACCGGTGATAGTGACGGCAGGGGATATCTTTTGCCATATCACGTTTATAAATAAGCCCGAAGAATAAGAATACTCTCCTAATCGGGAGGATGAGCCGCGATATATTTTTTTTTACTAATTTTACAGTTGAAAAGATTTTTGCGACTTTCAAGAATCTTACGACCCGGATTTTAAACTTAAACAAGGAGCGGAATCTTAATAAAAATCGGGATGACGATTCATTATTTTTGAGAGTCGGAGCAAATGTAAATTGGTAATTAATAGAAAAGATATATGGCTTTGAAATGCGGAATAGTGGGACTGCCGAATGTGGGCAAGTCTACATTGTTTAACTGCCTTAGCAGCGCGAAGGCACAGAGTGCGAATTTCCCGTTTTGCACAATAGAGCCGAATGTCGGCATGATTACAGTGCCCGACGAGCGGCTCAACAAGCTTGTGGAGATGTGTAACCCGAAGAGCGTAGTGCCGGCTACAGTCGAGATTGTGGATATCGCAGGTCTTGTAAAAGGTGCGTCAAAAGGTGAGGGTCTCGGTAATAAATTCCTGGCAAATATCAGGGAGACAGATGCTATCCTCCATGTGTTGCGCTGTTTCGACGATGACAACATCACTCATGTGGATGGAAGTGTCGACCCTGTAAGAGATATGGAGATTATCAACTACGAGCTCCAGCTTAAGGATTTGGAGACAATCGATGCCAGAATCGCAAAAACAGAGAAGGCGGCAAAAAGCGGCGGTGATAAAAACGCAAAGATGCAGCTCGGAGTGTTACAGGCATTTAAGGAAGCTCTGGAAGCCGGTCGACCGGCAAGAAGCGTGAAGTTTGAAACCGTCGATGAGCAGAAATTTGCAAAAGAATTGTTCCTGCTTACCAATAAGCCGGTGCTTTACGTCTGCAACGTTGATGATGCAAGCGCCGTGGGTGGCAACAAATATGTTGAGGCCGTTAAAAAAGCTATAGAGGGAGAAGATGCAGAAATCATGATTGTGGCGGCAGCTACTGAAAGTGACATTGCAGAACTGGAGACCCCCGAAGAGAGGGCTGAATTCCTTCAGGAGATTGGCCTTGAGGAGAGCGGGGTGAGCCGTCTGATCCGTGCGGCATATTCACTTCTTGACCTGCAGACATATTTTACTGCAGGTGCCGACGAATGCCGGGCCTGGACTTTCCTGAGAGGTATGAAAGCGCCCCAGGCTGCCGGAATTATTCACACGGACTTTGAAAAAGGATTTATACGTGCCGAAGTTATCAAATATGACGACTTTGTTACCTTAGGCTCCGAGAATGCTGTGAAGGAAGCCGGAAAGATGGGTGTGGAAGGGAAGGAATATGTGGTGCAAGACGGCGATATCATGCACTTCCGTTTCAACGTATAGAATTCGAATTGAAAAATGATATTTACAAAACTTCACCTTTGAGGGTGGCCGAAGACACATCGGTCACCTTTACTTTTACGAAATCGCCCGGCTTGATATCTCCTTTGGGAAATACCACAACCTTGTTTTGAGAAGTGCGTCCGAACAGTTCTTCCGCGCTTCTTTTCGAGCGACCCTCCACAAGGACTTCAAATACCTTCCCGATATCTTTCATGTTGCTTTTATGGGAAAGTTTGTTCTGAAGGTCGATCATTCGGTTAAGGCGTTCGATCTTCACGTCTTCAGGAACATTGTCAGGGAGATGTTTTGAGGCGAAAGTGCCGGGGCGTTCGGAATATTTGAACATGAATGCCGAATCAAACCCCACTTCCTCCATCAGGGAAAGGGTCTGAAGGAAATCCTCCTCGGTTTCACCGTGGAATCCCGTGAACATATCTGAAGAGATGCCTGCATCCGGAAGGATGCGTCTTATGGCTGCTATGCGGTCAACATACCATTCCCGTGTGTATTTGCGGTTCATGGATTTGAGAACGGAATTACTGCCGCTCTGCACGGGAAGATGAATATGTCTGGCGATATTAGGATGAGAGGCTATTGTCTCAATGATTTCATCAGCCATATCTTTAGGATGGGAGGTGGTGAATCGTATCCTCATATCCGGTGCTGCCTCGGCCACCATGGCCAGGAGTTTCGGGAAATCAGTTATGTTCCCCTTATCATCAACGAAATTATAGCTGTTTACATTCTGTCCGAGAAGCGTGGCTTCCTTAAATCCGCGTGTTTGCAGATCCTTGAGTTCGTTGAGTATGCTTTCCGGATGGCGGCTTCGTTCGCGGCCGCGTGTATAGGGCACTATGCAATATGAACAGAAATTGTTGCATCCCCTCATGATGGAGATAAAGCCGGCAATGCCGTTTGTGCCTATTCTCGAGGGCACCACATCCCTATAAGTCTCCGTTGTGGAAAGCTCGATATTGATTGCCTTTTCACCGTTTTCAGCTGCAGCAACGAGATTTGGAAGATCAAGATAAGCGTCGGGACCGACCACGAGGTCCACTCCGTAATCCTCCAGGAGTTTCTCTTTAAGCCGTTCGGCCATGCATCCGATAACCCCGATAATTAAATTTTTATTATATTTTCTTCGCAGGGACTGCCAGTAATTAAGATGTGAATAAATTTTCTGCTCGGCATTGTCGCGAATCGAACAAGTGTTTATAAGCACAGCATCAGCCTCGTTGTCTGTGGAGGTAACCTCGTATCCCGCCAGTTTCATGATGGCGGCAACGGTTTCAGAATCAGCCACATTCATCTGGCATCCATAAGTTTCAATACGCAGTTTTTTACTCCTGTTTTTAGGTGTGAGATTATCGGGTAGAGAAAAGGTGTTCATTAAACTATGTTTTTTAACAATCTTTTAAAATTGGTAAAATTGAACAAAATTGCTATTTTTGTGCAAATTTAAATCTTAAATCTAAAGGTTACAAATGAGTTTTCCATTTATAAGCGCCGAAGAAGCTGCCAGTCATATAAAAAATGGTGACACAGTAGCGACTTCAGGCTTTACAGCATCTGGAACTCCCAAGATAGTGCCGGTGGCCTTAGCCGAGAGGGCGAAACAATACCATGAAAAAGGCGAACCATTTAAAGTGCATCTCTACACGGGGGCTTCAACAAATGAATATGTCGACGGCGCGTTAACTCGTGCCAAGGCCATAGATCGCAGAATGCCATATCAAGGCACCCCTGACACCAGAACAGCTGTCAACAACGGTGAGATGGATTATTATGATCCTCATCTCAGCCATATCTGTCAGGAAATGAGATATGGCACGATGGGAGATATCGATGTCGCCATTATCGAAGTAACGGAGATGAATCCATCGGGCGAGGTCATTCTCGGAGCCGGTATCGGTATAACTCCCACTATTGCCAAGCTGGCTAAAAAGGTGATTATTGAATATAGTTCTTATTATCGCACATCCTTCCGCGGATTTCATGACAACTATATTCCCCTCGATCCTCCACATCGCAGAGAGATCCCTATCTATAAGCCAAGCGACAGAATCGGAACAACCGTATTGAAGATCGACCCGAAAAAAATAATCGGGGTTGTTCCTTCGAATGAATCAGAGAGCATCCAGTCTTTCACCTCCTTGTCTGATTCCACACGTGCAATCGGAGCCAATGTGGCGGCTTTTCTTGCAGAAGAGATGCGTCAGGGAAGAATTCCTCATGAATTCCTGCCGATTCAGAGCGGTGTAGGCAATATCGCAAACGCCGCGCTCTACGGCCTTGCAGAAAATCCCTCCATTCCTCGGTTTGAAATGTACACAGAGGTCGTGCAGGATGCCGTCATGGAGCTTATGGAGAAAGGAAAATGCAGCTTCGCTTCCACGTGTGCTTTGGCATTTTCCGACGACACCATGCTTAGATTCATGGACAATATCAGCTATTTCCGCGACAAGCTGCTGATGCGTCCGGCCGAGATTTCAAACCATCCGGAAGTGGTGCGCAGAATTGGCCTTATCGCCATGAACACTGCTTTAGAGTGTGACATATACGGAAATGTGAACTCCACTCACGTAAACGGCACTAAGATGATGAACGGAATCGGCGGTTCGGGCGATTTCTGCCGCAATGCATATCTGTCGATATTCCTCTGTCCGTCGGTGCAGAAAAACGGCGCTCTGTCAACGATAGTTCCTATGGTCACTCATGTAGACCACAATGAGCATAGCGTGAAGGTGATAGTAACGGATCAGGGAGTTGCCGACTTGAGAAACCTGTCGCCCTCTCAGAGAGCCAAGGCTATTATTGAGAATTGCGTTCATCCCGACTACAAGCAGCTGATGTGGGACTATCTGAAGATAGCCAAGAAGGGTCATATCCCCCACAATCTTGCGGCAGCCTTTGCAATGCACACAACATTTGCTGAAACCGGCGATATGCGGCTTACGGATTTTTCAAAATTCGCTTGAAAGGAAATTAATCCGGACTATAAAAATATTTGGAAATTACTTAGGATTTAGGCGAGGGAGTTTTAACGACTCCCTTGCTTTTTCTGCCGTTTATTGCTATAGTGAGAGGTTGTGGGAACTCCACTATCCGGATATCCTGACTTTCATAGACAGCAGGTAGGGAATCAAGATATTCCACATCGAAAAAGCCGTTGGAGTTGGCAGGGTCAACCGTGAAATATCCCACTCCGAATGAGGTGAGATTCTGGAAAAAATGGGTGCCTTGCGAGGGTTCAATCCTATAGCCCGGAAGGGCTGTCTCCACAATCAGGCGTGCTCCCGCTATCTGGGGCCATTTCACGGGTATTCCCAGGGAATTGTCGGAAGAACCCCATCTGCCGGGACCAATAAGGATATATGGCTCCGATTTTTCAAGAAGCTCTCCGTTTATTTTTTCTATTTCAAGGGCAAGCTGAGGATTTCTTGTGCGGTCGAAATTTTGAGGTTTCACATACACGATGTGTCTCACATTGTCCATGATGCCATGACCCAAAGCGGAGTCCGAGCTTATGATGAGCTCTGAAGGTTCGGCGTCAAGGATGGTGTCGTCGAGCATCTCCTTGCGGTCTACGATCGGGCGCATCTGCAGCCAGTAGAGTGAGCCTTTCTTTTCAGATGTGGTGGCGTCAGGATTTATAATGCCTGCAAATTCGATCTCTACGGGACGTCCCATGGCATACTGCCCGGTTGAAAGCATGAAATCAACCACCGGCGCCAGCGGGAAGACTCCCTGTTTGAGCACATTTGCAAAAGTGAGCACTTTTCTGCCCGGGCCCCAGTCGGTGTCTCTCAACATCCTGTCGTTGATGTCAAATGTCGACACTGTGTAACGGAGGGCATCGGTCTTGAAAGCGTCTGCAACTGAAATCTTTTTAATATTAAATCCCTCGTCGGGAGAGAAATCGTCTGTGTCCGGGGCCACGGAAGACAATGCATAAAGCTGAGTCTGGGTGTCCCTGAGAGCGTGTTCCACAGTTGATGTCTGCAATACATGAGCCGGATGTTTGGGAGAGAATCTTAGAGCCCTTCCTCCGTCAACAATGTATTTTCCAAGACCTGCAGCGAGCTCCACAACCCCCTCTTCCGATTTTTCATCTCCTATTGGGTAATAATTGAGCGACCGTCCCACTCCGGAGAAAGTGGGATAATAGAAATCACCGTGTTGTTCACCCACAACCTCCTGGATGATGATTGCCATCTTTTCCTGCTCAATCACGTTTCTTGTGGCGTTCATATAAGCCTTCGAATCCTTATAGAACACGGAAGCATAGACTCCTTTGACAGCGTCACAGAGAAGTTCGAGCATCTTTTCCTTATCTTCGAGATAAGGAATCATATATGTGGAATATATTCCGGCAAACGGCTGATAGTGGGAATCTTCAAGCAAAGAGGAGCTGCGTATGGCAAGCGGCTTGTTGAAGACCTCAAAGAGAGCCATGAAATCCTCAAGCAACATTTCGGGCAGTTTTGCTTTCAGGAAATGATGGAGGATTTTCTCGTCGGATTCATTGGAGAGGGCCACATTGTAAAGCCCGTTGTATTCCATAAACTGATCGAATATGTCAGTGCAGAGCACGACAGTCCGGGGAATGTTGATCTGCACTCCCATGAAATCCTCACACTCGGGATGTTTCTTGATAATCTGGTCGATGAAAGCCAGGCCGCGCCCTTTGCCTCCCAAGGAGCCTTCCCCGATTCGTGCAAAATTGCTGTATAGGTCAAAACGGTCTCTTTGAAAAATTGCAACGACTCCGCGGTTTTTCATCTTCCGGTATTTCACGATGCTCTCGAAAATCAGTTTCCTGACCAATGGAGCCTGTTCAAGATTTGTAAACCGGTATTTCTTCAGCTGCTGGGCTATGGGGAAAAGGGCCCTGGAATATAACCAGCGAGACACGTCGTTGTTGCTGCAATGAGCAAAGAGCGAGTCGTTGGGGATATTGTATATCTGTTTTTGAAGGTCTTTTAGATTTCGGATCTCCATTATCTGGTTGCCTGTGGAAGGATCCTTGACTATGAACGACCCGAAGCCGAAATTTTGCTGAACGGCCTTTCTGAGCTCCTGGGGGAAAGTCTTGGAGTTCTTGTCGAGGAAAAGATATCCGAGGTCTTCCACAATCCTTTTGTTCTCGCTTTCCTGGCTCTCGATTATGACCGGCACGAAAGGATATTTATCATGAAGGGCTGCAGCGAGTTTTGTGCCTGCTGAGGGATCTTTCAAGCCGGCTCGCGGAAACCGCATATCGGAAATGACGCCGAGCAGATTTTCCCCGAATTTGTCATAGAGAGCCATGGCCTCCTCATAGTCTCTGGCAAGGAGCACTTTGGGGCGTCCGCGCATGCGGAGCATCTTTTCATGCTCGTTGAGCGCTTCTTTTGCAAACTCATGGCTCTGTTTGAAGAGATATTTGAAAAGATGGGGGAGCACCGATGAATAAAACCGGATGGAGTCTTCAACCACGATGATACACTGCACTCCGATGTTGAGGATATCGTTGTCGGCATTCATGCGGTCTTCTATAAGCTTGATGATAGCCAGGATAAGGTCTACATCCCCAAGCCAGGAAAACACATAGTCAACTCCTGCCAGGTCTTCATTGGCGATTCTTCGCCTCACCTCCTTGGAGAAGGGAGTCAGCACCACAAAGGGAATATTCGGATAAAGGGCGTCTATGACTTTAGCCTCTTCAAAAGTTTCGCTGATATCGACCCCCGGCATCGCTATGATCAGGTCGAAATCTCTCTCTTTGAGAAGTTTTTTGGCTTCCTCGTAGTTCCGGGCCTTTACAAACCTGGGCGGCGAGGAAAGATGCAGGCCCACATATTCGAAAAACACCTGCTCTTCGACGCGGCCATCCTCTTCCAGCATAAAGGAATCGTAGGGAGTTGCAATAAGAAGCACATTGAATATGCGCTTCTGCATGAGTTTCTGAAATTCCGTTTCCTTCAGATAAATCTTGGAAAGGGAGGCGTCGTCGAAATTGACCATCAGAGAGATTTGTTTTTAGTCAGGAAATCATCCAGGGCGGCCGTCATCGAGGGGTTCTCCTTAGTCGGCGCTTCTATATCGAGGTCAAGCCCGGCATCCTTAACGGCCTGGGCCGTAGGGGAGCCGAAAGTGCCTATAAGGGCTTTTTGTTTGCCGTCTATTATGAAGTCGGGCACATTCTTAAGGAGGGAATGGATTCCGACAGGACTGAAGAAAAGAATCAGGTCGTAGTCAAACTTTTCATCAGGTGTGAAATCGTTGCTCACGGTGCGATACATTGTGGCCGGTGTGAGGTCGATTTTCATATCGGTGAGTGCCGACATTCTTTCCGGGAGAATATCAGAAGAGGGCATGAGGAATTTCTCCTTGCTGTTTTTCTGAATTGCAGCGAGAAATTGGGGGTCGTCGAGACGTCCCGTGAGGCCGAAAGAGATTTTCCTTTTACGATACACGATATATTTCTGCAGATAAAGGGCGATCTGCTCCGTAGTGCAAAAATACCTCATGGTATCGGGCACATTCACACGCGATTCTTCACAAAGACGAAAGAAATTGTCTACTGCTGTTCTTGCTGTGAAAATAATCGCCGAGTAGTCAGCAAGATTAATTTTAGATTGACGGAATTCTTTTACTGTGAGAGGTTCAACCTTGATCATTGGTCTGAACACAATCTCCACGTTATGTTTCTCGGCAATTTCGTAGTAGGGTGACTTAGGGGAAGCCGGTTTGGGCTGTGACACCAAAATCTTCTTAATGTTCATAAGCGCTTATTGAATCAGTCAAGAAGGGGGGCTAAAGGCCGTAAATTCACATATTGCCTTCCAGGAGAGAGGCGAGCCTACCTATCAAAACCAACGGAACTATTTCCAGACTGCAAAGGTAACATAAAAAAAGGACCCATGACGAAAATTGGGTGAAAAAAATCCTGTAGCCTTTCCAGATAAACACTAATTTTGCTATAACAAATACAAGAATGGCGATAATTGCCGTGCCGAATTGCGCGTATGGCCAGCAAATAGCCAGGAGGGCTGTTATGAAGAAGAAGGGGGTCATGAGCGCCTGGGAGGCCGCGAATCCTTTCACCCACACGCGTGCATGCTCCAGATCGGAGAAAACCCAGCCCACACTCAGATAAGACAATCCCATGAAAACGGAATAGGCCGCAGCTATCCCTATGCCGGCCATCATCCCGTCGGAGGGTATAAGGCCTATTTCAGTCGGATTTATGAAATAGGAGAAGCAGTAGAAGCCGATGATTCCGGCACAGCAACACCATAAAATGTTTAAAAGGATGAGCAGGCTCGTTTCGCGCACAGTGTCGTCAAACACATTCTGACGGGTGCGAGTGTCGGTCAGAGTGTGAAACAATACTCCGACATATTTCATGTTGCTGCGGAAACGGAGGGCCACAATGAAAAAGAGAATGAAAAAACCGCTGACGATAAAGGAGACCCCGGTTTGATGGTCGGGCCGTTCCATGTCTGCCGACTCCTTTTCGGGAGGAGTCAGGAGAATGCCGTATTGGGGCTCTGCCACGTTTAAGACAGAGTCGGCCGCTGCGTCAGAAACGCTGTCTTGCTCCTGAATCAGATCCAGTTTTCCTTCCTGTACCATCTTATTGCCTTATCTAGGCCCTCTTCGAGAGAAACCTGAGGATTGAAGCCGAAATCTTTTTGGGCTTTCGAGATATCCACATTCCAGTTTCTCTGTTTCATGATATTGAATTTGTCCCGGTTGAGTGTGGAAGGTTTCATTCTTGCCACTCCCCATTTTTCAGCTACGGCCGAAACCGCCTTTACAGCCCAAAGAGGCATCGGCACCGGAATTATGCCCTTCTTGCCAAGCAGCCGTGAGGCTATTTTCCGGAATTCTTTTTGTGAATATGCCGCATCTTCCGATATGAGGTAGGTCTGCCCCGTGGGGGCTTTTTCCAAAGCGTCGTAGACGGCGCGTGCAAGATCCTCCACGTAAATGAAGGTCAGCAACTGCTTCTTATAACCGGCGGAGAAATCGAAACCTTTCGACATCGACTGAAGCATAAGGAAATAATCCTTGTCGCGTGGTCCGTAAATGCCTGTCGGCCTGAAAATGATATATGGAATCCCCTCCATCGTCAGAAGCATCTCAGCCTTGAGTTTTGAAGCCCCGTAGCGAGTGTTGGGAGCCGGAATGTCGGTCTCCTTGAATTTGGCTCTGTCTTTCTCATGTTTTGGCCCTAAAACGGAAAGAGAGCTCATCAGAAGAAATTTTTCCGGCACTTTGTCCGCATCTTTCAGAGCCTCAAGGAAATTCTTGAGATAATCATAGTTGATTTTGGAAAAATCAGAAAATGTCAAGGCTTTGGTGGCTCCAAGATTATAGACAATCCAATCCCATTTCTCGCCTTCGGGCAGCGCTTCTGATAGAGACGTCTTGATTGTCTCGGGATTTTCAAAATCGAAAGTCACGAATTTAATTTCCGGATCGGAAAGATAAATCCTTGAAGTCGATTCCCTGACCCCGGCATATATATCTAAACCTCGCCGAAGACCCTCTTCAACTATGAAACCTCCGGCAAACCCTCCGGCACCTACCACCAATACTTTCTTTTTCATTGCAACCGCATTATTCAATTTTTCCAAACTTATATCCCTGAGCAGACAGCCATTCAATACACTCGGGCAGAGCGGTTTTCAGCTTTTCGATACTCTTGAGCGAGTCATGAAAAACAATGATGGAACCGTCGCGCGTATATTTTTTCACATTATCCACGATTTCCCGGGCGGAAATCCGCCGGCTATAGTCGCGGGTGATGAGATCATACATCACCACCTTGTAGTTTTTCCTCTTCAAAGCCTTGAGCTGAGAAGGGGAAAGAAAACCGTGAGGCGGACGGAACAGCAAAGAATCCGTGAGTTTCCTGCCCTGTTCGGAATCCGAAATATAGTCTTCCGCCGAAATTTTGAAACCTCTTATATGATGAAGGGTGTGATTCCCTACGGCATGGCCCCGTCTCTTCACTTCTTCAAGCAGCCCGGGATATCTTTCCACATTCTGACCCACCATAAAGAACGTTGCCTTCACTCCAAATCTGTCAAGAATATCGAGAACCATTGGAGTGGCTTCCGGAATCGGTCCGTCGTCGAAAGTGAGAAACACTTTTCCCGGCTTCAGGCCCGATTGATCCATCCTGAAGAGGGCCCCCGGAAAAAGGGCCCGAAACCATTTCGGAGGTCGTTCAATCAGCATTGATCCCGGTTATTTGCCCAACTGAGGATGATTTTTCTCAAATTCGATGCCGAGACGCTCTGTACGTTTGCGGTCGAGTTTCCGGAAATTCTCATATTTGTTCAATAACTCGAGGTCCGGGTCGATCGACTGATAATATACAATCATCGTGTTGAGCATAGAGTCTATCAGGCGTTCATCCTCACTGCGCTGCGCGTATTCCTCGGGTGAAAGTCCGGAAAGCTCATTGGCCACTTCGCAATATTTGGCTATTTCAAGCGCATACTGGCCGATGTTTATTTCCTCGCTTGATTCCGAAGTGGAAGAGCCTCCTCCATATAGAGCGTTATAATTCTCTTTGAGCTGAGTCAGGGAGAAGCCGTAGCTTTCCAGGAGGGCATTCACCTTCTTCATGTCGCCGCCATATTTTTCATATAGCTCTGTGAAGTGATAATACTGATAAGGAATCAGGCGGGATTCCATAGTAAGGGCTACGCTACCGAAATTCTGATATACCATATTGTTGTAAACCAGATAGGGAGCATAGGTCTGGAGAAGTTTCCAGAGTATATCGAGACCTTTATCTATTAGCTTCTTGTCGTCGAGTCTTGACGGCTGTCCTAATTCGCAGTAAAGCTGACCTAAAGATGAAGAAATGCTGATTCCGAAGGGAGCTGTCCGTTCGTCGAGTTTTGAAGTGATCAGATCGAGAACTTCGGCCGATTTCTTATAATATTGCTTGGCTTCTTCCGGATTGGAAGCTTCATTGCCTTCATAAAGGAGCTCTTCAGCCACATCCAGCATAGAGGAGCGTGTTGTCATCAGCATGCGGCGTGCTGTCTCGTCATAATAAGGAGCTTTCCCTTCCGTGAAATCGGCGCCTCCCCATTGATATTTTTTGGTTACGACATCGTAGGCACGGTCTGTGCGCGGAGCCATGTTGGGCTGCGTTGTCGGCACCAACTGATGTGCCATGCCGGTAGATCTCAGATAAGGAGTCAATCCCAGATGATATTCATCACCCACGGTGGTGACCCAATAGATTGGACGCGGCCAGCCCTCTGCGGCATTTGTGGCTATGATGTCAAGCATAAGGATTTCTCCAAGGCTCAGATAACCTTTAGACATGTAAGACTGCGTGTTTTTCAGGTTTATCTGAATCTCATTGACAATATTGGCAGAATCTTTCGGGGAAACCAATCCACGTTCCACAACAGCTTTCTTATCAACCGGGATGGTTACTGTTGCGCTCGGGAATGAAGGATAACCTCCGGTTTCTTCCTTGCCGTATCCCTGATAGAAGAGCTTCAGACTCGACAGGAGGTCGGCCGGAGCAGTTTCACTGCTGAGGATAGCCACGTCCGACTTTCCGTAGGCATAATCAGCAGGAGTAGCCGTGAAGGATATCGGAGCCGCATCATAACTCTGACTGCGGGCCTGGTTGGCATACCAGTCGGAATTCAGATAGCTAAGGTTGATGATCTTAACGTCAGGACGCACTCCTTCCACTTCCTGGGCATACCAAAGCGGGAACGTGTCGTTGTCGCCGTTACAGAACACTATGGCATTCGGTTCGAGACTTTCAAGATAATTGATGGCGAAGTCGCGGGCTGCATAACGTCCGGAACGGTCGTGGTCATCCCAGGTCTGGCTGACCATCTGGATGGGAACAACAATACCTATCAGGCAGGCGATTATGGCACAATAACGTGATACGGAACTTACCTGCTTCGGCTCGTTGACGATATCGTCTATCTGTTCGGGTTCCTCTTGCTGTCTCTTAGGATTGATTTTTTCTATTTCCTTCAATTCCCCGGCAAGTTCCTTCCCTTCTTCAGAATTTGTCGGGAAGCCCGGATTTGAGGAATTCTTTATCATCTTCGGGAATGCATAGCCTACCCCGAGCATAAGGATTCTCCAGAGGGCAGCAACGCCGATACCTATCCAGATGGCATAGGCATAAAAGGAGCCTGCAAAGGCATAATCACGTTCACGTGGCTGATTGGGAGGTTGATTGAGATAGAGCACGATGGCTATTCCGGTCATGAAGAATAGGAAGAAAACAATCCAGAATTGTTCTATGCCACGTTTGCCGGCAAACGACTGCCATAAGAGTCCGATGATTCCGAGAATCAGCGGCAGCATATAATATTTGTTATGACCCGGATTGTTTTTCCCGAGATCGTCGGGCAGGAGGCTTTGATCGCCCAAACGTGCGTTGTCGATGAAAGGTATACCCGAAATCCAGTTGCCGGCGTCGAGTTCTCCCTGCTGATTGTTGATGTCATTCTGGCGACCGGCGAAATTCCACATGAAATAACGGAGATACATGTGGGTGAGCTGATAGTTGAAGAAATAGGCAAGGTTCTGGCCGAAAGACGGTTTATAGGCCATCTTCTGTGGATAAGTGACGTTGCCTGTGATCTGATTGTAGGATGGCTCCTTCTGCAGGTCGAGTTCCGGAATCTTCTGCCCGGAATTTTCATCGATTGCATAGATGGGCACAAGGGAGCCGGCCGTAGTGTCGAGATTCACCCATTGCTTGTAATATTCCTTGTGCATCCGGCTATAGATGCGTGGGAAGAGCATATTGAGCTCCGGATTCAATTTTGCCTCCGGTTTATAGTCTTTCTTCACATAATAGTCTCCTCCACGGTTAGCTTTGGCTGCATTGTCTCTGATTTCATCGTCAGAAAGGAAACCGTATTCAGATTTTGGAACAGCCCCATCCACTCCTTTAGCATATAAGGTTCTTCCGGGATTGACAACGGAGTTATAGATCGGATAGGCGCGGGTGACTACTGCTCCGTCTTCAAGCACTCCTACTGTGTCGCGATATGTGTATTGCAGCTTCTTCATAGGAGCTGAATAGAGGGTTTCGCCATAAAGGAGAGGATTCTCACCATATTGCTCACGGTTGAGGTAGCTCGCAAGGTCGAAGACATTGTCGGGAGAATTCTGGTTCATCGGCGTGTCGGCGCTCGAACGAATCAGAATCAGGGCATAGCTGGAATATCCCACGAAAATAACCGCTATGCTCCATGTTATCACTGTCAATACTCTCACCGACAGATTTTTACCGTATTTTGAGAAGAGCAGGAATAGAACGAAAGCGAGGATAAACCATCCGATATAGAAAGTGTCGCCGAAGAAGAAGATTCCGGAGAGGGTGAGAGTCAGGAAGAAAGATATCCTTATCCAGAGGCCGCTTTTCTGGCGATAGAGCTCGCAAAGGGTCCAGATGAAGATGCCACCCGTAAGAAGCGCATAGAAGATTGCGCCGCTATTGTAGCTGAGCCGGAAACCATTGACAAAGAGGAGCTCGAATTGCTGAGCAACCTTGATAAATCCGGGCACAAGGCCGAAGAGTACCAAAGCGATGATGAAGAAAGAGACCACAAGCACCACCAGCGTCTTCACCAGCGACATATCCTTCCATTTTCTGAAAGCGAAAACGAGCACAATGGCCGGGATGCACAGAAGGTTGAGGAGGTGGACAGCCACGCTGACACCTATGATGTATGCTATGAGGATAAGATAGCGGTCGGAATGAGGTGAGTCGGCATTATCTTCCCACTTGAGGATAAGCCAGAACACGAGAGCCGTGCAGAAAGAGGAGAACGCGTAGACTTCGCCTTCCACTGCTGAAAACCAGAAAGTGTCGCTCCAGCAATAGGCGAGGGCTCCTACGACTCCGCTGCCCATAATTGCTATGTATTGCTGGAGGGAAATCTCTTTTCTCTGGCCGTCTTTCACCACAAGACGCCTCACAAGATGGGTGATTGTCCAGAAAAGCAGAAGGATGGTGAGCGCGCTGAGCAGGCCGCTCATGGCGTTGACCATGACAGAAATGCTTCCGGCGTCGGCGGCAAAATTAGCGAAAAACCGGGCCGTGAGCATGAAGATAGGGTTGCCCGGCGGGTGGCCCACTTCAAGTTTGTCTGCCTGGATGATGAATTCGCCGCAATCCCAGTATGAGGCGGTGGGCTCGAGGGTGAGCCAATAGGTGAGAAGAGCGATGGCAAACACGAGCCATCCTCCTATGTTGTTGATTAAATGGTATTTTTTGGTAAGCATCCGGAAGTTTTCTTTCGGCAAAATAATTAAAAATCAAGATGGTTCATTAAGTAGGTCTTCAAACTCGAGAGCAAGAGAAGCGAGCGAGCTTTTTGTCTTGTCGATAGCTCCGTCGAGACAATAATAAGCGAAAATAGAGAAAACGCCGACCCCGAGACCTACAATAGTAGTAACGATGGTGGGTGCGATTTCTTGTCCGAGGAGAGCCATGTCGGCGAAAGCGCCGGCGTCGGCAAGTTCTATAAGTCCGTCGCAAATTCCGGCGAGCGTGCCTGCCGCTCCGATCAGGGGGGCCATAATGGCTATTGCATTGATCCAGCGTTTCCCTTTTTCAAGATTTGAAGATTCGGCTTCACGCGCAGTCAGCATCACGGTGGAAATTTCAGCCATGTTTTGGCCCACACGGGTAAGTCCCGCGCAAATTATTCTCGCGCCCGGAGAAGGGTTGGCCTGACAGAATTCTATAGCGTTGTCAAGATCGCCTTCCACGACATAATCGCGGATGCGGTGCATCATGCTTAGATTCTTGTTTATCAGGGATGAAAGTTTGGTCGCCCTCACAATCCATATAATGATTACGAGGATGAAGAGAACTGCCAGGGCAAACATGACGTATTCTCCCCGCGTGATAGTTTCCCAGAAATTCATGATTTCAATTGTGAGAGATAGCGATGAATTGTTTCTTTTATTCCGAAATAAAGGGCGTCGGATATGAGAGCATGGCCGATGCTCACTTCGTCGAGCCATGGGATGTTCTGATGGAAGAAAGCGAGATTTTCAAGGTTAAGGTCATGGCCGGCATTAAGGCCGAGATTGACTTCCCTTGCCATCTTTGCGGCTTCCACAAATGGCGCGATCGCTATATTTCGGTTTTCATTATACAATCGGGCGTAGGGTTCGGTGTAAAGTTCCACCCGGTCGGCTCCGGCCTCAGCGGCTTTTTCCACACTTCGGGCGATGGGGTTGACGAATATGGAGCTCCGGATTCCGTTTTCTTTCAGGAAGGAGCACACGTCTGAAAGGAAATCAAAGTTTTTGACCGTGTCCCATCCGTCATTGGAAGTGAGGGCTTCGGGAGGGTCGGGCACAAGAGTGGCCTGTGTGGGCCTGACATCTGCAACAAGTTTGAGAAAACTTTGAGAAGGATATCCCTCTATGTTGAATTCTGTGGTGACAACTTTCTTAAGGGCCAGAACATCGTCGTAAGTGATATGACGCCCGTCGGGCCGTGGATGAACTGTAATACCGTCTGCGCCAAATTTTTCACATTCAATAGCGAATTTGACTACATCGGGGATTTTGCCTCCTCTGGCATTGCGTATTGTGGCAACTTTATTTATATTTACACTGAGCTTAGTCATTTCGGCACAAAATTTGTAATTTTGGATTTTGAATTGTTATTCAAATAGGAAATTTTGCTGATTGGGATATTTAAATCTATAATATCCAACTGCAAAAATACATAAAAAAGAAACAAGCTTCAAAAAGAAAGTAATAATGACTGCAAAAGAAATCATGTTGCCCCGCAGGGTGGAAAAAGGGAAAGCTCCGGAGGTGTCAGTAGACTCCGAGATGCCGGTGCTTGACGTTCTGCCTCGACTCTTAGACAGCCCGTGTCGGGAATTGTCTGTGACGGAAGAGGGTGAATACATAGGCAGAATCGATGAGGGGTCGTTGCTTGAGGGGCTTGGAAGAATGATTGCAGCTCGGGATGATTCCTGTGTGGTGACCGTGGAATGTGATCCCAGCAACTATAGCGCAAGTGCGATAGCACATGCCGTGGAAGACACCGACGCCCATCTTGTCGACCTCATGTCTGTGCCGGGTGAAAACGGAAAGGTGATGGTGACTCTGAGGATTCGGAACTCCGATCCCTCTTCAGCCATAAGGAGTCTTGAAAGATATGACTATCATGTGGTGGAAGCCCATGGCTCTGACGATAAGGTGCACACCATGGAGATTGCCACCGAACGGCTTTTATCACTTCAGGCATTGATGAATGTTTGATAAATAAAGGAAATGGAAACCGGAAACAACAGAATTGCCATCTATGGCAGCAGGAGCCAGGCGGCAGCATTGGAATTGATGCCCCGCCTTTTTGCCTTTTTGGAAGACCACGGTTTCAGGGTGTTTGTCCATCCTCGTTTTTATAGCTATCTCGAAGAGAATAAGGTAGACACTTCAGGAGCCATCCCTGCGGCCTATCTTCCTCAGGACATCTCTATGGTGATGAGTCTCGGAGGAGACGGCACTTTTTTGCGCACTGCAAGATGGGTTGGCGACCGGGAGATTCCAATCTTGGGAGTGAACACAGGGCATTTGGGATTCCTCTCTTCCTGCGGCATTTCTGATGTTGAGGAGATGATCCGGAAAGTGTGTAAGGGAGAAATTGTCATAGAGAAACGGATGGTCTTGGAGGTTTCAGGTCCGAATCTCCCTGATGATATGAAATATGCGTTGAATGAAGTTGCCTTGATGAGAGACGGCTCTTCATCGATGATATCTGTGAGGGCTACGATAAACGACAATTTTCTTGCCGACTATCGGGGCGACGGTCTGATAGTGGCGACACCCACAGGAAGCACAGCCTACAGTTTGTCGGCCGGTGGTCCGATAATTGAGCCCACCATAGATTGCCTTTGTCTCTGTCCGGTGGCGCCCCACACCTTGACCTTGCGTCCGTTTGTGGCCGGTGCCGATTCCGTGATTCAACTAAATCCGGAGAGCAGAAGCGGGAAAGTTACGTTGGCTTTAGACGACCGCTCCGTGATTTTGCCGGCAGCGGGAGATTTTGAAGTGAAGAAAGCCCATTTCAACGTGCTCCTTATAAGAAAAAGGGGAATGGGTTTTGCTTCCATTTTGAGAGAAAAACTTTTCTGGAGCGCCGGATCTGAAGATTGATTATGAAAAAAACGATATATATAATTACGTGTCTGCTTCTTGTCGCAGGATTTGTAACTTCTTGTGAAACAAAATATAGTCCTGATAAGAAAATGCAGGAGTTCGCGGAAAAAATCGCGAAATTCTCAGTCTCCAACCGTCAGGATTCGATAAAGGCTTATTATCCGGATTTCGAGAAAACCGATTCTTTGAAAAATCTTTCCGCGGATAAAATAAAGCTGGAGCCGACACAACCCGACGGATATTGGAAAGTGGAGTTTGACCATGACGTCTATATGAATGTCTTGCTCTCTCAAGACGGGACGATGACTATCAAAGACTCCAGGGGCATGTTTGCATATCCGGCTTATGTCGAGGCTATTGCAAAGCAAAAGGGAGTATGGGATGAACATGAAAGCGACGTGAAACAGGCGCGCAAGATTGATAAATTGATGGAAGAATGGTCTGCCTTTACAAGCCCCGACCTCACTTTCTTCAACTTGAATGCCCATGTGAAATCCTTGGCCATAGTTTATGAGAACTCTGACAACAATGTGTTTCAGAATTACTGGGGATGGCCCGGCACCTACACATTCTCTGAAGATGGAGTCTGGAATAATTCAACAAATATCCGCCTTGACGATAATCATCCTTTGTTAAGAGTGGAGAGAGGAGAAAAAGGGGAGATAGTAAGGCTTTTCTTTAAGGAAACCGACACTTGGGACGGCGAGGCCGATTATTTGTGGGAAGAGGAGCAACCCGCTGGAGTTCAATCACATTACGGTTCTTATAAAGGTATGTTCGGATATCATCCCGACGGACTCATGGAAAAGTTTATATTTTCTAACGGAGAAACGGAAGGACTCAGCGGCACGGAAACAGTGTTGTCGGATTTTGTAATCGACGGTATGGGCAACTGGACCGAATGCAAATGGACTTTGCAGGAAATGGAGCCAGTGCCTTATTACTCAGCTGTCACCGGAGCCCTTGTAGGATACAGAGATCAGAACAAAGGGGAGCCGAAAACGGGTAAAATCAAACGAAATATTATATATCATATAGATTAGAAGATTTACCAAATATTTATATTTGTATTTTGTTAAAATTCTGATAATCAATAGAAAGAACATAGCAATAGTTTACCAAAAAAACCAACGGCGTTTACTTTGGGAAAAAATAATTAGAAAAATTTCTAATTTTGCATCAATCATATTATCTGCTACGTTTTATTGGTTTCAGAGTCCTAACCAATTTTAACTTAATAATTAGCCCGTGAGGGCCCGCACGAGGACATTACCCCGGATCAGAATCATCACGAAACTGTCCGGGGTTTTCTCTTTAAGAAGGGTTCTTATTATAGGAATCTTTGTCGGAAGATTCCAAAAATGAGAATTAGAAATCTGTGAATCCGAACGGGAGCAGACTTGCAACCGAGGGAAGGATAAAGGTTTTTTCCCGTCCGTAGAGAATAACCTCTATATTCCCGTAAAGATGCTCATATTCTATTAGAGCCTGCCTGCAGCCTCCGCAAGGTGATACAGGATGGGCCTGGAATCCGGCCTCCGGGTCTAAATCATCGGCCGGCTTCTGCCATGCGGCAATGGCAATTTTCCTGACTGCCACTCCCGGATAGGATGAAGAAGCGTAGAAAACAGCTGTTCTTTCAGCACAAAGCCCTGAAGGATAGGCGGCATTTTCCTGATTGCTCCCCGTGACGATTTTTCCATTGTCCATCAACAGAGCCGCTCCGACATGATATTTTGAGAATGGAGCGTAGGCGCGTCTTGTCGCTTCTTTTGCTTCGTCAACAAGCCGGCGGTCAGATTCCGGAAGTTCGGAATATTCACACTCCTTTATCAGAGTCTTGATTTCGAGTTGTTTCATGGCAAAAATTGTTTTTTGTATCTTTGCAGGCAAATTTAAGAAAAGTTTTTGAGTTTTCTTTTTAAACTCAGGCTAACTTTGCGATATGGATGGTAATAACAGACGATGGCTTTTAATATGTGGATTGATTCTTACGGTCTTCAATATACGCGGAGATGTATATGACGATTACATCAACCGATATTATGAGATGGCCATAGAGCAGCAGCAGGAGTTCGGGATACCGGCTTCCATCACCCTGGCACAAGGGATTCTGGAAAGTTCGGCCGGCAGGAGCACATTGGCCACCCAGGGCAACAACCATTTCGGAATAAAATGCCATAAGGAATGGAAGGGAGCCGCAATGTATAGAGACGATGATGCTCCCGACGAATGTTTCCGGGTCTATAACACTGCTGCGGAAAGCTATAGAGACCATTCGCTGTTTCTGAAAAGGAAACGTTATGAGCCCCTGTTTTTGCTGGATATCACCGATTATAAAGGATGGGCCGCAGGCTTGAAAAGCTGTGGCTATGCCACAGATCCCAACTATGCCGCCAGGCTCATCACCATTATAGAAAGATACGGACTATATAATTATGACACATTTTCACTCACTCCGGATGAAAATGCGGAATTTATCCAGGATATTCTTGCCTCCACCCACAGGATAAGGAAGAACAACGGTTTATATTATGTGGTGGCTCTGCCCGGCGACACCTATAAGTCTCTTTCCATGGAATTCGGCATCAAGGAGAAAACATTGAAGAAATATAATGATGCCCCGAAAAGCGGAAGGATAGAGGAGTGGGAGGAGATCTATCTTCAGCCCAAGAATGAAGAGGCGGCAGACGGTGAATATCAGACCACGATAGGCGACGGAGAAAGCATGCGCACCATATCCCAGCGCTACGGGATGACCCTGAAAGCATTGAAAGCGTTAAACAGGAAAGCGAAAGACCGGCCCGGCACTGTTTTGCGGCTCAAATAATTGAGAACAAATAGTCACAAAACGAGATAGGGAAATATTTTTTGCATAAAATCTTTTTTTTATCTAATTTTGCACCGCTGACGTGCCCTCATGCCAAAAGGGCGCGAGTTGTCGCAACATTATGCCTCTGTAGTTCAACGGATAGAATAGAAGTTTCCTAAACTTTAGATAGGAGTTCGATTCTCCTCGGAGGTACAAATCAACAAAAATAAGGAAAGTGGGAAAATTCGCACCTTATAAAATACAGCTTGCTTCGATGGCAGATGGCCGTCATGAGCAGGACTTCGAGTGTGGCACAGAGTTTTTCAAGAACATGGAGAATCCCGATGTGATCTCTTCTGATGTGAAAGTCCACATGGATCTCGTGAAGAAGAACGGGACCTACGACTGCACATTCACATGCAAAGGAGGCTTGAAGATTCCTTGCGACCGCTGCCTTGACCCCATAGATCACGAGGTTGACACCACCTACCACATCACCGTGAAATATGGTGATGATTACAACGACGAGTCAGACGACCTGCTTGTGATCCCTTATTCCGACAGCTATCTGAATGTGGCCTATATGCTATATGACACGATAGTTCTCACCATACCTATCCGCCACGTTCACCCGATGGGCAAATGCAACCGCGCCATGTTGCAGGCATTGCATAAACATCGCTCAACAGGAGATGAAGAGGTTGAGGCCGCTCTTGACGAAGTCGATTCTGAATATGAAAACGGCAACGTCTCCGACGAAGATTAATAAAGAAACAATAATAACAACAAGATACGTAGAAAAAAATACGCGTCATAACTAAAAAATCAGAATAGAAAATGGCACATCCCAAACGTAGACAATCCCATACCCGTACAGCGAAACGTCGCACCCACGACATGGCTCTTATCCCGACAATAGCCATCTGCCCGAATTGCGGAGCATGGCACGTATGGCACACAATTTGCGGCGAATGTGGATATTATCGCGGCAAACAGGTGCTCGACAAAGTTAAAGCTTAATAGGAAGATACATACTGACTGACGCATGCTGAACGCAAAGATTAGCGGAATCGCCTCTTTCGTGCCTGACGACATTCTCGACAACGACATGTTGTCGAAAATGGTTGACACCAACGATGAATGGATAACTACTCGCGTAGGTATCAAGGAAAGACGTGTCTTGAAAGATGACACTAAGGGCTCGAGCTATCTTGGTGCAAGGTCTGTGGAAAAGCTGTTGGCCGACACCTCCACACAGCCCGAAGAAATCGAACTGCTGATTTGTGCTACATCGAATCCGGACTACCGGTTTCCCTCGACAGCTTCAATCATAGCCCATGATTGCAAGCTCAATAACTGTTATGCCTACGATATCCAGGCCGCATGCGCCGGATTTATAGTGGCCGTGCAGGCTGCCCGGGCTTATATCCAGTCGGGAATTTATAAGAAAGTGATAGTGGTGTGTGCTGAGAAGATGACAAGCATGGTAGACTATAAAGACCGTGCCACTTGTCCGCTTTTCGGCGACGCTGCAGCAGCTGTCTTGATGGAACCCACTGATGAGCCTGTAGGAGTGATTGACGGCGAATTCCATGTTGACGGAGAGGGCCTTCCCCATTTGCTTATGAAAGCCGGAGGCTCGGCTAAACCCGCTTCCCTGGAAACAGTGGCTAACCGTGAGCACTTCGTTTATCAGGATGGCCGCACGGTATATAAGAATGCTGTCAGGGATATGCTTAGCTCCACTTTGTCAGTGATGAAGCGTAATAATCTGACGATTGAAGAGGTGGATTGGCTGGTGCCCCATCAGGCCAACCTCAGGATTATTGAAGCTGTTGCCGGAAGAACAAAAATAGCCGAAGAGAAAGTGCTTGTGGATATTCAGAGCTACGGCAACACATCGGCGGCTTCTATTCCGCTCTGTCTTGACGATTACAAATATAAGCTGAAGAAGGGCGACAAGATTCTCCTGACGGCCTTCGGCGCCGGGTTCACATGGGGCGCCATGTATCTGATATGGGCTTTTGACACAAAACCCACTAAAGAACAGATTAAGCGAGACAAAGAGGAAGAGAAGAAAAGAGCAAAAGAAAATAAGAAATAGAGAGTCGGCGGTAACCGACTCTTTTTTTAATCAGGTAATTTTTTGTAATTTAGAAAGGTGAATGAGGATACGGTATATTAGTATATTAGTATGAAAGTATATTAGTATATCAGTATATTAGTATATTAGTATCGTAGTATAAAAGGTATGGATATGAGAAAAACTCTTCTTTATTTGTCGCTGGGTTTGCCGATATTGCTGCAAGCCGCCAACTTTGCTATTAATCCCGACTTGACATTATGGTATGAAAATCCGGCAAAAATATGGGAAGAGACCTTGCCTTTGGGCGACGGGCGCCTCGGGATGATGCCCGATGGTGGCATCCGCGATGAAAAGATTGTCTTAAATGAGATCTCAATGTGGAGCGGCAGCGAATTCGATTATTCGAATCCGGAGGCTACCAAATATTTGCCCGAGATTCAAAGGCTCTTGAAAGAGGGGAAAAATCGCGAAGCGCAGAAAGTGATGTATGAACATTTTGTGCCAAAGAAAGTCGACGGCTTTTCTTACGGAGCATATCAGATGCTGGGTGACCTGGATATCAGATATGAATATGCAGAAAAAGATTTGAACCCTCTGGATTATAGGCGCGCTTTGGATTTAACCGACGGGACGGCATGGACACAGTTTACTTTGCCTGACAGCGTTACGTATACAAGGGAATATGCCGTGCCACGCGGTGAGGATGGAATGTTGATAAAGCTGACGGCATCTCAACCGGGAATGATTAGTTTTTCATTTACACTCAGCCGGCCCGAGAGAGGCAAGACGGCGTCGCCGGCAGCAGGACGTCTGATGCTCTTCGGAGAGCTCGACAGCGGACAGCCGGGAGTTGACGGCGTGAAATATTGCGCGGAGGCCGGAGTGAAAATCCAGGGCCCTGACGCTAAAATCGAGATGGAGGGAGACTCGGTTGTTAAGGTGATCAATGCCGATGAAGCATGGATTGCAATAAGCGCCGCAACTACTTATTTCTTCCCGGATAACTATGCCGCTAAGGCTAATCAGGATCTCAACGAGATTCTTTCCCATCCGGATTATTCCATAAGTAAAGGGATAGAAGCTCATTCCGAACTAATGAACAGGGTGGAATTGGTGTTGCCTAAAAATCCGAATTCATTTTTGCCGACAGATCAGCGTATAAAAGCTTTTGCAGAAGACGACAGCGATGGCTCGCTGGCCGGACTATATTATAACTACGGGCGTTATCTTCTGATTTCTTCGACGGCTCCGGGCTTTCTGCCTCCCAATCTTCAGGGACTGTGGGCCAACGGCCCCGGCACTCCCTGGAACGGAGACTATCACACCAACATCAATGTGCAGATGAACCATTGGGGCGCCGAGTCAGGCAATCTGTCGGAACTGCTTCTTCCCTTGGCAGAGCTGACATTGCGTGCCGTGCCCTCCGGAGAAAGGACTGCCAAGGCTTTCTACGGTCCGGATACAGAGGGATGGGTGATGCACATGATGACAAATGTCTGGAACTATACCGAGCCGGGAGAAGACCCCTCATGGGGAGCGACTAACACAGGGGGGGCATGGCTGTGTGAGCATCTTTGGGACCACTATGACTTTACCGGCGACGAGGAGTTTCTGGCTAAATATTATCCTGTGATGAAAGGCGCGGCAATGTTTTTCTATTCAACAATGATAACCGAGCCTAAACATGGCTGGCTTGTCACAGCTCCGAGTTCTTCTCCGGAAAATGAATTTTATATGGATGGCGACACCACGACGCCAATTAGCGTCTGCATGGGTCCGGCCATGGACACTCAGATTGTAAGCGAGCTTTGGAACAATGTGATCAAGGCTGCCGAGACTCTTCAATTGGAAGATGAGGATATACCGAAACTTAAAGCGGCTTTGCAACAACTGCCTCCGATGCAGATCGACAGCCGGGGGCGCCTTATGGAATGGCTCGAAGAATATGAAGAGACCGACCCGCATCATCGTCATGTGAGCCATCTTTACGGTCTATATCCGGGCTACAGCATATCCCGGGAGAGGACGCCCGAACTCATGGAGGCGGCAAAAAAGACCCTTGACGTCAGAGGCGATGAGGGCACGGGATGGTCGCGGGCCTGGAAAATCAATTTCCATGCACGACTTCACGACGGCAACAGGGCCTGGAAAGTGTTCAGAGGACTTTTAGAGCCCGCTGTGGATGAAAACACAGGAGGCCATCGTGCCGGAACATTCCCGAATCTTTTCTGCTCTCATCCTCCTTTCCAGATCGACGGTAATTTCGGAGGAGCCGCCGGAATAAGCGAAATGCTGATTCAATCTCATGACGGATATATCGAATTGTTGCCCGCAATGCCGGATAAGCTTAATGAGGGAATTTTGAGAGGGTTCCGCACAAGAGGAGGAAACGAAATTTCTTTGAAATGGTTTGAGGGTTTGCCGGTGAAGGCTGTTGTGAAGGGAGGCTTCCGCGAACGGCTTAGGATAAAAGTGCCGGAAGGGATAAAATCCGTAAAGATCTCCCCGAAAGAATCAGACTCAATTGATTCGGAAGAAGATATATTCGAATTGATGTTGCCGGAGGAATCAGAGCAGGTTGTTTTAGAAGAGGGTATAGTCGAATTGATGTTGCCTGAGGGGAAAGAGGTGAAGATATTTTTTGAGAAAGAATGAGAAATATTTCAAATTGGAGAAAAGAATAAGGAAACCTTTTTGAAACTTTAAAATAGCAAATAGATTAAGTTAAGTGTAAATTTAACACATAATTTGATAAATTTTAATAAAATATTTATAAATTTGCATTTCTAACAGATTGGGGAGGGATTTTCAATCTGTTGGCTTGCCACTATAATAGGAGAACTATCTAACTAACCAAATATTCATTCTAATGAAAAAACTCACGACAGAAAAATGCACCAAAGTGCATTGGCTGCGAGGTTGGTTGCTCTGCCTGCTTGTGACAGTGGGAATTGCAACAGCTTCTGCACAGTCGCTGACAGTTACCGGTACGGTGACTTCAGCGGAAGATGGCGAACCGCTGATCGGTGTGACAATTCTTATTAAAGGAACAAGCACGGGTTGCACAACCGATTTTGATGGTAATTATTCAATCAAAGCCCAGAAAGGGCAGACTCTTGTTTATTCTTATGTAGGCTACAACACAAGAGAGATCAAGGTAGACAGAGAACGCATCGATGTTGCTCTCCTTGAAAATGATGCTGTTCTTGATGAAGTTGTAGTAGTTGGTTATGGTACACAGAAGAAGAAACTTCTCACGGGTGCCACATCTCAGGTTAAAGGTGATGATATTGCAAGATTGAACACCACTTCACCTCTTCAGGCTCTTCAAGGCCAGATGCCGGGTGTTTCCATCACAAGCACATCAGGTCAGCCCGGATCAGGCATGAAGGTTCAGATCCGTGGTCTCGGCACAATCGGTAATTCATCTCCTCTTTATCTTATCGACGGCGTCGGCGGTGATATCAGCACTCTTAATCCGAATGATATCGAAAGTATCGACGTTTTGAAGGATGCCGCCTCAGCCGCCATTTATGGTGCGCAGGCTGCCAACGGTGTTGTGCTTATCACTACTCGTTCCGGTAAGGAAGGTAAGGCAAAAGTGAACTATGACGGTTATTTCGGATGGCAGACTGTTCCCAGATACACCAAGATGCTCAATTCTCAGGAATACATGATGATTCAGGATGAGCAGCAGGTGAATTCAGGCTTGTCTCCCTACGACTGGAGCTCCATGAGCTCTATCTGGAGAACTAACCCTGAGACAGGTGAAACCGGAGTGATAGACACAGACTGGGTAAAGGCTATGTTTAAGACCCCGGCTATCATGCAAAGCCACACTATCGGCGTAACAGGCGGCAGCGCCAATTCAACCTACGCCTTGAGTCTGGGTTATTTGAATCAGGAAGGTATTGCAGGTGGTAAAGATGTTTCTAACTATTCTCGTTATAACTTCCGTATCAATTCAGACCATAAGCTCTTCAACGGTATCTTGAGCGTGGGCGAACAAGTTTCATTCGTTTACGTAAAGAGCACAGGTATCGGTGTCGGCAACCAGTATAACAACACTCTCCGCGGAGCTTTCGGAACATCTCCTTTGGCGCCTATTTATAATGAAGCCGGCGAATTCAACAACACAACAGGTTCAGACTGGTATCAATATGACGGCAACCCTTACGGAGCCATGATGGTCAATACCAACAACCAGTCGAAGAATGTTAATTTCAACGGTAACGTATATGCTCAGTTAGAGCCTATAAAGAACCTGAGAATCCGCACTGTCTTCGGTGCGGTTTACAGCACAAGCGAATATCGCAGCTTTACTCCGATTTATAGCTTCTCTCCCTATTCCTATAGTGATTACACTCAGGTGAACCAAAACATGAACCACGGTTTGGGAATGACCTGGACAAATACCATCTCCTACGACTGGAGCATCAAAGAGCATGATTTCAATGCTTTGATCGGTATGGAAGCTTATCGTTACAGCGGCACATATCTCGGTGGCGGTCAGGGTTACCTGAAAGAGGGCTTCGACTCATGGCGTTATGCTTACCTCAGCAACGGCACCGGCTCTACACTTGGTGAAGATAACGTGTATATCAGCGGCAGCCCGAATGATGAATCACGCTCTGTTTCTTATTTTGCACGTTTGGGTTGGAACTGGAAAGAAAAATATATGATCAACTTTACAATCCGCGATGACGGTTCATCACGTTTTGCAAAAGGTCATCGTTTCGGTGTGTTCCCCTCAGTATCTGCAGGTTGGAATATCTCAAGTGAAAACTTTATGGAGTCTTCCCACACTTGGCTTGATTTCTTGAAGCTTCGCGTGTCTTGGGGCCGTGTTGGTAATCAGAATATCAACAACTATCAGTTCCTTGCTCCTATCAAGGTTTCTAACACTCACTACTTCTTCGGTCCTTACTGGGATGCCAACGGTAATATAAACGCAGGCTACTCAGGCGACCTTTCAACAAACTGGGGTGCTTATCCTAACAGATTGAGCAACCTTGGCTTGACTTGGGAAACTTCAGAACAGACCAATATCGGTCTTGACGCCCGTTTGTTCAGCAATCGTTTGGCTATCACTCTCGAATATTACTGGAAGAACACAAAAGACTGGCTTGTTCAGGCTCCTATCCCTGCAACCTCAGGTGCGGAAGCTCCGTTCATCAACGGTGGCTCTGTTAAGAACAGAGGTTTCGAATTCAACGTTAACTGGAATGACGTGATCGGAAGAGATTTCTCTTACAGCATCGGAGTTAATGGCGGTCTTAACAGAAACCGTGTGGGTGCCATACCTACAGAAGACGGTATGATCCATGGTGCCACAAACCAATTGTATGATAACTCTCAGGAATTCTATCGTGCGCAGGAAGGTCATCCGATCGGATACTTCTGGGGCTACAAGGCTATCGGTATCTTCCAGAACCAGAAACAGATCAACGACTGGATCGCAGCAGGAAACGGTGTTCTTCAGGATTCACCGCAACCCGGCGACGTTATCTATTGGGACGTTAACCACGACGGTATGATCGACGAAAGTGATAAGATCGACCTCGGCAACGGTATTCCTAAATTCACTTACGGTATCAATATCAATCTCTATTGGAAAAACTTCGACCTTGGAGTAGTTGGTACAGGAGCTACGGGCATGAAGATAGTTCAAAGTTATCGCAACTGGACCAACCAGCAGGCTAACTATACAACCGAGATACTTTCTCGCTGGACAGGCGAAGGAACTTCAAACAAGATACCGCGCGTGACCAACCAGAATATCAACTGGCAGTTCAGCAGCCTTTATCTGCACGACGGAGACTATTTCAGAATCTCTGACCTCACAATAGGTTATAATTTCGCTCCATTGATCAATCGTCCTTGGTGCAGCAATCTTCGTCTCTATTTCCAGATCCAGAATCTTTACACATTCACCAAATATAACGGTATGGACCCGGAAATCGGTTACGGTACTTCCGACTGGGTGAGCGGTGTTGACCTTGGTTTCTATCCTCGCTCAAGAAACTTCCTGTTTGGTGTTAACCTTTCATTCTAATCCCAATAAGAAAGAACGATATGAAACTTATAAATAAATTAGCACTTTGTGCTGCTGCCGGTCTTGTGATGACATCTTGCGGCGGAAGCTTCCTTGATGTCGAATCAAAAACCGAAAGCAATGTGGATAATTTCTATTCCACACAGAATGATGCCCTACGGGCGCTCATCGGTTGTTATGACGGCTGGCGCCAGGTTTCTTCCAACCCCGGAATAGGTTTCTATGTGTCATCCACAGTGATGAGTGATGAAACATTCGGAGCAACCGGAAACGGCGACGGTTACGGCTATCAGGCTATCGACGGTTTCGACATTTCCAGATCTCCCTCCGATGTAAATCTTTATGAAACCGACTGGAGCGACTATTATGCCGGCATCTATCGTTGCAACATGCTCATCCAAAATGAGGAAAAGATTGCCTGGAAATCTGATGAAGACCATGGAAGAATCATGGGAGAATGTCGCGCTCTGCGTGCAATCCTTTATTTCGACCTCGTTCGTTGGTTTGGAAATATTCCATTGTTGAGAGTTCCCACCACAGAACTCATGGCTCAGGCAGACCCGGCTGAAGTTTATTCAGTGATTTTTGATGATCTCACTTATGCCATAAACAACATTCCTTCAAATGCATATCATGGCAGCAATCCTGACTCTGAAGTTATAAAAGGAACTTGGGGCCGCATCACAAAGCAGACAGCTGAAGGTCTTCTTGCAAGAGCCTATTTATATTATACAGGCTATTACGGTCAGCAGCCCGGCTGGACAGATTCTGAAGGCAATGCCTACGGATTCGTGACAAAAGCCGATGCTCTCGCAGCCGTTGAAGATGTCATCACTTCAGGTTATTATAGCCTCGTGCCGGATTTCACAACTCTCTGGGTGGCTGCTTCTGTAGTTCCTATTGAAGGTGAACCCGGTTGGAACACCGAACTTTCAACATTTATTGGTGATGAAAACAGTGAGGTGATGTTGTCACAGAACTTTACTCCGACTCAAGACTATAACGGCAACAACGATTCAAACCGTTGGCTCGTTATGATGGGTATGAGAAACTATAATGCCAACACCTTCGGTCTTCCTTATGGCAAGGGCTGGGGTGCCTGCACAGTTTGTCCCTATTTTTACGATAACTATCTGAATGGCGACAAGAGAGCATTTGCCTCTGTAATCAACCTTGCAGGCGAAGGCATCGCAACAGGCAATGACTGGGAATCAGCCGTAAACGACTGGAGGGAATACACTGGTTATACTGTTAAGAAATATACTCCGATGGTATATGGCAATGGCAACCCGGCAACTAATCCCGACGGTACTGCCGGATTCCAGGAATGTAATCCTACTCCTTGGGTAATCTTGCGTTATGCCGATGTGCTTTTGATGGCGGCTGAATTAGGCTCACCGAATGGTCAGAGTTATTTCGATCAGGTAAGAGCTCGCGTAGGTCTTTCTCCGGTGGCTTTGACTCAGGAAAATATAATGAACGAACGTCGTGTTGAATTTGCAATGGAAGGTATCCGTTATTGGGACCTCATGCGTCAGGCCAATGGTGGTGACGTAACAGCTCTTGCAGATGCAATCATGGCTTCAAACGGACAAGCAGTCTTGAATGGTGGTTTGGAAAGCACAGTTACCTATGACAGGGCAAAAATCCTTGCTACAAAGGGTTTGTCGCAGATTCCTCAAAACCAGATCACACTTTCAAACGGTTTAATGAAACAAAATCCAGGCTGGTAAAGCTTTATATAATTAAGTGGTAATGGTTAAAAAAGGTTAATTAGTGTTTTTTAAGTAATATGAGAAAAAATGTTGCGTTAAAAAACGTGAACCTAATCTTTTTAGACCTAATCAATTTCAAAAAAATTAAAGAACTAATCTAATGAAACTTAAAACTTTAAGTGGAATGTGTGCGGCGCTTTTAGCTTTATCAGCTTGTACACAGGAGACTTTCGATTATGAGGCTCCTAATGTAACGCCGGCTGATTTGGTGGAAGGCAAAGCATTCTCCGTAACAGTAAATCCTGAAACAAATGAGGTGACTTTACAAAGTTTGATGGGCGACCAATATCTTGCAAGTTGGGTGACTCCGCAAGGTATGGCCAAAGGCTCTACTTACTCTTTCTCACTGCCTTTCTCAGGAACTTATGATGTAACCTTCGGGGTTATGACTCGCGGCGGTCTGGTTTATTCAGATCCGTATTCTTTCACTCTCGCTAATAATAATTTTGGTTTATTGAGCGATGAAATCTGGACTAACCTTGCAGGTGGTGTTGATGAAAACGGCAACGGTAATCCTAAAACATGGGTGCCTGTTAACATGAACTATGGAATCGGACGTTGTTCAGCTCCGGTTATGTATATGAGCCCGGATGATGTCATGAATGATGGCAGCGGCAATTCCGATCTTAAATTCGGCAGCTCAAACTGGAATCCAAACTGGGATCCCGGTTTCCAGGACTGGCTTATTGGAGCAAACGACCCCTATCTGAACAGCGAGATGACTCTTTATCTCGACTCTCAGAAAGGTTCTGTTGCTGAAATTAAGAGAGTCACTGCCGACGGCACTCAGGAATATACCTCTAATTTCAATTTGAATATATCAGATTTGCAAAGACCGACAATCTCTTTTAACTCAGGCGAGATATTACATGCAGCCTGGGGCGACGGCGTTTGCAGCAATTACTCAACAGATATCAGAATAATTGAATGTACTCCCTATTTGCTTCAGTTCGCAACTATGAGAGACAACAGCGAAGGTCCGTGGTGGATCGTGTGGAATTTCATTGCGAAAGAAGTTAAGGAAGATCCTTCAATCCTGCCTTCAGATGCTCCTGATCTGGTTGAAGTGGCAAGCCCGAAGCTTCCCACATACGATGATCTGGCAACCACTCTCTTCACAATTGAAGGAGATGCCACTTATGTTGCCAACCAGACAACCCTTCTGATGAATGAGGATAAACCTTACGACATCATGTACTGGAACGGCGCAAACGGCGGTTCTTGGGATTGGATCGAAGGTTATGGTTCATCATGGGCTCCGGCTTACGACGCAGCCGATGAATTCGAACTCGTGTTGACTCGTAAGAGCGACGGCTCATATACCGCAGCTTTAGAGAGCGCTGAAGGTTCTCAGTCAAGCACCTTCACAATCGGCGAAAACACATTAACTTTCGCTGAACCGATGTTGTTCATGAAAGCCGGCAACCACGTGCTTGAAGGAAAGGAACTCACAGTTCTGAAATGCTCCCCGGGCAATGACGAAGTGGTTCTCGGTATCCCTGACGGATATGACGACAGCGGCAATGTGAATCGCTATCTCTGTCTTAACCTTACAATCAAGCCGATTGGCGGCGCTCCGGAAGGTCCGAAGACTTTGGCTGTAAATCCGGATAATATCAATTGTTGGCTTGACGGCGGTTCAGGTCAGATCAGAATCGTTCTTTACCAGCCCGCAGGATGGGGCGGTGGCGATCCCGCGGTTGATCCCGAACAGCTCGTTCTCAAGAAAGGACAGACTTTGTCAGTTACATTCAAACTTAACACTATTGATTGGAAAGCCGATGCATCTCCAAGAGCATTCTTGGGCGTGAATATGACCGGTTATGGTTCATGGTCATTCGATTCTCCGGAAACTGTTCAGGTTAACAAGGGTGGCGAAACAACTGTTTCAATTGAAAACACCACAGGTGGAAAATACAGCTTCCTTGACACTGACTGTGTTCAGGTTGCTATTGAACAGGATGGCTTGATTAATGGGCCGTTCGGTGAAGACGGTTCTATCGATGCTTCAGCGATAGGTTATGAAATCGTTTCGGTTGTCATTCAATAATTCAAACTAACGCATTAAATATGAAAGCAAAAAATATATTATGTCTCTTTGCGTTATCAGCGGCGATATTCACCGCTTGTAACGATGACGACCTCACGATTTATAATGAGCCGTTGATTGATGCCTCGTCGGTTATGACAGGCTCTTCAGATGTGACTTCCACATCAGCGGTGCTTCATGGTGTTGTCAAAGGTCTTGACGGCAGAAGTGCAAATTCCTACCGTGTGGGCTTCAATTACATGACATCCGACCAGGCTTTAAGCAATGTGTCGGAAGCAGATTTGAAACAGAGCGTTAACGGCGACATTTTTGACGGAAATGTCAGTGCAACACTTTCTGACCTGATGCCGGGAACAGTGATTTACTATCAGACTTACGTTACATTGAGCTCCACTTTGACTTTCAAAGGCGAGATCAAAAGTTTGATAACCACAGATGCCAAGGTTACTGCATCTCCCGCTTCATCTGTAAATGCATTCGGATCAACCATTGATTTTGCTTATGATGAGGTGCCGGAAGGCTCAATAGCAGGTATCACTCTTGCTCCGGTTGCTGACGTGGAATCAGTGAGAAGCGGTCTTCATGTGGCTTCAGGAGAAGTTGTAACAAGAGGAAATGCATCAGTAGAAATAAAAGGCCTTATGCCTTCAACCACTTACTATTATGCTCCCTATGTAAATGTAGGTCCCGGCGAAGTGTATGGTGAAATAGCATCTTTCACAACTCCGGCTTATGACTTCGACCTTGACAATGACTTGGTTGACCTCGGTCTTGAAAGCGGTTTGAAGTGGGCTAAATATAATGTGGGCGCAACTTCCGCAACAGACCTCGGCGGTCTTTACGGATTTGGCGACGTAACAGGTGTCATGACTTCTCTCGACCCGGCAGATTATAACTCCGGAGCAGACGTGGCTGCCGTGGCTTATAGCAATAAGGCCACTCTCCCGACTGCTGCTGACTGGGAAGAACTTTTCAATTCCTGTAAGCTTGAATGGACATCAGACAATGGCGTGGAAGGTTTCAAGGTGACAGGCCCCAACGGAAATTCAATCTTCCTGCCTGCAGCCGGCAGCAGAACTATGAGCGACATTTCAGGTGCCGGTTCAAAGGGTTATTATCTGACTAAGACCGGAGGTTCAGACTCCAAATATTACACAGCCTACGAATTCGCAAGCTCAAATGCCTACGGACGCACAGTGCTTCCGGTTTATCAGGCAGTTTCTGCAAGAGCCGTTTCAACTTCAAGAGACGTGAAACTCAATGAAGAGTATCTCCTCAACACTTGGGAATTCGACTTCAACAACGGAACAAGCCAATACTTTGTAGGTCCGGTTTACTTCTATGGCACAGACGACAGCTGGGATTCAATCACCAACAACATACCGGCTACAGGCGACTCATGGTCATGGGAAGCAGACGCAGGCAACAACTGGATCTGGGGCGACAATGCAAACCTTCAGGGCAGCATGACCTTCAGTATCGACGAAGAAGGCAACAGAATCGTTGAAGTTAAGCAATACACAGGCAACGGCACATATTCAAACCAGAAGGGCACATACACCTTGGATAAGGATAACAAGACAATCACATTATCAGGTTGTGAAATTCTCGTTCCCGCCAATTATCTTGGCGATGCAACCCAATCGAGATCCGACCGCGTGAAGATTCTTTCTCTCACCGCCGACGGCTTACAGTTAGGAGTTGTTAGAACTGATGATCCTTGTCTCTTGGGCATGAACTATATTCCTCAGTTGAAGAAATATGGCTACACTGCTTCTCTGACATGCTATGGCGACTGGAACGATGAACACTGGAATGAAACAGCCGAAATTACAATCCCTTCAGGCGATGCAGGATTAGGCGAACACACTCTTGTCTTGAACACAACAAATCCGAGACAGAACGGTATGGTCTACATAATTGATATCGACGGCTATGCAAACGATTATCCGAATGCTTTGATCACTGTTGAATCAATCAAGGCCGACGGTAAAGAAATTCCGTTTGATGCCAACAAGCTCTTCTACGGAAATATCGAAGGAAACGGCAAATATCGTCTCGAATTGGCTAACATCTGGGGCTGCGGCCACAATGACGGATGGAACGGCCTGGCCGACTCTCCCTATCGTCAGGGTGGCGGAGAAGTTGAAGGCGGCGAACCCAACCTTGCGTTCAACACCACATTTGAGGTGACCTTCAACATCCGCGCGTTAGATGCATCTTCCGATATCTATTTCCCGACATTGGTGACTATCAACCCTGACTGGGGTGGCAGCTGGGACTGGAACGACGGCAGCAACTTTGCAATCAAGCTGAATGAAGGCACCCACCAATGGGAAGTTACCCAACCGGAACAGAGCATAAAGATTACAACTGCCGACTCCGGTGCAGACATGTCTAAAGGTTCGATCATGACCTTCGTTCAGATCAACAATCTTTACAAACTCTTCCCCGGCATCCACGCTTCTTTGAAAGATATCAAGATCGACGGCACTTCTTTGACAGGATGGGATCCTGCTAAGGTTCTGGATGTAAGCGCAGATGGCGAAGGCGTGCATTATCGTCTCGAACTCTTCAACACCTACAGCGCAACTAAAGGAAACTGTGCTTTCGGTCAGGAAGTTGACGATTTCTATATTCCTGCTTTGGGATTCAACGACTCTATGCAGTTGGACTACACAATTGAAAGATTATTTGCAATCCCTTCATGGAATTAATAAGTAAATAATGAAGAAGTTTATAATATATTCATTTTTAGGATTAGCTCTTGGCTTCGCATCCTGCAATGACGATGACTCTGAAAACATCTATGTGCAAGATTCGACTTTAAGCGGACTCTCTGCAACCTCTTTTTCAATGCCTGCAGAGGGTGGCACAGAGAATTTCACGGTCACTTGTGCGGCGATGCCGTCAGCCGTTTCTGATTCGGAATGGATTGTGGTCAATAGGATTAGTTCATCGAATAAACTTCACACATTTTCTGTTACGGCTTCCGAAAATTCACTTTCGGAAGTCCGTACAGGACATGTAAAAGTTTCAGCCGGTAAGAACTCAGAGACCATAACCGTCACACAGGCTGCCGGAGCAATCAAGCCGGAGCCGGCTCCCGAAGAAGACCAGGCTTTGTTGGGCAAGAAAGCTCAAGATATTTCCGGAGATATCAAGGCCGGATGGAATATCGGCAACACTTTGGAAGCTATTGGCGGAGAATCGGCATGGGGCAATCCGAAAATCAATGAGGCTTATGTTGCCGGAATCAAGGCTGCCGGATTTAATGCAGTTCGTATTCCGTGCTCATGGGATGGCTATGTTATCGACGGCAATAATACTATAGATCCTGCATGGCTTGACAGAGTCAACGAGGTGGTCGGTATGGTGACTTCCCAGGATATGTATGCAATTGTCAATATCCACTGGGATGGAGGATGGCTTGAAAATAATATCGGCACTTCTTCCACATCAGCCCTCATTAATAAACAGAAATCATTCTGGACACAGATCGCAACCCGTCTGGGCCATTACAATGAGAAATTGCTTTTTGCCGGTCTTAACGAACCGAATGCAGGCAATGAATGGGGCAGTGCTTCAGATAACGCAGCAGCCATGCAGGCTTTGCTTGATTATGAACAGGCGTTTGTAGATGCAGTCAGAGCAACAGGAGGCAATAATTCAACACGTACGTTGGTAGTGCAGGCTCCTCACACAAGTATAAACATGGCCTGGGATTATATGAATGAGCTTCCTTCCGACCCTGCCGGCGACGGCTATATGATGGTAGAGGTTCACTACTATGATCCAAGTGATTATACTATTATGGAAGATGACGGCTCCTGGGCACAATACGTGAAATTCTTCTGGGGCTCTCCCTATCATCAGGGTGGAGAACGCGACTGCACATGGGGCGAAGAAGCTTCTATGCTCTCGCAATTGCAGAGAATGCAGACTAAGTTTGTCGACAAGGGTATACCTGTTGTCTTAGGTGAATATGGAGCTTATCCTGAAGAACACATAAGCAAAAACGGTGTCACTTTCACAGACTCGGAACTTGAAATTGTGAAGGCTTCAAGAGAATATTGGTATAAAAGCTTCACTACCTATGCAAGACAAACCGGCGTTTTGCCGTTTGTATGGGACACCGGCGAACTTATTGACCGCAACTCGGGCAATGTGAAAAACGGCAAGCAATATATCATTGACGCCCTCGTGAAATAACAGTAAGACAAGTTTAAGCTTACTATACAGAAAGAGCTTCCTTTTCGGGAAGCTCTTTCTGTATGTAGAATTAAAAGTAAAGGTAAAAGCCATAAAAGGCTTTTTCCATACCCCATTACATTATTTGGTATTTTCGGCTTCAGGGTAAGCCTTGATTTTAAAAGTATAGTTCTGGGGTTTGTTGCCGTCGATAGTGTATTTATCAAGCGTCCAGGCTCCGAAAGAATTGATGCCGCCTACGCCATGAATGGTATTGTCAATATTCAGGTTTATGAAATCTCCGGTTGTCATTTCATGTTTGTGGCGGACTCCAAGATTCTCTTCGCCATAATCCCAGGCCCTGATGTTCAATGGATTCTCTCCTTCAATCTTCAGAGTTGCTTCCGGAGAGGATATTTCAAACCATCTGACGTCAGAGCGGTTCCCGTTATCTTGCGGCTTCACATATTCGGTTTGATAATTGTCTACAGTAGTGGAATATTTACCTATTCTCTGGCTCATTTTTC
Source organism: Muribaculaceae bacterium (assembly GCA_022509105.1). Taxonomy (GTDB): domain Bacteria; phylum Bacteroidota; class Bacteroidia; order Bacteroidales; family Muribaculaceae; genus Lepagella. The sequence continues at coordinate 38,173 of JAFLTV010000005.1, read as the reverse complement.
TGTCAGGATAGTTTTCGAGCGGTCCGCGACCATAATAAGAAATGTTGCGGAAATCAGCCGGCAATCTCATCCTCATTCCGAATTTAGGCATGTTGGGTATGGTATCGGCATAAGGAGAGTAATCACAAGTGACTGTTATTTCATCCGGACCCGTGAAAAGATATGTCACCGAATAACGAGCTCCTACCGGAAGTTCAAACAGATATTTCAAGCCCTCATGATTATCGTTATTCACTTTTTCCATCTTGATGAGCTTTCTTTTGGTGGCGGCATCCATCCAGCAAGCCAATTTCCGGGAATATCCGCTCATCCAGTTCTGATTATCGTTTTCAGGTTTCCAGAAATAAGGTTCCAAAGGCTCCTGGATAAGATTGGCACCATTTAATTCCCACTCTTCAAGTTCGCCGTTTGCTCCGAATTTCAAAGAACTGTCGCCCAGTTTCACGCTATATTCCTTTTTATTCTTTCTGATTTCGGGTTTAAACTTATTGACAGCCACAGGATTTTTGTCCCCTTCCTTCAGAATGAACTGGGCGGAGGCAACACTGAAACCTTGGGGAGCCCAGAGCTCATCTTTCTTTAATCTTGCATCCACGTTGATAACCACTTCTCCCTCAAGGCCAGAGAAATCCGGAAACATTATTCTATCCCCTTTAAGGTCGGCGTTTAAGGTCTTAATGGGGTTGCCGTTTTCCAGGATTTGAAGAGTATAATCATATTCATCGAGGCCGGTGAAATAATTTCTGTTAGTCAGAATCATGGCATTGTCTTCCATGCAGAAATTCACAGGCTGATAAACATGTTTAACTTCATAATAATGAGGATGTGGAGTTCGGTCGGGAGCCAAAAGACCGTTAATCATGAAGTTGGCATCATTAGGCTTGTCACCGAAATCTCCGCCGTAAGCCCAGAATTCATCATCCTCCAGCTTCAAGGATGAGGAGTATCTTAAAGGGCTGCCGTCAATCGGTTTGGCAAGACCCTGGTCAACCCAGTCCCAGATAGCAGCTCCGGCAATGCTTGGATCAGCGTAAATAATATCCCAATATTCCTGAAGTCCGCCGACCGAATTACCCATGGCATGCGCATATTCTCTCATCATGAATGGCTTGTCGGATATCCTTTGGGCATAAACCCGGAGGCTGTCAGGCGGCATATAAGCCTCATCATAAATCGCGGAATACTGTTTGTCGCTGTCGCAATAGGGAAGCCGGGTCGGATCAAGAGAAACGATGGTGTCATACATGGCTTTGAAATTCCTTCCGGCCCCTCCCTCATTACCAAGCGACCAGAAAATAACTGAAGGATGATTCTTATCCCGTTCCACAAGAGAAACGGCCCTGTCTACGTGAGCGGCCTTCCAGAGAGGATTGTCTCCGATAATCGTGTTTTCTATGTCATATCCGTGTGATTCCTGATTGGCCTCATCCATGACGTAAATGCCGTAAATATCGCATAGTTCATAAAGATAAGGCATGTCGGGATAATGCGAAGTGCGCAGAAAATTGATGTTGGCCTGCTTCATCAGCCGGATATCTTTTTCCAATGTGGCCTTATCCACATAGCGCCCTGTTCTGGGATGATGATCATGACGGTTAACCCCTCTTAGTTTCACGGGAGTTCCGTTGATGTATAAAATCTCGCCTACGGTCTCAACTTTCTTTATCCCTAAATTGAAATCAAATTTTTCTATCTCAGTTCCGGCTCCATCCGACAAAGTGAGATATCCTTTGTATAAATAAGGTTTTTCAGCCGACCACAATATAGGATTGTCAATGTCGGCAGTGATTTTAACCAGATCTTCGGGCTCATTGGAGAATGGTTGTTTTAAAACCACATCAACAGGTTCGCCAAGGGCATTTTCCCCGGATATGTTCAGGTATAGATAAAGTCCGGGATTTGCGGGGGCTATATTCAGAGTCTTTATTTCAGCGCCCACTTTCGCCTTCGAGAAATTATCGAAGGGCTCAGCTATAAGGCTATAGTCGGCAATGCGTGTCTTTGGCCTTTCCCATAGTTCAACAGGGCGGAAAATTCCGCTTAAACGCCACATATCCTGGTCTTCCAGATAGCTTCCGTCTGACCATCTGTAAACTTCCACTGCGAGTTTGTTTCTTCCGGGTCTTACAAATTCTGTGATATCGAACTCTGCGGGCGACATTGAATTCTGGCTATAGCCGACTTTCTCACCGTTTACCCATACATACATCGCCGATTCCACGCCGCCGAAATGAAGTATGAAATCCTTGTCGGCAGGAATCTCCTCCGGGATATCGAAATAAGTTATGTAAGAGCCCACAGGATTGCGGTTTTCATAAGCATACCAGTCAGCCGGAGGTTCGGATGTGACTTTCGGCTGGTCTCTTTGAAAAGGATAGGGGATATTGCTATATATTGGTTTGCCGAAATTTTGGGTCTGCCAGTTTCCGGGCACGATTATATTCTCCCACTCTTCTCCATTGAAATCCATGCTCTCAAATCCAGCGGGACGGCTGTCAGGATCCTTCGACCATTTAAACTTCCAGACTCCGTCGAGAGATTTCATCTCAGGATGAGATTGCGATGGAAGTCCCAATGTGGCGTGATAGGGAAGCTTATTTATTCCGATAATCTCGGGATTCTCCCAGTCGGGTGAAGGCAACGGTTCTTCTGTCAGAATTTCAATGTCTTCGTATGCGATGCGGTTCCCCTCCATCCTGTCGGCCTCAAGCCGGATGATTTTACCTTTCATTCCGGGAAAATCCACCTTTTGCCAGATGGGGTTATTGATGATATTTGAAAATTCACCCGAGGCCACCTTCTCCCAATTGCTCCAATCGGGCGAAATATAGATGGAATAGTTTAAAATAGTTCCTTCAGAGCCCTTCTGAGGAGGCAGATATCTCAATCCTTTCACATTTTCAACCTTATCGAGATCTATGAATATCTGATTGTTGCCTCCGAAAAAAATATGCAGGTCGGAAGATAGTTTCTCTCCATTTTCAGGAAGATCCTTTTCAATTTCAGGAGCGTTATAAACGCCGATTTTAGAAATGAGGGGAGAGGCTTTGCTGTCATCAATTGTAAACCGGAGATTTGTGGCTTCTACTTCCGGGAAACAGATGATGCGTCGATGGCCGATTGTGGTCATGCCGTCGCCCGATTCCGATAATTCATCCTGAAGCGGTATCCATTCATTGTCAACTTTGGCTTCAAGGTGAAATTTTTTCACCCTTTGACCTAAAGGAATATATTCTTCAACCAAAAATCTGTCGAAAGCCGTAGGTTGGGGAAACTCAATTTCTACCACGCCCCGGCAAACTCCGTCGTCTGTGGACCAATAGGTGTCAGGATTTTCATCTATAAGGTTGCCGGCGTTATATTTCGAGTCATTGTTCCTGAAATTGTCAGCCTTTATTTTTGAGCCTTCAGCCAGATTTTTTTCGAATGTCTTGGCAATCATCTCGGCAAACAAAACTCCTCTGAGGCTGTCTGTAGGATGTATTCTGCCCGACGGCATGATAGGGAAATTCAGCAGCAATGTGGAATTTCTTCCCACCGACTTATAGTATGTGTCCATAAGCTTGGAAAGACTTTTCACATTCCCGTCTTCCGTGGTATGATAAAACCATCCGGGCCTGATGCTTGTGTTGGTTTCTCCGGGCACCCAGCTGTCGCCCTCTTCAAGACCATAATGGAGCATGTCCCAGGAAACATCCCCCTCTTTGTTTAAAAGGCTCCAGTTTGTTTCTCCCACATTTCCGGCTTCGGTGCCCACCCATCTTAAATCACCCCGGGTGCCTCCGTCATTCCATATCATCACGTCGGGCTGGAGCTTCCGTATCATTTCGTAGGTTGCCGGCCATTGATAATAGCTTTTCTTGTCGATAACCCGGTCTTCGTCGGACCCTCCATACCAGCCTGTGCCGCCGTTAGCGCCATCAAACCAGACTTCGAATATATCGCCGTAATTTGTGAGCAATTCCTCCAGTTGGTTTCGGAAATAATCAATATATTCCGTGTTGCCATAATCCTTATGGTTGCGGTCCCACGGAGAGAGATAGACTGCAAATTTCAACCCTGCCTTTTTGCAGGCCTCCGCAAGCTCGCCGACAACGTCGCCCCGGCCATTTTTCCAGGGAGAGTTTTTAACGCTGTATTCGGTGAACTCTGAGGGCCATAGACAAAAGCCGCAATGATGTTTGGCAGTGAGGATAATCCCTTTCATGCCGGCTTGTTTGCAAACCTCTACCCATTGCTCCACATCCAGGTCTTCCGGATTGAAAAGAGAGGGGTCTTCGTTGCCATAGCCCCATTCCTGATCCGTGTATGTATTGAGGGAATAATGAAGGAAAGCGTACATCTCCATATCCTGCCAGTCAACCTGTTGAGGAGTGGGTATCGGATAAATCGGCTCAGGAGTTTGAGGTTGGCAGTGGCCGCTTTTGGCAATGAATATAAAAATAAAAAGAAACAGCAGTTTTATTGGTAATTTGTTCATGGTTGAAGACCGTTTTTAGGAATAATGACAAAATTAAGAAAAAATTTTGAAGTCTTGGTTTTTATTATTTATTTTGTAGTAATTACGCCAATATCAATACATAACAAAAAATATAATGGGAAAAACTTTTTTCATGTCAATGGCCGGACTGCTATTGCTGACAGCCTGTGCCTCGGGTCCGATCAAAAAAACTAAAGACGGAGTGACCGTAAAACTCAATCAGGAGTCGCCCACCGACACTCGTCTTGTGAGACTTTCTGTATTAAATGATAAGATAATCAGGGTGTCGGCCACACCGGATGAAAAATTTGCAGACAAGGAATCTCTGGTGGTTGTGCCTCAAGACAACGATACAAAATTCGAGGTTGTTGAAACAGACAGCACCGTAACGGTAGTGACCAAATGCATGAGCGCTTCCGTCAACCTTACGAGCGGCCAGGTTGTTTTCTGCGACAGCGTAGGGAAAATACTTGCAGCTGAAGATCCCGACGGACGCAGTTTCAAGCCTATTGAGGTGGAAGGACGCAAAGGATATTCTGTAGGTCAGGTCTTCCTGTCGATCAATGATGAGGAGGCGATCTATGGACTGGGTCAGCACCAGGCCGATGAATTCAATTATAAAGGCAAAAACGAGGAGTTGTTCCAGTATAATACGAAAGTTTCCGTGCCTTTTGTAATGTCAACCGACGGCTATGGAATCCTTTGGGACAGCTATTCCCTCGTGAGATGGGGAAATCCTGAAGACTATCAGCAACTTGGCGGAGTTTTCAAACTTTTCAACAAGGAGGGTCAGGAAGGATCTCTGACAGGAACCTACGTTCCTGCCAACGGAGAGGCTCCTTTGGTTAGAAATGAAGATTCCATCTATTTCGAACATCTTGACAGATCCGATCATTTGAGGTCGGTTGTGAATCTTCCTAAAGATTTCAATCTGCATGGCGCCCACGTAACCTACGAAGGCGAAATCGAACCTCTTAAGACCGGTGAATACAAATTCATCCAATATTACGCCGGTTATCAGACAATCACGATCGGCAACGAAACTGTTTCCCCGACAAGATGGCGCACTGCATGGAACCCCAATGCTTATAAATTCTCCATGTATATGGAGGCCGGCAAGAAATATCCGATCAAGATAGACTGGATTCCCGACGGAGGAACTTCTTATGCCGGCCTGCGCGCTTACGCCCCCAATGATCCCGAAGATCAGCTGAAGATGAAATGGTGGAGCGAGATGCAGGAGCAGGAAGACTATTATTTTGTTTATGGAAATGACATGGACGACGTGATTGCCGGCTACCGCACTCTCACCGGTAAGGCCTCGATTCTTCCGAAATGGGCGTGGGGTTACTGGCAGAGCCGCGAAAAATACAGCAATCAGGATGAGCTCCTCGGAGTTGTTGCAAAATACCGCGAATTGGGCATACCTTTGGATAATATCGTGCAAGACTGGTTCTATTGGGAAGAAGACCAATGGGGAAGTCATGAGTTTGATAAAACAAGATTCCCTGACCCGAAGGCCATGGTGGATTCCGTTCACGACATGAACGCCCGGATCATGATTTCCGTATGGCCGAAATTCTATGCAAATACCGAGCATTTCAAAGAATTCGACGACAAGGGATGGATGTATCGCCTTGCTGTGGAAGACAGCATTAAAGACTGGGTCGGCAAAGGCCACGTAGGTTCATTCTACGACGCTTATGATCCCGATGCACGGAAATTGTTCTGGGGTCAGATGGAAGAACATCTCTATCCCCTGGGATTCGACGCATGGTGGATGGATGCTTCCGAACCAAACATCAGAGACTGCACTGATATCGAATATCGTAAAGACCTGATAACCCCTACGGCTTTAGGTCCTTCTGCAGAATATTTCAACGCTTACGGACTCATGAACGCAGAGGCTATCTATAACGGCCAGAGAGGTGTTGATCCCGATAAACGCGTGTTCCTGCTCACTCGTTCCGGATTTGCCGGACAGCAGAAATATTCCACTGTGACTTGGAGCGGCGATATCGGCACAAGCTGGGAAGACATGAAGGCGCAGATTTCTGCCGGACTTAACTTCGCAGCCGCCGGAGTGCCCTTCTGGTCGATGGATATCGGCGGTTTCTGCGTGCAGAACAAGTTTATGGAAGCACAGGGAATATACGACAGGACAGGGCAGGAGAATGAAGCCATGAAAGAATGGCGTGAGCTGAATTCAAGATGGTTCCAGTTTGGCGCTTTCGCTCCTATGTATAGAGCCCACGGCCAATGGCCTTATCGCGAGATTTATAATATCGCTCCCGAAGGACATCCCGCTTACAACAGTATCGTCTATTACACGAAACTCCGCTATGATCTCTTGCCTTATATCTATACCCTGGCCGGAATGACCCATTTCAACGATTATACCATCATGCGACCCATGGCTATGGATTTCTCCAAAGACAAGAAGACTTATAATCTGGGCGATCAATTCATGTTCGGTCCCTCTCTGCTTGTGGCTCCCGTTTATGAATATGGCGCAAGAAAACGCAATGTTTATTTGCCGGAAGGTTATGTCTGGTATGACTTCTACACAGGAAGCAATGCCGGCTCGGGAGAAATCGTTGCCGATGCTCCCTATGAAAGAATGCCTCTGTTTGTGAAGGGCGGCTCTATTATTCCGATGGGTCCGGAAATTCAATGGACAGGTGAGAATCCCGGAGGCGACATCACATTGTTTGTGTATGAAGGAGCCGACGGAACTTTCTCCCTCTACGAAGATGAAGGCCTGAACTATAATTACGAAAAAGGGGAATATTCCAACATTCCCATCACCTATGATGACAAGACTTCAACATTGAAGATCGGAGAGCGTCAGGGTCAGTTCAAGGGTATGCCGGCTGAGCGCAAATTCAATATAGTGAAAGTCGGAAAAGACAATAAAGCCGGATTTAACCGCGAAGCCAAAGGGCAGGAGGTTAAATATTCCGGTAAAGCCATGGAAGTGAAAATTTAGAGCATAAAATCAGAATAAGATGCTAAGAATTAAAAGATTGATAGCTGTGGGAGGACTTTTGGTCGCTTCCACAGCCGTTTTGTTGCAAGCCGCAGATTCCAGAGCCATATCCTTTAACTCAGACTGGGATTTCAAGCTTGGCACAGACACTGTGGGAGGAAATTGGCGCACGCTCAATCTTCCTCACGACTGGGCGATAGAGGGCGACTTTTCCGAGAGCAATCCTTCAGGCACAGGCGGAGGTGCGCTCCCCGGTGGCATCGGATGGTATAAGAAAACATTCACGGTGCCTGCTGATGAAAAAGGGAAGGAACTCTATATAGATTTCGACGGAGCTTACATGAACTCCACCGTATGGATCAACGGCCATGAACTCGGCACTCGTCCTTACGGATATTCCTCCTTCTCTTATGATCTGACTCCGTTCATTAATTTCGGAGGGGAGAACACAGTGCTTGTGAAAGTAGACAATGAGGAGCAGCCCAATTCCCGCTGGTATTCCGGGTGTGGAATCTACAGGAATGTATGGCTGAGGGTGTTGAATCCTACCCATGTTGAGTTGTGGGGCACTTATGTCACCACTCCTGAAGTCTCCTCGCAGGAGGCTACTGTGAAAGTCGAGACAACCCTCAAACTTGGAAAGAAATCGAAGGATGTGACGGTGAAGACTGCCGTTATGAGCCCGCAGGGGGAGATAATTTCCGAAACAGCGCCCTTTAAAGTCAATAAAAATGATTCAACGATAGTCCAGACACTCGATGTTAAGACCCCGTGCCTCTGGGGTGTGGGTAATCCTTGCATGTATAAGGCCGTGACTGAGGTTTTTGAAGGAAATGTGAAGGTAGACTCTTACGAAACGCCCTTCGGAATAAGATATTTCAACTTCGATGCGGATAAAGGCTTCTCCTTAAACGGGGAGGCTATGAAAATCCATGGTGTGTGTCTGCATCATGATGCCGGAGCCTTGGGTGCTGTTGTAAACCGCAGGGCCATAGAGCGCCAGTTGGAGATTCTCCGGGGAATGGGTGTGAACGCAATCCGTTCGAGCCATAACCCTCCCGCACCCGAGCTGTTGGAGCTCACTGACAGCATGGGCTTCATCGTGATGGATGAAACTTTCGATATGTGGAGAAAAAGAAAGACTCCGCATGACTACGCAAGATATTTCGACGAATGGCATGAGCGCGATCTGACCGACCTGATTTTAAGAGACAGAAACCATCCCTCCGTGATTATGTGGAGCATCGGCAACGAAGTGCTCGAACAGTGGAGTGACGCATCGGCCGACACCCTGTCGCTTGAAGAGGCCAACATGATCCTGAATTTCGGCCACAGCGCAGACATGCTCGCGGCCGAGGGCGATATGTCGGTTAATTCCCTGCTGACAAAGAAGCTTGCCGACATGGTCAGAAACCTGGATCCGACAAGACCCGTAACAGCCGGAAATAACGAACCATCGCCGGGAAATCATCTTTTCCGGTCGGGAGCCTTGGATCTCATCGGCTATAACTATCATCAGGATTGGTTTAAGGATGTGCCGGTAAATTTCCCGGGCAAACCGTTCATTATCACAGAGAGCGTGTCAGGACTCCAGACAAGAGGCTATTACGTGAATCCTTCCGATTCTATAATATTGGCTCCCGAACGCTGGGACAAGCCATATTATGATCCTTCTTTCTCGGCCTCTGCCTACGACAATATGCGTGCCCCATGGGGCGACCATCATGAGAGCGCACTGAAACATGTGCTTGACAATGATTTCATTTCCGGACAATTCGTCTGGACAGGATTTGACTATATCGGTGAACCGACTCCATACGGCTGGCCTGCAAGAAGCTCCTATTTCGGAATTGTAGACCTTGCAGGGTTCCCGAAGGATGTCTACTACATGTATCAGGCGGAATTGGTGCCCGAAGACACTGTCTTGTATATCTTCCCCCACTGGAACTGGAAAGAGGGGGAGACTGTGGATGTCTGGGCTTACTATAACAATGCCGACGACGTGGAATTGTTCCTCAACGGAAAATCGCTTGGCAGAAAGAGCAAAGGTGGAGAAAAGAATCCTTATCATGTGATGTGGAGAGTGCCGTTTGAAGCCGGCACTATCGAAGCAGTAAGTTATGACAGCGCCGGGAATGTAGTTGCCAAAACAGCCCGGACCACGGCTGATGAACCTGAGAAGATTCTCCTTACGGCCGACCGCGACGTTATCAATGCCGGAAATAACGACCTTGCCTATATCACGGTAGAGGTGGAAGATGCTGCCGGCAATCTGAATGCTGTTGCCGACAATGAAATTAAGTTTAAAGTTTCCGGAGGAGGGTTTATAGCAGGAGTAGACAATGGCTCTCCCATATCTCTCGAAAGATTTAAAGATGACCATAGGAAGCTTTTCAATGGCAAGGCTTTGCTAATTGTGCAGACAGACGGTTCCGGCGCCCCGATAGAGGTGGAAGCCGTGTCGGAGGGGCTGACGCCGGCAAAACTCACCATCAACAAAAGACAGTAAAGACATGAAAAAGATAAGTTTAGTTTTGGGATTAGCCCTCATGGGGATAGGCATGCAGGCCCATACCTATACCAATCCCATAATTCCCGGGTTCTATCCTGATCCGAGCATCTGTCGGGTTGACAGCGACTATTATCTCGTGAACAGCACGTTTCATTATTTCCCGGGAATACCAGTATGGCATAGCCGCGACCTTGTAAACTGGGAGCAGATAGGGAACGCAATCGACCGTGTTGATCAGATGGACATGTCGAGGGCTAACAGCTGGGGCGGTCTCTATGCTCCTACAATCCGATATAACGACGGGCTGTATTACATGATTAACACCAACGTGACAAACGGAGGAAACTTCTTCGTTACAGCCACTGATCCTGCCGGACCCTGGAGCGACCCTGTATGGCTGGAACAGGGCGGCATAGACCCCTCTTTCTATTTTGAAGACGGAAAGTGTTATTTCACTAGCAACCCTGAAGATGCCATATATCTTTGCGAGATTGATCCGGCTACAGGTAAACAGCTTACACAGTCGCAGAAAATATGGCAGGGAACCGGCGGAAGATACCCGGAAGGGCCGCATATTTACAAAAAAGACGGCTGGTATTATCTCTTGATTTCGGAGGGAGGCACGGAACATGCCCACATGATAACTATCGCGCGTTCTAAAAATATCTACGGACCTTACGAATCGAATCCGAACAATCCGATACTTACCCATTGCAACCAGCTGGGGCAGTTGAACCCGATCCAGGGCACCGGGCATGCCGATATCGTGGAGGCGCCCGACGGAAGCTGGTGGCTCGTTTGTCTCGCTTTCCGTCCGCAGCAGGGTATGAACCATCTCACAGGACGAGAGACTTATCTCGCCCCGGTTGTCTGGGATGAAAACGGATGGCCGGTGGTAAACGGCAACGGAACTATCCAGACGGTTATGAATGTCAACCTTCCTATTCAGGGTGATTTGAAACCGCAGACCGATTGGAGTTTCAATATTGATTTTTCTAAGTTAACAAAGCCCGGATTTGACTGGGTCTATCTTCGTAAGCCAATAGACGGGAATTATGCCTTCACGGAGAAGGGTCTGACGCTGACAGGAAATGAGTGGGACCTGAATTCAATCGAGTATCCCACATTCCTGGGCCACAGGCAGCAGCACATAAATTTTGAGGCCACGAGCTCTTTGAGCCTTGATGCCAAAGCCGTGGGCGCACAGGCCGGACTTACCGTATTCATGGATATGCGTTCTCATTACGATATCTATCTATCGAAAACTGAGACCGGATATGCCGTCAATCTTGATTACTGGCTCAGCTCAATCTATCATAAGGAGGCCTCAATTGAAATAAACGGCGACTCGGCCCTGCTGAGAATTGAGGGAAACACTAATGTCTACAGTTTCTCCTTCTCCATTGACGGGGGAAAGACCTTCATTCCCCTCGGATCTGCCGACACCCGCTATCTGAGTTCGGAGACTGCAGGAGGTTTCACGGGAATTATCCTCGGAATGTATTGCACCGGAAAGGAGAGTCCGCAAGCAACTTTCAAATATTTCAAATATCGTCCTGTAGAGGCGGCAAAATAAAGATTCCGATATGTTAAGATCCATAATCCTGTCGATGTTAGCCCTTCTTTTTCTGGCTGCTTCGGCAAAGAAAATTGAAAAATTTCAAGACACAAGTCTCAGCGACGAGGAAAGGATAGATAATCTTCTGAGCCTTCTGACCCTCGAAGAGAAGATAAATCTGTTCAGCACAAATCTTGGAGTGCCGCGTCTCGGAATTCCCGATTGCGGTCATTTTGAAGGCCTTCACGGTCTGCAGATCGGGGGTCCTGCCAACACTTACAGCCAGCCTACCACGGTTCATTCTCAAGCTTATGGACTTGGAGAGACCTGGGATGTGGATCTTATAGAAAGGATAGGGGAGCTCACTGCTGACGAAATGAGATGGTATTTCAGTCAGGACAGCCTTCCCCATAACCTTGTGATGAGAGCTCCGAATGCTGATCTGGCCAGAGACCCGCGCTGGGGACGCACTGAAGAATCTTTTGGCGAGGATCCTTTCCTTACAGCTGCAATGACGGTTGCTAAGGTGAAGGGCATGCAGGGCAATAATCCCCGATATTGGAAGGCTGCTGCTCTGATGAAACATTTTCTTGCAAACAGTAATGAGTTCGGACGCGATTCAACATCCTCGAATTTCTCCGAACGACTTTTCCATGAATATTATTCCTATCCCTTCATGAAAGGGATTACAGAAGGAGGGAGCCGTGCATTCATGGCTGCCTACAACCGTTGGAACGGAATCCCTATGGCGGTTCATCCCGTTTACGACGAAGTGGTCAGACCGGATTGGGATATGGATGGCATAATCTGCACCGACGGTGGAGCAATGGGGATGCTCTTTACGGCCCATCATTACGTTGATTCCTTGCCGGCTGCGGCCGCCGAGGTGGTGAAGGCCGGTTTGGGACAATTCCTCGACAGATATAAGGAACCTTTGACCATAGCGATCAACACAGGTCTTGTAACGGAAGCTGACCTTGATAAAGCCTTGAGAGGGAACCTTAAGGTGGCTTTGAAACTGGGACTTCTGGATCCCGATATTACGGCAACTCCATATTATGTGGCAAAAGATGCTCCGGCTCCGTGGCAACAGGATTATGCAAAGTCGCTTGCACGGGAGGCTACGGCTAAAAGCGTGGTATTGTTGAAGAATAAGCCCATGGATGGAAATCCTCTGCTTCCCTTGAAGGTGGATGGCATTAAGAAAATCGGACTTATCGGCGAGCATGTAAATGAAGTGATACAAGACTGGTATGGAGGCGAGCCCGCTTATACCGTAACAATACTTGATGCCTTCAGACAAAGATTCGAACCATTGGGAATAGAGGTGATGACTGTGCCGGACAACCGTATGAGCGAGGCTGAAAGAATCGCACGGGAGGCTGATATTGTTTTCGTGGTTTCAGGCAATCATCCCTACGGTACAAAACCCGACTGGTTTTTCTGCCCCGTACCCTCCGACGGCCGTGAAGCTGTCGACCGCCGTTCTCTAAATCTTCCGAATGAAGATATGATCAGGCAGATTTATAAGGCAAATCCTAACACTGTTCTTGTGTTGCAGTCGTCATTTCCTTACACTATCAACTGGAGTCAGGAAAATCTGCCGGCAATACTTCATTTCACACATTGCTCGCAGGAAACCGGAAACGGTCTTGTAGATATAATAACAGGAGACGTGAATCCTTCCGGAAGACTTACCCAGACCTGGGTGAAAGATATTACCGACTTGCCCGACATGATGGATTATGACATCACAAATGGCAGAACTTACATGTATTTTGAAGGAGAACCCCTTTATCCTTTCGGCTACGGTCTCAGCTATTCCGATTTCAGTTATGACAAGGCTGATATAAAACGGAAGAGTGTGAAAAATGACGCCATGGATGAGGTGTTGACTATTGATGTGACGCTGTCAAACAACAGCGAACGTGACGGGGAGGAAGTGATACAGGTGTATGCCTCTTATCCTGAGTCTAAAGATTCCTTGCGGCCTAAGAAACAGTTGCGGGCCTTCAAAAAAGTGAAATTAGGAGCCGGTGAGCAAAAGACGGTACCCGTGGAGGTTAAAGTCAAGGATCTTTCAAAATGGGATGAGGATAACCATAATTGGACTGTTGAAAAAGGGAAGGTAGATTTTCATATAGGTAGTTCAAGTAGCAATCTGCCGCTCACGGTGTCTGCTACGGTAAAATAAAAGAGGAACATGAAGAGATTATTATTATCACTTATATTAATAGCCGGCTTTGCAAGCCTTTATTCGCAAGTAAAGGTGTCGGTGCTTGGCGACAGTTATTCCACATTTGAAGGCTGGATTCCGGAGGGGAACGAGCCATGGTATGGCGCCGAAATCGGGAATGATGTGAAGGATGTTAAAGACACCTGGTGGTATCAGCTTATTGAAGACAACAGATTGGCATTAGAGCTCAATAATTCCTGGTCGGGAGCTACAATCTGCAACACGGGTTATAACGGAGAGGACTACACCCACAGGTCGTTTCTGACAAGGGCCGGTAGTTTGGGAGAGAATCCCGATCTGATTTTTGTCTTTGGCGGCACTAATGATGCCTGGGCCGGCTCTCCGTTAGGAGAATGGGGCGGCACGGATATGTATACTGTCAGGCCTGCATCCCTGGCAATGTTTAAGAAATTAAAGGAAAACTATCCCGATGCATTAATTGTGGCCATAGTAAACACCGAGCTGTCAAAGGATGTGGAGGATATAATCATTCAGGCATGTGAAACTGAGGCAATTCCCTATGTAAAGTTGGAGGCGATCGACAAGCAGTCGGGTCATCCTTCGATTCATGGCATGAAGCAGATCTCAAAACAAGTCTGGAAAACCACCGCCCCCTTGCTCTATCAGCACCTCCGCTCCCATTAATCACACGAACCTCCTTGTTGAAAAAATGAAATATAATAGAATTTGTGTTTTATAAATAAAAATAGTAGTTTTGCGTTAGACAACTGAAGGAGTTTATAATGAAGACCAATAAACAACATACTGTTTTAAATTCTTCAACGGAGGTTAAAACAAAAATTAAGCCTCTGTCAAAATCTCATTCAACTTTGAAATTGAGAGCCATTTCAGAGGAAGAACGGGAGAATTTAAGGATACCTACATATAAGTATCTTCTTCCATGAAGGGAAGACTTGGATATTATGAACCAAGATTTATAATGCGGAGTGCAGACCCAATCTCACTTCGCATTACTGATTTATGGACTTTCAGATCATTAAAGAGTAATAAAAGATATATAGTTGAAGTAGAGGGATTTGAAAAAGAGTTTTACGGCATAAAGTTTTATTGGAAAGGAGTAGAAAAAAGCAAAGACCGTTATTCATTATTAACCAATGATTTTGAGCCGAGAATCATTGTTCGGTCTTGTATTGAAATAATGTTGGATTATTATAGAAAAAATCCCTTTGTATCCTTTGGTTTTGTGGCTGCTCCGGACTTGGAAAAAGATATAAAGAAAAAACATTTAAATCTTGAAAAAGGGAATCGTCGTTTTCTTTTTTATAAAAGATTGATGATAAACTTATTTGGTCCTGAAACTTTCAGTCAGATTTCTGATACTGAAAATAGAATATATCTGATGCTCAATAATCAACAACTCTCAAAAGGATTGATTACAATAAAAGGGTTGGAAAAAAGATTAAATCAACTATA
The DNA here is from genome assembly GCA_022509105.1 of Muribaculaceae bacterium. Lineage (GTDB taxonomy): Bacteria > Bacteroidota > Bacteroidia > Bacteroidales > Muribaculaceae > Lepagella. Next base: position 22,964 of record JAFLTV010000005.1, on the reverse strand, counting down.
TCAAGGAGATTTCAGCATTGCTTACTAATCTCCTCCAACTTTTATATCTTTGAAATTGAAAGTCTTATGAAAGCCTCATACCTATCAACCCCGCCGGAGCTTCAGCACCGGTTCATCAAATTTTCCAGAAAACTTGTTATTATGCAATAAAAACATTATGTTTGCACTGCATAATAAGTCATCAATATGGAATTCGTAGATAGAATAAAGGAAAAAGAGAAATTAGAAAATGCAATAAACTCCCTCCCTATAGGCCTAACCGTGCTATATGGGAGACGTCGTGTGGGTAAATCGACTCTTTTAAAAAAAATAATCAGAAAAAATGATATATACTTTTTGGCCGATCGCTCCGACGCCTCTCATCAAAGAGAGATATGCGCCAAGATCATTGCAGAAAAGATAGAGGATTTTGATAAAGTGAAATATTCCGATTGGGAAGTCTTATTGACTTCCTTAAACCATAGAGTCACAGAATCTTTCTGTCTTTGTCTTGATGAATTTCCTTATCTTGTGGAACAGTCTCGGGAATTACCGTCGGTTTTACAAAAACTGTTGGATGAAAAAATCCTGAAATATAATCTGCTTATTTGTGGCTCCTCCCAAAATATGATGTATGGATTAGTCTTTGATAAAACTTCTCCTCTCTATGGAAGGACAAAGTCTGTAGTAAAGCTTGCTCCCTTAAAACTGCCTTATATAGAGGAGGCTCTACATGTGAAGGGAGCGGATGCGATAAAAGAATATGCAGTCTGGGGTGGAATTCCTCGCTACTGGGAACTACGTGAGAATTGTAAAACCTTTGAAGATGCTTTATGGCATAATGTCTTTTCTATCGACGGAATTTTATATGAAGAACCGAATCAATTGCTTCAGGATGACATGAAGGATATCGTGAAGGCCTCAACCATATTGTCTTTTATAGCGTCGGGAGCCAACAGGATTTCAGAGATTGCTTCACGATCGGGAGAAGTGGCCACAAATCTTTCTCGCCCGATAAGCAAACTGATTGAATTAGGACTAATAGAGAAAGAGATTCCTTATGGAGCTAATGAAAAAAATTCTAAGAAAACCCTCTATAAGATTTCTGATCAGTTTTTGGCTTTTTATTACCGTTTTGTGGTCCCGAATATTTCTTTTGTAAATCTCGATAGAAGAAAACCGATTGAGATTGATTTGCAGTCAGGGCTTGTTAATTTTGTCAGTTCTTTCTGGGAGAAGACTTGTAGAGATGCTGTAACCGGGAATGAACTGTTTGGAGTTTTGTTTGGAAAGGCATCCCGTTGGTGGGGCTCGGTTAAAACAGTTCAGGGAATAAGGCAGATTGAAGTGGATGTAGTGTCGGAATCAATAGATGGAAAAACTATATTGGTAGGAGAATGTAAATGGACTAATCCAGAAATTGCTTCTGTCTTGATAAAAGAATTAAAAGAAAAAATAAATTTATTGCCATTCTGCAAAGACAAGAATGTTATTCCTGTATTGTTCTTGAAGAATAAACCCAAGGATTTAAACTCCGTTCAAGATATCAGGATCCTTTATCCTGAAGACATCATGGAATTGATGAAGAAATAAAGAAAGGAAGTAAGATGGATGATTGGAGCCCATACTTATCCTTTATCTAAACCAAAGAGATTTTATTAAAATTGGCTTTCTAATATGTAAAGCAGCTTTACATAAAAGTATGATGAATAAATGATAAAGCCTATATAGAAATAAGGCATACTTTTAAATTTTTTTATAAATTTGTGTTATTTTCAATTCTAATTCCTCTCAACCATCTGTAGGAACTCTCAGAGAAATTGCGGTTTTATTAAATATGGAAGTTAGAGAGTTAATAACACTTTCATAGATTAGGGAAGAACCGGGGGTGTTATATGTGAAAATTAAAAAAGACTTAATTCAAGAATGGAAAAAAGTCTTTCGTCGAAGGTGAGAAATATGGATAATTATAATCAGAGAAGCTTTCACCATGATTATTACAAACCTTTCATATATCATATTATTTTAAAGAAGAAGAAGGGATGTATTGATTTTGGAACCTTAAGGGGGAAAGCAGGGATAAGGAAAGGTAGTAAAGGTTATCCCTACGTTTATCTCTCGGAGTCCGGAAGGGCAATTGTAGCCGGATTGAAAGAATTTGAAAAAGAGGTGAGAGAAATACAAAAATTTCATTATAAGATAATGCCTGATCATCTCCATATGATAATCTATAAAAAGATTTATACCCCTATCCATCTTGATGATTATATGGAAAACCTAAAAGAAAGAATTTGTAATCATTATAATAAAATTTTCGGGTCTAATTTTTTAAAAGAAGATATTTTTACACAAGGTTATACTGATAAAGCCCTTTATGATAATGTTGTTTTAAGGAATTGGATTGTATATTTAGATGATAATCCTAATAGGAGACTAACAATATTAGAAAACCCTGGTTATTTCAAACGTATTCATAGGTTAAAGATAGAAGATAGATATTTTGAGGCCTATGGAAATCCATTTTTATGGGAAAACCCGGATAAATATGCAGTAAGAATGAGAAGGCGGTTCACCTGCGACGAAAGACTATTTCATAAAGAGGAAGCCTTATATCAAGCTTCAAGAGGAAGCGTATTGGTTTCTCCTTTTAAATCTGAATTTGAAAAAGAGGTGAGAGATATTGCTGAATTAAATGGATTTCCTTATATTTTGATACAATATCAACGTTTCCCCGAGAATTTTAAACCGCCAAAGCATCAATTTGAATTATGTTCTCGAGGAAAATTGCTAATCATATCTTTAGGGCTTGATCCAAAGACGCCTTTAACTTATGATATTTGCACCATGATGAATGAACTTGCAGCTGATATTGCAAAAGGGAGTTAATAAAAACAGGGAATAATATAATAATTAATATGTCTGGATTACCACAATCGTCTGAAGTAAAGCATCAGTTTCCAAGGCTCAGATTTATCATAAATTTGAGTTGAAGGCATCAAAACGTTAAGCTTTCGATGCTGATGTAGCTAAAATGGAGATTGTGAATTTCATTCACCTCCGATTTGTCTCCCATCCTCCGGTTAAGTTCTTTATTACTGTATTGTTCATTCTGCCGTATCTTGATAGGATCGCCGAAGGCGAGAAAGAGGTCTAGAGGCTTCTTTTTTCCCAAACTTCCTGCTTTGTTGAATCGGATGGGAGATCATTCCCAAAAAGGATTTCCGGCGGGCGACAGACTGACAACATAGCGGAAGGCATTAATAGTGAGAAGGTTCTGTGTGGCGTCGCTGAAACATTTGTCGCCATGCCCATAGTTGAGATATATCATCCGATAGTTTGAATTCCTCCACACTATCGGGAAATCTCCATAGAAGACCACGTCTTTCAGTCCCAAAGGATAATTCTTATCTGAAAGGGAAAGAAGCACCTCTACATTCGGATTTTCCCGAGGAGAAGGCTGCCATTGATACCATTCAGTGGCTGGCGCAACAAATGAAGAAGGAAGATTTTTTGTGACGGGAGAATCTGAAGTATCTGTTTCCACAAGTGCCGGTTGAGGTGGCCAGTTGTTGCAATAGAAATGTCCGCAACCGAGGAATTCGTTAAACCACGGCCAACCTGTGTTTATATCGTTATAGGCGGCCGCATGAAATCCTATCCATCCTCCACCATTTTCCATGTATTTTTCAAACAATAATCTCTCTTCAGGGTCGGAAGGAGAAATATTCACGGCAATTATCGTGTTAAAATCTTTGAGGCTGTCATAATCATAGTTCCGCAAGGAAGTTGTGATTTCGAGGATATAGCCGTCGCCATCAGTGAGACGCGTGAAAAAATCTATTGCGTCTTTAGCAAACTCTTTATGGGCCTCTTCCACATTTTCAGAGTAGTATAAGAGAGCTTTAAACCGGGGTTGCTTGGCATAATTGGCGGGATAATCAGCAGTCTGAGCAAACAGAGAACCCTCTGTGACGATAATGGAGGTTATTATGAAAAAAAGAAATCTCAAATTAATCTTCCTTGTCATTGCTTCTTTTCTCTAAAAGTTTTTTTGACCCTTCAAAACTTTCTTTATGGTTTTGCTTAATGATTTCGAGGAATCATCTCCGTTATAATCCCAGAACATTGCCCCCTTCAAATTATTGTCAAGAATATATTCACATTTGATTTCCACTGAACGGGGATTATCGAAACCGATTACAAAATTTCCATCCGCGTCGACGATATATGGAGATTTAGAGATGGAATCCCATTTTTCCTGTTGACCTGGTTGCAGGGTGATATCTTTATATTCTTTGTAATAAGTTTCTTTGTTATGATTCCCTCTCCCGAAAAAAGGTATTCCCAAAACCATCTTTTCATTCGGCACTCCGGCTTCTCTATGCAGCCTCACGGATTTGTCCGAAGTCATTTCAGGCGTGATAGAGGAAGAAAATAGGGGAGAATGATGCTCCATTCCGTCACTCATATCGTAGGTCATGAGGTTTACAAAATCCACAATAGGAACGACAGCGTTGAAATCAACATATCGGGCAGTGGCCGATGAAGCCAAAGTCAATAATTTGTCTTCATTAATAGCCTCACGGATATCAGCCATCAGCAGTGTGAAATTCTTTGTGTCTTCAGGATCGGAAGAGATACCGGCCCATCCTATTGTTGGATATTCCCAATCGATGTCTATACCGTCAAACTTATATTCCTCTATTAGTTGACCACAATTTTTTGCAAACGATTTTCTTAAAGAATCGGAAGCAGCCATCTCGCTAAACCTGCCGCTGCCCCAGCCCCCGATTGAAAGAAGCACCTTAAGGTCGGGATTTTTTTCTTTCAATTTTATCATGTTTTTAAATCTTTCAACATTGTCGATTTTAATTCCGTCGAAAGATTCATTCACATGACCGAAAGCGTAATTAAGATGAGTGAAATCCGAGGGATCGGGGATTACATCGCTCCATGAAGTAACGTATGCTACTATTATTTTTTCCTCCGGCTCTTTATCCGCTCCGGAACATGCCAAACTCATGCAAAAGAGCCCAAGAAGGAGTAAAAGAGGAAAAGACAGAGATTTGATATTAGACATAACTGTAAAGCGTTGATTCACAAAGTTAATAAAAATGTTTATTACTTACACAGACCTTCCCTCCGGCGAGATGCCGCCTGCAGTATAAAAACCGGAAATTAATAGATTAGTATTGATTCATGAAAATTATAACTTTCTGATAACCTTATGTTTTGTAATTTAAAAATTTATATATTAAGACAACAAGTTTGCAATGCAACCGGAGGAGGGGTATCTGATTTTTTTATTTTTTAAAAAAAAAGATTAATTTTGAAAAATAAACTGCAGATTTCAATTATAAACAGAATAACATCATGAATCATAAATTACAAATAGCTTTTGCAGTCATAGCTTTTATCTGTGGAATAGGAATCATAGTATTCAGCGTTATTGATATTCCCGGATCGATGCTTGCCATGGTTATATTCGGATTGGTAATGATGGTCATGGCTTTGGCAATGTGGGTTTTGGCTATCTCGAAGAAAAATAAGGAGAACCGTGAGTGAAACCCTTGCGGATGTCTATGGCAGGGGAGTAGATTTTTGATTGCTGTCTGAGCTTGCCGGCATTGTAATGGCAGCGGATGTAGAGTTTGCGGGAGATGCAGATTTTGGAGTTGACAGTGGAGTGGGATACTTTGGTAGCCCTGTGGCGTGCATGCTTTGTGTGGTGGGTTCCAGGTCAGGAGGCAGCACTTTCGTCATTCGTGTGAAGACAAGGGTGATGAAGGCCAGAACGAAAAGCGTGATGGCCGTGGAATGTAGAATATCTCCAAGGCCTACGAGCGGGCTGGCTATCGCTCCGAATATATAGCCTACAAGTCCCACCAACGCTGAAGCGTCGCCGGCATAGTCGCGACCTTCGTTCATCGCCAGTGTGTTGGCTACCGTAAACAACATACCCATACAGAAAATCAAAGCTACGTTCCATGCCTCGTAAACCCAGACGTTGTCTACCAAATAGAGGCATATAAACTGCCCTATCGATATCAGAAACAAGGTCCTTCCCGCAAATACAGCCCCGTTTCTTAACGGCTTGAATTTCAAAGCTACCATCGCTCCGCAAGCTACAAACAAGGCGTTGAAACCCATAAAGAGCCCGAATTGCAGCTGATTATATCCGTAATGAGTCTGTATGATAAATGGTGCGGCCGATATATAGGCGAAAAGCATACCCAAGGCTGAGCCTTTCAAAAGGATATGCACCACAAATTGCTTATTCTTCAATAGGTAGATATAGTTCTTGAACGCAATCCCGAAGTGACCTTGCACTCTTCGCTCCTTGGGTAAAGACTCCTTAAAAATGAAGGATAACACCAAGAGCAACAGGCTGAAACCAAAAAGAATCCAGAAAATACCTTTCCAACCTACAGCCCGGGATACAAATCCACCAATCACCGGTGCACTGGCGGGAGCAAATCCGTTGATAGCGCCAACTAAGGCCATCACTTTTGCGAGATCCTGGCCGTGGTACATGTCGGCCGGGATGGTACGAGCCAAAAAATAGCCTCCGGAGGCACCCAGACCTTGCACCAATCGCCACCAGATGAATTCCTCAATCGATTTCGACCACACGCTGCAGAAAGCTCCTATGGCAAATACCACCAAGGCTGCGATGAGTATCGGTTTGCGTCCCCAGCGGTCGCTGAATGGTCCGAGTATCATCTCTCCGACTCCCAAACCTATCATGCCGAATGTCAATCCTAACTGCACAGTCGAAACCGAGCAATGGAAAAACTTCACCATCGACGGTAGAGTCGGTATATACATGTCGTTTACGAATGAGCCGAAAGCACTCAGCAACACGAGATAGGTGATAATGAAGATATAATAACCCCCGGATGTAGGCGCATCCGTTCGGTTGGGTATCACGTCTTGACTGTTCTTATATAAGGGAGTGGTTGCCATGGCTCTTAAAAATCAAAAAGAATTGTGGCGCTGAGGTTCCATCCGTTGGTGTGCAAAACGGCTGTCGGAAAGCCTTCGAAGTCTGCCACCGCATTCCCAAGCCCGAAACGATAACCTCCCGAAAGCTGGATAAAGTTGATGATGTCGAAACCTAACCCGACTTCCCATCCGGGTTGAAATCGCTTGCTCCTTAACGGGTTTGCATCGTTATGGTCAAGCCGGAAAGAAAAGACCGGACCCGTATAGACCAGAGGCCCAAACAAGTCTTTTGTGGATTTCAACCAAAATTTATATTTCAGGCGTAATGGAATGTCAATGAAGTTTCTGCCGAAACTGTGGGGTTCTTCCTCCCCTGAACGCAGCCGCGTGTTATGACGGGCGTAAAGTATTGCGATATCCGGTGCAAATCCGCATTTCTCAAACTGATATTCCAGATCCAGCCCTCCTGTAAAGCCGCTGCGGTTCACAAGCGAATATCCGTCTGCATTTTTTAACGAAGCTGAAGCGAAATCTCCCCCGAATCTGAAGCCATAGCGAAGCTGAGACTCTCCCTCTAATGAGAAAAAAATCACAATAATCAATATAACAACTCTTTTAATAAGCTTCGTCATACCTTGTCATTGGGTTATCCGAATATACGGATAATATGAAACAAACATCGCTTTTACTTCGCAAAGTTAACCAAGTTAGCTCATTTATAAAAAAATTTTTTTCATGAATGTGAACCATTTAAATAGCATAGTCGTTTAATTGTTATAAAAACGAAAACAACTAAAAATTAAATTATAACACTCTAAAAATTCAAGTTATGAAAAGATTAGCAAAAATTTTAAGCCTTGCAGCGTTAGTACTCGCATTTGCAATTCCATCAGCACAAGCTGAACGTGTTTATAAACCGGTTTCCGACATGCCGGCACAAGTGCAGACTTTCCTTAATGACTATTATCCCGGAGTGAAAGTTTCAAAATCCTGGTGGAAGATGATGAGGGCAACAACCCAACCGATGTGGTATCGCGTAAATCTCGAGAACGGAACTAAGATCGCTTTCGACCTACAAGGCAACTGGTATCAGGTTTCTAACAAAAACGGAAATGTGCCTACAACTCTTCTTCCGAACGATGCTCGCGGTGTGATCTCTAAAGATTACAAGAATGAAACCGTTAAATCCATCAAGTTTAAGAAGGATTCATATAAAGTGAAGCTCACCAACGGCACAATGTTGAAATTTGATAAGACCTACGGTCTCCAATGGAGAAAAGACAAAAAATAAAAGATAATCCACTAAAATATATATGAAAGACGTGCATTATTTGTGCGTCTTTTTTGTTGTCTTAACAAGATATTTTTATAGTTGGAAATGTAAAAAAAATGGTTTTTTTATAGTTAGAAATATAAAAATATCTTTAATTTTACATTTTGAAATATAAAAAGACTATATGGATAAAAAAGAATTACTCCCCCTCATAGAAAATTATCATAGAAAGATTTCTAAAGTTAATCTCAGATTTCTAAGATATCTTTACCATAAGATCAACTGGGAAACAAGGATTATAAGTATTAGAGGAGCCCGGGGTGTGGGCAAAACAACCATGCTCCTCCAATATATATTAAAAAACTATGAAAATATAGACGATACCATTTATGCATCTCTTGATGACTTATGGTTTGCTGATCATTCTTTGATTGATCTCGTAGATATGGTGTATAAATATGGAATGAAGAGAATCTTTCTTGATGAAGTTCATCGTTATCCACACTGGGCCATAACGCTTAAAAATATTTATGATTCTTATCCGGATTTTAGTATTGTCTATACAAGCAGTTCCCTTCTAAAAATAGATAACGGTCAAGTCGACCTTTCAAGAAGACAAACTCCTTACACGCTTTATGGCCTTTCTTTCAGAGAATTTTTAGCTTATAATGAGGTTTACAATTTTAACCCGTTTCCGCTCGATGAGATATTGCGACACCATCCGGAAATTTCAATGGAAATTCTTAGTAATATTAAAATTTTTCCTCATTTTGAAGAATATTTAAAGAGAGGATATTACCCGTTCTACAATGAAGATCCGGAAGATTTTGTCGTAAGATTAAGGGAATCAATTAATGTTGTTATTGAGAATGATCTTCCGGCGGTTGAGCATGTTTCGTTTGAAACAATTCAGAAGGTGAGAAAACTATTAATGATTATAAGTAGCAATGTGCCTTTCCAACCTAAAATGTCTGATTTATGGGGACAACTTTCAACAAATAATGAACTTGGGCTCAAGATGCTCTATGCCTTAGACAGAGCTCAGATTCTTTCCTTATTAACTTCTCATATAAAAAACTATAAACAACTATACAAACCTGATAAAATTTTTTTAGGAAACACTAGCCTCATGCATGCTTTATGCCTTTCTATAAACAAAGGAAATGAACGAGAGACTTTTTTTAATAATCAAATACAAGTGTATCATAAAGCATCCTATCCCTTGGCCGGAGATTTTTTAATAGACGACAAGTATCTTTTTGAGGTGGGAGGTAGGAATAAAACCTTTGAACAAATTGCAGATGTGGCGGATAGCTATTTAGCGATTGATGATATAGAAACGGGTTTCGGCAATAGAATTCCGTTATGGCTTTTCGGTTTCTTATATTGAAAAGGGGTCGGAATAAGGATTATTGAAACCTGTAGGTATATTGTAAATTTGTAAATGGGAAAATCTTTAAAATATTGTGGAATAGGCTAAGATCTGAGGGGAAGGCTAATGATGAGATTTTTGTTAAGAAGTGTTTTTATTCTTAACTTTGCAACAGGGACTGTTATTGCAATATTCCCCTACAAAAAAGTTAGTTCCCACCGCATCTCTTTGGTGCTTTTTGTGCTTTACAAATATTGTGGAATGGACTCTTATTTTGCATAAGAAGAAGCAACCACTCACTTTAATCATATATAATTACTGCATTATGAAAATTTTAATAAATTCAGATTATTTGCAGAAAAATGGAAATTGATTTTACACTTGATAATATTGCGGAGGCTGCTGAGAAATTTATCGATGCCACCGGCGGAAAAGGCATTTATCTTTTCGAAGGCGAAATGGGAGCCGGAAAAACTACATTCATTGCAGAGGTGTGCAAACAATTGGGCGCCGACGATGATTTTGGAAGCCCCACATTCTCCTTGGTGAACGAATATCTCGATGCCAAAGGAAATCCAATCTTTCATTTCGACCTTTACAGAATTGACTCACCACAGGAAGTCTTCGACATGGGAGCAATCGATTATTTCGAGTCCGGAGCCCTCTGCCTTGTGGAATGGCCCGACAGACTGGGACCTCTCACCCCCGAGGATGCGAAAACTGTAAATATTGCCGTTAATCCCGACGGATCAAGAAAGATTTCTTTCTAAGGAATTCCCGATTTGTGATATGGAGATCTTTTGCCTTGACACTGTAGACTCAACCAACACATGGGTGGCTCAAAATGAAAAGGAGCTTCCGAGCCCGGCTTTGGTTAGAGGAATTGCTCAAAATAAAGGACGAGGGCAGAGGGGTAATTCTTGGGAAGCCGAACCGGGTAAGAATTTCACAGGTTCAGTGCTGTTTCATCCTCTGAATTTCCCGGCTTCATCGCAATTCCTTTTATCCGAAGCGATAGCTCTGGCAATTATCCGCACTCTTTCATCACATGGAATCGAAGCCAAAATCAAATGGCCGAACGATATCTATGTCGGCGACTCCAAGATATGCGGAATCCTTACGGAGCATGTTGTGACGGGCAGAAACATCACCCGAACTATTTCCGGAATAGGGTTGAACGTGAATCAAGAAAAATTTCTTAGCGACGCCCCAAACCCGACCTCTATGAAAATAATTACGGGTGCTGACTACAATTTGGATGAAATATCAGTTCAAATTGCCGATAATATCGAGAAAAATCTATCTGAAATTTGGCGCCCCGAGGAGCTTCATGATAAATTTATGACGACGCTCTGGAGGAATGACGGCGAGTTTCATCCTTTCTTCGATAAAATAAAAAACGAGCATATAAACGCCCGGATTCAGTCGGTGGCTTCAGACGGACTCCTGACAATTATCACAGATAAAGGGGAAAAGCGAGATTTCGCTTTCAAAGAGATTGAATTCATCTTATGATGGTCAACAAAGAAAAGGTAAAGAAATATTTAGGTTTCGCATTACGCTATCTGCTCCCGATAGCGTTTACCGTCTTGCTGCTTGTCTATCTTTTCCATAAGGTGGATTTCTCCCGGATGTTTGATCTTCTGAAGCATGGAGTCGACTATTGGTGGATTCTTCTTGCCATGGGCATCAGCATCTTTTCTCATATCTTCCGTGCGGCCCGATGGCAGCTACAGCTGAACGCTTTGGATGTAAAGCCCCCTTTCATGGCTTTGTGTTGCTCCATCTTCGGCTGCTATGCCCTGAATCTGGTTTTCCCGCGTTTGGGTGAGGTCTGGCGATGCACTTATGTGGCTTCCTTTAAAAAATCATCTTTCTCTTCAGTGTTGGGTTCTATGGTGGGGGACCGCCTTGCCGACACTATAATGGTAGCATCGCTTTTGGTCTTTTCATTGATTGTGGCAGCGCCGGCTCTTCATTCCTTCCTGGATAAATATCCCTTAGGAAAAGATTTTATCCATCTGATTTCCCAATTCTGGTTTTGGGCCGCCATCGTCGGAGGCATCCTTATCATATTCATCTTGTTCAGGATATTCAGGAATCATCCCTTTGCAATCAAAATAAAGGAAACGGCCCTTTCAATGTGGCAAGGTTTTATCATAATAGTTAAAATGAAAGGAAGGCTTAAATTCCTGCTTCTCACGTTTTGCATCTGGGGGTGTTATTTCATGCAGCTCTATGTGGCTTTCTATGCCTTCGACTTCACGAGGGCCCTTTGTCATAAACCGGGCATGGCAGCCGGTTTCGCACCCTGCCTCGTGGCCTTTGTCTTGAGTTCCATAAGCATGGCGATTCCATCCAACGGAGGCTTGGGTCCCTGGAATATCGCAATCATGTTTGCGCTCGCCATTTACGGAGTCACAGACGACCAAGGCACAGCTTTTTCAATGGTCCAATGGAGCGGACAGACTGTCATGTTAATTATTTTAGGTATCTTTACCATGATTTATATATCTGTCTCCAAAAAAGAGAAGAAACAACCGCAGCAAAACCTCTTGCAGCAACAGCAATAACATCGTAAACAACAATAACCAAATAGAAATGCTTTTCGACGACGACCAAGACGATATACGCAGTGATAAAGGCGACCTCTTTGATGAGGAGAGCAACGCCCGGCCGAAACCCAAGGAGGAAAAGAAACCTAAATATAAAGAAGACGATCCTGCCTATTGGGAGGAGGAAGAATCGGATTGGGAGCATCTGAAACCTGCCTCGCGTGCTCCCTTCTGGCTTTGGGTGATCGCTGCTTTAGTGGTGATCGGCCTTATCATAGGCTGCTGGATACGCTATTTCTCCCCCTATGTTGAAGATGCCACACAATACGGATATGTGGAAAACATTGAGAAGAGAGGCTCTATTTTCAAAACCTATGAAGGCACTCTGATCCCTTACCGAGAATTGATGGATACGACCCGGATCTATAGCCGAGACTTTATATTCTCCGTGGAAGACAACAAAACAGCCGCGACATTGAAGGAGGCCCTTTATAACGCAAAGCCGGTGAGAGTAGGTTATAAGAAATATCATGCCACTCTGCCCTGGCGCGGTGCTAATAAAATTGTGGTTACAAGCGCCGACACTGTAAGTCCCGACAAAATTTTACCCCCGGAATTTGCTCCTCGTAAACAATGATGAATAAAAAACCTTCAAATTTCCTTTATGCCTGCGGCCTGGTCTTGTCGCTGTCATTGTTTTGTGTTATCTCCATGTCGGGCCAGACGCTGCCTTTCGATTCAATGGTGAATTTTAAGGAGGATGGCGCCGGCGATTATTCCGTGGTGTGGCCTGCCAAGGAAAGGGAGATTCCGGCCTATCAATTCAAAGATGACACGCAATTGGAAAAGATTGTGATTTCCGAAGGAGTGGTTTCTATCGGCGAATATGCATTTTTAGGCTGCAAGAATCTCAAGGAGGTGGTGTTGCCTTCCACTCTGAAAAATATAGGAGAAGGCGCCTTCAGGGAATGTACATCTTTGATTTCCTTAGACATTCCTCGAGGTGTTACAAAAATTCCGGCATACATGTGCGTTTGGGATTCCGCGCTTCAATATGTGAACCTCCCTTCAACGGTTGTGGATATCGGTCGCGGAGCTTTCTCTTTCTGCAAGAGTCTTCAGGAAATAAAACTCCCCTCCCGTTTGAAACATATCGGCCCCAATGCCTTCAATAGATGTGAATCTCTAAAAGAAGTGGTGGTTCCCGATTCTATGGAGGAACTCGAATCGTATGCTTTTGCGGGTTGCCATGCGCTCAGAAAGGCCACTCTTCCGGCTAATAACAAAATGCTTGGCGAGCTGATTTTCATTGAGTGTCCGAATCTCCGGGAGATAGTGTGTCTGAGCCCGAATCCGCCTGTATTTGATTGTGATTCTCCTCTTTTCGATTGGAGCGAAGAGGATATGTATAAGAAATGCAAGCTGACAATCCTTCCCTCAAGCAAGTCAAAATATAAAAAAGCCATTGTCTGGAATCTTTTCTTCAGCGAATAGAATTTGAAGGTTCCTTCAACTTCAATCCACTCGGAGATATTTAAAGGCATAAAAGATAGAAAGATCCTTTTAAACAATTGCTAACCGCTTTTGTTATAAAATTATAACGGCAAAACAAGGTTGACATGAAAAGGAATCTTTTGATAATATCAGGCGCTATCGGACTCATAGGTTTGCTGGCTACTGCTTGCGGTCCGCTTGTGACTTCGGGTCCTGACGTAATGGTTGGAGGCGCCATTTACCCGGCCCCTTGGCTCAATCCTCCCTTGAATAATCCCAATATGTACCGGCCCGGCGCACCTTTTGGCCCCGGCTTTTTACCCGGAGGATATCCCGGAAGGCCCCCCGGCGGCAATATCGGTATTTATCCCGGCAGACCACCGGGCAATCCCGGCAATCCGGGCAATAATGTAGGTATGAATCCCGGTAATCCCGGAAGACCCGGGAATGTTGGAGCTCCGAATCCCGGAAACAACCGGGTGCCGGGCACAGGTATCGGTGGCGGTAATCCAGGCGGAGGTGGCGGCAATGGTCCGATGTTGCCCCCTAATAATGGAGGAGGTAATCCCGGCAGAGGCCCCGGAGGTCCAAATTTATGAAAAAATTAAATTTTTTTGAAAAAATATTTGGGGAATAGAAATATTCCCTTTAACTTTGCACTCGCAAACAGGGAAGAACAGAATATCCAAATTCAAACTCCCCGATGCAAAACCTTGGTGCGGTAGTTCAGTTGGTTAGAATACCGGCCTGTCACGCCGGGGGTCGCGGGTTCAAGTCCCGTCCGCACCGCCGAGGAGAGAGGAAGAGCAGCAGAGTAAACTTCGGTTTCCTGCTGTTCTTTTTATATAGCCTCCCTTCCCGAATCCGAAAAGGATTCCGAACATCGAAACCTTCTAACGCCTTATGATCACAATTATTAACGGACCAAACCTGAATCTCCTGGGCAAGCGTCAACCCGAAATCTATGGGTCGCAAACTTTCGAAAGTTTCCTCCCAAAGCTCAGAGAGCAATTCCCGGATACTCCTATAGAATATTTCCAAAGCAATTCGGAAGGAGAAATCATCGACAAATTGCATCATCTTGGCTATAGCTCGTCTGAATGTAAGGGGATTGTCATAAATCCCGGAGCCTACGCCCATTATTCCTACGCAATCGCCGATGCAATAGCTTCCATCTCTACTCCGGTGGTGGAAGTGCACATCTCCAATATCACATCGCGTGAAGATTTCCGGAAAAAATCTGTGACCGCGCCATTCTGCAAAGGAATTATTTCCGGTTGCGGCCTTTTCGGATATAATATGGCCGTCTCTTTCCTTTTGTCGCTATAATTGCTGATTGCCGATATGATTGCCGACCTGGAAGACTATATTGAAGCTCATGTAAGTCCCGAACCCGAAGAGCTCAAGGAGATCGACCGTCTCACAAATCTTCGCTACATCAACGGCCGAATGTGTTCCGGGCATATCCAGGGACGTCTGCTGAAAATGCTTGTAGCCATGATTAAGCCGAAAAAAGTGATAGAATTAGGCACTTTTACTGGATATTCCGCTCTTTGTATTGCGGAGGCTCTGGAGGAAGACGCAACCCTCGACACAATAGAAGTCGACGATGAGTTGAAAGATGTGATCCTTTCCAATCTGGCCAAATCCGACCATGGGAATAAAATAACACTGCATATCGGCGATGCCCTCGAGCTCCTCGGCAAATGGAACGACAACGAATTCGACCTGGCCTTTATAGACGCTGATAAAAGGCAATATGCGGAGTATTTCAAAAAATTATTCCCTCTTGTCAGGCCCGGAGGCTTCATTATAGCCGACAACACTCTTTGGGATGGACACGTAACTGAAAATTGCCCCCACTCCTCTCAGACAAAAGGGATTATGGCTTTCAACGATATGGTGGCAAATTTCCCGGAAACAGAAACCGCCATCATCCCTATCAGAGACGGAATAACAATCATTCATAAGTTAAAGAAAACCTAACAGCGCTGCGATTTGTTATCATTTTAGAACTTCGGAAACGGAAAGCTCCGTTCCCCTCTAAAAAATAAGATTATGGAAAGCAAAAGACAAGCGAAAATAGCCCGGCTGATTCAAAAAGAACTTAGCGAAATATTCCGCAAGCAGACATCGGCTCTTGGTGGCGTGTTGGTATCCGTGAGCGCTGTGCGGGTCTCTCCCGACTTAAGCATCGCTAAAGCATATCTGAGCATTTTCCCCTCCGACAAGAGCGCTCAGATTCTTGAGAATATTAACAAACAGGCGAAAACCGTAAGGTATGAGCTCGCCCAAAATGTAAAGGATGTGCTCCGCAAGTGCCCCGAACTTCAGTTCTATCTTGACGACTCGCTCGATTATATAGAAAACATCGACAGGTTGCTCGGGCCGCACAAAGAGCTCTCCGAAGAGGAAAAATTACCTGAATGACAAGAGTGCCTCTGGCATTAAAATTGGCTTGGAGATACCTCACCGCACCGAAATCCCACGGGGCGGTGAGCGCTATTTCCATTATTTCGATTGTGGGAGTGGCTGTAGCCACGGCTGCAATCGTTATTGTATTGTCGGTGTTCAACGGTTTCAGAACCCACCTCAATCATCGGCTTGACTCGCTGACCACCGATATCTCTATCACTCCGGCTCATGGAAAAACCATTCTTGACGGTGATTCTTTGGCAGAGGCGCTTTCTCAATTTCCGGGAGTTGGAATTGCAATGCCTTCTGTCACAGACAACGCCCTGGTGATTGCTAATTCTAAAGAGATGCCCATAACCCTCAAGGGAGTGGTGCCCGGACAATATGCCAAAATCACTTCCATAGATTCCCTTCTGATGGATGGGTCTCCTGTTGCAGTCTATACCCCGGAAGATGCCTCCATATCAATCGGAGTTGCTCAGAGACTCGGAATTTATGGAGTTGAAGACAACCTGCTTATATTCACTCCAAGGCGAATCGGACGTATCAACCCGGCAAATCCGGCATCTTCATTTCTGACAGATTCCGTAAAAATCAGTTCCATTTTCCGCTCTCTGCAAAATGATTTTGATGAAAACACCGTGATATGCGATATCGAAACAGCCCGCGAGCTCTTTCAATATGAAACGGAAGCTTCCTCTATCGAGATTCAAGCTGAGCCCGGCGCCTCTCTCACGGCTTTAACACAAAATCTTTCAGACCATCTTGGAGATGAATTTGTTGTCAAAGACCGCTTTGAGCAGCAAGAAGTTAGTTTCAGAATGGTCAAGATAGAAAAATGGATCACATTCCTGCTGCTTGCTTTCATACTTCTTATAGCTTCCTTTAATATCATCAGCACCCTCTGTATGCTGATTATTGAAAAACAGACATCCATCACCACTCTTTCGGATATCGGCCTCAATAAGAGAAGAATCGGCGGTATATTCTGGTGGGAAAGCCTCCTTGTCACATTCACGGGGGGCATCATAGGGCTGATTCTCGGAGTAGGCCTTTCCCTTTTACAAGAGAAATATGGGTTTATAAAGCTTGCCGGCGACCCTGAGGCCCTTGTTGTGCAGGCCTATCCCGTAATGGTGGAATGGCTGGATCTGGCCATAACTTTTGTGCCTGTTTTGATTATCGGGATGCTCACAGCATTTATAGCACGCCGTTTCGCAATGACGCAAGCAGCCGCCCGAAACTGACATTTTTCCATTAATTGTCTTTATTTTTTATTGTGGTTTGAGAATTTTGTTATAAATTTGCAGTAACAAACCTGAATAATGCCATGGAAAAAGTAGATAATCTTGACAAAAAGATATTAAATATCATTATGAGAAACGCCCGCATAGCATCTAAAGATGTTGCAGAAGAATGTGGCGTTTCGAGGGCTGCAATCCATCAGAGAATCCAGCGCCTTATCGAAATGAACGTTATCACAGGCTCCGGATATTCGGTTGATCCTAAAGCTTTAGGTTATAACACATGCACCTACATAGGAGTGAACCTGGAAAAGGGATCCATGTATAAGGATGTTGTGAAAGCTCTTGAAAAAATACCGGATGTGGTGGAATGTCATTGCACAACAGGCCCCTACGCCCTGCTTGTGAAATTATATGTGCAAGACAATCATCATCTGATGAATCTTATCAACGACCGCATATTCAGCATCCCGGGCGTTACGGAGACAGAAACTCTCATTTCATTGGAACAAAGCATTGATCGCCAGATAAACATACCGGTGGACGAAGACTGACATGATAAAACCCAAATATATCTATTCGATATTGGCTGCCCTGCTATTGGCGGTGGTGGCCATCTTCTTTTTCTTCCCCGAGGCTCAGGAGGGATATGTGTTGCAACAGGCCGACACACTGCAGGGAATGGCCAACGGCCAGGAGGGCCTGGCTTATAAAGAGGCCACAGGAGAAACAACACGATGGACAAATTCCCTTTTCTCCGGAATGCCTAATTTCCAGATTGCTCCCTCTTATCCGGCTAACGACGTGCTCTCCGGAGTGGCCAAGGTGTATTCATTATGGCTCCCGGCTCCCTGCAATCTCCTTTTCATCATGATGCTGGGTTTCTTCATCATGTGTCTCTGCTTCAAATTCCGATGGTATACTTCCCTGTTTGCTTCAATTGCATGGGGATTCTCCACCTATTTCATAATAATAATCGGCGCTGGACATATCTGGAAATTCCTCGCGCTCGCTTATGTGCCTCCAACGATAGGAGGTCTGGCCCTCTGCTACAGGGGTAAATATATAGCCGGCACGGCTCTCACGGCTCTCTTCGGAGCCTTGCAGCTGCAGAGCAACCATCCCCAGATGTCTTATTATTTCTGTTTCGTAATCTTCTTCCTGGTTTTGGCTTGGCTCTGGATTGCTTTGAAAGAAAACAAAATGTTGCAATGGTCGATTGCAACTACCTGCTGCATCCTTGGAGGAATAATTGCCGTAGGTGCAAATTCGGCCAATCTCTATAATTCCTGGGAATATTCGAAAGAGACAATAAGGGGGAAAGCCACAGACCTTGTCAACGAAAACGGTAGTCAGGCCACAGGTCTTGACAAGGCTTATATCACAGCCTGGAGCTATGGTGTCGACGAATCCATGACCCTTCTGATTCCAAATGTAAAGGGAGGGGCGACTCTCAAGCCTGTTGCCGGACAGAATCAGATGCTGTCGGTGGCACAGACTGATAAGGCCCAACAGACTCCCTTATCTCCTGAAGAACGGCAGTTCATGGCTCAGTTCCCTCAATATTTCGGCGACCAACCTATGACAAACGGCCCTGTGTATGTCGGAGCCTTCATTTTCGTTCTGGCAATCCTGGCTCTGTTTGTGGTAGACGGCCCCATAAAATGGGCCCTCTTCGCTTCTTCGGTGTTGGCCCTAGCTCTCTCTTGGGGACATAATTTCAACCCGTTGACTGATTTCTTCATTGATTATTTCCCCGGCTACAACAAGTTCAGGACAGTCTCGAGCATACTCGTAGTGGTGGAATTCACAGTGCCTTTGCTTGCAGCCTTGTGTATCCGGAAAATGATAAAGACGGAAAATTTCCTCGGGAAATTTAAATGGACCTTCTATACGGTCTTTGGATTTTTTGCGCTCATCTGCTTTATAGGATGGGTGAGCCCGGGATTTTTCGGCAGTCCGTTTACCGCCGAGGAGACAAGACAGCTCACAGAAGCCGGCGCATTCTCCAATCCTGTTTATGCTCGGATTATCAACGCTGTGAGCGAGAGCCGCCTGAGTCTGGTGTCGGCCGACAGCGGGCGTTCGATGCTTTTTATCATTATAGGTTTCTGCCTCATGATGATGTGGTTCAAGAATGTTTTCAAGCAGCCTGCTCTTTTTGTCTGCTGCCTCACATTGCTGGCTGTCATCGACCTTTATCCGCTCAACAAACGCTATGTCAATAGCGAAAACTTTGTGCCCGAAAAGCCGAAAACCACTGTCTTCGCCATGACGGAGGCCGACAGACAGATACTTAAAGACACCACCAACTACCGTGTGCTTGATGTTGCCGGATTCGGAGACGCCCGGTCTTCTTATTTCCATAAGACTATAGGCGGATATCATGCGGCAAAGCTGACACGATATAACGACCTTATCGATAATCAGATCATGAAGGGAAATCCCGGTGTGCTCAACATGCTTAATGCCAAATATATTCTCAACGGCAATCAGGTGGAACAGAATGATGAAGCCCTCGGCAATGTATGGTTTGTCGACAGGATATCCTATGTAAAGACTCCTAATCAGGAGATGGCAGCCCTTGATTCAATCAATCCGGGTGTAATGGCAGTATCTGACGTTATGTTTGAAGATGTATTGGGTCAGGCTACACCTCCGGCACCGGGCGACACCATCTATGAAACCAAATATGCTCCCAACAAGCTTTCCTATCATTCGAAATCTGCAAAGGAGAATCTGGCAGTGTTTAGTGAGATTTATTTCCCATGGGGATGGAAAGCCACTATTGACGGCGAGACAGTGCCCATCGGCAGAGTGGACTATGTGTTGAGGGCTATAAAAGTGCCGGCAGGCGAGCATCTGATAGAATTTGTATTTGATCCGGAATCTATCAAAACCACAAATGCACTGGCCATAGTGTCGCTATGTCTGATCGGAATCATCTGTGCCGGTGCTTTAGGCCTTTGGGGTAGAAATCTTTACTTTCAGATCAGGAAACCAAAGGAATGAACCCCTTTAGACGGTTTGCCAAGGCATTTCTGCGTAAACGCCATTCAAGAGGATTCGGTGTTCATTCTCCCTATGCGTTCAAATTTGTGGGAGATGTCATAAGACCGAAAAACTACGGTTACTATGCCTATGACGCTATAAATGATTTGCCGGATGTGTCGCCCAAAATAGCCCGTAAGGCAAAATGGTTTATACGTCTGGCTGTCTTTCTTAAGGCGAAACGCTTTGTGGTCTCTTCCCTGTCCCCTCAAGCCTTGTCGTTAGCCGCCGATGCATTGGGAATAGAATGTCGGCAGCTAAAAGATGATAAATCATTCGGTTTTCATTCGGGAGATTTCATGGTCATAGAGTCTTCAATTCCAAACCTTGATATTATAGTGAAAGCCCTGGATAGCTCTGTGGCTGTCTTGGCAGAAAACCCCGACAATTCCCTTCGGCAGTTTCTGTCGAGGCCGATTCAAAACGGCTTGCTGCTTGAAGACAAGAATAAGATGCTTTTGATTCCTCGCAAGGAAATGGCCTATGTGGCTTATGATATAAATTTCTAAGGTATGCGACCCCTGAAAGGAAACTCCGCTTTGCTTCAGGATTATGAGGCTTATATTCTGCTTGAGAAAGGCCTGTCGGCAAACACGGCGGCTGCATATATCAATGATGTTTCTCATCTGATTGGTTATGTGGAGCGAAACAATCTGCAGTTTGACAACATTCGCCCCGAAGACCTCCATTCCTTTCTTGCCATTGTTCATGACTTGGGAATCTCTCCGCGCTCTCAAAACAGACTTTTATCCGGCATACGTTCCTTTTTTAAATTTCTTCGTCTTGAGGGTTATATAGAGGAGGATCCTTCCGAACTGATTGAGTCGCCACATTTAGGTCGCGACCTTCCGGAAGTTTTAAGCGTGGAAGAGATCGACGCCCTCATCGCGGCCATACCCTCCGACAAGGATGAAAGCCTCAGGAATCGGGCCATAATCGAAACCTTATATGGGTCGGGACTTCGAGTGTCTGAACTGATTGATGCGCGTATTTCCCGTCTTGATCTTCAGGAGAATCTTATAATCGTGGAAGGCAAGGGAAGCAAACAAAGGATAGTGCCGATCTCTCCGTTAGCCTCTGAGCTCATTGCCCAATATCTTTCCTTCAGACGTTTTTTAGATGTGAAGCCCGAGGGGAACGATATCATTTTCCTTAACAGGAGAGGGAGGCCGCTGACACGCCAGATGATTTTCATTATTATCAGAGACCTGGCTGCAATGGCCGGGATAACCAAGACGGTTTCACCTCACACTCTCCGACATTCTTTTGCCACTCATCTGCTGGAAGGAGGTGCGAATCTTCGTGCAATCCAGGAGATGCTCGGACATGAAAGCATCTCCACCACCGAACTCTATCTTCATCTTGACAGAAGTCGGCTTCGACGTGAGCTTCTCGATCATCATCCCCATTTTAAGAAAAAATCCGCTCCCGGCAAATTACAATAGTTTCATGGCAATACAAGCACAAGCTTCCGCATCAGCGAGAGCATGGTGATGATTGTCCAGCTCATAGCCGCAGGCCGCTGCGACAGTATGAAGCTGGTGGTTTGGAAGTTTGAGGCATCTTCTGGAAGCGGCCAGAGTGCAATGAAATTCATATCCCGGATATTCCATGCCATATTCCAGAAAGACGGCTTTAAGACAACTCTCATCGAAAGGTTTGTTATGGGCTACCAATGGCAGTCCTTCAAGCTTATTGCAGACTTTTGCCCAAACTTCGGGGAAATTGTCTTCATAATCTGTGTCATAGTGGTCAAGACCATGAATGGCTGTTGTCCATTGTGTATAATAATTTGGTCGCGGACGAATCAAACTGTAAAAACGGTCTATTATTTCTCCGTTTCTAACAATAACTATTCCGACACTGCAAACACTGGAACGTCGGCCATTGGCGGTTTCAAAATCTATTGCTGCAAAGTCTTTCATATCCCAAAGAAATCAAGTCTTCATGTTTTTCATTACTTTAGCAAAATTACAACGAATATTAGAAGTTTATTTCTCATTTCAATAATTTCCTGTCATTATTAGATTCAAGCACTGACATTTGATGAATGGCAATTTGATTTAGTTTTATTAAGCGTTCCGACTGAGGCATACCCTGTTCGATAAATACAGCATTGAGATTTTCCATATTGGAAAGACATATCAATTCATTAATAGAAGCATAGTCCCGGATATTACCTTTCAAATCAGGATTTTCATCCCTCCATTGCTTAGCCGTCTTCCCAAACATTGCCATATTTAAAACATCTGCTTCATTAGCATATATGATATTTGCTTGTGCCGTTGTAATTTGAGCAGGAATTAGGTTTGCTTTAATTGCGTCAGTATGAATTCGATAATTGATTTTAGACAGTTCCCTTTTTGCAGACCATCCTAATTGCTTTTGTTCTTCTGTTTTAAGTCTTTGAAATTCTTCAATAAGATAAAGTTTGAAGGGAACACTAATAGCGGAACCAAACTCAAATGCTATATCTTTATGAGCATAAGTACCACCATAACGACCCTTTTTTACTACAATACCGATTGCATTTGTCTTTTCAATCCATTCGGATGCACTTAAAACGAATGTTGGCAAGCCGGCAGAAATTCTAAAGTGGTCAAATTCGACCACTTTAAAATTGGGATTATGAATTA
>JAFLTV010000049.1 GCA_022509105.1 Muribaculaceae bacterium | reverse complement strand
TCAAGTATGTAGCTCCTGAGGCTCTGATCCTCAGCGCACAAGTGGAAAAAGGCGTTTATGCTTCTAACACAACTCAAGAACCTCCTACAGGTGGTGGTTGGGAATAAATAATAACTTAACCTTTTGAAGGAATTAGAATAAAATCCCTTCAAAAGGTTATACTTATTTTTTCATACAACACTAAAACAAAATCTTTAAGAAAAGTAGAAGATTTTTAATTAATTAATTAACTCAATACTTCATGAAGAAATTTCTTTATTTAGCTTCGGCTACAGCACTACTTGCAAGCTGTTCCGATGACTTCAATACCGGCAATAATTCATCGGTATTGGAAGGTAAAACTAAAATCACTGCTAATCTGAATGTTGGTGAGGAAAATAACACCAGGACTTCAGTAGAGATTCAGAACGGACAATATGCTCTTTTATGGAACCGTGGAGATGCTCTCGGTATTTATGGAGCAACATCTGAGCAGTATGTTACAAATGCAGATTTCTATTATGCAGGACTAAGCAGCTCTACTGCAGGTGAATTCTATGGAGATATCACAGTAGTTCCCGGTGATGACTATGTAGGTTACTATCCTTATAACCCAACCGGTGGTGTTGTTGATTTAGGAGATGGTACTACTACCACTATCAATCTTAGTATCAATGCAGAACAGACATTTAACGCCAAGGCCACCGCACAGGAATGGAACAACAACAAGGCTAATGGTAGTTTTGCAAACGGAACAGTTCCGGCATACGGTTTTGCAACGGCTGTTGCAGGTGAAGATGGAGGAGAGGCAACAATTAATTTCGATTTCCAGACTCCGGCTTCTTTCATAGCAGTTCCAGTTGTCGGTACAGAGGTTGTAAACACTCTTACTCTTAAGATATCTACATCAGAAACTGGTGATAATATTAGTGATGGTTATTATTATTTAAGTGGTGATGTAACTGTTACATTAACTGAAGCAGATGACGAAACAACAGTTACCTATCCAAGTGAATCATCAGAAAATAAAGGCACATCAGTTACTTTGAATTGTGGTAACTATCAGCTTTCTACAGAAGATGCAACTAACTTCTGGTTTGTAGTTCCTGCAGGTATCAATCTTCAGGGATCAACAATTGAACTTTATTTCAATGGTGATGATGAAAATCCTCTTACAAGGACTTTCCCTGACACATGGACTTCAAGCAGTAAATTTGGAACCTTTACAGGAGCAAACGATGTAAGATGGATCGGCCAGTCAGCTATCCAGGGTGACTATTTCAAATATGCAGGCGACAAATATATGATCACTTCGCCTCAGGCATTCCTTGAATATTGCTACCTCGTTTCAAATCAAGATGTTTATAAAAATTATTACCAGTATTTTAATAATCTTCCCGGTACAGAAATTGGCCAGATGGTTAATATCACCAGCGGAGAAGGAGCAGAAGCAGACATCACTGTTAAGCCGGCTTATATCGTAGGTGAACTTGATTTCACAAACGGTCAGTCAACAATCGAATCATGGCTGAAAGGAATCAATCCTTACTATTCAACCAACCCATATTACATGGCTGTATTCGGTGAATATATTAAAAATGGTTATATTTCTACTATAGGTGGCGCTCAAACATATACAATCACCGGTGCAGCTCCTGCAACTTCAACTGAAGATGAGCCGGCAGCAACAGCTGAGACATCAAATCCGTCAGTTTTGAAGGGTCTTAAAGTGAATGGTAATCAGTTGTTCGTATCCAACGGCGAAACATCTACTGTATCTAATATAACTCTTAACAATGTTGTTTTGAATGCAACAGAATTTGAAGGTTACTATGCATATCTTTCAGTCTATAAATCAAATTTGCTTGTTCAGAACGTAACAGTTAACGGAACTACCGACATCTTGCTTCAGCCTTCATCATCAGAAGCTGAGAACGACTGGTTGTTCTATAACTTCTCTTCATCATATTTTGAAAATAACTCTGTATCATACGAAGTAGAAGGCACAAATATTGATGAAATGATATTTGCTAATAATCTCAACATCAATACAAGAAGCTTCAACTTTGTAGAAGTTCAACCGGTAAGTGCATTCAATAATATTAATATTATTCAAAGTCAATGGAGTAATCCGGAAGGATATGGAGCTCTTCTTACAATTAAAGATGCAGGTGTAATAGGAGTTAACCCGGTTGCAGTTGACTTGATGGAAAGAATTAACAATAATGGCTTCCCATATTCAGTAGTTGACTCAAAGACAAGTTATTGGACAGGAACATATGCTACAACCTCAGGATATAACGGTTGGATAGCTAATGGAACTGCAGAAAGACTCGCTACACTTCTTAATACCGTTCTTAATGGTTCAAGCATAAAAGAATATACTTTTAGCTTTGGCGATTATAATCTGAACCTTATGGGTACATATTTAAATACAGAAGGTGAAGAAGAGCATAAATGCTGGACTAATAATGGTGTATGGGGTAATACTCTTACAGTAAATGCATCCGAAACAGCAAATACCATAAGCAATGTTTATATCAACGGTTATAAAGATTATGAACCTGCTGAGACAGAAGGTGCTGTAACTCTTATACTTACAACACTCGGTGGCTACACTATCATACCTGAAGAAGTAGTAATCAATGATGTAACTATCAATTGCACAAGAAATCAAGCTTTTGTTGCAGCGGTTTCTGCTTCACCTAAAGGCGAATCAACTGTAACAGTTAATAATTATCAAGTTAACTGGGGCAAAGGTATTACATCTGTTGGTCAAGAAGGTTATGTAAATGGTGTTGGTGGTCTATACCAGAACTTAGACGGTGAAAATATAAACTATGTAGTTGACAGTAACTATAGTAATGGAAACACTAATGCAAATAGTTTAAGACCTACGACTGCTTTTGGAGGTATCGTAGCAGGTGTATTGAATTATTCTGTTGAAAATTCCTTCAATCAAGCTGCCGCTTCTAAAAACCCATTAACTATACCATACGTAGGTGTTGGAAGTCCTTCATTTGGTGTTGTTAATATTACTGTAAGCATGACAACAGCCTCAGCAAATAGTTCTTATATTGTTATTAACTCGGATTATAATTCAGAAAATTGGATGAACTGGAACTTTATTGCCGGTGCCAATATATCTACTACAACTAATTCTCTTTACGTTATTTATAACGGAAAGAAATATGTAAATAGCACGATCGTAAACGGTAAATTCTCACCAACAGGATGGGAACAAGTAGGCCAATAATTAATCCAATAAATAGATTATATTTATAGATTAATATAAACCTGATAAAGAGGGCATGGAATTCAAACCATGCCCTCTTGTTGTTTTGTCGATCATAAAGAATTGGGGATTGCTTTATGGAGTGGGGAATAAGTGTTAACTTTGCAAGGAAATGGTTAAGAGAATTATAAACCTTCTCTCTAAAAAGCAGAAGAAACAGGGGATATGGGTTGTAATTACAATGCTTATCCGGTCGATACTTGACTTTGCGGGTATTGCGGCTCTTGTGCCTGTAATTTTTGTAATCTCGGATAAATTGGGAAATGAACGCCGTCTTGTCTTGTTGCTTTGTTGCGGGGTGGTTTTATTCGTGATTTTTAAGAATTTTCTTATATATCTGCTCTCGAGATTTCAAACAAAATATCAGCTTGATCTTTATCGGGATTTCAGCAGCCGCCTTTTTTATAATTATTACACACGTGGCCTTCTGTTCCTAAAGAAACATAGCAGCATGCAATTGGCTTACGAAGTCAATGGAATCTGTCTTACTTTTTCCCAAAGCGTTATCGGTTCGCTGTTCCGAATAGCAGGGGAGGGGTTCCTGATAATTCTGTTGGTTGCAGCCTTGATAGTCTGGAAGCCTATGATGGGGGTGCTGACTGCAGCTCTATTCATACCGATTGCCGCTATATATGCTGTAGCGGTCAGAAAACGAGTCAGGGAATTAGGGAAACAGAGTTTAGATGCACTTAGAAAGCAGAGTCGAACAGTTGCCGAGACTTTTCGAGGATATCCCGAACTGGAGATTGCAAATGCATTTGAAACATCAAGAAATTCATTCCATTCCAACCTTGATGCTATCGTTGAAAACCGGCGAAGCATGGAAATCTATCAGCTATTCCCGTTTTTCCTTTCTGAGATGGCAGTGATTGCCGGACTCATTTTCTTGGCTGCTTTCGGAGGACAGGATTTAGTGGTCACAGGAGGTGTTTTCGCTGTAGCGGCTTTCAGAATAATCCCGGCTGCAAAAGGCGTGATGAATAATTATGCCACTCTCCAGAATAATATAAATTCCGTAGAAGTGATTGAAAAGGGGATATCGCCAGTCTCTCCCGATTCAAAAGCTGAAAATACAAATGCTAAAACCGGATCTACTGCCAATGAAATGCAAACTGATTTCCAGTCAGAAACCGAACAAAGATTGAATTTCGAGAGGAAAATAACGGTTAGAGAGATGGATTTTGCATTCCCTGACGGAGAAAAAATAATCGAGCAATTAAATTTTGAGATTAAAAAAGGGGAACGAATCGGTATCAGGGGCAAAAGCGGCAGCGGGAAATCAACACTGTTCAACCTTCTTTTAGGATTTTATGATCCCACGGGAGGAAGTTTATATATCGACGATATTGCTCTCACTCACGCCAACAGAAAAGACTGGCATAGAATTGTAGGTTATGTGCCCCAAGAGATATTTATAATCCAAGGCACCTTAGCCCATAACATCGCATTGGGAGAAGAGGAGATAGACTTAGGGAAAGTATGGAAAGTTCTGGAACAAGTAAGCCTTAAGGATTGGGCGGAAAATCTTAAAAACGGTCTTGATTCCGATTTAGGAGAATTCGGCAGCCGTCTTTCCGGAGGCCAGAAACAGAGAATAGGGATTGCACGGGCCCTTTACAAGGGTGCCAAAGTATTGTTTTTTGATGAGGCTACATCTTCGCTAGACGGTGCCACTGAAAAGGAGATAAACGAAGCTTTGGAAGAACTTTCTGAAAAGAACGACGAACTGACAATGATAATTATAGCTCACCGGGAAAGCTCGCTCACTTTCTGCGACAGAATCATCGATATGTGATTATTTCTTTTCATCCAATTTTAGCAAATATAATAAAAAAAAATTATCTTTGTGGCTACATCAAATATAAATCAATCTGCAAATGAGAATAAAAGATAATTTTAAAGTAAGGAAAATAGCCGGAGAAAATCTTATAGTAAACCAAGGTGCCACACATTCCGACCTCACAAAAATAATATCTTTAAATGAAACAGCCGTTTATCTCTGGAATGAGCTTTTCGGCAAAGATTTCACAATAGATGACGCCGCCAATCTATTGGTTGAAAAATTTGGAATTGACAAAGAAATTGCCCTCAAAGATGCCGGAAAATGGATTGACACAATGGTGTCAGAAGAGGTTATAGAATAAGCTCTAATATTATTATTTCAATAATCGCCTGTAGAAGGCGAGAAGATATCGACGGAAAGGGAGGAGTCTGTTCCAGATTCTGCCTTTCCTCATCCAGCTTTTGTTTGTGGCGTCAATAATTTTGCCATCATGACACTTTATATTCTTCAGTAGACCGATTATATCTCTGCGCGACACCTCTTCTGTGAGTTCGAGATTTCCGTCGCCCATCATTATCAATTTGTCACCTTTGTTTCCGATATAGCGATGGATAATATATTTTCCGTTATGTCTGAACATATAGGCCTTCCAAAGTTCCATCTCACCGCTTTCAGGCCATGGGACTACTATGGAATGGTCTTTGCCACCCTTTATAAACGGGTCCATGCTGGCGCCGTCGGCAAGTATTGTTACGCTTTTCCCGGCTTTAAGTTCTTCCTCTGCAAGGACAAGAAACTCATTGGGAAGAATAATCTTGTCTTGTTCCGCGGCTTCCTGCATTAACCAAAAATTGTTTTGCAAACCAAAAGAGCCGCATCAGCATTCGGGAGGGCCTCAAGGTGATAAACGGGCACGTCCGACAGGAGATCAGACAGGAAATCGGAAATCTGATCGTAGAGGCTGTCTACATATGCGAAGGGAGGAGGACAGGAAGGATGGAGGGCGGTGAAAGCCTGTGGAATATTCAATTTTATAAGCTTATTGGCGGGAGCCTGTGAAAGACGCACACAAGCTGCAATCGGAAATCCATCATTGATATAACAATGCATCTTTCCGCTCCAAGGGCTGCCGAAAGCCATGGCCCCTTGCTCCGTTATCCTTACCATCGGACTATCATCGTTCAACATGCGGGCATCCGGTATGTTTTCACGCCATAAGCGGGTATGAGTGCTTTTCCCGGTGCCGCTTTCTCCTAAAAATAGAATCGCTTTATCTTTATAAAGTATTGTGCTTGCATGCAAAGGCACTGTTTTATATGGAAGAGAGGCCAAGCTGAAAGCCATCCATAAAGCGAATTTCAACAAATAATCAACATAATCGCCGCTGAAATAGCTTTTCTTTCCGTCTTTATCCATGTAAACAAGCAGCGTGGCGTCTTCTATATTTGAAAATGTGGCGAACACATAACCGCCATCTTCAGTAGAACCGAAGCAACTTGCAGCAAGCTCATTCTCATCTACATATATCACCTTATCTATCCCCGGTATCAGGGAATAGTCAGACTTCATTTCCGCGGCATTTCCCTTTGCCTTATCTTCTATGATTCTGCAGATCGCCTCCCTGCCGGATTGACTTTTGAACGGTTGAAATCCCGCCACATGACTGACAGCTTCACACAGTCTGTCGCCTTCCACAATCATAGGAAGGTTTGCTATTACATATTCTTCAGATTTCATAGAAGTGGAAAAGATTAAAAGGCGAAATCAGTCTCTCGCGAAAATATCACGGGTGTAAACCCTGTCGGCCACATCAGCAAGGTCTTCACTTGTTCGATTGGCGATTATGGCGTTTGAAAGCCGTTTGAACTCCTCAAGATTATTAACGACGCGGCTGCCAAAGAAAGTGGAGCCGTCTTCAAGAGTGGGTTCATAAATAATCACTGTAGCACCCTTCGCCTTGATACGTTTCATAACTCCCTGGATAGAGCTTTGTCTGAAATTGTCGGAGTTGGATTTCATGGTCAGGCGATAGACTCCTATCACCGGGATCCCTTGCGAGTTGTTTTCAGAATCTCTGTAACCTCGAATGGTGAGAGGATCGCCGTTAAAATTGGAATTCCCGGAATAGTCATACCATCCGGCCATGCGGAGCACCTGGTCGGCTATGAAATCTTTGCGTGTGCGGTTGCTCTCGACGATTGCCGTCATCATATTTTGCGGCACATCGGCATAATTTGCAAGAAGTTGCTTGGTGTCTTTCGGCAGACAATACCCACCATAACCAAAAGAGGGATTGTTATAGTGAGTGCCGATACGGGGATCCATTCCGATGCCTTCGATAATAGCCTTTGAATTCAGCCCCTTTACTTCCGCGTAAGTATCCAGTTCATTGAAGTAGCTGACGCGTAGCGCAAGATAGGTGTTTGCAAATAGTTTTACTGCTTCAGCCTCCTTTAAACCCATGAAAAGAGTAGGAATATCCGTTTTCAGGGCGCCCTGTTTGAGCAAGTCGGCGAATGTGTGGGCCGCTTCGGTAAGGAAAGGGATGTCTGCAATCTCTTTTATCGCTTTATTTTCCTCGGAGAATTCCTCCTTTTCAATGAGTTTCGGGACCCCGACGATGATACGTGAAGGATAAAGGTTATCGTAAAGAGCTTTACTCTCTCTCAGGAATTCAGGAGAGAAAAGAAGATTGAGGCGTTTAAGGCCGCGGCGATAGTATTTTAAATACATTGCTCTGCCGAAACCTACAGGGACAGTTGATTTTATAACCATCACAGCCTCCGGATTAACTTTAACCACAAGGTCGATGACTTCCTCCACATGGGAAGTGTCGAAATAGTTTTTAACCGGATCATAGTTGGTGGGAGCCGCTATGACTACAAACTGAGCATTCCGGTAGGCCTCTTCGCCGTCAAGAGTTGCCGTTAGGTCAAGTTTCTTTTCCGCGAGATATTTTTCAATATAGTCGTCTTGAATCGGAGATATGCGATTGTTGAGCAGTTCCACTTTTTCAGGGATAACGTCAACTGCTACCACGTGGTTATGCTGAGCCAGAAGAGTGGCTATAGAGAGACCCACATATCCTGTGCCGGCTATACTTATATTCATAAGAAAAGAAATTATTTTCTTGCCACTTGCGAGTTAGGCGCGAAATTTCGAGGCTGTTGGTAGGTTTTTTTCGAGAAAGTGTAAGTGTCTGTATGAGTGGTGTGGTTAGCAAAGTCGAAAATTGCAGCCGGGTTAATTGCATAACCCATAAAGCGTGTTTCGAAATGAAGGTGAGGTCCGGTGCTTCTTCCGGTGCTGCCACCAAGCCCGATAGGATCTCCGGCTTTCACAGTCTGGTTTGCTTTCACAAGATGCTTGTTAAGGTGACCGTAAACTGTTTCAAGTCCGTTGGGATGGCGAATGATAACATAGTTACCGTATCCCTTCGGTTCATTGTTCACGAGACGAATCTTACCGTCGAATGCAGCGCGGACAGTGTCGTTCATTTTGAGATGTAGGTCGACTCCCTTATGGAAACGTCCGAATTTAGGACGATAGCCATAATTGGAAGTCACCGGTCCCGGCACCGGCATATAATAGCCTCTTACGTCGATTACCTGTGATTCAGGCACGTCTGATTCCTTGAAAGGATTTACCGACTTGCTATTCCATCCCTCTGTGAAGATATCAATTTCCGGCTCAATATCGTCGATGAAATCGATATAAGAGGATTGTTCCACAAGTTTTATCTTGTCTGTAGATTTCTGTTGTTTTGCTAAAAGCTCTTTATGAGCCTGGGAATGCTGCGATTTCGAAACTATTTTTTGTGCAGCTATCGGAAATATTATTGCGAGGGAGGAGCAGAGTATTAAAGTTTTGAATTTCATTTGTCTAAAAATAAATTAGCCTTTGAAAGGCATTCTAATTAATTTTCGCCGTCTCCGTAAATATATTGGAGAGTGGCCGGAGTATAGTCGAATATCTCTTCGGGACGGAAGAAACGGTTGATTTCGATTTCAGCATTTTCAGGAGAGTCGGAGGCATGAATGATATTTGCCTGTCCGCTCATGCAGAAATCGCCGCGAAGAGTTCCCGGCTCGGCTTTACGCCCATTTGTAACTCCTGTCATTTTGCGGAAAACCTCAACGATGTCAACACCCTTGAGCACCATACAAATAACGGGAGAAGCCATCATAGATTGTGCCAAAGAGGGGAAAAAGGGTTTGTCAACAAGGTGAGCATAGTGTTCACGCAATATCTTTTCGTCAAGCTGCATCATTTTCATCGCGGATATGATTATTCCGCGTTTTTCAATTCGGGAAATAACTTCACCTATGAGGTTACGTTGCACGCAAGACGGTTTGAGAATTACTAATGTGCTTTGCATAATTTCGTTGTTTTTTAGCTGTCGCAAAGTTAAGGAAAAGAGAGGGGAAAATGAAACTAAAAATTGTTAATGAAACTTTAATTGACTGAAGGTCAGAGGTAAATTAGTTGTTGAAATCAGGAATTGGAAATTTATGAATGTTCATTCAAATAATAAAGAAGCAAATCTCAACGGGACCCTCCCGCAGAATGTGTGCCGGATTAAAGTTATTTGCATATATTATCCGAATAATTTACCTTTGAAGTGTGATTTGAAGTGCAGAAACCTATCGGGACAAATATATAAAAACAGAAGAAATGATAGATCTGATACCGTTAGCGTTATTTGATGCGAGTCAGTTTTTTCAATGGTTTGTAGAGAATGCAAGCTATATATTCGTGTTTGTCTTCATGGTTATAGAAAGCTCATTCATTCCTTTCCCTTCGGAAGTGGTTGTGCCTCCGGCAGCCTATCTTGCATGTACTAATGCCGGCGTCGGCGAAAACATGAATATTTTCGGAGTAGTCATCGTGGCCACTGTGGGCGCATTGGTTGGAGCCTTCATAAATTATTATCTCGCCCTCTGGATAGGCCGACCGGTG
This sequence comes from Muribaculaceae bacterium, assembly GCA_022509105.1. Classification (GTDB taxonomy): domain Bacteria; phylum Bacteroidota; class Bacteroidia; order Bacteroidales; family Muribaculaceae; genus Lepagella. Next base: position 4,545 of record JAFLTV010000049.1, on the reverse strand, counting down.
GTCTACGCCTTCTCAGACACTAAGATAGCCCACACATTATTGATAAACAGAGAAAAAGTGGAAAAGGCCGAGGCTTATTTTGACAAACATGGAGCCATATCCACATTTGTTGGAAGATTGATCCCGGCCATACGCCAGTTGATCTCCATTCCGGCCGGCATAGCACGCATGAATGTGGTGCAGTTTGCAATTTTCACGTTTCTTGGTGCCTTGGTATGGAATTCCGTTTTAGGTGCTTTGGGCTATTGGCTCTCAACCTTTGTTGCGCCCGACCAACTGTTTGTAAAAGTTGAAGAATACAACGATTATCTCACATGGGTGGGATATGCCATTGCCGGTCTATGCGTTTTGTTTATAGCCTGGAATCTTTTAAAACCAAAGAAAAAATGAAAGTTTCCCCTTCCTTGTTAGCGGCAAATTTTGCCAACCTCACCCCGGATATTGAGAAGCTCAACGAATCGGATGCGGATTTTCTGCATTTAGACGTTATGGACGGTGTTTTCGTTCCCAATATTTCCTTCGGATTTCCGGAGATTGAGGCTGTGGCAGGAATATGTAAAAAACCTATGGAGGTCCACATGATGGTTGTGCAGCCCGAAAAATGGATCTCACGGGTAAAGAGCGTTGGCGCTTATCTTATGAATGTGCATCAGGAAGCTTGCCTTCATCTGGACTACACTGTCGAAAAAATAAAAGAGAGCGGAATGAAAGCAGGCGTGACTTTAAATCCGGCCACTCCCGTTTTCATGCTCGAAGATATAATAACGAAACTCGATCTCGTTCTCTTGATGTCGGTGAATCCCGGTTTCGGAGGTCAGAAATTTATAGAAAATACTCTTAAAAAAGTCAGAGAGCTGAAAGCTCTGATTGACTCGAAAGGCTCAAAAGCCCTGATAGAGGCAGACGGAGGTGTGAACGAAGACACAGGTAGACGGCTGGCAGAGGCCGGTGCGGATATCTTGGTGGCAGGAAGCTACGTCTTTAAAAGCGACGATCCACTCGGTAGAATAAAAAAATTGAAATCCTTATAAAACTGAAATCTCTCTAATCATAAAAACTATGAAATTAAAATCTCTGTCTTTTGCGCTTGCAGCAAGTTTGCTTTTCAGCGTCACGGTAAAAGCGGCAGACGTAAGATATGTGGGTGGCGATATCTCTTTATATCCTGAGTATCAAAAAGCCGGCTCCCAATATAAAGATGAAAACGGCAACAAAATCGATCTTTTGCCTTATCTTCATGAATTGGGTATGAATGCAATGAGGGTCAGATTGTTTGTTGATCCTGAACAATTTGCCGCAGATCATCCCGGCGATTACGATCCAAACGCCTGCCAGAGTCTTCCCTATATAATTCCTCTATGTCAGGAAATCATAGAAAACGGATTTGAAGTGATGCTCGACTTCCATTATTCCGACACATGGGCCGATCCGGCTGCACAATGGATTCCGAAAGCATGGGAAGGCCAAAGCGACGAACAGTTGATACAGACAATTTACGATTACACGAAAGCCACGCTGCAGACATTGGCCGAAAACGGCATTGTGCCGTCATTCATACAGCCGGGAAATGAGATCAGCTATGGCATGCTTTGGGGCCCTTATGGCCAGGATATTCCAGGAAATCATGTCTACACAAACAGCAGCAATGCTTCCTGGGAAAGATTCGGACTTCTTTTAAACAGTGCCATAGAGGCATGTAGGGAGGAATGTCCGGATGCTAAAATTATAATCCACACGGAAAGAGTGGCACAGGTTAATGTATTGACTAATTTTTATGACAAAATGAAGAGTCTGAATGTGGATTATGATATAATCGGACTCAGCTATTATCCTTATTTCCATGGAAATATGTCGGTGTTGAATTCAGCGCTTGCCACTTTGGAGGGCCGCTATCCGGAAAAACCGATAATGATTGTAGAGACCGGTTTCCCTTACAAATGGGAAGTGCCCGGAACGACCCAAAAAGTTGATTACGAATATTCGGAAGCCGGTCAGGATGCATTTGCGCATGAATTGGTAGATACTCTTCTTGCACATCAAAATGTTGACGGTCTTTTCTGGTGGTGGCTTGAATACAACGCTTTTGGCGGCGGTCTCTCCAATTGGTATAACGCGCCTTTATTCAACAGCGAGAACGGAAAGGCCACTCCGGCTTTGAAGACAATCTGCAGTTTTGGCACCGGGGCCGGGATTGAAAACATATTCGACGATAAAGAATATAAAGATGCCGGATGGTATGACTTAAACGGCAATAGATTCGATTCACCTCTCAGACCCGGAGTTTTCATTCATAACGGTAAGAAAACTGTCATAACAAAATAATGGCATGAATTGCAGGATGATTCTATCCTCATTATAATGTCGGCCGAGAAACTTGACATACGTAAATATGTAGCCATCATATCTATCATCATCTTATTGGTGATGACCGTGCTCGACGTTTCTCTGGTTAATGTCGCACTCCCTGTGATAGGTGAGGAATTCCATGTTTCAGAATCGGCTTCTGTATGGTTGATCACTATCTACCAGTTGATTATAGTGATGCTCCTGTTGCCGTTGTCTTCGATAGGCGACCAATTTAGTTATAAGAGGAACTTCATAATAGGCCTTGTGGTATTCACCGTGGGTTCGGCGCTTTGTGCCTCCTCCCAAAGTTTTATGATGCTTCTCGTTTCTCGTGGTCTTCAGGCATTAGGGGCAGCAGGAGTCATGAGCGTCAATGTTGCCCTGACAAGGGTTATATATCCCCGTTCCATCCTTGGCAGAGGCCTTGCATTGAATGCCATGTTCATTTCAATAGCCACAGCTGCCGGACCCAGTCTTGCCGGTTGGATTATGTCTATAGCATCATGGCACTGGCTCTTCCTTATCAATATCCCCTTCGGAATCATAGCTTTCTTTATCGGCATCAAGACTTTGCCGGAAAATCCTTCAGTGCCTGAAAACCCGGAATTAGACTGGAAGGGAAGCTTTTTAAATGTGGTTTTCTTCGGTTTGTTGTTCTATTCTTTGGGAAATATCGCCGACAAGGGAGCTTTCCCTCTTTGTCTCGTCTTGCTTGTATTGGCATTGCTTATAGGCTGGATCTATGTCAGGAAAGAATCGAAAAGCCGGAGACCTATGTTTCCTGTGGATCTTTTCAGGATTCGGCTCTATTCCACCAGCATACTGACTTCCACCTGTTCTTTTATAGCCTTAAACCTCACGATGATTGCATTGCCGTTTCTTTTTCTTTCAGCGTTGAAGCTTTCGGAATTAAAGACAGGCTTAGTGATGACTCCCTGGCCGTTGGCCACAATGATAGTCTCTCCGTTTGCGGCGAGATGGATTGAAAAGCATAACGCTGCTTTCACAGCCGCTTTCGGAATGGTGATATTCATGACGGGACTTCTTTTCCTGGTCTTTATTCCCATAAATGCCCGGGAATGGGATATAGTCTGGAGAATGGCTATTTGCGGTATAGGTTTTGGATTCTTTCAGACCCCAAACAATATTGTTATGGTGATGGCTACACCCATAGAGCGCACGGGTGCTGCCGGAGGCATGCAAAGCACGGCGCGACTCACGGGTCAGACTTTCGGCTCCACTATGGTCAGTATTGTTTTTGCTCTTATAATATCTGTCAAACAGTCGGTCACTGTTTGTCTGTGGGTGGCTCTCTTTTTTGCAATAATCGCCTGCGTTTTCAGTATCGACCGCGGAAAGCAAATCGTAAAGAAACACGTCACCCTTTAATTGTCTCTATAATCTCCTGAGGGCAAAAGATGGTTAAAGAAATTTTTTGAACTCTTCAGGAAGAGGGGCCTCGATTTCTATAGGTTGTTTCGACACAGGATGTGTAAAAGATATTTTTTTTGCCAGCAAAGATATTCCTCCGTCGGGATTGCTTCTTTTTGATCCATATTTAAGGTCTCCTTTTATAGGATGCCCGATATTGGAAAGCTGGGCTCTTATCTGATGCTTCCTCCCCGTTAGAAGGTTGACTTCCAGAACTGAATAATTGTCGCCGCGCGCTATTGTTTTATATTCCAATATAGATTCTTTCGCTTCCGGGTCTTTCTCGTCGGAAATAAAGGTTTTGTTGAGCCTACCGTCACTTTTGAGCCAATCTCTGAGTCTTGCCTCCTCCGGTTTGGGAGCCCCTTTCACTATGGCCCAATAAGTTTTATGAATATCGCCATCTCTCAGCATTTTGTTCAGGCGTTCGAGGGCTTTGGAAGTTTTGGCAAAAATCACAAGACCTCCTACGGGACGGTCGATTCTATGCACGACGCCGCAAAACACATTGCCGGGTTTGTTGTATTTCTCCTTAAGATAGGTTTTTATCATTTCCGAAAGAGGAGTGTCGCCGGTTTTATCTCCTTGCACAATCTCTCCGGCGGCTTTATTTACAATAATTATATGATTATCTTCGTAAACTATTTTCATTTCAAGGTCTCGTGGCTTTTGTTGAAAATAAAAAAGACGCATCCTCCGAGATGCGCCTTCAAAGTGGCGGGGGCAGGACTCGAACCTGCGACCTTTGGGTTATGAGCCCAACGAGCT